>JAKUQS010000016.1 GCA_022451485.1 Gammaproteobacteria bacterium
GTTCGTGTCGTACCGGCGCTGTTACCGTCGATAGCGTAATCTCCCGATTTCCACTCTCACGGGGCAGATCAGTTGGATTTCTTATGGCTGTGACGTTTGGTGCAGGCATGAGTTCCTTGTTATAGGCTCGGGGCCATGAATTGACCGATGGCCAGCGTTTGACTAAAATCCCGCGGCCCAATCAGGGGTGTTTGGTCTTTTTCTATCTGGCACCGAATGGTGCCCGATTTTCTGCAGGGAAACAAATATGTACGCAGTCGTGGAAACTGGTGGGAAGCAATACCGTGTGGCCGTTGGAGAGCAGTTGCGGGTTGAGAAACTGCCTGGTATTGCCGGTGAGGTCATCGATTTGCCGCGCGTGCTCGCAGTGATTCAGGGTGAGGATGTCAAGATAGGTAATCCGCTTCTTGATGGAGCTTCGGTCAAAGCCGAAGTGGTGGCCCACGGGCGTGACAAGAAGATCCGCATATTTAAAATGAAACGACGTAAGAAGTACCGTCGAATGCAAGGGCATCGACAAGCCTACACGCAACTCAAAGTCACGGAAATCTCCGCTTGAGTATGCTGGGAACCTACGTAAGGGAGAGATAGATAGCATGGCGCATAAAAAAGCGGGTGGCAGTTCAAGAAATGGCCGTGATTCAGAGTCAAAACGTCTCGGAGTCAAACGCTATGCCGGTGAGCTAGTTAAAGCGGGGAATATCATCGTCCGACAACGCGGTACCCGGTTTCATCCGGGTAGTAATGTAGGCCTTGGTAAAGATCACACATTGTTTGCTTTGATCAAAGGCAAGGTCAAGTTTGAGATTAAGGGTCCGAAGAGTCGCAAGACAGTGAGTATCCTGGCTGAGACTTGAGGCGAGACTCCGTCTTTTAAACCAGGAACCCCGCAGTCTTCGAGCGGGGTTTTTTGTTTAACCGGATAGGGTGTTTGGGCATGCACTTTGTCGATGAAGCAACTATAACGGTGACTGCCGGTCACGGTGGCGACGGATTCTTGAGTTTCCGTCGTGAAAAATATATTCCCCGTGGCGGGCCTGATGGCGGTGATGGGGGCCGAGGGGGGCGGGTATTTCTTGTCCCCGATCCAGGACTGAACACCTTAAGTGTTTTCCGTCATGCGCGGCGATTCCGTGCCGAATCCGGCGCTCGAGGTGGAAACCAGAACAGAACTGGGGCGGGAGGGGCTGACTATTCCGTTGCCGTGCCGAAGGGAACGATGGTGTTTGATGCGGGAACTCAGGAACTCATCGTTGACATGGCTAATGAAATGGGGCCGTTCGCTATTGTCGAAGGTGGTCGGGGGGGGCGCGGCAACGCGCGCTTTAAGTCGAGCACTAACAGAGCACCTCGGCGCACAAGCCTAGGTGCGCCAGGCGATGAACGTGAGTTGAAACTTGAGCTTCGATTGCTCGCCGATATCGGTCTTCTCGGCTTACCCAATGCGGGAAAATCAACTTTTCTTCGTGCCATTTCCGCTGCTAAGCCAAAAGTAGCGGCTTATCCATTTACTACGTTGGCACCGGAGTTGGGTGTGTTTGAGGAGGGGCCTGACAGCAGTTTGGTGGTAGCAGATATTCCTGGTTTGATCCCTGGAGCCGCTCAAGGAGCCGGTCTCGGGTTACAGTTTCTCAGGCACGTGCGGCGTACCCGTTTATTGCTTCATCTGATCGATGTGGGCAATGATGCGACGACCGATCTGGTGCAGTCCTTTAATCAGATAACGCGCGAGTTGCGCGAGTTTGATGCGAGACTTAGCGAACGGCCGCGTTGGATAGTGCTCAATAAAACAGATTTGGTCTCGGAAATCGATTTAAGATCGATCAAGGTGTCACTAGAGGCAGAGTTGGGATGGAAGGCGCCAATTTACGAGACCTCTGCGGTAACCGGAGAAGGCTGTCGCCGTGTCATGCGCGATGCATTTCTTTTTTTGACGCGGGAAGACGAAGGATCAGAGAATGATGAGTGAGGGTGATCGAATCTGTTGGGTAGTCAAGATCGGCAGTTCATTGCTGGCTGATAGGGGGGCGGGTCTCAACGAGGGTGCGATTAGTGATCTGGTCGCTCAGGTCGCGGCCCTGCGTGATCGAGGTATCGACATTGTGTTGGTCTCATCAGGTGCACTAGCCGCCGGCATGTTCCGGTTGGGCTGGACCAGCCGACCGCACGAATTGCATCGCCTGCAGGTCGCGGCTGCTGTTGGCCAATCTAGCCTCGTCAAGAGTTATGAAACCTGGTTTAACCATAAGCAAATTACTACGTGCCAGGTGTTGCTTACCGATGCGGACCTTGCCGATCGCTCTCGATATCTCAATGCCAGAAGCGCATTGAAGACTATGCTTGATTTAGGCCTCGTTCCGATCGTGAATGAAAACGACACAGTGGTGACGCACGAAATTCAGTTTGGCGACAACGATACATTGGCAGCATTGGTCACTAACCTGATTGAAGCCGAGTGTCTGGTGATTTTGACAGATCAAGAGGGGCTGTTTGATGCTGATCCGCGCCGGTCAGAGTCTGCCGTACTCATGCAGGAAGTGATTGCGGGGGATCCATCGCTTAAAAACGTGGCAGGTCCGGGAGGTATTCAAGGACGAGGAGGTATGTTGACCAAAATTCACGCGGCCGAGAAGGCAGCCCGGTCGGGTGCAGACACATTCATTGTTTCCGGGCAACGGTCAAACGTCCTTTTGAAAGTGGCTGCTGGCAAGAACCCGGGGACTCGGATTCGTGCTGTCGCTGGTCGTATTGCTGCGAGGAAACAGTGGTTGGCGGGTCAATTGCGGGTTGCGGGGCGATTACATCTGGATTCGGGTGCTATCCAGGTGATTCAAAGCGACGGACGCAGTCTGCTACCCGTCGGGGTGACTCACGTTGAGGGGGAGTTCGAGAGGGGAGATCTCGTGGCCTGTATCACAATGGCCGAGCAAGTCGAGATTGCTCGTGGCCTGATCAACTACAGCGCGATTGAATCCAGACAGATTATCGGTCGAGCCAGTCACGATATCGAGAGTATTCTCGGATATGTCGATGAACCTGAGTTGATTCATCGGGACAATCTTGTCGTATTATGAAGCCTGCTCCAAA
The DNA here is from genome assembly GCA_022451485.1 of Gammaproteobacteria bacterium. Classification (GTDB taxonomy): domain Bacteria; phylum Pseudomonadota; class Gammaproteobacteria; order Arenicellales; family UBA868; genus UBA11791. Next base: position 3,088 of record JAKUQS010000016.1, read on the forward strand.
GAGCAAAGCGGGTGATTACGCAGTAACCATCGCCTTGAGTTTGGCATTTAACTGGCGCTTCAGTCGGGCTGCCTTGTTGCGATGAGTGAGGCCTTTTTGTGAAGCTCGATCAATGGTTGAAGAAGCACTGCTATAAGCTGCTGTTGCGCTGTCTTTTTCACCTGATTCCGCAACAGTCATGAACTTCTTGATGTGCGTGCGCATTGCAGATCTTCGGGCGACGTTACGTGAGCGGCGCCCGATTGCTTGTCGGGCTCGTTTACGAGCTTGGGCGGAATTTGCCAAGAAATTGTCTCAAGTATGGCAGGGGCGCCGATTATTTTGATTTTCCGTCGATTTGTCAATAATGATTCGTGGTTTTTCGGTCACGTATCTCTATGTGTTGAGAGGGGAGCCTGACATCGGATCGCCGCTCCGGTTAACGCCTATGTCGGAAAAAATACTCAGATCTACCGCAATTGTCAGTGCAATGACGATCCTATCGCGGATCACAGGACTCATTCGCGATATGGCCTTTGCCCAGTTTTTGGGCGCCAGCGTGTTTGCTGACGCTTTTTTTGTCGCTTTCCGGATTCCTAATTTTCTTCGTCGCATTTTTGCTGAGGGCGCATTTTCTGCGTCTTTCGTGCCCGTTTATACAGAAAAGGAGACGTTGGGCACAGAGCAGGAGATTCGTCGTTTCCTTGATGTTCTATGTGGTCGCTTGGGTCTGGTGCTATTGCTGGTGACTTTGGGCGGGATCGCGCTGGCTCCATGGGTTGTGAGGGTTCTTGCGCCCGGATTCGGGGAGGATCCTATCAAGTTTGCAGCGACTGTTGACGCGCTTCGTTTCACCTTTCCGTATATTTTCTGTATCTCGTTGGTTGCGATGGCTGCGGGTATTCTTAATGCTCGCGATCGTTTTGCCGTACCCGCTCTAACGCCGATTCTTCTTAATCTGAGTTTGATTGGGGCAGTATTTGTTCTGATTCCCCATTTTCCGAACGCCGCGGTTGCGCTAGCGGTGGGTGTATTGATTGCTGGATTGATTCAGTTACTGTTTCAAGTTCCATTTTTAATCAAAGTGGGTCGACTGCCGCGCCCCCGTTTGCATGACTCTGGGCTGACTGCCGCGAAGACATCGGATGGTATCAGTAAGGTATTTCGATTGATGTTGCCGGCTGCCTTTGGAGCGTCGATTGCCCAAATTAATTTGCTAGTCAACACATTACTCGCATCATTTTTAGTGACCGGCAGTGTCTCTTGGTTGTATTACGCTGACCGCCTTATGGAGTTTCCGCTCGGTGTTTTTGGAATAGCCCTCGGAACAGTCCTGTTGCCAAATTTATCTGGACAGTATGCGGTTGGGGCGACACGGGAATTTTCCGATACACTCGATTGGGCATTAAGATGTGGATTGCTGGTTGCTATTCCGGCGGCAGCCAGTCTGGCGGTCCTAGCTGTTCCATTGATGGTTGTACTTTTTCATTACGGCGCATTTTCTGCTGTGGACGTTGCACATTCAGCGCAGGCATTGGTTGGTTTCTCGGTAGGCCTTTCCGGTTACGTTTCTGTTAGGGTGCTAGCACCAGGTTATTTTGCCCGCCAGGATACGAAAACACCCGTCAGGGCTGGCGTTTTCTCTCTGATAGCCAATACCGTGTTTGGCGTAATCTTGGTGTTCTATTTTCAGCACGTGGGTTTGGCTGTGGCAACGTCGATTGCGGGCTTACTTAATGCCACACTGCTCTACTGGTGGTTGCGGCGTGACGGTGTCTACCACCCGCTTCCGGGGTGGTCGCGTTTTCTAGGGCAGGTTTTTGCGGCAACAACTGTGATGAGTGCAGTCCTGTGGTACGGTTGTTCCGAGAATACTACTTGGTTGGAGGCGGCAATCGGACAAAGAATTTCAATGCTATTAGCACTGATAGGGATCGGTTTTGGGGTTTATATCGCAGCGCTTTACTTATTTGGAATGCGTGTTCATCAGATGTTAAATCATGTGCGTCGTGCAAGTGGCTGAAAAAATGCAAACCTTGGAGATTCCTCAGATTGGTAAGCTAGGGGACCCGCGCCTTTTTAGTTTGGGCGAAGCGGAAGTGCTTCTTCCTTTGATTCGAAAAATCACGAGGGCAGCGCATTCGGAATGGTTGCCGTTAAGGGATTCGGTGCGCAATACATTGAGTTGCGATCCGCGCCTTGGTGATCGGCAGTCAGCCTATGCTGCAATCGTGCAAACTTGGTCTGACAAGGTCGAACGACTGGGGCCGGTTGTAGCAGGTTTGTGGCATGTTGATTTTTTTACCGGTGATGGCTTTTTATGCTGGAAGTATCCAGAGATTCGTCTTGCCTATTATCATGCGATGTCCGATAGCTGTAATGCCCGCCAGCCTATCGCAGCTATTGTTGATGCCGAGGCGCCTGATTGGGCATGGCCAGAGCTGTGATGCTGCGTTTGATTAATTTTCAGGCTGTAATGAGTTGATTCAGTAATGGATTGGGCTAGAGATCTCGGTAACTCGGCGCTTGGGACGCCATCGGTTGTGGTCGCTATCGGGAATTTCGATGGCTTCCATCTGGGTCACCAACAGCTCATCAAGACCCTTAAGGCGCGGTCTAAGGAGCTCTCGTTGAAATCCACGGTAGTTACGTTCGAGCCTCATCCTCAGACTTATTTCCAGCCACACATCAGATTGACTCGTTTGAGTAGTGTGCGTGAGAAACTCGAACTATTTCGCGATCACGGAGTTGAGCGTGTTATCGCCCTTCGCTTTAATGAACAATTGGCGTCGTTGTCTGCGGAAGACTTTGTCAGGAAATATCTAGTTAAGTCGCTGTCCGCTTCTCACGTTGTGGTCGGTTATGACTTTGGCTTCGGTGCGGGCCGTTCCGGCACTGCAGAGGACTTACAGGCACTAGGGGAGGCATACGGCTTTGGGGTGTCTCGAGTGGCCGCTGTATCAATTGACGGGCAGAAGATCAGCAGCACAAGAGTGCGAGAGGCACTGGAAATTGGCGATTTAGTGCTGGCGGAACGTTTGCTGGGGCGTCCTTACGCAATCTCGGGTCGTGTGCTTTATGGTGATCAACGCGGACGAACTTGGGGATTTCCAACTGCCAACTTGTTGGTTGAACGCCATACTCCACCGTTGCGCGGCGTGTTTGCTGTTGAGGTGGCGGGGGTGGAGAATGGACTGTTACCTGGAGTGGCTAACCTCGGGTTTCGACCGACGGTTGGCGGTGATCGTCTTTTGCTCGAAGTGCACCTGATCAATTTCTCAGGAACTTTCTATGGAGATCGCATTCGAGTGGTCTTTAGGAAGCGAATTCGAGCCGAAACGAAGTTTGATTCATTCGACGCATTGAAAGATCAGATTCATAAAGACACCCTGATGGCATCAACATGGTTAACAGAAAACCCGAGGACGGTCTAATGGCAGTCGTCAATTCTTCTCGAACTCGGTGGGTATTTTTTTTGATTGCCTTAGCCGTGGTTTTATTAATCCTGGATTTATTGACGAAGGAGTTAGTGCTTCGGCACATGGCTTTCGGGGAAGCCATCGGACTCACGTCGTTTTTGAGGTTTGTTCACATTCACAACAGCGGTGCCGCATTTGGAATGTTGGCTAACCAAGGCTTGTGGGCGCAATGGTTTCTCATCCTTACCGGATGTCTTGTTTGCGTGTGGATTGTGTGGCGTTTATGTCACCCGCGGCGGGGCGAAGAATTGTTTGAGATAGGTTTGGCATTGGTGCTTGGTGGGGCACTGGGCAATCTGACCGATCGATTTCGGTTTGGTTATGTTGTGGATTTCATTGATTTTCACTATCGGGGATGGCATTGGCCCGCATTTAACCTAGCGGATACCGTGATCACATTAGGCGTCATCGTGTTATTGATAGATCTAACTCGTATCTTTCGGGGATCCTGATGGGGTTTTACTCCGAGTGTGAGCCGGTGTATAGAGTTTGTTACGGTGTATTTTTAGAAAACGAGCAAGAGCTCGTGTTATCGAATGATAGTCCCTGTAATATGTCAGGGAGTGCGAAGTTTTTCCCAAGCTGTGTCCAGGCAAAATTAGTAGGACGCTCGGCAGGAGAGCGACTTTGGATACCGACGACAGTGGATCTTGCTGCTTTTGGCGTGCGCGAGTCCGTACTTATTCAGGCAATGCCGTTGGCGAATTTTCCCCAAGACATCGAAGCGGAACCAGGCGCACTGATAGAATTTTCTGTGGATTCAGATAGTGTGAGGGTAGGGCAGGTATTTGAGGTCGATGATAGGCAGGTTAATGTCGAATTGGATCATCCACTGATTGGTAATAATCTGAGATTCGACGTCGAGGTGTTGGCGGTGATCGAGGGGTGCACCTAGCCCATGCAGATTGAACTTGCTAACCCACGTGGGTTTTGTGCCGGCGTGGATCGTGCTATTCAGACTGTTGAAGAGGCGCTGACGAAGTACGGGACCCCGATTTATGTGCGGCATGCTGTTGTACATAATCGATCGGTCGTGGCGGATCTGTCGGAGCGTGGAGTGGTATTTGTTGATGAACTCGATGAGGTGCCGGACAAGGCAACAGTTATTTTAAGTGCCCATGGCGTGTCGCGGGCTGTTATTAAAGAAGCGAGTCGTCGTCGGTTGAACATTTACGACGCAACTTGTCCATTGGTGACCAAAGTGCATGCTGAAGTGCGCCGTTTTCGAGCAGAAGGCAAAGAAATAGTGATGATCGGTCATGCGGGACACCCCGAAGTTGAGGGAACTCTCGGGCAGTGTGATAACGGTATGTACTTAGTGGAAGATCTTAAGGGGGTCAACGAGTTGCAGGTAAAAAACCCTGCCAGTTTGGCTTATGTTACGCAGACTACATTGTCGGTCGATGATACGACGCGCATCGTGACGGCACTTCGGACCCGTTTCCCTGCTATCGATGGACCTCGGAAGGGTGATATTTGTTATGCCACACAGAATCGTCAGGATGCAATCCGTAGTATTGCCAAACGAGCCGATGTAGTGCTGGTGCTGGGGTCGCTTACGAGTTCAAACTCCAATCGACTTCGCGAGGTTGCTGAAGAATCTGGAGCGGATGCGTACTTGATCGATGATTTCAGTGAGATTCAACCTGAATGGTTAGAGCGATGTGAGCTTGTTGGTGTGACTGCCGGCGCATCGGCTCCAGAAAAACTGGTCACTGAAGTAATTGATCAGTTGGTGGCTTGGGGTGGTCGACTCGTTACTGCGGCAGTCCGTGAAGATGAAGGTGTTTCATTTTCAGTGCCAGTCCCACGTGGCAATAGCGACCTTTAAGAGGTGCTGTGAGGTGGCCCGTTTATAATTAGACCCGAGTTTTCAAAATTAGAGCCGGTGTAGCTCAGTTGGTAGAGCAACGCATTCGTAATGCGTAGGTCGGAGGTTCGAATCCTCTCGCCGGCACCAGCATCCCTTATTTCCCAACGCTTGTACCCTCTCCCTTCAAACTTTAGTTTCTAAGCACAGTCCTGTGCCTAGCTGTGCCAGCCCACGACATGCCATGACTATCGATTGGATGACTTTTTGTGAAAGGTCTATCCCAGGCACCATTGACGTAGAGTGATTATCAGGGTTTTATGAGTAACGCCCTTGGAAAATGCGAGAGAGTCTCATAGCCTGTGTCGGTGACAAGAAAGCTTTCTGTGATTTCCAGACCCCAATCATGTTCCCAAAGTGCGGGCATTAAGTGAAACGTCATCCCAGGTTCCAGTATGGACTGATCGCCTTGGCGCAGACTCATGGTACGTTCCCCCCAATCGGGGGGGTAACTCAAACCAATGGCGTAACCACAACGACTAGCCTTACTAAATCCGTAGCGGCGGATGATTTTTTGCCAGGCTGCGTCAATGTCTTCGCAGGTGTTTCCTGGTCTGACAACGTTAAGCGCCGCTTCAATGCCCTCAAGAACGGCTTCTTCTGCTTGCAATAATTTTTCTGGCGGTGTGCCGAGATAAATTGTTCGGGAAAGCGGGCAATGATATCGACGGTAACATCCGGCAATTTCAAAAAAGGTGCCTGCCCCCAATTCAAACGGCTGATCGTCCCAAGTCAAATGTGGTGCGGCGGCATCGAGGCCCGTTGGTGCCAAGGGCACAATCGCTGCGTAATCGCCGCCGTACGACTCCGTGCCCCGAATCGCAGTGCGAAATATGTCTGCGACCAGTTCATTTTTTCGAAGCCCAGGCTCTACCCGCTCCTGAATCATGGCGTGTGTACGCTCGACAATGACGCCTGCCCTTTTCATGAATATAATTTCTTGCGGTGACTTTACTGCCCGTTCCCAGTTAACGAGGCCGGTCGCATCGATCAGGTTGCTTGAAGGAAGCTTTCTCTCCAGGGCGAGATAGGCAGCTGCGCTGAAGTAGTAATTGTCCATCTCCACGCCGATGTATTGCTCATGCCAACCCCAATCGAGAATCAGGTTCGCGAGATAATCCATGGGATGTCGCTCGGTCGATTGAACATAATGGTCGGGATAGCCGATGATACTCTTGTGATCCATCCAGACAGTACGACGTGCGCCTTGAGTGTCTTGTTCGCGGCCAAACCAGATCGGTTCACCGACGGAGGGGAGCAGTACACCCTGGTGGACATAGAACGACCAACCGTCATAACCGGTCAGCCAGGCCATGTTTGAAGGGTCGGCAACCCATAGCAGTTGAATGTTGCGCTCTTCCATGGCGCGGCGCGTTTTTGCCAGCCGTTGCTCGTATTCGTGTCGAGTGAAGGGTAATGTCACGGTGCGTTCTCCGATGTAACTAAAGGAGTATAGGGCGGCGGGAGGCTATCCGCGCGGACCATGGGTAGGGTCTAGAGCAAGCACGAGGCGTCTTAGGCAGAATTACCAATCTCTGCGAAGCCGACTAAAAACGTCTAAAATTCACGTCGTTTCATTGGATGGTTATTTATGTCCTTACGGATATTGGTCACAGGCGGGGCCGGGTTTATTGGGTCGCACCTGTGCGCAAGATTAGTCGAAGATGGATACGACGTTCTTTGCGTCGACAATTATTTTACTGGAACGAAGCAGAATGTCGTCGCTTTACAAGACTATGATAATTTCGAGTTGATGCGTCACGATGTCACGTTTCCGCTCTACGTTGAAGTAGACCAGATTTACAATCTAGCTTGTCCTGCTTCACCGGTACATTATCAGTTCGATCCGGTGCAGACTACCAAGACCAGTGTTCACGGAGCAATCAATATGCTGGGTCTTGCAAAGCGGACACGCGCAAAAATTCTTCAGGCATCGACCAGTGAAGTCTACGGCGATCCTGAAGAGCACCCTCAAACCGAAACATACTGGGGTCGGGTCAATCCTGTTGGTATCCGCGCGTGCTATGACGAAGGCAAGCGGTGTGCCGAGACTTTGTTCTTCGATTATCAGCGACAACATGACTTGGCGATAAAAGTGGCCCGTATCTTCAATACCTATGGCCCAAATATGCATCGAGAGGACGGTCGTGTTGTTTCAAACTTTATTGTGCAGGCGCTTCAGGGTCATCCGATTACGATTTATGGGAGCGGAGAACAAACACGTTCGTTTTGTTATGTTAGTGATCTGGTTGAAGGACTAGTCCGGCTGATGGCGAGTCCCCACTCGGTGCATGGGCCAATAAACCTGGGTAATCCAGGAGAATTCCAGATTATCGAGCTTGCCCAGAAGGTGCTTGCAATGACCGGGTCGCGTTCTGCATTGGTGTACGAGTCATTGCCAGAAGATGACCCCGTGCAACGCCAACCGGATATCACTCTCGCAAGAAAAAATTTGGACTGGTCGCCCACGGTGGAACTCGATGTGGGATTGGGAGAAACCATTCGATATTTTGAACGGGCGCTGAGTGGGGTCTGAGAGCAGGTATTAAGTATGACGAAGACGGCGTTGGTTACGGGTATCACAGGGCAGGATGGCGCGTATCTTGCGGAACTGCTGTTAGGGAAGGGATATGTCGTTCATGGTATTAAACGACGAGCGTCTTCGCTCAACACCCAGCGGATTGATCACCTTTATCAAGACCCCCATGAGCCGGACCCTCGTCTGATCCTGCACCATGGCGATCTCACCGACACGCTTAGTCTAGTGCGAACGTTGCAGGAGGTTGAACCCGACGAGGTTTATAACCTCGGTGCACAGAGTCACGTGGCAGTGAGTTTTGAGGAGCCGGAATATACGGCGAATTCGGATGCGCTCGGTGCGCTGCGACTGTTGGAAGCGATTCGTATTCTCTCGCTGGTTGAAAAGACCCGGTTTTATCAGGCTTCGACTTCGGAGTTATACGGGCTGGTTCGTGAAGTGCCCCAGACTGAGAAGACCCCATTCTATCCGCGCAGCCCCTATGCAGTTGCCAAGTTGTACGCCTATTGGATTACAGTGAATTATCGAGAGGCTTACGGTGTTTATGCCTGTAACGGCATTCTTTTTAACCACGAGTCACCGGTTCGTGGAGAGACATTTGTCACGCGTAAAATCACTCGGGGCTTGGCGCGAATCCGGGGTGGTCTTGATTCATGTCTACATCTGGGCAACCTTGACGCAAAACGAGATTGGGGGCACGCCCGCGACTATGTCGAGGCACAGTGGCTGATGTTGCAACAAGAAGATCCAAAAGATTATGTGATCGCGAGTGGAACGCAACACAGTGTTCGAGATTTCATCGAGGCGGCCGCAGCGGAGCTGGATATGGGCATCGTGTGGCAAGGGAGTGGGCTCGATGAAAAAGGGATAGACGCATCCGGACGGATCATTGTTGCCATTGATCCACGGTATTATCGTCCGACTGAGGTGGAAAGTTTGCTTGGAGACCCTAGTGAGGCGGAGCGAACCCTAGGCTGGCGAGCCCGTACGACCTTTCAAGAGTTGGTCGCTGAAATGGTGGCGGCCGATTTGGCGCTGGCTCGCAGTCAGATGAGCGAGTCTCATTCACCTAATGACTGACTGTTGAGGTGGTAGGTGGTGGAAAAGCAAAGTCGTGTCTTTATCGCTGGACATCGAGGTTTGGTCGGTTCAGCGATACACCGGGTGATGACAGCGCGAGGTTTCAGCCACATCATCACGCGTACACGTAGCGAGCTCGATTTACTTGATCAATCGGCTACTGCGGCATTCTTTTTACGGGAAAAACCAGACGTTGTGGTGTTGGCCGCTGCCCGGGTAGGGGGCATCCTTGCCAATGCCACTTATCCTGCGGAATTCATCGGAGAGAATCTTTTAATACAATCGAACGTCATCCACAGTGCGTGGAAGAGTGGGGTTAAACAATTACTTTTCCTTGGTTCGAGTTGTATCTATCCAAAGTACGCTCCACAGCCGATCCACGAAACGCATTTATTAAGCGGTATGCTGGAGTCGAGTAACCGCCCCTATGCAGTGGCCAAGATCGCCGGTGTAGAAATGTGTTGGGCCTACAATCGACAATACGGTACCCGGTACCTGGCCGTAATGCCGAACAATCTATACGGGCCCGGTGACAACTATGATCTTGCGACTTCACATGTGTTGCCGGCTCTCATTCGAAAAGCTCATGAAGCGAAATGTGCGGGAGCCGCTGAACTGGAGGTTTGGGGAACAGGTACGCCACGGCGGGAATTTCTCTATAGCGATGATTTGGCCGACGCGTGCATGTTTTTGTTGACCTGTTCCCCCGATGTTCTTGCTGGCTTATTCTCAGAGGATCATGCGCCACTGATTAATATCGGTAGTGGGGAAGAGGTGAGTATCCGCGACTTGGCGGACCAAGTGCGCGGCGTTGTCGGATTCACTGGAAAGCTGAAATGGGATGCTTCGAAACCCGATGGTACGCCGAGGAAATGGGTGGACGTAGAACGTTTGCGGGCGTTGGGTTGGTCCGCGACCACACCGCTTGCCGAGGGGTTGAGTTTGGCTTACCAAGACTTTCTCGAGCGTTATCAAAAGCCAGCTTAAGGGTGCCTGAGGCCATTGTATTGGCCTGAAGGTCAGATGTTCTGGGAAACTCATCCCATGAGTCAGCGCTCGCCCCATCATCGGTTTTTTAGCCGATGATGGAGTTAGAACAATGTCGAATTCCCTGGAATTTCCCTGTTGGTCAGTCAGTGTGATTGCTGTAGCCTGGATGCTGGCGGCTCATCCCGAGCTATTCGGGGGCATGGTGGTATCCACCGAGACGTTACTTGAAGCGACTTGTATCAGCGTGGTGTTGGGCAGTGGGCTTTATCTTTGCGTTGATCGATTAACTACTAAGTTGTGGGGTTTATACCGACAGACTTCGTCCTATGGAATGCGACACAGGGTGTCATCAGTGCGAGGCTAGCTGTTGGTTCGGTGGAACGATGGGGCTGAGTTAGACTTAGCTCCTTTCAGCTCGTAATGAGCATACGACGGTCATTGGCCGGCGTGTATGGATAAAACGAACGCGGGGCAAACAACAGATGAGTAAATACAGAATCGCAGTGATTCCTGGTGATGGTATCGGTCGAGAGGTGGTACCAGAAGGTCAGCGGGTGTTGGAGGCAGTCGCTAGACGGTTTGGGTTTCAGTTCGAATGGGTCGATTTCGACTGGAGTTGCGAGCGATTTCATCGAGTCGGTGAGATCATGCCAGCTGATGGTCTGGAACAGTTGTCGGGGCTTGATGCCATTTATTTTGGTGCCGTTGGGTTCCCTGGGGTGCCTGATCATATTTCTTTGTGGGAACTTCTTATGCCGATGCGGCGGGACCTCAAGCTCTATGTCAATTTGCGCCCGGTCAAGTTGCTTCCCGGACTGACGAGCCCATTGAGAGATAAGGCGCCGGGGGATATCGATTATTTGATCGTCCGGGAGAACAATGAGGGCGAGTATTCAGAGATTGGTGGCCGGTTGTATCGTGGAACAGATCAGGAAGCAGCGTTCCAAGAATCGATTTTTACGCGTCAGGGTACTGACCGTATTCATGAGTACGCCTTTAATTTGGCTGCGTCGCGACAAGGAAAATTAACGTCGGCAACAAAGTCAAATGGAATCATTCATTCCATGAGTTTCTGGGATGAGCGGTTTGCTGCAAATGCCGATCGGTTTCCTGATATTGAGACGGACCAGTACCATATCGATATTCTTGCTGCGCGCCTTGTTTTGACGCCAGAGTGGTTTGATGTGATTGTGGCGAGCAATCTTTTTGGCGATATTCTTTCTGATCTGGGCCCCGCGACCACTGGGACCATTGCGGTTGCGCCGTCGGCTAACCTAAATCCAGAAAGAGAGCACCCGTCGCTATTTGAACCAGTCCATGGGTCGGCACCGGACATTACGGGTAAAGGCATTGCTAACCCGATCGGACAAATTTGGTCCGGTGCCATGATGTTGGATCATCTTGGTGAAACGGAGGCTGCTGCCGCTGTGATGACGGGCATTGAGGCCGTGATGGCGGCCCCCGATGGGCCGAAGACAGCGGACATTGGTGGATCAGCTAACACGGTCGAGGTCGGTACGGCGCTGGCAGCCGCGGTCGCTAGTTAGTGTTGTCTTGGCGTATTGGGAGGTTTTGCTGTCAGGTCTAACCTCCAGCTGCGGATCTTTGTGACGTTGTCAGTCAGCGGTAAAAATCGTCCTCGCCCGGGGGACGCGTCTTAAACCGTTTGTGTACCCAGAAGTACTGGCTTGGCATGGCCCGAACGGCCGATTCAATGACCTGATTCATACGAGTTGCATCGGCCACTGGGTTGTCGCCTGGAAAATTTTCCAGTGGGGCATCGAAAGTAATGTCATAGCCGCCACGGTCGCGATTTAAACTGCAAAAACACGGAATAACAATAGCGTTAGTCATAGAAGCGATGCGGCCAAGGACAGGCCAACTGGCGGTTGGAATATCAAAAAATGGAGCAAAGACTGCTCGACGAGGCCCCGGATCCTGGTCCGGCAGGTAGTACAAGAACTCACCATTTTTCAAAGCACGAATGACTTCTCGCATGCTGCTTTTGCGCTCAAACATGCGGCTACCGAATCGTTGACGACCGCGTAAAATGAATTTGTCTAAGAGGCGATTGTTGATGCGTTGATAAATGCTAACGCCTGGCCCGATTGTACCGAGGTAAATGCTAACGGTGGCGACTGCAGAGAAATGGGGTGCGAGGAGAATTACGGTCTGATTTTGGGTCAGTGCGTCGGTAAAATGGTGTGCCTGGTGCAGGTGCACCAGATGGCTTAGTCTGGCACGAGATGCCCACCAACTGATTCCCGTGGTGATAGCAACGGTCGTGATGACTTCGAATGATTCTCGAACGATGGTGGCTACTTCCCGCGACGAGAGATCGGGAAAACACCGCTGGATGTTGATGGTAGCGATGCGCCTTCGATCAGGCAGGATGAGGTGGAGCCCCCGCCCTAATACCTTGCCGATACCAAACAGTATCCGAATAGGTAAGCATGACAACAGGCGCAGCGCGCCGATGCCGGTCCAGGTCGCCCAATAGCGTGGGTGCAGAAACTCTCCAGTACTTGAATTTTCTGTAGTTGGCGGATCAGTCATGCTTGTGGTTAGTAATTTGTGACCGATTGTTGTTATTTTGGGTATGTCGGCATGTTAGAGGTAGCCATTTCAGAGAGTGGCTAATGTCTATTATTTCTGGGCAACGGCTTGTTCAGGTGATTGTCTCCGATGTTAGATAGAAACGACAAATCATCGACAACAGCAATTCTCTTGAATTATTTTCCCCAGTCTGGGATAACCCTCTGGTGCACGGTGGCACGGTCCGTGGCCAACAGACCGATTGTCGGTCCACATAAAGGAGACTTTTTTTGACTGAACTTCCCCAACAGGCACAAGTCGTCATTATTGGGGGCGGGGTGATCGGATGCAGTGTGGCGTATCACCTTACCCAAATCGGATGGACGGATGTGGTTTTGTTGGAGCGTAAGAAACTAACCTCGGGTACGACCTGGCACGCAGCGGGGTTAGTCGGTCAGTTAAGAGCTACTTACAATCTCACTCGCTTGGCTCAATACACAACGGAGCTATATGCGTCCTTGGAAGAGGAAACGGGTCAATCGACCGGTTTTCGACAGAATGGATCGTTGGCAATTGCATCGGATAAGGAACGGTTTGAAGAATTTGTCCGAGGGGCGTCTATGGCCAGTTGTTTCGGACTTGACGCCCAGGTGGTTTCACCAACTGAAGTGCGCAGCTTACATCCGCTGGTCAAGACCGATGATTTGGTGGGGGGTGTTTTCCTCCCAAAGGACGGCCAGACCAATCCAACGGATACGGCCCAGGCGCTTGCACGCGGGGCGCGTAACCGGGGCGCCCGAGTGTTTGAAGACACTCGAGTAACGGCGGTCGAGACGAAAGGTCGACGTGTGACATCGGTGCGAACCGACTCGGGCACCATTTCCTGTGAGATTGCGGTGAATTGTGCGGGAATGTGGGCTCGTGAGGTAGGGCAGCTTTGTGGCGTGAATATTCCCTTGCATGCAGCGGAACATTTTTATGTTGTTACGGAACCGATCAATGATCTGCCCGTCGATCTGCCAGTACTACGGGAGCCGTCAGCGTGTAACTACTATAAAGAAGATGCGGGGAAACTTCTGATCGGCATGTTTGAGCCGGTGGCGAAACCTTGGGGAATGGCCGGGATCCCGCCAGATTTTGAATTCGATACGTTGCCAGAGGATGTCGCTCACATCGAACCGCACCTTAATCTTGCGATTCACCGCATTCCATTGCTTTCGGACACGGGTATTAAACTCTTTTTTAATGGGCCCGAAAGTTTCACACCTGATAACCGATACTACCTTGGGCCATCGCCAGAAATTAGTAATTTTTTCATTGCCGCAGGCTTCAATTCGATCGGTATCCAGTCGGCTGGAGGGGCGGGCAAAGTCATTGCCGAATGGATAGATGCCGGTCATGCGCCGATGGACTTATGGGATGTTGACATAAGGCGGGTGATGCCTTTTCAGAGTAACCAAAGATACCTTCACGATCGCACCAAAGAGGCGCTCGGTCTGCTCTATGCCATGCATTGGCCCTATCGTCAGGTAGAGAGCGCGCGGCCGGTACGCGTGTCGATGTTGCATGATCGTCTGAAAGCCGTGGGCGCATGTTTTGGAGAAGTGTCCGGGTGGGAACGGCCAAATTGGTTCGGTAAAGCGGGTACCGTGCCAGTCTATGAGTACAGTTATAGTCGTCAGAACTGGTTTGAGAATAGTCGAGCGGAACATCAGGGTGTTCGTCAAGGTGTGGGTCTGTTTGATCTTTCGTCCTTTGGTAAAATGCTTTTGCAAGGACCGGATGCGGCACGTGTTTTGGGTCACATATCAGGCCGTGATGTTGATATTCTCCCCGGTCACGCGGTTTATACACAGTGGCTTAATGCTCGTGGCGGAATTGAGGCGGATCTCACAGTCACCCGGATCGATGACGATCAGTTTTTGATCGTAACGAGTGCAGCGTCGCAAGCTAGAGACTATTACTGGTTACGCGAGCATATTCCTGATGATGCGTGTGCAGTCGTAACAGATGTCACCAGTGGATACGCAGTTATCGCGTTAATGGGGCCGCGGTCTCGTACGTTATTGAGAGAATTGACGCCTGAGGACCTTTCGTCCGCGGCATTTCCTTTTGGTGCTTCGCGAGAGATCGAACTTGGTTATGCCCGTGTCCGGGCAACGCGAATGAGTTACGTGGGTGAGTTAGGTTGGGAGCTCTACATTCCAAGTGAGTTTGCCCTCGGGGTATACGATGTTATTGCCGAGGCAGGGGAGTCCCATGGTCTTGTGATGGCGGGGTATCACGCGCTGAACAGTCTCCGTATCGAGAAAGCATTCCGGCACTGGGGACATGACATCAGTGACGAGGATACTCCACTTGAGGCGGGGCTTGGTTTTGCTGTGGATTTTGGTAAACCCGGGGGATTTCTTGGCGAGGCTGCGCTGTTGAAACAAAGAGAGCAACCGTTGACTAGGCGTTTGATCCAATTTTTAGTGAATGACCCGGAGCCGTTGTTGTATCACGATGAGCCGATCTGGCGTGATGACATTAGAGTGGGTCGCACGACATCCGGCATGTATGGGCACTCACTGGGTGGTGCAGTTGGGCTTGGCTATGTTGAGCATAAGGATGGCGTTGATGATGAGTTCGTCACCACGGGTAGCTATGCCATCGAGATCGCAGGGCGACGTTATCCGGCAACCGCCAGCCTTAGCCCACTGTATGATCCGTCTTCTAAACGAGCCCGCGAGTAAGGTAAACCGAAATGGCAATGACAGATGAACTCTTTAGGCGGGACAGCTACCTAAAGGAATGCAATGCGGTAGTAGTCACCGCGCACGATGGTGTGATCGTTACTGATCAGACGGTGTTTTATCCTGAAGGCGGGGGCCAACCTGGGGATACGGGTTGGATTTTGCACGCTGACGGTCGCGAATTCGTGGTCACGGATACGCAAAAAGACGCTGAGACAGGTGAACAACAGCATCACGTGTCGAGCGATTTCGATTTGCCGGCGATTGGTGAGACCGTCACACTGAAACTGGATTGGGAGCGCCGTTATCGCTTAATGCGAATGCACAGTTGCATGCATATGTTATGCGCTGCTATCCCGGCACCCGTCACGGGTGGTTCGATTCAGGATGGTCGTGGACGACTTGACTTTGATTTACCTGAGCCTGTTGATAAAGAAGAGGTAACCGAGCGACTTAATGTGTTGATTGCGCAGAATGCATCAATGCAGATGAGGTGGATCAGCGACGAAGAACTTGCTCACAAGCCAGAATTGGTTCGAACGATGTCAGTTAAACCTCCGACAGGAAGTGGTCAAGTCCGAATCGTTGAATTTGAAGGTATTGACATGCAACCGTGCGGCGGTACTCATGTCGCTTCAACAGGGGAGATCGGTTGTATTCGTGTTCGGAAAATTGAAAAGAAAGGTCGCCAGAATCGTCGTGTCATTGTTGTTTTCGATGACTGATTGGTGAAGAACCAGGTTAATAGGCATTTCTGTTTGTTTGATGTCCCGATATTAGGGGAATGAGGAGTTGACGACACAATCTATCCGTGTGGGTGTGGTTGGTGTGGGATATCTTGGGGCGATTCATGCTCAAATTTACGCTGCAATGGCAGGAGTAGAACTTGTGGGCGTGGCGGATATTGACGTGCAGGCAGCAGCCCGGGTAGCCAAGGAGTGTGGTTGTTCCGCTTACAGCGAGCCCGGGGCGCTGCTTGATAAGGTCGATGCTGTGAGCGTCGTCGTGCCAACTTCTAGTCATCGTGTTGTAGCCGAACCTTATTTGCGCGATGGCATACACGTGTTATTAGAAAAACCCATTGCAGATCATTTGGTTGATGCGAAAGCGATCGTCAAGGCCGCTGAGGAAACGGGCACCATTTTGCAAATTGGTCATTTGGAACGGTTTAATGCGGGTGTCGTACGGTTAGTTCAAGAGCTTGACCGGCCACGATTTATTGAGGTTCATCGGTTGGGTCCGTTTGTTTCCCGGGCAGCGGATGTTGATGTGGTTACTGATCTTATGATTCATGATATCGACATCGTTCTTTCATTGGTCACCGCGGGACTCACTTATGTGTCCGCGGTGGGAGCCCGCGTCGTGTCGGCACATGTTGATATTGCGAATGCGCGTCTCGAATTCGCAGATGGCACGATTGCTAACGTCACTGCGAGTCGGGTCTCCTCTCGAAAATTCCGGCGTATTCGAGTATTTGGAGAGGCGTGTTACCTCGGTCTTGATTTTGTAAATCAGCAGGTTGAGGTGTCTCGACGGACTCCAGATATCGAGGAGTCAGGGTTTGTTGGCATTCAGACCGAGTCGATCGAGGTCGATAGTCGACCACCGTTAGATGCAGAGTTAGAGCACTTTGTTGCGTGTGTTCGAAATGGGCGACAGCCATTGGTAACTGGTATGGACGGGGTGCGCGCACTCGAAGTCGCCGGACAGGTTCGGCGCAAGATCGCTGAATCATTACATATCATCGTGTGACAGCGAGTCACGAGTTGGCATGATGGTCTGTTGGCGAATCAGACAGTTCTTGTGTCTCGCCCTTGTGCTGGTTGGCGTTAACGCCGAGGCTGACAGATGCGATGCCGTTCCAGAAGTTTTTGCTACGATGCCGAAAAATATTGTTGAGATATGGAATGAGGATGGGAGTCATTCGGTCATCCGAGTCAGGATGGCTGTCAGTGCACGCCAAAGGGCAGCGGGATTTCAGAATGTGTGCGAAGCGGAGATAGCGCGATTTCCATTGTTGTTTGTATTCGACCGAGATGTGCGCACTCGGTTTCATATGCAAAATGTACAGACTCCTTTGAATATCGCTTTTTTCTCACGTTCTGGTAGTTTTATCAGCGGCCAGCGCATGGGGCGGCCGGTGATTGGTCAACCCGGTAGGTTATACGGAATCGAGTCAGCTTATCGCTATGCACTGGAGTTCAGTAGCGATGAACTCCAGCGACTATTTGGCGGACCCGGAAACATTCGCATCATTCTTCGCCGCTGAGTGGGGGTGTAATGATTCTTAGGGATAATCGAAAGGATTAGTAAGTCGTTGCGATTATGCGTGGCATGTAGAAGGCCAAAGTGAGTGCCCGCAAGACAAAGAAAAGCAGGAGGGAAATCCATAATCCATGGTTGTGGGCGAGGGCAGTGGATGCTTCCACGGCTAACAAATACCCTCCAAGCGAGATCAACATCGCATTACGCATTTCCCGAGTTCGTGTTGCTCCGATAAAGATGCCATCGAGTTGAAAACTCCACACTGCAATAATTGGTCCAATCACCACCCAAGGTAGATAGGCGCGCGCCAGGATAAGGACATCCGAGTGGTTGGTCATCCAGCTAAGCAAGTGGTGCCCAGCTATCAAATAAATCAAACTAATCAGTGACGAAACGATCAGCGCCCATAACGTGCTGATGCGAATGGTAGCCAACAGAGCTGACCGATTGCGTCTCCCTACCGCGTGCCCAACCAGTGTTTCAGCCGCATGTGCAAATCCATCCAGTGCGTAGGCAGAAATCGTCTGTAGGTGGAGCAATACTGCGTTGGCGGCGAGATAGAGGTCTCCCAGTTGAGCGCTGCGATTAGTGAACCAGGCAAAACTAAAGATCAGACAAAGGGTGCGAATAAAGAGGTTGAAATTCGCGTTAAGGAGTTTCCGCATAGCACCTGCGTCTAGTAGACGATGAGTCAACGTCAGTTTGACGCGATAGCCCGTTCGGCGGTGTATTAACCAGATGCCGAAGCCGATGGCGATGTATTCGCTACATACCGTGGCGACGGCGACTCCTTCAATACCGTAGTCGAAATAACTAACCAACAGAATGTCGAGGAACATGTTCAGCCCGTTAAGCAGAAGCTGCGTGTAAAGCACGGCCCTCATGTCTTGCGCGGCAATTAAATAACCGAGGATGGCGTAGAGGCCCAATACAGCGGGGGCGCTCCAGATTCGAATGCCGAAATAAACCGCAGTTGCGGATTCGACCTCTAAAGATGCTTGAAAGAGTGTGAGTGCCAACCGACCGATCAATGGGTGAGCAATAATTAAGAGTGCTCCGAGTGATAATCCGATGAGCATTGCTCGTGACAGCGTCAAATAGGCTTCAGTCAGGTTGTTTCGGCCCCATGCCTGAGCGGCAAATCCGGTGGTGCCCATGCGTAGAAAACCGAAGGCCCAGTAAACAAAACTGAAGATCAGAGCGCCAAAAGCAACAGCTCCGATGAGTGTAATGTCTGCCAGGTGGCCAACGACGGCGGTGTCAACAGCACCAACTAGCGGCACCGTGACATTGGATAGGATAATCGGTGCGGCAAGAGACCAGACTCGTTTATGCATGAGTCAGGGGGACAAGATTTTGTGTCGGTTTTTACTCTCTAATCGAATGCTCATTGCAGTTCGAACTCAATATTGACGATATTTTGGCAGTTGCCATCGATATCAAATGAGTGCTCAATAAATCTCACCTGCTGATCGCGGCTAACGGTGATCACGGTTGAGCTGCGCGTGCCGTAGTCGGACGATTTGACAAAGATGGATGAACGGACCCTTTGCACCTGTCGGATTATGGGGTCGTTGTCGGTTTCGAGGTCCTGCGCTGGAGTATCATTGTGCAGTAAGTCAAATAAAGCTTCTGTCGAAAAGCTGGATTCGAGAATGGTTGAAAATGCTTGTTTCCCATTGGTGATCTTTGACCAGGGAGTGTCGAGAAAGTGATTGCTAAGCGCGAAGACACCGGCTTCCAGTGTTGTCGATGTTGGATGGCGATTGGATATCCAGTGAATTCCAGAGGACCAATCTCCAACCAACAGATTGAATCCTCCGAATGAGTCAAACTCAGGTTGTTGATCGGCGATGAATTGTTCAGCCGGCGCGGATCCAAGCAGATAATCTGTCACCAATTGTCCTCTGGACCGCGGACTCAATATCGATTGGGTTTCGCTAAAATTGGTCAGGGCAGCGAACCGACCACTGCGGGTGATCCCCATCCAGCTGCCACCGGCTTTCAGGTCTCTTCCGGCGCACAGGGTGGGGTGATCCGGCCAGAACCCAGCAGCTTTGGTTGCTCGATGATGATATTCATCACGGTTTGCCGCGATGACAAAGGGATACGTTGTGTTAGCCCGGATCCCAATTAGAATAAAGCACACGGTGAATACCCCCCCGGGGGGTTAGGAACAGCCAATGGTTATTCAAGGTAACTCGATTATTGGTTTTGAGGCTTTACGGTATGCGATGCCGATGCGACCGATCAATTGAATTGCCACTGAGCCTGTGTAGTCACAGGCCAAATGTAATAATTCCTTTTTTTTGTGTTTGGGAGCTGCGGGCAGTTTCATTTTGACCAATTCGTGGTGAGCCAACGCTTTTTCCAATTCGTCGACAACTGCGTCGGACAATCCGGCAGAACCAATAGTGACGGCGATTGTCCGATGATGTGCGAGTCCACGAAGATAACGTTTTTGGGAGCCGGTGAGTATCAATGGTTATGACAAGTGGATCAGGGCATCACAGCATACCATTGGGTGACGTTCCGTGAGTGGTCGTCGTCAAAGTTCGAGACGATGGGTTGATCGCCAACGTCGTGACGTCTATGTTCGTCAGGCGCATGAAAAGGGCTATCGTTCGCGAGCGGTATTTAAATTGATCGAACTTGATCGTCGCAATTGTCTTTTCAGGACGGGGCAATGCGTAGTCGACCTCGGAGCGGCACCAGGTGGTTGGTCGCAGTATGCCGCGGAACGTGTTGGGGGGGCGGGGATGGTGGTGGCGGTGGATCTCACACCGATGGATCCGATTCCCGGCGTTGAGATGGTTGAGGTCGACATCACCCAGACGGGGTCTGGCGAGTTGATTCGTCGCGGCCTGCGGGATCGCAAGGTTGATCTTGTTATTTCCGATATGGCCCCCAGAATGAGTGGTGTGGTCAGTCGAGATCAGGCACTAGCGCTCGAGTTGGCTGAAGCGGCCCTCGGGGTGGCCGCTTCTCTGCTGGCTCATGGCGGTACGTTGTTGGTCAAAGTGTTTGAGGGAGAAACGACACCAGCATTCCGACAACAAGTCCGGGAGCGTTTTGAGCGTCATGTATCGAGAAAGCCAACGGCATCCCGCAGTGAGAGCCGGGAACGGTATGTTATTGCTACCAATCCGCTCACTGGCGCGTCAAACGGGTCAGAGCTGTAATGGAGATAAGGCGTGAGAGCCGTATGGGAACTACAAAACTGTGTTGTGTTGGTTTAAGA
This sequence comes from Gammaproteobacteria bacterium, assembly GCA_022451485.1. Classification (GTDB taxonomy): domain Bacteria; phylum Pseudomonadota; class Gammaproteobacteria; order Arenicellales; family UBA868; genus UBA11791. The sequence goes on from JAKUQS010000016.1 coordinate 23,801, forward strand.
AAAGGCTCAAAATCGGGGGGTTGAATATTCGCTGCTTTTCACGCTTCTAATGTAGAGAGCCGGGACTTGTGGCAGAAAACAACTGAAATCATGAAACAATTTGAAGAGGTAGTAGGTGAATAACCTAACCAAGAATCTTGTCCTCTGGCTAGTCATCGCGATGGTGTTGATGGCGGTATTTAATAATTTTTCGGCTAAGGATGACCGCAGCGGGCAGGAAGTCGATTATTCGACATTTCTAGATCAAGTGCGCGACGGTCGGATTGAGCGGGTGACGATTGATGGGGTCGCTATTTATGGGCAAAGACATAATGGTGATCGATTTGTCAGTTATTCGCCAGGTGATCCTGAATTGGTCAATGACCTGGTTAATGCGGGTGTCTCGATTAAGGCCAAGAAGGAAGAGGGCACTTCCCTCTTGATGACCATTTTTATCAGTTGGTTCCCGTTATTGTTATTGATTGGTGTTTGGATTTTCTTCATGCGCCAGATGCAAGGGGGTGGCGGCCGCGGTGCCATGAGTTTTGGCAAAAGTCGTGCGCGGCTGCTGACTGAGGATAAGAATCGTGCCACCTTTGCGGATGTTGCCGGTGTCGATGAAGCGAAGGAAGAGGTCCAGGAATTAGTCGAATTTTTGAAAGACCCAAGTAAGTTTCAAAAACTGGGTGGTCGGATTCCCCGAGGTGTCCTTATGACGGGTAGCCCAGGTACGGGTAAGACTCTCTTGGCTAGAGCGATTGCGGGAGAAGCAAAGGTTCCATTTTTCACAATCTCAGGGTCCGATTTTGTCGAGATGTTTGTTGGGGTTGGTGCTTCGCGGGTTCGGGATATGTTTGAACAGGCCAAGAAGAATGCGCCCTGCATTATTTTTATTGATGAGATTGATGCGGTCGGTCGGCAACGCGGCGCGGGACTTGGTGGAGGCCACGATGAGCGTGAACAGACTTTGAATCAACTGCTTGTTGAAATGGATGGATTCGAAGGGAATGATGGAGTCATTGTTATTGCCGCAACTAACCGGCCTGACGTGCTTGATCCGGCGTTGTTGCGCCCAGGTCGTTTTGACAGGCAGGTGCATGTACCGTTACCAGACATTCGTGGGCGTGAAGCCATTCTCAAGGTGCACATGCGCAAGGTGCCTTTGGCCGAAGACGTTGACCCAAGCATCATTGCACGGGGTACACCAGGCTTTTCAGGCGCAGATCTCGCAAATCTGATTAACGAAGCGGCACTTTTTGCCGCTCGGGCGAACGGCAAGTTGGTAACGATGGAGGAGTTTGAGCTCGCTAAGGACAAGGTGCTGATGGGTGCTGAGCGCCGCTCGATTGTGATGCCTGAGAATGAAAGGATGAATACGGCTTACCATGAATCAGGCCACACAGTGGTGGCTAAAGTGTTGTCGGAGTACACCGATCCGGTACATAAGGTCACTATTATCCCGCGCGGAAGAGCGCTTGGGGTAACCATGCAGTTGCCGGAGGAAGATCGTTACAGTCATAACCGGGAATACTTGTCTGCCAGAATCGCTGTGCTCATGGGGGGGCGCATTGCAGAAGAAATCTTCATGGAGCAGATGACGACGGGCGCTGCTAACGATTTTGAGCACGCGACCGATCTTGCACAGAAGATGGTTCAGCGCTGGGGTATGAGTGACAGACTTGGACCCCGAGTGTATGGCGATAACGATTCTGAGGTGTTTTTGGGTCGAGATATGGTGACGCATCGTAACCTCAGTAATGCCACTGCTGAGGAGGTTGATAAGGAAGTGAGTCGTATCATCGAAGAACAGTACGACCGGGCCCGCAGTATCATTGAGGAGCACCGCCAAATTATTGAGACGATGACCAAGAATTTGCTTGAATGGGAAACGTTGGAGTCTGATCAGATTGAGCAGATCATGGCCGGAGGCGAGCCGCGGCCACCGGCGCCTTCGAGCGATGGTGACCCACCCACTACAGACAGTGACGCGGAGTCAGGTGGCGCGGCTAACCAAAAGCCTGGAATCAATCCGAACATGGATCTTCCAACCGGTCATTCCGCGTGATTCGGGTGACGTTGCTCGTGTGAATGATTGGTGACGAACGTTGCCACTAAGAGGCTCAGGCGTTTCCATCATGGGAATTCTGAATGTTACGCCTGATTCGTTTTCTGGGGATGGTACTCACCTTGATGTAGCGGGCGCTGTCGAGCGGGCCGCTACTTTAGTTAGGGAGGGTGCCGATATCATAGACATTGGCGGCGAATCCACTCGTCCTGGCGCCGCCACTGTACCCGTGGAAGAAGAACTCCAGCGAGTATTGCCGGTGATTCGAGCTGTCAAAGAGCAATTATCTGTCCAGATTTCAATTGATACCAGCAAACCCGAGGTCATGGAAGCGGCTGTGTTGGCCGGCGCGAGCATGGTTAATGACGTTTATGCGCTTCGTCAACCGGGCGCATTGAAGATGGCAGCGCGTTTGAACGTACCTGTATGTTTGATGCATATGCAGGGCACGCCATCAAACATGCAGAAAGCGCCATCCTATACTGATGTCGTACGAGAGGTCAGTCATTTTCTCTCCAGCCGTGTTCGTGCCAGCGAGGCGGCCGGCATCGCGCCGGATCATTTAATGGTCGATCCAGGGTTTGGATTTGGAAAGACATTTCAGCATAACGTCGAACTTCTTAGGGGATTGACTGGCCTGACGGATGTTGGAAGACCAATCGTCGTGGGCCTGTCACGTAAGGCTTTTGTGCGACGGCTGGCGAGGGTGAATCAGGAGGATAAAGATGAAACGGCACAGGTCAGCGCAGGACTTGCCCTATATGCTGCGTCTCAAGGCGCCGCGGTTTTACGAGTGCATGATGTGGCGTTGACACGAAATTTGTTGCGGGCGTGGGAAGCATTGGCATTGCGGCCTGTGGATCAGTGTAATGTCCAGCTGCACGGAGGTTTGTGTTGACTGCCCTGTTCGGGACGGATGGTATACGGGGTCGGGTCGGCGATAGCCCCGTTAGTCCCGAGGAAGTTCTCAAGATAGGTTGGGCGGCCGGTACTGCTCTGAAAGTATTGGGAAAGGGCAGACAGGTAGTCTTGGGCAAAGATACCCGCGTTTCGGGGTACCTCTTCGAGTCGTTGCTTCAGGCAGGGTTTATCGCGGCCGGTGTGGATACGGCCTTGACTGGGCCACTGCCAACACCTGCGGTTGCCCATTTGACCAAGACGATTCGGGCGAGTGCCGGGGTCGTCATCAGTGCTTCTCACAATCCGTACTATGACAATGGGATTAAGTTTTTCCAGGGCGATGGACATAAGTTCGATGATGCGCTTGAACAGGAGATAGAAAAACAATTTCATCAGCCGATGCGCACAGCGTCAGATCTGGGTAAGGCAACGCGCATACCTGATGCGGCTGGTCGTTACATTGAGTTTTGCAAGAGTGCATTTCCCCAGACGCAATCACTGTCGGAGTGTTGCCTAGTTGTCGATTGCGCTAACGGTGCGTGCTATGACTTGGCACCGCGTGTCTTTCGCGAACTGGGGGCAAACGTCCGAGTGATCGCAAACGAACCAGATGGTTACAACATTAATCAAGATTGTGGAACGGAGTCGACGGCGGGGCTAGTTGAGGCGGTGATCAAGCATAAGGCCAATGCGGGCATTGCGTTTGATGGTGATGGGGACCGCTTAGTGATGGTGGATGAAGGCGGAAATGTACTTGACGGCGATAAGATTCTGTTCCTCTTAGCGCGTCATCGCCAACAAATGGGCACATTGGCTGGCGGCGTGGTTGGAACAATTATGTCGAATTATGGTTTTGAAAAGTCGTTGGGTCGTTATGGCATTGATTTGTGCAGAACACGGGTAGGTGATCGACATGTGTTGGAGGAGTTACGCTCGCGGGGTTGGTGTCTGGGCGGGGAACCCTCAGGGCATATTGTTTGCTTTGATAAGACGACAACAGGCGACGGTATCGTGGCTGCGCTGCAAGTCCTCAATGCCATGGTATCGACTGACACAGCCCTCTCGCTGCTCACAGGAGATCTGGATAGCTATCCACAAGCCAGAGCCAACGTAACTCTTCCTCTTGATAGAGCTGACCCGTTATCTGTTGTCAGGGGGACCAGAGTACAGCAAATGGTGAGCGAGGTTGAGTCCTTGCTCGGCACTGATGGGCGGGTTGTAGTGAGGTGTTCAGGAACTGAACCGGTTGTCCGCGTCATGGTCGAGGGCAGTGATGAGGAGTTAGTCACCCGGTATTGCCGACAAATTACCGCGGTGATTGCAGATGAATGATTAGATTATTCATCCTAAACTTTCCCGTCCTGTGTAGAATACGCCGGTTTACGGGATTATTTCCAGCATAGCACTGCTGCTGTGTTGGGGTAGTTCGTTCACTTTAATGGCAATGAAGGGCTGTGGCATTGCCACAACAACACTCTAGAGAAATGCGCTCACGTCTCGTTGCAGGTAACTGGAAAATGAACGGCAGTCGCGATATGGCGACTGAACTACTATCCGCTATAGGTAGCGGAGTATCCCAGCTCACTGGTGTAGAGGTCGTTGTTTGTCCCCCATTTGTATTGATTAGCCAAGCCATTGCCATGTTAGCCGACAGTGGCGTCGCTGTTGGGGGGCAAGATCTTGATCCCAATATGTCTGGTGCGTTCACAGGTCAGATCAATGCAGGTTTATTGCTGGATCAAGGTTGTCGTTACGCGATTGTTGGCCATTCGGAACGCCGTACGCTTTACGGAGAGGGTGACGAGTGGGTGGCTCAAAAGGCGTTAGCAGCCCAGTCAGCGGGTTTGTCGCCGATCGTGTGTGTTGGGGAAACCCTTGAAGAGCGAGAGGCGGGTCGCACTGAGTCCGTGATTCAGCGCCAACTGGAAGCGGTTATCCATCATGGCGGCGTTGCCCTGCTTGCCGAAGCAGTCGTCGCCTATGAGCCGGTATGGGCTATTGGCACAGGCGAAACAGCAACCCCCGAGCAAGCCGATGCGGTCCACGAATTTATTCGCCATCGCGTGGCTAGCCAATCGGGCACAATTGCTGATCAGTTGCTGATACTGTACGGGGGTAGTGTAAAGGCTGACAATGCGCCGGCATTGTTTCAAAAAGAGCATATTGATGGCGGACTGATTGGGGGAGCAGCCTTGAGTGCACAGGATTTCCTTAAGATTTGCTCCGCCGCGGTGAGGTAATCATGTTAACCAGTGTTTTGACAGTTATTCACCTTGTGGCGGCAATTGCTATTGTTGTCCTGATCCTATTGCAGCAAGGCCGGGGTGCGGATATGGGAGCTGCCTTTGGTGGTGGCGGTTCGTCCCAATCTCTTTTCGGTAGTCGTGGGTCCGCGACGTTTCTGAGTCGAGTGACCGGCGGTCTCGCATTGCTGTTCTTTATTACTGCACTGAGCCTCGCCTATATCTACACTCGGGAAAGTGCTACCACGAGCAGTGTGGTTAAAGAAACGATATCGGCCGAGGTAACGGACAGCAGCGTGCCGGTTGCGCCTGCGGACGGGTCACAATCAGACTCAGATCTGCCTGCGGTGCCGAAGAATCAGTGATCCATGGTAGTGTGTTACACCATGATCAGCAGCCAAATCGAAGAGCCTATTGCCGAAGTGGTGGAACTGGTAGACACGCCGTCTTGAGGGGGCGGTGGCGCGAGCCGTGCCGGTTCGAGTCCGGCCTTCGGCACCATACGTTGTTTTATGTATTACCTTCATCGGGTTGGGTTTGATCATGGATACGGTAATCCGATTGACCAGGTCGAAGACCAAACCTAGAATCAGAGGCTCCGGAAAACCTACTCGTTCTCTATGCTTGATCAGTATTTTCCTATCCTAATGTTTTTAGTGACCGGTTTGGTGGTCGGCGGGGCTGCGCTGGCCGCTGGTAGTCTTCTTGCGCCCAATAAGCCAGATGGCAAGAAATTGTCTCCCTATGAATGTGGATTTGAGGCCTTTGAGGATGCTCGGATGAAGTTTGATGTCCGCTATTATCTCGTGGCGATTCTCTTTATCATTTTTGATCTGGAAATAGCATTCCTGTTTCCGTGGGCTGTGGTGCTCGAGGACATCGGTCTATTTGGGTTTCTTTCCATGGTTTTGTTTCTATTGGTGCTTGTCGTTGGATTTATTTATGAGTGGATGAAAGGAGCGCTTGAGTGGGAGTAAGGTGCTAAATGGCGCTTGAAGGTGCTCTGCAGCAGGGTTGGGCAACAGCGAGGCTGGATGACCTGATCAATTGGGCCAGGACCGGTTCCATGTGGCCTATGACGTTTGGTCTTGCGTGTTGTGCCGTTGAGATGATGCATGCGGGAGCTTCACGATACGATCTCGACCGGTTCGGGATTGTCTTTCGTCCAAGTCCGCGACAGTCAGACGTAATGATAGTAGCGGGCACACTGACCAATAAGATGGCGCCGGCTTTACGTAAGGTATACGAACAAATGCCCGAGCCGCGTTGGGTTATCTCGATGGGATCGTGTGCTAACGGCGGGGGCTATTACCATTATTCCTATTCAGTGGTGCGTGGTTGCGATCGGATCGTTCCCGTTGATGTTTATGTGCCGGGTTGTCCACCCACAGCTGAGGCCTTGCTTTACGGGATTATTCAGCTGCAAAAAAAGATCAAAAGAACCGAGACGATTGCACGTTCCTGACTAACTAAGTAGATATTTATAAGATCATGGGTTCTACGCAGCACCTGATCAGTCGTTTGTCGACGGTCGGATCGGGGGTGAATATTTCGATAACCGAAGCGCACGGAGAGGTGTCGCTCGAGGTTGAGTGTTCACAAGGGCATGGGTGCCTCCAGCTTTTGCACGATGAGCCAGACCTTTGTTTTGAACAGCTGATTGATCTTTGTGGCGTCGACTACCTGGACTACGGGAAAGATTCCACTCAGACAGATGCTGATGGCACGGGCCCCCGATTTGCAGTGGTCTATCATCTTTTGTCTGTCTCGCATAACCACCGCTTGCGTGTCGTAGTACGTCTTGAAGAGGAGACACCGACGACGGACTCCGTGATCGATATCTGGCCGGTCGCGGATTGGTTTGAACGTGAGGCCTTTGATCTTTTTGGCATCATATTCATCGGCCACCCAGACCTCCGTCGACTGCTGACCGATTACGGTTTTGTAGGGCACCCGTTTCGTAAGGATTTCCCGTTGTCAGGTCATGTGGAGATGAGATACGACGAGGAAAAAGGTCGAGTTGTTTATGAGCCTGTTTCTATAGAGCCACGTGTGACAGTGCCGCGGGTTATTCGCGAAGGAGGCGGCGTTGAGCGAAATCCGTAATTACACGATGAACTTCGGTCCGCAACATCCGGCGGCCCATGGTGTTCTGCGTTTAGTAATGGAAATGGACGGCGAAGTTGTAGAACGTATTGATCCGCATATTGGGTTGTTGCACCGGGCGACTGAGAAACTCGCTGAGAGCAAGCCCTACAATCACAATATTGGTTACATGGATCGGCTCGATTATGTGTCGATGATGTGTAATGAACACGCTTACGTGATGGCAATAGAAAAATTGCTTGGCGTGACCGTGCCGGAACGGGCCCGCTACATCCGCGTTTTGTTCGATGAGCTTACACGGATTCTCAATCATCTGATGTGGATTGGTGCGCATGCGTTGGATATCGGTGCGATGAGTGTATTTCTTTATGCGTTCCGCGAACGGGAAGATTTAATGGATTGCTACGAGGCTGCATCTGGTGCTCGAATGCATGCGACCTATTACCGTCCCGGCGGCGTCTACCGTGATCTTCCCGATAGCATGCCGCAATATGAGTCATCTCGGTGGCATGGAGAAGGGGCTACTCGTGAACGCAATAAAGATCGTTCCGGATCATTGCTTGATTTCATCTGGGCATTCTCCGAACGCTTTCCAGGATGCGTAGATGATTACGAGACTTTGCTGACAGATAACCGTATCTGGAAACAACGCACCGTCGGCATCGGAGTTGTAGAACCATCGCGTGCGCTCAAATTGGGGTTTACCGGTCCGATGTTGCGGGGCTCCGGCGTTGAATGGGATCTAAGAAAGAAACAGCCCTACGAAGTTTACGACCGGATGGATTTCGATATTCCGGTGGGGACGGAGGGTGATTGTTACGACCGTTATCTGGTTCGAGTAGAGGAGATGCGTCAGTCGAATCGAATTGTCCGCCAATGCGTTAAATGGTTGCAGGCCAATGCCGGTCCAGTAATCGTTGAGAACTACAAGGTGGTTCCGCCGCGGCGCGAAGAGATGAAACAGGATATGGAATCTCTGATTCACCATTTTAAATTGTTTACTGAGGGGTATACGGTGCCCGCAGGCGAGGTCTATGCTGCAGTTGAGGCTCCTAAAGGTGAATTTGGTGTGTATCTCGTGTCCGATAGTGCGAACAAGCCTTATCGGCTAAAGATTAGAGCTCCTGGATTTGCCCACTTGGCGGCATTGAATGAGATGGCACGGGGGCATATGTTGGCCGATGTGGTGGCCATCATTGGAACTCAGGATATCGTGTTTGGAGAGGTGGATCGCTAATGGATGGAATGGAGGCTGTTACGGAACTTTCGTCCGAGGTCGTTGCCAAGGTGGCGACGGAAGTCGCGAAATATCCGGAGCGAAGAGCCGCGGTAAAGTCGGCCTTGCGTTATGCTCAAGCGGAACATGGTTGGGTGTCGGGAGGTGTGGTTCGAGCTGTCGCGGCATTACTCAAACTGGAGCCGATTGAGGTTTATGAGGTTGCGACGTTTTATGACATGTTCTATACCGAGCCGGTTGGTCGCCATCAGTTGCGTGTGTGCACCAATGTTTCTTGTATGTTGCGCGGTGCTGGGAGCATTGTGGAACTGCTTCAAGATAAGCTGGGTGTGAAGGTAGGAGGTACCTCTGAAGATGGTCGGGTTACGCTGTTGGCTGCTGAGTGTCTTGGGGCTTGCGGCGGTGCACCGATGCTGGTTTGCGGGGATCGCTATTTCGAAGACCTGACGGAAGAAAAGCTGGATCACCTGCTGGCGGAACTGGACTGACTAACATGGGTACTTGTCACGTTTGTTTGCCAGATCCCAGCATAGAAACGCCATGGACGATGGCGTCGTATGTTGGTAGTGGAGGATACCAAGCATGGCGACAGATCCTGACTGAGGGTGTACCTGCCGAACAGATCATTGAAAAGATCAAGGCATCGGGTTTGCGTGGTCGTGGGGGGGCTGGATTTCCATCGGGATTAAAACTTAGTTTCATGCCCCGGGATGCGCCAGGACAAAAGTATATTGTGTGCAACTCAGATGAAAGCGAGCCCGGAACCTTTAAGGATCGGGATATTCTTCGCTACAACCCACACCAATTGATTGAAGGCATGGCCATTGCCTGTTATGCCACGGGTTCCACGGTGGGCTACAACTATATTCGAGGCGAGTACTATGAACCATGGGTACGATTTGAATCGGCTCTTGCGGAGGCACGCGCTGCGGGATTGATTGGCTCGAATCTCCTCGATAGTGGGACGGACTTTGAGTTGTTCAGTCAGCGGGGCGCTGGCGCCTATATCTGCGGCGAGGAAACCGGGCTGCTTGAGTCATTAGAGGGCAAGAAGGGGATGCCGCGTTTTAAACCGCCGTTTCCAGCGCAGGTTGGTGCTTTTGGGCGACCGACAACGGTTAGCAACACTGAGACATTGGCTTCGTTACCCCCTATTCTGCGTTATGGAGCAGAGTGGTTTTTAAATCTTGGCATCGAAGCGAGCGGCGGCAGCAAGATATTCTCTGTATCCGGTCATGTGCAACGTCCAGGTAATTACGAGGTAACTCTTGGAACCCCATTTCGTGAATTGCTGGAACTGGCTGGTGGGCTTTTCCCAGGGAGGAGCTTGAAAGCGGTGATTCCGGGGGGGTCATCGATGCCAGTGATGCCGGCATCGGCGATTATGGATTGCAATATGGATTACGACGCCTTAAAGCAGGCAGGGTCCATGATTGGTTCGGGTGGTGTGATTGTTATGGACAACACCACGTGTATGGTCGAAGTGCTTGAGCGAATTGCGCAGTTCTATTATGTAGAGTCGTGCGGTCAATGTACGCCCTGTCGGGAAGGAACGGGGTGGTTGTATCGCTGCTTGCAGCGAATTCGGACAGGTCAAGGGAAGGCGAAAGATTTAGAACTCCTAGAGAGCATTGCCGGTCGCATTGAGGGGCGAACGATTTGTGCACTTGGTGATGCGGCAGCTTGGCCAGTGCAGAGTTTTCTTCAGCACTTTCGTAGTGAGTTCGAGGGCATGATCAAGGTTGGCGACCCCGCCTAGCCTTCGGAGAAATTTATTATGGCAATGATCATCATCGACGGGCAAGAGATCGAAGCCGAAGCGGGATCGATGATTATTCAGGCTGCTGATAAGGCTGACATCTATATCCCCCGATTTTGTTACCACGAGAAGCTCTCCATCGCTGCAAATTGTCGCATGTGTCTTGTAGAAGTCGAGAAGGCGCCAAAGCCCTTGCCCGCCTGTGCCACCCCAATTACGGATGGCATGGTGATACATACGGCTTCACAACAGGCGGTGGAAGCGCAGCAAGGAACCATGGAATTTTTGTTGATCAATCATCCGTTGGATTGTCCGATTTGTGATCAAGGGGGTGAATGCCCGTTACAAGACCAGGCATTGGGATATGGCGGTGATGTGTCTCGTTTCAGCGAAGGTAAACGGGTGGTAGATGATCCCGATATTGGCCCACTGATTGAAACCGAAATGACACGCTGTATTCATTGCACGCGCTGTGTTCGATTTGGTCAGGAAGTTGCTGGCATCATGGAATTAGGCGCCATCGGTCGAGGCGAAGACATGAAGATCGCGACCGTTATTGGGCAGACAGTCGACAGCGAGGTTTCTGGAAATGTCATTGATCTGTGTCCTGTTGGAGCACTGACCTCCAAACCTTACCGATTTTCGGCAAGAGCGTGGGAACTGGCCTCGCATGACGCAATTAGCCCCCACGATTGTTTGGGCTCCAATCTGAATATTCAGACAGCACACGATACAGTTAAACGGGTCCTACCGAGGACAAATGAGCACGTAAACGAATGTTGGCTTTCGGATCGAGATCGTTTCAGTTACGAAGGTGTTAATTCACCAGATCGATTACTTCAGCCATTGGTCCGAGTAGGAGATCGGTTCGAGGAAGTTGCCTGGGAGGTGGCGCTCCAACGGGCAGCGTCGGCGTTGTCTGATATCAGCAAGGTAGAGGGGCCGGCAGCGATTGGTGCGCTGGCATCGCCCACGGCAACGTTGGAAGAATTTTTCCTGCTACAGCAATTGATGCGTGGCCTTGGATCGGACAACGTTGATCACCGACTACGTCAAAGAGATTTTCGAGATGATTCTTTCGCGGCTTTTTTCCCGGGCACTGAATTGCCAGTTGACCGGATTCAGAGCGCCGCCAGTGTGCTGTTGGTGGGTTGTCATCTAAGAAAAGAGCTTCCGCTGGTCGCGCTTCGAGTGCGTGAATTGTGCCGCATGGGTGGTCAAGTTGCGGCGTTGAACTCGATGGATTACGAGCAGAATTTTCCATTGACTGAATCGTTGGTGGTTGCACCGAGCACACTGCCGGCAGCGCTAGCGCGTATTGCCATTGCTTGTGTTGGTCAGGTGGAAGTGCCGGAGGAGTTAAGGCAATGGGCTGAATTGATTCCGGACAGTGAGGATTTCGCACGTACAGCAAAGATGCTAAGCGAGGTGGAAGGAGAAGTGGTGGTGGTTTTGGGGCAGATTGCAGCCCAGCATCGTGAAGCGTCGGTGCTCAGAACTATAGCGAGTTGGCTCGCGCAGCAAACGGGTATCAGACTGGCTTTCCTGCCTGAAGCAAACGGCGCCGCCGCCTGGATCGCAGGGTGCGTCCCCCATAGACAGGCGAATGGTGAAGAAGTGCAAGAACCTGGGCTGAATGTCAGTCAGATGCTGTCCGGTCAATTGAGTGCCTACCTGCTTTTTGGGCTCGAGCCAACCATGGATCTGGCCGCGACCGGGAATCTTGGTTCTGTGTTGTCGGAAGCAGCGTTTGTCTTGAGTTTCTCCGCTTTTCGTTCAGCAATCCCCGCGCAGGCCGATGTGGTATTTCCATTAGCACCGTTTACCGAAAGTGCTGGCACTTATGTCAATTGCGACGGACGGACACAGTCGGTCGAAGCGGCTATGGACCCGCGGGGAATGGCCCGACCAGGCTGGAAAATTCTTCGAGTACTAGGGAATTATCTTGCCCTGCCGGAGTTTGATTATGTTACCGCTGATGACGTTAGGTCACGGGTGAGTCTGTCATTGCCCGAGGTTGTTTGTCGCCTAAAAGAAGGGTGTACGTTGCCCGCAGCGGCGTCGAAGAGCGGTCCGTGGTCTACTGAGAGTCAACAGTTTGAGCGGGTAGTAGACGTACCCATCTATGACGTCGATCCTATCGTTAGGCGTTCATCATCGCTACAACGAACCCAGGATCACGCGTTGGCTGCTGTTCATATGAATACAGAACAGTTGCGCGCACTTAACGTCAAGACGGGTGATTATGTTCGGGTGGTCGCTGATAGTGATGAAGTAAAACTCACGATTACGTTGGATGATCGAGTGCTTGATGGGTGCGTTTACATTCCCATGGGCAGCGTGGCCACTGCGCCACTTGGCGGGGCTGATTGCATCGAACTTAAGGTGATGCAGTGATGTTGCAGGTCTTTGTCGAAATGTGGCATTCCCTGCCATTGGTATTACAGGTTGGGTTCAAAATTGCAGCCATTCTTTTCCCTCTGCTCGGCATGGTAGCGTATTACACGTTCGCGGAAAGAAAGGTCATTGGGTATATTCAGTTGCGGGTCGGACCGAATCGGGTGGGTCCACGAGGTTGGTTGCAGCCCATCGCTGATGCGGTCAAATTGATGTTTAAAGAAATCATCATTCCGACCAATGCGGAACGGCAATTGTTCTTGATTGCTCCGGTGCTTGCTCTCGCGCCGGCGGTAGCAGCATGGGCCGTGGTGCCTTTCACAGATACGTTAGTACTCGCGGACATTGATGCCAGTCTATTGTTTGTGCTGGCGCTAACATCATTGGGTGTTTATGGTGTAATCATCGCGGGTTGGGCGTCCAATTCGAAGTATGCATTTCTTGGCGCTATGCGTTCGGCTGCTCAGATTGTTGCTTATGAAATAGCCATGGGTTTTGCACTGGTTGGTGTATTGATGGCAGCTGGTAGTTTGAACTTGCGTGAGATCGTTTTGGCTCAGGCAGGTGGTTTTTTCCAATGGTATTTAATTCCGTTATTTCCGCTTTTCGTGGTGTATCTGGTGTCAGGAGTGGCCGAGACCAATCGCGCTCCGTTCGATGTCGCGGAAGGTGAATCTGAGATTGTTGCGGGATTCCACGTCGAATATTCCGGCATGGCGTTTGCCGTATTTTTTCTTGCGGAGTACGCCAACATGATTCTGATTTCAGCCCTAACGGTCATTATGTTCCTGGGTGGGTGGCAACCTCCGTTGGATATTGCGCCGTTTACGTGGGTGCCGGGTATTGCTTGGTTTTTTGGAAAACTGGCGCTAGTCGCCTTTGTTTTTCTTTGGTTTCGGGCGACATTTCCACGCTATCGTTATGACCAGATTATGCGCTTGGGGTGGAAGGTATTTATACCGGTAACCCTCGTGTGGATAGGAGTGATTGGTGTGGCCAAATTCTTCACTCCGTTTGGTTTTCTGTTCAGCTAGGGAATTACCGTGCTAAGGACTCTCATACGGTTCATCAAGACGTACTTCCTCTGGGAGTTATTGCGTGGTCTTGCACTAACTGGGAGTCGATTGTTTCGGCGCAAGTTTACAGTTCAGTACCCAGATGAAAAAACGCCGAAATCACCCCGGTTTCGGGGGCTGCATGCGCTTCGACGGTATCCTAACGGAGAGGAACGCTGCATTGCTTGCAAACTTTGCGAAGCGGTTTGCCCGGCTTTAGCCATCACCATCGAGTCGGAAGAAAGAGAGGACGGTACTCGACGGACGACGCGATACGATGTTGATTTGTTTAAGTGTGTCTACTGTGGCTTCTGTGAAGAGGCGTGTCCGGTCGATTCGATTGTTCTGACCGATATACATGAATTTCATTTTGAAGGACGCGAAGGAACAGTAATTGATAAGGCGGGGTTACTCGCGATTGGTGATCGATACGAGTCAAGCATTGCAGCAGCGAGGGAACACGATGCGCCGTACCGATAGTTGTTCAGGACGAGTCGTCCCATGAATTTCTTGCAATTCAGTTTCTATCTTTTTTCAGCCATCTTAGTTGTGGCGGCATCCCTGGTGGTTACTGTGCGAAACCCAGTAAAGGCCGCGTTGTATCTCGTGTTGGCATTTTTCAGCGCGGCGTGTATTTGGTTGACGCTAGAAGCGGAGTTTCTGGCCATCGTATTGGTGTTGGTTTATGTCGGAGCCGTGATGGTATTGTTTCTGTTCGTGGTCATGATGTTGGATATTGATGTTGCGCGTTTGAGAGAAGGATTCACGCAATATCTGCCGGCTGGTTTAGTGATTGCGGGTGTGATGGTTGCTGAACTTGCGGTGGTTATGTTGTCGGGGCGCTTTGGTCTTGATGCTATACCCCGGCCCGTCGGGCGAGGGGTCGACTACAGCAATACACGTGAGTTGGGGTTGGTGCTTTACACCGATTATGTTTACGCGTTCGAAATTGCAGCTCTGATTCTTTTGGTTGCAATTATCGCAGCGATTTCACTCACTTTTAGGCGGCGTGGAGGCACCAACGTACAGGTGATTGCAGATCAATTACAGGTAACTAAGGCGGATCGACTGCGGATCGTAAAAATGACCAGCGAAAGAACTGATGGGGGAAAAGGCCCGTGATTCCCCTATCCCATTATCTCGTGCTGAGTGGCATTCTGTTCGCGTTGAGCGTGGTCGGGATTTTTCTGAATCGGAAAAATATAGTTATTTTATTGATGGCAATTGAATTGTTGCTGCTGTCAGCGAATATAAACTTTGTGGCGTTTTCCCACTACCTCGGGGATATGTCTGGGCAAGTATTCGTCTTTTTTATTCTCACCGTGGCCGCGGCCGAGGCGTCGATCGGACTGGCGATTCTCATTATTGTCTTCAGGAACCGACAAAGCATCAATGTTCAGGATTTAGGCAGTTTGCGCGGCTAAGATCGATCGATATGGAACTTGTTTATCTTTTAATCCCACTCGCCTGCCTGGGCGCTGCTGTCACGGTTGGCTTCCTCGGTAGTGTTATCGGCCGCGTGGCCACTCACACCATAGCAATTGCGGGCGTAGCCATTTCATTTTTGTTGTCGATCATCGTCGCGGTAGATGTGTCTCAGGGACATCACTTTAATGGTGCTCTTTATACCTGGGGGCAAAGTGGAGGCGTTGTATTTACGGTGGGGTTTTTGATAGATGAGTTGACTGCCGTCATGATGGTCGTGGTCACTTTCGTTTCACTCATGGTGCATGTTTACACCATTGGTTACATGGCCGAGGATCCAGGTTACACACGATTCTTCAGTTACATTGGACTCTTTACTTTTGCCATGTTGATGCTTGTGATGGCAAATAATTTCCTGCAGTTATTCTTTGGCTGGGAAGCGGTCGGTCTTGTTTCCTACTTATTAATTGGATTTTGGTACCAGCGGGAATCTGCCATTTTTGCGAACCTCAAGGCGTTTCTTGTGAATCGAGTAGGTGATCTCGGCTTTCTCCTCGGCATTGCGGGCGTGCTCTTTTTGTTTGGTAGCTTGGATTACGCCACCGTCTTTGCGGCAGCACCCGAAAAACAAGCGGTCACGTTGCTGTCACCAATGGGGCATGAGTGGCAGTGGATTACGCTGATTTGCTTGCTGCTTTTCGTAGGAGCGATGGGGAAATCAGCTCAGGTGCCGCTACATGTCTGGCTACCTGATTCGATGGAGGGACCAACGCCCATTTCTGCTCTGATTCACGCAGCGACTATGGTGACTGCGGGAATCTTTATGGTTGCCCGCATGTCGCCGTTGTTTGAGCTTTCCGAGAGCGCGCGTTCAGTTGTCTTGGTGATCGGCGCTTTAACGGCTCTTTTGATGGCATTGGTTGGTCTGGTCCAGACTGATATTAAGCGTGTGGTTGCTTATTCGACTCTGTCGCAGCTTGGCTATATGACGGTGGCACTCGGTGCCTCCGCCTACTCGGTTGCGATTTTTCACCTGACAACACACGCGTTTTTTAAGGCATTGTTATTCCTCGGTGCGGGGGCCGTCATTATTGCGCTTCATCACGAACAGGATATGAGGAAGATGGGCGGATTGCGGCGCGCGTTACCAATAACCTATGGCACCTGCATTATTGGCAGTTTGGCCTTGGCGGGCGTTCCACCTTTTGCCGGATTCTTTTCCAAGGATGCGATTATCGAAGCTGTAGGCCATGCGACGATTCCGGGGGCGGGATTGACTTATGTTGCCGTCTTGATCGGTGTTTTCGTCACGGCGTTGTACTCGTTTCGGCTGATTTTTATGGTCTTTCATGGGGAACGGGCGACGGACATGGATGAAGCCCATAGCGTGAGCGAACCCGGTTGGGTGGTTACGTTTCCGCTCATTGCTTTAGCAATACCCTCCGTAGTCGCGGGCGTGATACTGGTAGAGCCGGTGCTCTCTGGACGTCTTTTTGCTAATGCGATCACAGAACCCGCGGTCGCCGCAGGGAGTCATACGACGGCCGTAAGTATGATGCTCCATGGGTTCGGTGCATGGCCTTTCTGGCTGGCGATAGCCGGCGTTATTGCAGCCTGGGTGCTGTATTGCGCGAAACCTAGGTGGCCGTCAGAAATTGCGAGCAGATTTGCGCCAATTTACGGAGTCCTCCAAAAGAAATATGGTTTCGACGAGCTCTACCAGTGTGTCTTTATGTGGGGTAGCCGTCATCTCGGCGAACACTTATGGCATACAGGCGATGTCAAATGGATCGATGGAATGATGGTCAACGGCACCGCTAATCTTGTGGGGCGACTGGCGGAGATTATTCGACACCTCCAGTCCGGATACATCTATCACTATGCGTTTGCGATGATTATTGGTTTGGTAGTGGCGATGTCTTGGCATCTGTGGGTATAGGTGTCAGCGAATGTCTTTTCTTGATAGCCATTTGTTAAGTATTCTTATCTGGTTGCCAATTCTTGGCGGCATTCTGGTGTTAGCGACTGGTGATGATCGGAACGCGGCTATGGCGCGGAAGATAGGTTTTGGATTTGCTGTTGCCACGTTCTTGCTGAGCCTCTCCCTTTACAGAAATTTCGACCTAACGACTGCGGACATGCAGTTTGTTGAAAAAATGTCCTGGATCAATATCTTTGATATTCAGTATTTCCTTGGCGTTGACGGCATCTCGGTCCCACTGATTCTCCTAACCACTTTTCTGACGGTGATTGTTGTTGTTGCGGGCTGGGAAGTGGTTCAAGAGCGTACGGCACAGTATTTTGCTGCGTTTCTTTTTATGGAAGGGTTTATGGTGGGGGTTTTTAGTGCTCTTGATGGAGTCCTTTTTTATCTATTCTGGGAAGCAATGTTGATCCCAATGTTTCTGATTATTGGGGTGTGGGGTGGACAGAACCGGGTTTACGCGGCGATCAAGTTTTTTCTTTATACGTTGCTCGGGTCATTGTTGATGTTGGTGGCAATTATTTATCTTTACGTCCAGTCCGGCTCCTTCAGTGTGCTTGAGTTTCACAAAGCGCCGCTTGGCATGACGCCACAGATACTGATATTTCTGGCGTTTCTGGCTGCATTTTCCGTTAAGGTTCCTATGGTGCCTGTGCATACTTGGTTGCCGGACGCGCATGTCGAGGCGCCAACGGGTGGTTCAGTTATCCTTGCCGCCGTTTTGTTGAAGATGGGTGCATATGGATTTCTGCGTTTCAGTATTCCCATTGCGCCGGATGCGGCACGTGAGTTGGCTTGGCTAATGATTGCGCTGTCTCTTGTGGCGATCGTTTATATCGCCTTTGTAGCATTAGTCCAGCGTGACATGAAAAAGTTAATTGCTTATTCCTCGATATCGCATATGGGATTGGTGACACTCGGATTCTTTATGTTCAACACACAGGCTATGGAAGGTGCCATTGCTCAGATGGTTTCACATGGCTTTATATCTGCAGCTTTGTTTCTTTGTGTTGGTGTCCTTTACGACCGCATGCATTCACGAGAAATATCTAGTTATGGAGGTGTGGTTAATAGCATGCCGTCCTTCGCATTTTTCTTTGTGTTTTTCGCAATGGCCAACGTGGGGTTGCCGGGGACTTCGGGCTTTGTCGGTGAATTTCTGGTCATCCTAGGCACCTATGCCGTGAACGGTTGGATTGCCGCGATTGCCGCAACGACATTGGTGCTGGGCGCTGCCTATACGCTTTGGATGGTTAAACGGGTGGTGTTTGGGCCTGTTGCTAATGACCAGGTAGCAGCGCTATCGGATATCAATCCCCGCGAAACGTGGATGCTGGCGTTGCTTGGCGCATCCGTTCTGTTGGTCGGATTATGGCCTTTCCCATTGCTGGAGCTGATGCACGCATCGGTGGATCAGTTGCTGGACCAGGCCAGGTTGATGAAGCTCTGATGACTTTGCTCTCCTTAAGTTTGGGTTCCGTCGCCCCAGAAATCATTCTTTCCTTTGTGGCTTGTGTTGTCCTGCTGGCTGACCTCTACTTGCCCTCGGCGCTGCGGGGGAGGGTGTCATTCCTTTTGTCTGTCGGTGGCTTGGTTGCGGCGATCGTTGCATGTGTGGAGGGCTATGACCTGTCCAGTGAGTTCGCCATGAACGGTCTCGTAGTTGATGACGGGATTGGTGATGTCATGAAAACTGCAGTGTGTGGATTAGTGCTGCTGACATTCTGTTACAGCCGTCGTTATGCAGCAGACCGACAGTTGCTTCGAAGTGAATATCTTGTTTTAGGATTGTTTGGCACTGTGGGAATGATGGTTATGGTGTCTGCGGCGCACCTGATTACGCTGTATGTCGGTTTAGAGCTTCTCTCTTTATGTCTTTATGGCATGGTGGCATTTCGTCGCGACTCCTTGCCTGCGACCGAGGCGGCGATGAAGTTTTTTATCCTCGGGGCCCTGGCTTCTGGCGTGTTGTTATATGGGATGTCTCTCCTCTATGGATTGACCGGATCGTTGCAGATTTCAGAGGTGAGGGCCGCGATGACGGAACTTCCATCTAATGACAAAACGTTAGCGGTGGCAGTGGTGCTTGTTATTGCTGGTTTGATGTTCAAAATCGGTGCGGTGCCGTTTCACATGTGGGTGCCAGATGTTTATGAAGGAGCGCCGACATCGACCACGATTTACTTGGCGAGCGCGCCGAAAATTGCTGGATTCGCCATTATTTTCCGTCTCCTGATTGAGACCATGGGTGATCTGGGAATTGTATGGCAGGACATACTGACCTTGGTGGCCTTGTTGTCAATTGGTCTTGGCAATGTAGTTGCGATCGCGCAACAAAACATCAAGCGTATGTTGGCGTATTCGGGGATTTCCCATATGGGATTTTTCTTACTGGGCATCTTAAGTGGTACGGCAGATGGGTATGCAGCGAGTTTGGCCTATATATTGATTTATGCGCTTATTACGGTGGCGACATTTGCGGTTGTTTTGAGCCTTTCTGGCCCAAATCGCGATGCCGAACACTTGAGCGACTACAAAGGGTTGGGGCGGGTTCATCCTTGGCTCGCCTTTCTCATGTTGTTGTTGATGGTTTCGCTTGCGGGGATTCCGCCGACTCTGGGGTTTTTTGCCAAACTGGTGGTGTTGCAAGCCGTGATTGACGTGGGTCTAGTGTGGGTGGCTGTTAGCGCAGTTTTGTTTGCTGTGATCGGAGCGTTCTACTACCTGCGCATTGTAAAGCTGATGTATTTTGATGCGCCGACGGACACTTCTCCGATGCTAAATGTCGACAAAGCCGTACCAGTGATCTTGTCTGTCAATGCATTGGCCATGGTGTTGGTTATGCCGTGGCTGGGGCTGTTGGCTGATCTGTGCCAAGACGTAGTGCGCTCGGCTATTGGGTGAGGGAGTCCTTATCTGATGCCCCTAGGTGGGGGCGATTTCTCCCCTAAAAAATTAACGCAGCAGGGGTGTTTTAGGCCGATCTAAGAAGCCTGCTTGTGGTAAAATATCACCTGTAAATCGGAGTATTTTTGTTACTGCAATTCACTTGAATTGCACTGTCATCAGGCGGTTTTTTTGATGACTCTTCCGCCACGCTTCACACCCGATTTCAGCGCTCATGTGAACGATATTGCTAGAGAAACAGTGCCTGCTAATCTAGAGCAGGAAATGCGCAAATCCTACCTGGATTACGCGATGAGCGTGATTGTGGGGCGCGCGTTGCCAGATGTTCGAGATGGCCTCAAGCCCGTGCACCGAAGGGTGTTGTATGCGATGACGGTGCTTGGTAACGAGTGGAACCGCCCGTATAAAAAATCAGCGCGTGTGGTGGGTGATGTGATTGGTAAATACCATCCTCACGGAGACTCTGCCGTCTACGATACGATCGTGCGAATGGCGCAGCAGTTTTCGCTTCGTTACCCCTTGGTTGATGGTCAGGGAAATTTTGGGTCAGTTGATGGCGATGCTCCGGCGGCAATGCGTTATACGGAAATTCGTCTCTCCCGGATAGCGCACGAACTGCTTGAGGATTTAGATAAAGATACGGTTGATTTCGTGCCTAATTATGATGAGACCGAGACGCAGCCGGTGGTATTGCCGACTCGGATACCTAATCTTCTCATTAATGGATCATCCGGTATTGCTGTGGGAATGGCGACCAATATGCCCCCACACAATCTCAGCGAGGTCGTGACTGCGTGTCTGGCCTACATTGATAATGAGAATATAAGTGCCAGAGAATTAATGGAGTTCTTGCCGGGGCCAGATTTCCCGACTGCTGGCCTCATCAATGGTGGTCGCGGAATCCTTGATGCTTATCAGACTGGACGGGGCAAGATCTATGTCCGTGCCCGCGCTGGTATAGAGGATGCGTCTGATGGAAGCCCAACCCGCATTGTTGTGACTGAATTGCCGTATCAAGTTAACAAAGCGAAGTTGCTTGAGAAGATTGCGTTGTTGGTCAGAGGTAAACGGCTTGAGGGCATTACGGCGTTGCGGGATGAATCCGATAAGGAAGGAATGCGGGTGGTGATAGAACTCCGGAGAGGAGAATCCCCCGATGTCATGCTAAATAATCTTTATCGATATACACAGATGGAGACGGTATTTGGAATTAATCTGGTAGCGTTGGCTGGTAATCAGCCAAAACTGTTCAGCTTGCCAGAGTTATTAGATGAGTTTGTTCGGCACCGACGTGAGGTAATTACCCGTCGGACGTTGCATGAATTAGCAAAAGCTCGATCACGCGCCCATGTTCTTGAGGGTTTAGCCGTAGCGCTGTCTAATATTGATGAGGTCATCGGGTTGATCAAATCGGCCGCAAGCCCCCAGGAAGCTAAAACCGAGTTGGTTTCTAAGCAGTGGCCGCTAGGCACGGTGATGGGGATGCTCGACGAGGTTGATATGACATTGTTTCGGCCGGTTGATGCAGATCCAGATACTGGCCTTGATGCAACAATGTATCGGCTGACAGAGGCCCAAGCACAGGCCATACTCGATCTGCGACTCCATCGGTTAACGAGTCTAGAGCAAGAGAAAATTCACACGGAATATCGAAATCTGCTCGAACAAATTCGAGATTTTTTAGATATTCTGAGTAGTGGTTCCCGGCTGATAACAGTGATCAAATCAGAGTTGATCGATATCCGTGAGCGTTATGGTGATGAGCGTCGAACAGAAATCCGTGATGCGCAGATTGATTTATCCGATGAAGATCTGATCCCGTCGGAGGATGTGATGATCACGCTGTCTCACGCTGAGTACGTGAAAAGCCAACCCCTGGCCGATTACCAGGCCCAACGTCGAGGCGGGCGTGGGCGAATGGCCGCGCGCACGAAAGAGGAAGACTTTATTCGCTCGATGTTCGTCGCGAATAGCCACGATACTCTGTTGTGTTTTTCAAATCTCGGTAAAGTGTATTGGTTAAAAGCGTACCGCCTGCCGCAAGCCGGTCGGCAGGCGCGTGGTCGACCGCTTGTCAACCTTTTACCGTTGGAAGGTGAAGAGAAAATCACTGCTTTTTTGCGTCAAAACGGGACCACTGATGGAGACCATTTTGTTGTGATGGCGACGCGTAACGGCACAATCAAGAAAACGTCGGCTGCCAGCTTCGGTCGATCGCGATCGACCGGGCTTCGCGCGATTCAGTTAGCTCCAGAGGATGAGTTAGTTGAAGTAGCGATTACCAGCGGGCAAGCAGAGATTGTCCTGGTGAGTTCAAACGGCAAAGCGATACGCTTTCCTGAGGGTAATGTTCGTGAGATGGGTCGTACGGCTCGAGGTGTTCGAGGGATGTCCCTGCGCGCTAATCAGCGGGTCGTTTCGATGATGGTGATCGAGACTGAAGATGCAAACAAGGATATTCTCCTCGCATCTGCGATGGGTAATGGGAAACGGACTCGAACGCAAGATTTCCCACTTCGGCGACGAGGTGGTATCGGAGTGATTGCGATTAAGGACGGAGTTCGTAATGGCGAAACGATTGGGGCACGCCAGATAGAGGAAGGTGACCAAGTGGCTTTAATTACAGATAGTGGTCGGTTGGTAAGAACGGAGGTCTCCGAGATTCCACAGCTTGGGCGCAATACGCAGGGCGTTCGCCTGATTGCGTTGAGTGAGGGCGAGGCGTTGGCAGGCATTGAGCGGATAGATGAGAGTATGCATCTTGTGGTGGATGACGTTGACGGGCTTGGGTTAGATTCAAAGGTTGACGGTGACACGGTTTGAGCAAACATGTCTCAGAAGGATCAATTTAAACAACTGCGTGATCAGATCGATAAAATCGATGATCAACTGTTGGCGCTGTTGAATGAGAGGGCGGGTTGTGCGCTTGCGATCGGTGCCGTAAAAGAAACCACGGTCGGAGCAATGGTCTATCGTCCCGAGCGAGAGGCACAAATATTGCGCCGAGTGGTCAAGGCGACGACTGGCCCTTTGACTACAACACAGATTACGGGCATCTACAGGGAAATCATTTCCGCATGCAGAAGTGGAGAAGAAAAGCCTAAAGTTGCGGTGCTCGGGCCGGTAGGCACTTACAGCGAGACGGCGGCGGTTAAACATTTTGGTCAGGAAGTAGCCATCGAGTTTGAGACAGGTATAGAAGAGGTCTTCCGCTCGGTTGAGAACGGAGATGTAGACTACGGCGTAGTTCCGGTGGAAAATTCCACCGAAGGTGGTGTCGCTATCACGCTTGATTGTCTCGTTATTACGCCGTTGCATATCTGCGGAGAAATTGATCTTCGAATTCGTCATGCATTGATCGGCAAGGAAGGCGAAACAAGAGGGCCGGTTAAAGTCGTGCGTGCACATCCTCAGGCGCTGGCCCAATGTCGCAAGTGGTTAGATCGTCACCTGCCGCATGCGGAACGGGTGCCAGCGACTAGCAATGCAGCGGCGGTAAATGAAGTGGCGCAAGGTGTGCATAGCGTTGCGATTGCGTCGGCGGAAACAGCGGAACATTATGGTTTGGCGGTGCTGCATCGGAATATTGAAGATCAGGTCGGGAACACGACCCGATTTCTCATCGTAGGCCCCCAACGTGTCGCGGGCAGTGGTTATGACAAAACCTCCTTGGTTTTATCCGCTCATGGACGTGATGCGCCGGGCGCTTTGCAACGATTGCTGGGGCCGCTTGCGACGCACGAGATTAATATGACCAGCCTGCAGTCAAGACCATCAAAAACCGGACTTTGGGAGTATGTGTTTTTCGTCGATTTTGAGGGGCATCAGGAGGAAGCATTGGTGAGTCAGGCGCTGGCTGACATTCAAAAGGAGTCAGCGTTGTTTAAGGTTCTTGGCTCTTATCCCAGGTCACTTTAAATCGAGCCAATCTATGAATCTGCATGACCTTGTGGTGCCGGGGGTGCGTTCGCTCCAACCCTACCAGCCGGGAAAACCGGTAGAAGAGCTAGAGCGTGAGTTAGGTATCCAAGGTATCGTCAAGTTGGCGTCCAACGAAAATCCTC
The DNA here is from genome assembly GCA_022451485.1 of Gammaproteobacteria bacterium. Taxonomy (GTDB): domain Bacteria; phylum Pseudomonadota; class Gammaproteobacteria; order Arenicellales; family UBA868; genus UBA11791. Next base: position 47,922 of record JAKUQS010000016.1, read on the forward strand.
GTTCCCCAGTGGCTACCGTTCAACGGGCGATGGCCGCCGCGGCTTCGGAGATTTCTCGTTATCCTGATGGAAGCGGTTTTCAACTTAAACAACGTTTGAGTGAGTTGTTGAATGTCACGCCGTCGAATCTGACCCTCGGGAATGGGTCTAATGATGTGCTTGAGTTGGTCATTAGGGCCTTCGTTCAGCCAGGCGAGGGTGTTGTCGTCTCTGCCCACGCTTTTGCCGTATATGTGCTTTCCGCATCGGCTGCAGGGGCTAAATTACAGGAGACACCTGCACAAAACTGGGGTCATGATCTGGATGCGATGTTGGATATGGTCGATTCAGAGACTCGCGCAGTTTTCATCGCCAATCCAAACAATCCCACGGGTACATGGGTGTCCTCAATTAAGTTACGGCAATTCCTCGATGCGCTGCCTTCCCATGTGATTGCCATTGTCGATGAGGCGTACTTTGAGTATGTGGAAGAGGCCGACTACCCAGATTGCATTGAAATGCTGCCTACTTATCCCAATCTGATTGTGACGCGGACATTCTCAAAAATCTACGGTCTGGCCGCTTTGCGGGTGGGCTATGCGGTTGCTTCTGAACAGATTACTGATGTTATGAACCGTATTCGGCACCCGTTTAACGTTAATTCCATTGCGTTGGCGGCCGCTGTGGCCGCACTCGATGACCAGGAGTTTGTCGAGACCAGTCGGACGCTCAATCGGGAGCAAATGACAGAGCTGTGTGAGGGGTTCAGACGTCTCGGATTAGAGTGGATTCCATCCGTGGGGAATTTTGTCACAGTTGATGTGGGGCAACCCGCTGCAGACATATTTCATAAAATGTTGTTGCAAGGAGTTATTGTTCGGCCTGTTGCCAACTACGGGATGCCTAATCATCTGCGATTTACGGTAGGGCTCGCCTTGGAAAACGAAAAAGCCTTGCGTGCGCTTGAGCAGGCGCTGTGCAGGTGATGGCAGAGGAACCTTTCCTGGATGATGCTGAGGCATTACCGCGACTAGCACGAATTACAATCATTGGGGTCGGGATGATTGGTGGCTCATTTGCTCTTTCCCTCAAAGGTAAGGGGGTGGTCGATGAAGTGGTGGGCTATGGCCGCAGTCGAGAACGCCTAGAGACTGCAAAGAATTTAGGTGTGATTGACCGATTCAGTTGCGATCTTACCGAAGCAGTGACCGGAGCTGATCTGATCTTTCTCGCGGCGCCAATTGATGCTTCTAAGCGCCTTCTGAAGGAGCTTGTGTCACTAGTGGGGCCGGAGGTCATCATTACGGACGCCGGGAGTGTGAAACAGGAAATCATCTCGGCTGCACGGGAGTCTCTTGAAGAGGGACTTGCTATGTTTATACCGGGGCACCCGATTGCTGGTAAGGAAAAAACGGGTGTGACCGCAGCAGATGGAGCTTTGTTTGTCGATCATCGAGTTGTTTTAACGCCGGTAGAAGAAACTAATCGTTATGCAACTCAACGGGTGCGGCGTCTGTGGGAGATCGCGGGCGCTGATGTGGTTGAGATGGATGCAATGGAGCATGATCGGCTGCTTGCGATGACCAGCCACTTGCCGCATGCGGTGGCGTTTGCGCTGGTTGCACTCTTGGGCGAGCAACAAAATGCAGAGGAATTCTTCCCACTGGCAGCGGGGGGGTTCTACGACCTTACTCGGGTGGCCTCCAGTGACCCTGTAATGTGGCGCGATATTTTCTTGAACAACAAAGAGCCGGTACTCGCTGGCATTGACGGTTACATCACTGTTTTAGAGCGTATCAGAGAGTTGATCCGATTGGGAAACGGGACAGAGTTGGAAGCGATTTTTGAGCACGCCCGGGAAACGCGAGCCAGGATTCGAACGGGGCGAGTTGTTTAACGGTGTCACGATTGGTTTTGGCATGAATTTTTTAGTCACACCGGGTGGCTCTCTACGCGGTCGAGTGGAGGTGCCAGGTGACAAGTCAATAAGTCATCGAGCATTGATTCTGAGTGCGCTCGCGGAGGGGTCATCGGAGATCACCGGACTCCTGGAGGGCGATGATGTGTTGGCAACTGCTAACGGGTTAGGTCAGGTGGGTGTCAAGATTGAGATGATCAAAGGCCAGCAGTGCCGCGTGCAAGGAGTGGGACTTACTGGCTTAACCGCTCCTGATGCGCCGCTTGATCTTGGCAATTCCGGTACGGGGTTCCGATTGTTGAGTGCGGTGTTGGCTGGGCAAACATTTGCGTCGGTATTAACTGGAGATCATTCCTTACGTAAACGCCCGATGAAACGCATCATTGATCCGCTGACGCTTATGGGGGCAACGATTCACTCGGGCGAGGGGGGGCATCCTCCGCTTAAGATCTATGGGCGCTACCCGTTAAGCTCGATCGAGTATGAGTTGCCAATAGCTAGCGCACAGACCAAGTCAGCAGTGTTATTGGCAGGTCTTAATGCGAATGGTGTGACCCGTGTGCGTGAGCCGGCACAGACACGCGACCATACTGAAAACATGTTGGCTGGGTTCGGGTGCCCGGTGGAGGTGAGCGGTGGTGTCATATCTCTTTGTGGAGGCGCTCAATTAAGCGGGCGGACGTTTTCAGTGCCCCGTGATTTCTCGTCAGCGGCCTTCTTTCTTGTTGGCGCCCTGATCGGCTCTGAATCAGGGTTGACCTTACCGGGGGTTGGGATCAATCCAACTCGAACAGGGGCGCTGGATATATTGCGCTTAATGGGAGCCGATATTCGGATCACGAACCAGCGAAACGTAGCGGGGGAGTTGATTGCTGATCTCAAGATGAGCGCGTGTAGACTCAGGGGAATTGATGTCCCCAACAGTTTGGTTGCTTTAGCGATTGATGAATTTCCGATATTGGCAATCGCAGCCGCGTGCGCGGATGGAAGGACATCAATCACAGGAGTGGGTGAGCTCAGGGTTAAGGAGAGTGATCGTATCCGCTCTATTGTGGATGGGTTACGAGCGTTGACTATTGATGTAGAGGAAACTCCTGATGGGATGATCATTACTGGCGGTCGTTTTTCTGGTGGCAAAGTTGATAGTTGTGGCGATCATCGTATCGCAATGGCATTTGCGCTGGCGGGCAGTGTTAGCCGAGGGCCAGTCCGAGTAATGAATTGCGGGCTGGTGCAAACCTCCTTTCCTGGGTTTAGTGATGTAGCGCGAAAGGCGGGTTTGCGTCTTGAAGTAGAGTCGCGGTCATGAGCGAGCTGTTGGCTCCGGTTTTGACATTAGACGGCCCCAGCGCGACGGGCAAAGGAACTGTCGCGGCAGAAGTCGCTAAGGACTGTGGTTGGGGTTTGCTCGATAGTGGCGCGCTGTACCGCGCATTTGCCTATATCGCAGACCAAAAAGGCATTGTGGCGGACGATGATGCGGCGATATGTTTGTTGGGAACTGAGTTGGATTTAAAGTGTTCTTTGGGGCCAGGAGGCGCGGCCGTGATTTTGTGGGGCGATGTCACTTTGTCTGATGAGATCCGCACTGAGTCGGCGGCACAACGGGCCTCGTATTATGCCGAACGCCCTTCTGTGCGGGCGGTCCTCCTTCAACAGCAGAGATCCAATCGGCGCTTACCGGGGCTTGTCGCGGATGGTCGTGACATGGGCACGCGGGTATTTCCCGACGCTAAAGTCAAAATCTTTTTGACCGCGGCGCCAGAGGTCCGCGCAAGAAGACGCTATAACCAGTTGAACGAAAAGGGAATTAATGCTAGCCTCGCTGCAGTCGAAGAGGCTATGCGGGCGCGAGACCAACGTGATGAACAACGAGAGATCGCGCCCATGAAAGCGGCCGCTGATGCGGTGGTGATTGATACCACGCAACTAGAAATCTTGGAGGTAGTAACCAAAGTGAAAGCGTTACTGTTGTGTTCTTGATACGCTCAAAGGACTGCATCAGGTATTCGCGAGGAAGTTACGCAAAAAACACGTGACCTACGGTTATTAAAAGGAAGCCGCTAAGCGAAGTATTTCATTCGTGGACGGCATGTGTTGGATCTTTTGACAACCAATGGGCACCCCATTAACCCTTAACTGTTCAACGGCAATCGCCGTTCTTAAACTCACACCATGTCAGAAAATTTCGCACAACTATTAGAAGAATCCCTTAGCCACTCGGTCATGAAACCTGGTGCGGTGATCGAAGCCGAAGTGGTCGATATCTCAGCAGACTTTATTATCGTCAATGCGGGCCTTAAGTCCGAGGCCGAAATTCCAGTCAATCAATTTAAGGATGCAGCTGGTAATCTAGATATAGCGGTCGGTGAAAAAGTTGAAGTAGCAATTGAAGTTGTTGAGGATGGATTTGGTAACACTCGGTTATCGCGCGAGCGTGCCCGCCGAGCCCGGTCTTGGGAAATGCTGGAGAAAGCATTTGAAGAACAGTCGATTGTTACCGGGAATATGACAGGGACGGTCAAAGGGGGGTTCACCGTAGCAATCGAGGGTGTCAGGGCATTCCTGCCTGGCTCGTTGGTTGATGTTCGGCCGATCTCTGACATGGCTTATCTTGAAAACAAAGAGCTCGAATTTAAGGTGATCAAACTTGATCAGGTAAGAAATAACGTAGTTGTGTCTCGCAGGGCGGTGGTTGAGAAAGAAATGGAGGCCGAGCGCAAACAGTTGCTCGAGAATATCGAGGAGGGTCAGATTATTCGCGGTGTGGTTAAGAATCTCACGGACTACGGCGCATTTGTGAACCTTGGTGGACTCGACGGATTACTTCATATCACAGATATTTCATGGAAACGTGTCAAACATCCTTCCGAAGTGGTGAATGTTGGTGACGAGGTAGATGTGCGGGTGTTGAAGTTCGATCGTGAGCGCAATCGTGTTTCATTGGGAATGAAACAGCTGGGCGATGATCCATGGACAGATATCAGTCGCCGTTATCCGGAGAGTAGTCGATTGTTTGGAAAGGTTACCAATGTTACTGACTATGGTGCGTTTGTGGAGCTTGAAGAAGGAATTGAGGGATTGGTGCATGTCTCAGAAATGGATTGGACCAATCGAAATGTACATCCGAACAAGGTGTGCCACGTCGGTGATGAGATCGAGGTAATGGTGCTGGACGTTGATTCCGATCGCCGTCGAGTGTCGCTCGGTATTAAGCAATGCAACGCTAATCCATGGGAAGAATTTGCAGCGATACACAAAAAAGGTGACCAAATCACTGGACAGATCAAGTCAATCACCGATTTTGGCGTATTCATAGGCCTCGATGGTGGAATTGATGGATTGATCCACCTGAGCGATTTATCATGGGATGAGACAGGCGAGGATGTTGCGAGAAACTACAATAAGGGTGATGAGGTCACAGCTGTGGTCCTCGCTGTTGACGCGGATAGAGAGCGTATCTCTCTTGGGTTGAAGCAGTCACAGTCTGATCCGTTTGTAACGTTTGTCTCGGAAAATCCAAAGGGTTCGCTCGTGAAAGGTACGGTTGAGAGCGTTGATGCGAAGGCGGCAACGATTAAATTGGCTGATGGTGTGGAAGGCATGTTGCGGGCGACAGAACTTTCGCGCGATTACGTTGAAGACGCGCGAATGTTACTTAACGAAGGAGATGCTGTCGAAGTCAAGGTGACAAGCATCGAACGAAAGGACAGGCGGATAACGCTCTCGATCAAAGCCATGGAGCTTGATCGTGAGAGTCAGACGGTTAAGGATTACGGGACCCAGGCTATTGGTACGACGTCTCTTGGGGATAAGTTAAAGGAACAGTTGGACAAATCCTTCGAGCCAAGTTGAGGCAGCTCGTATTATGGACGACACGGATAACACTGGTCGGTCAACAATTACAAAGTCTGAACTGATTGAGCAGTTGACAATTGATCAGTTGCATCTGGATCCGAAAGATGTTCAGGTTTCAGTCGACGCGCTTCTCGATCGGATCAGTCGATCGTTGATTAACGGTGAGCGTATTGAGATTCGAGGGTTTGGCAGTATTAGTCTGAGATACCGTGAGCCGAGGTTGGGGCGAAATCCAAAAACTGGTGAACCGGTGTCCGTTCCAGGTAAGTACGTCCCGCATTTCAAACCGGGGCGGTTTCTACGAGAGCGGGTTAATCGCCTGCTCGGTTTGACGGGCGACGCAACAGATATTGATTAAGGTTACCGTCGACCACGGCCCAGGGATAGCGCACGCATTGCGTTTGCCGTGCTGTGTCCAGGGTCCGGCGCCGGTTAGTTAACGAGCCAGGCTAAGGGCTCGGTATTGAGTTGTCGCAGCGTGAGGCAAAATGAAACGAATTTTCCTTATCCTCGTTACGTTTGTGGTCGCTCTATTTGGTTTGACGTTCGCAGTACATAATCCGCAACAGGTTGAGGTCCACTACTACCTTGACTGGACCTGGCGTGGCTCATTAACTTTAGTGTTATTTCTCACGTTAACCGTGGGCTTGTTGATAGGCTGGATAGCGGGGCGATTGAGGGGTTTTATTCTTAAGAAACAAGCGAATCGACAGTCGCGAACAGGGGTCGATTCGAGGAATGTCGCACTCACGCCACGTAATGTGTCTCGTCAATTTGATGACGTGAACGAGTGACACATATGGATCCGACCTGGTTGATACTTCTCTTACCGCTCGCGGCTGGATCGGGATGGTATTTTGGACACCGTAAAGTTGTGCAAGTCGTGAATCACGAGGCAAGTTCGCTGCCTTCTGCTTATTTTCGTGGCCTTAATTTCCTACTTAATGAGCAGCATGATAAGGCACTTGATGTCCTCGTGGGGGCTTTAGAATCCCACGGCGACACCGTTGATGTACAACTGGCCTTGGGCACGCTTTTTCGGCGCAGGGGTGAGTTAGATCGGGCAACGACCGTTCATCAGAATCTTGTTGCGCGAGAAGGTCTTGAGCCCAGTTACCGGTTACAGGCCCTTTTTGAGTTGGCTCAGGACTACTACAAGGCAGGTCTGCTCGATAGGGCTGAAAACCTTTTGCTTCAGGTTAAGGGCGAACGTGAGCTCGAGGAGTCCGCAAACCAACTGCTATTGCAAATTTACGATCAAGAAAAAGAATGGGAACAAGCGTCCAGTATTGCTCGCTCCTTACAGGGGTTTGTCAATAACGGTGTATTTGATGGTGTGATCGCGCAGTATCAATGCGAGGTGGCTGAAGCGGCTATTGCAGCGGGGCGTTATCAGACCGCGCGTTCAAAGGTTGCTGATGCGTTATTGGCCGACAATGACTGTGCTAGGGCTTTAATCCAGTCGGGGCGTTTGGATGCGTTAACCAATGACCATCGGTCAGCATTGGCGGTGTGGGAACGGGTTGTGCAGTCACGCCCTGAATTGCTTGATGAGGTCATCGGACTGGTAGATCAGAGTTGTACGATGCTTCAAGACAAAACGGCTCACCAGAATTTTCTCCAACGTTATTTGGACCGGAACCGTACCAGTACTCGTGCCCTAATGTTGATGGTTGACCTGTTGTCTTCCTTGGGGAGTGAGGAGGTTTGCGCTTACCTCGAAGACTGGCTTGAAAGTAACCCATCAATAGTCGCTTTAGTGTTGCTGTTGCAGCACCGACCTGCGGACGCAGGCCATTGGTCTACTGGGAGTTCCCAACTGATTGAACGAATGGCCGGTGAGTTAGTAAACCATGATGATGGTTATGAATGTCGCCAATGCGGATTTCAGGGGCGCGCGATGCACTGGCAATGCCCCGGGTGTCGTCACTGGAATTCTATCCTACCGAGGCAACTTTCAGCCTAAACGCGAATCAAAACTGTGATAGATCGCACTGACGGAAACAGGACGGTGGATGATGATAGTCCGCGCTTGCCCAATGTGATGGCGGGTCGATCGGAAAATCGTTTCCTTTTGAACAATAAGGAGTCCTGTTATGAAACTACTAAAAGGCATGAGTGCCCTGGCTTTGTTGTCGCTGATGTCTCCCGTCTTGTCAGCGGGAGTCAATATCAATACAGCCGATTCAGTGGCATTGGCCGACGGCTTAAAGGGTGTCGGGCTACGCCTGGCGGAGTCGATTATTGCTTATCGAGAAACCAATGGACGCTATTGGGCTGTCGAGGATCTGGTTCAGGTCAAAGGGATTGGAGCCCGCGTTGTTGAGGACAATCGAGATGTTGTCGAGGTGTGGATTGAGCCTGAGGAGCAAGATATCACCGACTTTTCAGGAGAGACAATGCCGATTCCGATCCATCAAGGCTACTGATAAACTCTGTCTGAAGGAAAGGAAGGGGAAGGGTGCCATGATGGGCACCCTTTTCTTTATCACTAGGTTCCTACCATGGGCCTAAAATCAGCTCTTTCAGCCGGGACTCGCATTTAATGAAGATTGCAATGATTGGAAGCGGTTATGTCGGTCTAGTGACTGGCGCTTGTCTCGCTGAGGTAGGACACACGGTCGCGTGTGTGGATGTCGATCCAGAGAAGGTCAGGGCGCTGAATACGGGTGTAATACCTATATTCGAACCAGGCCTGGAGCGGATTGTTGCTGGCAATGGCGCAGCCGGGCGCCTATCTTTTACTACTCAGGTACAAGATGTGGTTGAAGTCAGCGAAATAATCTTTATTGCAGTGGGCACGCCTTCCGATGCGGACGGGGCGGCTGACTTACAGTATGTACTGGCCGCCGCCCGTTCAATTGGTGAGGTGATGACCGAGTCAAAGATAGTAGTAATTAAGTCAACGGTGCCGGTAGGAACCGTATATCGCGTGAAACAAGTCATTGCTGATCAATTAACTTTGCGTGGGCTTGATATTCAATTTTACGTTGCATCGAATCCAGAATTTCTTAAAGAGGGGTCGGCAATAGAAGATTTCTTAAAGCCGGATCGCATTGTCATCGGGGTGGAAGATGAAATTGTCAAAGAGACGATGAAGACGCTGTATTCGCCATTTAACAGGAATCGAGATCGCTTGATTGTGATGGATGTTATCTCAGCAGAATTGACTAAATATGCCGCCAACTCCATGCTTGCTACCAAGATTTCTTTTATGAACGAGATGGCGAATATCGCGGAACGAGTGGGTGCAGATATAGAAAATGTTCGCCGTGGTATCGGATCGGACCCCCGCATAGGGCATCATTTTATTTATCCAGGATGTGGTTATGGGGGTTCGTGTTTTCCCAAAGATGTATCGGCGTTGGTCAGTACCGCGAAAATGTTGGGCTATGATACGCCTTTGTTGGATGCGGTCGAGTTGGTCAATAAACGCCAAAAATTAGTCCCGATACGCAAGATCAAACGGCGCTTTGGAGATGACCTGTCCGGGCGGCATTTTGCGATGTGGGGATTGGCATTCAAACCGAATACGGATGATATGCGCGAAGCACCTAGTATTCTCGCAATACGTGAACTGATAGGAGCAGGTGCCACTATTACCGCGTTTGATCCGGTTGCTCGAGCGACTGCGGAGATTGAATTTGAAGATTTTGAAGGACTCAGTTTTTCAGACGATGCGTATGACGTGTTAAGGGGCGCTCATGCATTGATTCTGTTGACGGAGTGGTCCATGTTTCGCAGTCCAGATTTGGAGCGAATGGCTGGCCTACTGGCAGAGAAGGTGATTATCGATGGGCGCAATGTTTTCGATCCGGACGCCATGCGAAGAGGTGGGTTTGAATACTTTGGTATTGGCCGGGGTGACCGTGAGTTTGAGCCCCTCAGGCAGCAGGTGTAGGAATTCAGGTTAAATGCGGAAACACAGATGTTCTTGAACCAATTAGGAAAAATACCGAATATCCTCGTGGTCGGAGACTTAATGCTAGACCGCTATTGGTTTGGGGCGGTTGACAGAATTTCACCTGAGGCGCCGGTGCCCGTGCTTTCGGCAGAAAGGACGGACGTTCGAGCGGGTGGTGCGGCTAATGTCGCTATGAATCTAGCCGAGTTAGGGGCTAATACCAATTTATTGTCAGTGATTGGTGACGATGACGCGGGACGAACGGCGACGGATCTTCTTGGTGCGGCTGGTGTCAATAGGCATTTGCATCTCGATCAAGCGATGAAGACGACAGAGAAACTCCGTATTATTTCTCGACAACAACACTTATTGCGTGTTGACTTCGAACAGAATCCTAGCACCGAGGTCTTGGAACGTTGTGCGCTGGATTACCAACAACTGGTTAGCACTGCTGATGTGGTGGTGTTATCAGATTACGGTAAGGGGGGGTTGGGTTCGGTACAGACAATGATTGAATTGGCCCGCAATCTCGATCTACCTGTAGTGGTTGATCCCAAAGGTTCAGAGTATGCAAATTATCGTGGTGCAACCGTTGTGACACCGAATCTGAAGGAATACGAATCGGTAGTGGGGACATGGCAGTCTGAGGAGGAAATGGGTGAAAAGGCCGCAGCACTTCTGGTAGAGCATGGTTTGAGCCATCTCTTGGTGACGCGTGGTGCCGGTGGAATGACTTTGTTCAGGCTAGATGAGACACCCCTGTCGCTTCCGGCTAGGACACAGGAAGTTTATGACGTTACCGGTGCAGGCGATACCGTTGCGGCTGTCGTTGCTATGGGATTAGCCTTGGCTGCGCCATGGTCGGATGTGCTCTCCGTTGCCAACGCGGCTGCCGGCGTTGTGGTCGGTAAGTTAGGTACGGCTGTCGCGACGATTGAAGAAATCAAGACCATTCTAGGTCGGCTGTAAAAACATGATCATTGTCACGGGTGGTGCAGGATTTATTGGCAGTAATCTCGTGTGCGCACTTAATGAACGGGGTTATACCGATATTCTATTAGTAGACTGTGTTGAAAATGTGGATCAAATCAACAACCTGGCAGATCTATCAATCAGTGATTACATGGACAAAGATGAATTCCGACGACGACTGGATCGCTCGATGGGGTTTGGCGTGGTAGATCGGGTCTACCACCAGGGAGCGTGTTCCAACACCATGGCAACTGATAGCCGTTATATGTTGGAGAATAATTATTCGTTTTCACGCGATCTCCTTGAGTGGTCTGTCGGTCGTCGAGTGCCTTTGATCTATGCATCGTCGGCAGCTGTTTATGGTACTGGTACAGAATTTTCCGAAACCCCCGGAGTCGAGCATCCGATTAATGTTTACGCTTACTCGAAAAGTCTTTTCGACAACTACGTGCGTCAGGCTATGCGTTGTGCAAAAAGTCCGATCATTGGATTGCGCTATTTTAATGTTTACGGCCCGCGTGAGTCGCATAAGGGCCAGATGGCTTCGATGGCATGGCACTTCTATCAACAGTTCGTAGAGAACAAGAAGGTACGTTTGTTTCGCGGAACTGATGGTTATGGGGATGGGGAGCAATTGCGAGATTTTGTTTCTGTTGACGATGTTGTCAAAGTCAATTTGTTTTTCTCAGATCACACAAATATGAGTGGTATCTACAATGTGGGAACTGGTCACAGTCGCTCATTTAACGATTTGGCATTGGCTGTGATCAATGGGTTAGCCCAGTTGAACGGGGAGTCCGTGACGGAGTTGCAGCAGGCGCTGAGTCAGGGCTGGTTAGAATATTTCTCAATGCCGGAGACCCTAAAATCGCGTTATCAAAGCTTTACGCAGGCCGACATCAGTCGACTTCGACAACAAGGATACGCGACAGCGTTTTCAACGTTGGAAGAAGGCGTTACAAAGTACGTAACTAAACTGCATCACCAAACTGCATCACCGTGACGGATCCGTTTCGGAGGGAATGATTTGACTAAGACGGGGTGTATTTTAGTAACCGGTGGTGCGGGATTCATTGGGTCTGCGGTTGTTCGACAGCTACTTGAGCTGACAGATTACCGAGTCATTAATGTCGATGCGTTGACCTACGCGGGTAATGTGGCAACCATTTCTGATGTTATGCAAAGTCCACGGCATGAGTTTGTTCACGCGGACATTATCGATGGATCACGAATGCGGCAACTATTTGAAAAAAATCAACCATTGGCGTTGATTCATCTTGCCGCGGAGTCGCATGTGGATCGCTCGATTGATGGGCCTGGTGTGTTCATTACGTCGAATATTGTTGGTACCTACACTTTGTTGGAAGAGGCGCGTCGTTATGTGGCCGAGTCAGGTAGTGAAGCGGCAGCGCAGTTTCGATTTCATCATGTCTCGACGGATGAGGTGTTCGGTTCATTAGGGCGTGACGGGGAGTTCACGGAGGAGTCACCTTATTTGCCAAATTCGCCCTACTCAGCGAGTAAGGCCGCTTCTGACCATTTGGTTCGAGCCTGGGGAGAAACGTTTCGACTGAATACTGTGGTATCGAATTGTTCCAATAATTACGGGCCTTACCAATTCCCAGAAAAGTTGATACCCGTGATCGTACAGACTGCCCTGAGAGGGAAGGCGATTCCTGTGTACGGAAAGGGGGATAATATTCGCGATTGGTTGTTTGTTGAAGATCATGCGCGGGCATTAGTAGAAATTCTTCAAAATGGAGTGGCCGGGCGAACATATAATGTTGGCGGCAACGCCGAACGATCCAATCTGGATGTTGTTCATGAGGTGTGTTCTGTTTTGGACGACATTCGACCAAGACAACAAGGTGGTCGTTATGCGGATCTGATTGAATTTGTCACTGATCGACCGGGACACGATTATCGTTACGCCATTGATAACTCTAGGATTGTTTCAGAACTTAACTGGAAACCGCTGGAGAGTTTTAGTAGCGGTATTCGAAAGACAGTCAATTGGTATGTCGACCAGCAGTCGGAATGGATTGAGACGGTGCTTGCCGGTAAGGGAGATGAGGCTCGGCGTGGACTAGGAGCGACATGATGAGAGGTTTGTTATTGGCCGGTGGTTCGGGGACGCGCTTGTCACCTTTGACGCGGGTGGTGTCTAAGCAATTGTTGCCGGTTTACGACAAGCCGATGATTTATTACCCCTTATCAGTTCTGATGTTGGCGGGGATTCGAGACATTCTTGTTATTTCGACTCCGCTGGATACGCCCAGTTATGAGCGATTACTGGGTGATGGAAGTCAATGGGGCATCAATATCTCCTATGCCATACAGGCGGCACCGGAAGGGATTGCGCAGGCTTTCATTCTGGGGGCTGAATTCATTGGTGCCGCAAATTGTTCGCTAGTCCTAGGCGATAATATTTTCTACGGGGCTCATTTCAGCGAACGACTCCGACGGGCGGCTATGCTCAAGAAGGGTGGGCGAGTGTTCGCGTACCCTGTGCATGACCCCGAGCGATATGGCGTGGTTTCCTTTGACGGAGAGGGAACTGCTGTTGATCTAGAGGAGAAACCCAAACATGCAAAATCACGCTATGCGGTTACTGGTTTGTATTTTTACGATAACCAAGTCGTAGACATTGCACGCTCACTCGTTCCGTCGGAACGTGGTGAACTTGAAATTACGGACGTCAATCAACACTATCTCGATCGTGGAGAGTTGACAGTTGAGGTCCTTGGCCGGGGCATGGCTTGGCTCGATACCGGGACACATGATTCATTACTGCAGGCCTCAAATTTCATCGAGGCGATAGAAAGCCGACAAGGCATGAAGGTGGCGTGCCCTGAAGAGATTGCGTTTGGGATGGATTATATTGATCGAGAGGAATTAAACGCGCTGATTAGCAATATGGGTGATACTGGATACGCAGACTACCTGCGTAACTTGGAATAACCCAGTTTATGAGTGCAGAAAACAGGTCTGATTCCAATTGGCCTAAGACTCGGATGCATCTAATCGCTCGGCAGTGCCCTGTGTTTCCCACGAGTGGGATTTTATGTCGATGATGATTTTTCACGGCGTGACTAAGCATTGGCAGCTGGTTTATGCGATAACTTGGCGCAATATACTAACGCGTTATCGAGGCTCATTCCTCGGGCTCGTATGGTCGTTGGCAGCCCCGTTGCTGCGGCTAGGGATCTATACATTCGTTTTTGGAACAGTTTTGAGTGTTCGTTGGCCGAATCAGCAGGGCGACACGTTAGATTTTTCGGCAGTGCTTTTTGCCGGACTCATTTGCCATGCATTTGCGGCTGAAATCTTAGTGCAGTCGGCTAACCTGATAATAGGCAACCGGCAATATGTTAAGAAAGTCATCTTTCCTTTAGAGAGTTTGCCTTGGGTGATTGTTCTCGCAGCGCTATTTCAGTTAATTGTTAGTAGCATGGTGCTCGTTGTTTACGTACTAATTCTCAAGGCGGAACTATCCTGGACGGTAGTTTTTTTACCATTGCCTTTTGCTGCACTGGCATTAATGATGTTGGCCATCGCGTGGCTGGTATCGGCAACGGCTGTTTTTGTGCGTGATATGTCCCAGGTTGTCGACCTCGCGACGGGCGGGTTACTTTTTCTAAGCCCAGTATTTTTCCCAGTTTC
>JAKUQS010000017.1 GCA_022451485.1 Gammaproteobacteria bacterium
AACAACTCGCCTTGCTCATCAGGTGAGAAAACAGATACCCCGTCTAGAATAATCTTATTAATGCGATCCCCATGGTCGATTGATAATTGGGTGCAAATAGCAGCACCGGTGTGGTAACCGTAAATATCAAATCTCTCCAACCCGATGGCATCTACTACTTCCCAATGCGCATTCGCGTAGTCAGTAATGGTTGGCGCGTCCAGTGGAAACGGTGTTGAGTCCCCATTTCCTCGTGAATCAATAGCGATAACATGTCTCTCCACTGCAAGTGCCCGCATTAACGGAACTAGACTGAAACCTGAACCCGGAGAGCCATGAAACATCACTAGGGGTGGTCTACCCGTTTCCCCTAACTCCCGATAATGCGCCTGCCAATTATCGAGGTCTACAAATCGTCGGCGCAATTCTGTCCTCATCGCGGATGATTGCTCCCGAATGTCACTGAAACTGAGGATCGCTCTAATAGGATCGCGGCATCCCCAGAACATGTTGGCCTAGATAGCCCAAAATAAGATTCGTAGAAATCGGGGCAATTTGAAACAGCCTTGTTTCCCGCCATTTTCTCTCTACGTCATATTCCCGCGCGTAACCAAACCCACCGTGGGTTTGCATACACGCTTCACCAGCATTCCAGGACGCCTCCGCGGCAAGAAGCTTTGCGATGTTTGCCTCCTCTCCACATGGCTGACCCGCATCGAATAGTGCACAGGCAGCACGATTCATCATATCCGCTGCTCGTAACTCGGCATAGGCGCGTGCTATTGGAAATTGTATGGCCTGGTTCTGGCCAATAGGTCGGTTGAAAACAACTCTTTCATTGGCATATTCGGATGCTTTGTTGATAAAGAATCGCCCATCCCCCACTGCTTCCGATGCAATCAATATTCGCTCTGCATTCATGCCGTCCAAAATGTATGAAAACCCTTTGTCAGCTTCGCCGATGAGGTTTTCTGGTGGGACAGGCACGTTATCAAAAAATACCTCGTTGGTTTGCGTATTGATCATCGTGTCCAATTTACGAATGGTTAAACCGTCCTCCTTAGCCTCCCTTAAGTCCAGCAGAAAAACCGACAAGCCATGGCTTCGTTTCTCAACTTGATCAGCTGGCGTCGTCCGAGCCAAGACAAGCATTAAATCCGACTGCATGGCTCTGGATGTCCAGATTTTCTGACCATTAAGACGATATTGATTGCCGTCCCATGTCGCACGAGTTTGCAGTTGAGTCGTATCCGTCCCGGCCGTTGGCTCCGTCCCCCCAAATGCCTGCAGTCGAACCTGACCCGAAGCAAGGTCAGGCAAATACCGTTGCTTTTGCTCCTCACTCCCATGCCGCAACAAGGTGCCCATGATGTACATCTGCGCATGGCACGCCACGGCATTGCATCCACTCGCATGAATTTCCTCAAGAATTACGCAAGCAGCGCGTAACGGAAGGCCAGCGCCACCATACTCTTCCGGAATCAAAGCAGCTAAAAAGCCTGATTCTGTAAATTCCTGAACAAACGCCTCAGGATATGTACCCGCATCCTCTTGCTCGCGCCAATAACTCGATGGAAACTTTGCACAAATACTAGCCACCGATTCTCTAATTTCTGGGTAGTCCAGATCTAAACCAACCGCCGCAGGACCATTCTCTCCAAGAGACCCACCATCGTCATATTCTGTCATTTCACTCATTCCTAGCTTAAATCTGTCATACCCCAAAGGCCATTCAGTATTAGTCGATCACCGACCTTCGAATTTTGGCTTGCGTTTTTCATTAAACGACAAAATGCCCTCTCTCCTGTCATCTGTGGCAATCATGCGTTCGTAACATTGCACCTCATAGATTAGTCCCGTCATATTGTCTACTTGCATTCCGTAATGAATTGACTTCTTAGCCTGTTGCACCGAAATTGGGGCATTCGCACAAATTCTGTCCGCGGTCGCAATAACATCGTCCAGTAGTTCTAAAGGATTACAAACTCGATTGACCAAACCCCAGTCATACCCTTCTTGGGCCGACCATGGCCGAGCTGACAGAATCAACTCTTTAGCCCGACGCTCTCCAATCGCTCGAGGTAAATTCTGTGTGCCGCCTCCCCCAGGCATAATGCCAATAGACACCTCCGTGAGAGCGAACTGCGCATCACTTGATGCATAGATAAAATCGCACATTAACGCCAACTCGCATCCACCGGCATAGGCATAACCGTTGACCGCTGCAATAACAGGAACGGGGCATTCCATGACGGCGTAATATGCCTCCTCAAAAATCCCATGCTGCCGCCGCCACTGCTCGTCCGTCATCCCATTGCGTTCTTTAAGATCACCCCCTGAACAAAACGCCTTGTCCCCCTCACCTGTAATGACAATACAGCGGACATCCTCGGGGGAAAAACGCAGCGGAACAAAGATATCCCGCAACTCTTCCCCCATCTGGGTATTCAGGGCGTTACGGACATGGGGGCGATTGAGTGTCAATGTCACTCGACCCGATTCCGTATTCGTCACATTGATGGTTTCGTAATCAGTTCTAATCATTCAAATCATCCGTCGCTTCTTTCAAAATCGTTGTTGTGTGTTGTCCCAACTCTGGCGGATCTCGGAGAAACCCCGGCCGTTCTCCGTCAAAACTTAATGGAACACCCATGAGACTCATCTTGCCATTGGGTGAGTTTTGTAACATGCCCAGCGCAGCCGTCTGTGGGTGCTGCAGAACCTGATCGACTGTTTGCAACGGGGTGTTTGGCACTCCCCCATCATCCAATTTCTTAATCCAACTATCGCGAGTATCCGTCTCTATCAAACCCTGAATTGAATCATTTAAGGTTTTTCTATTCTTAACACGAACGGGGTTGCTGGAAAAACGTACATCCGTCTTCCACTCGGGAACACCTAGCACATCGCAAAGTCGGCCAAACAAATTGTCGTTCCCTGCAGCAATCACCAAATAATCATCAGCAGCACGATAAACCTTATAAGGGACCAACATCGGTGCTTCTGAACCGGTGCGGGCTGGGACTTTATCGGATGACAAATATATCGCGGACGGCACTGTCATCCACGCCAAAGCAGTTTCGTAAAGTGACGTATCGATTTCACAACCCTCACCCGTCTGGTTACGCCGATGCAGCGCCGAAAGTAATCCAATGCAACACCACATGCCTGCAGCCATGTCAATAATGGAAGGACCGACTCTGACCGGTTCCCGACCTTCTTCACCAGTAATGCTCATTATTCCGCTAAACGCTTGCATCAAAGGGTCATAGCCAGGTTTTTCTGAAAGCGGCCCCGCGGCCCCGAATGCACCAATATTGCAATAGATCAGACTGGGTTTGCTTTTCCTCAACGAATCGCCGTCAAGCCCAAAACGCTTTAGTAACCCCGGACGTTGATTCTGTATGACGAGGTCCGCATCAGACACAATAAAATCCTTTAAACCCGCTAACTCATGGTCATTCTTGAAATCAACTGTCACTGACAATTTCTCTCGATTGAGACTTTGGAAACAAGAAGATGCGCCCTCCCAAAAAGGTGGCCCCCACGTTCTCGCATCGTCCCCGTTTTCCGGGTTCTCGACTTTTATAACGCGAGCTCCGAGTATGGCCAGGGTTTGACCACCGAATGGAGCCGCAACGCTATGCCCAAGCTCTACGACAGTCAGGTCAGAGAGTAAACCGTCACTCACAATCTGTCGTCTCTGTATTTAGTAACAAGATTCTTTCACCCCATTTCGAAAAATCACTAAATCAAAAAATCACTTTTCCAACACTGCATTCAGGCATTGGTTCTTTCGCAGAGCTGCTGCAGCGATTTCACTTTATCTAATTGCTGTAACTCATCAAAAAACTGTCTTGCGTCGTCACGCGCGTAGGTCGATTGAGTACAGTCTTTAAATTTATCCCAAAGATCCCCGGCATCAAGCGGCGCCTTCGCATGCCCACGCGCATACTGCACGACTTTTCGAAACCGCTCACCACTTTCCATCGTAACCGTAACTGACTCATCGGGCGACATAACGGGCTCATCTGGGTCCTGCGCATCTGTCGTATGGTTGTTTACCTTAGCCATCAATTTTTGAACATCAGCACGTAAAACAAACTCATCCGTTAGTTCTGCAAAGCCGACCTTGCCCGCAATAACCGCTGACGCCATCGCAAATTCCTCACTGAACTTCGCTTCAAGCGCGGTTTTTGGTTTGTGGTTTCGTAAAATTTGTGACTGCGTCACGCTCATCTCCGTATCGATTTGAGCCACACTGTCCGCACCAAAGGAATGAGTATTTCTAAGCTCGAGCATCCCATCGATCGTCCTATGAGTGGAATAACACATCGGATATTTCTTGATGTTGAGTCCGTGTTGCAGGCACTGGTATTCGTGACCTAATCCGCTGTCTGCAACGTCACAATAGTCCCCGTTTTGGGAAAGTGCGGACAGAAAGCCTTGCGGATGTTCGATAACGTCGAGAGAACCTGTCATGCCCCGCGCCGCCAAGCGTGCGGAAAGAACTCCAGACTGTGCCGCCCGACCAGCATGAAATGGTTTAGTCATCGTCCCGAAATTTGCAACCAGTCCTCCTGTCTGCGATGCCGCAATTGCGATGGCATGCATCGATTGAACCGAATCAAGGCCATGCAGACGAGCACAGGCAGCCGCCGCGGCCACGGCACCGTAGACGCTCGTTGGGTGCCAACCTTTCTGGTGCAGTTGCCCCTCTTCCCTCGCCCAAAGCTCTGACCAAACCTCGTATCCAATTACATAGGCGTCGAGAGCCGATCGGCCTGACGTGTTTAGTGCCTCGGCCTCCGCCAGAATCGCGGGCACCAACACCGTACTTGGGTGTGCGGCCATGGCAACATCATCGTAATCTAACGCATGCGCCGCAGTCCCATTCACCAAGGCGGCGTCCCATGAACTTGCGTGATCATCGGTGAATAACAGCCTCGCGCGATCATTACTTTTCCCCGGAGACACCATTGACTTGACAATGTGGACGACAGGCTCGTCCCTTCCCCCGATCATACAAGCGACAGTATCTGTAATTCCCAGTTTTGCAACATCAAGCGCGTCTGATGGAATAGCCGGTCCATGCGAGCCCGCAATAAATTTCCCAATCGCTTCCGTTAGCCCTGACATATTCCTCTCCTTTGTCGTTTTTCCAAGCACACCCTGATGTTCAGGAAATACAAATCTACTCACGCTAACCGGTATCATAGTCCAAATAGATGATGGTCAAAATTAATACCATAATTCCTTAAGGAGGACATGGTGATTCGTAGGCAATTTGTTGACACCAGCTATGGACAGGTGCATTACCGAAGGGCAGGACAAGAACAACCCACACCACTCCTGATGTTCCATACCAACCCAGGCTCCTCAGCCATGCTCGAACATCTGATTAAACCTATGTCCCAACATTTTTGGGTTGTAGCACCGGATACGCCTGGGTTGGGTGACTCTTCGGCATTACTGCAGCCCAATCCAACAATAAGTGACTATGCCGAGGCGACAATCGAGGCAATCGATCGTCTCGAGATTGACAACTTTAACGTCTACGGCAATCACACTGGTGCAAACATTGCGTTAGAACTTGCCATACATCATCCAAGCCGCGTAAATCGAGTCATTCTGGATGGAATTGCCTTCTACACGCCAGAGATGAAACAAGATCTACTGGAAAACTATGCACCAGACACAGCCCCACGCGATGATGGAACCCACCTTTTATGGGCTTGGCACTTCGTACGGGATCAACAAATCTTTTGGCCCTGGTTCCGTCGCAATAAGATCAATCAACGAAGCGTCAACATGCCTGCTGCCAACGAACTGCATGATATCGTTGTCGATGTGCTTAAAAGCATCAGCACCTTTCAAAAAGCTTACCGCGCTTCATTCACCTATGATAAAGACGCCGCTCTCCAGAAATTGACGCAACCCGTCATGGTGTCTTGCCCGCCTAGCGACATATTTTTTGATCACCTAGAGCGCGTGATATCACGGCTTCCAAACTGCGAGACGGCATCACTACCTAGCACCGATGAAACCACCTATCTGAGGCAAGCGGTGGCCGTATTTTCTGATTTTCTCTCACGTTAAAAACGGCCCGCAACAACCGCCAATGCCTTCGTCACAAAAAGTCATGAACTGCGCCGTGGTGCTACATAAGAATTCAAACCTTCCAGCGGATCTGGATGACGTTTTAAACTATGGAACGGCAAGGGTTCCGCTGTCCACACACCCTCTAAACGTGATCGATAGCTCTGTAGTTCCGCCTCGCGCTCTTCGATCGACATCTGGATTGGCGCCCATGTGATAAAAGGCTCCAAAACATCAAACCCAACAAAGTTAAGAACACCGACGTGCAGGGGATACAGTACTCGCTCTATCCCCCCAAATATATGCCCCTCTTGATAGCGCTGCTCTGGCGCTCCGGCAGTGATCGTTAGCATGGCCCTTTTGCCACGAAAAACACCCCTGTCAAACCAACGTCCTCTTCCATAGGCAAAATCCAACGCTAAAACACGATCAAACCAACCTTTCGTAATCGCGGGAACAGAAAACCACCATAGTGGCTGATGAAAGATCACCAAATCTGCCCACTGAACTCTCTCCTGTTCACGCACAATGTCCGGAGCAAATGACCCGCCCGCGGTCGCGTGAGTTTGTTCTTTCTGTACTTTGAAATAATCCGGATCGGCCGTCTCCGTAAAATCCCAGCGATCACAGACCGGGTTAAATCCCATCGCGTACAAATCTGACACTTTGACCTCATGTCCATCTTCTTTGAGTGCCTCGGTTGCGACTACAAGCAAGGCTCCACAAAATGACTTGGGCTCTTGATGTGCATAAACAATCAATACGTTCATTAGACATGTTCCTGATTTAATGAGAACACACGAAGATGATTCAGAATGCCATTTCAAGTATTTCCATCACATCATCAACACTAGTGATTGGGCGACAGTTATTTCTCACCAATAGGTTTCCCATCGCATCGTTGGCAATTTTCCCAAGATGTTCACGTCGAATTCCAACCTCCCGCATTTTTTCAGGCAAATCTAAGGCTCGTATCAGATCAAGTACGGCGTCGGCGGCCTCGACGTCAGGCTGGCCTAATATCTCACTGATCTGGCGCTGTGCATCGATGGTATAGGCCTTATTAAATCGCAATGTTGCCGGAATGAGGACACAAGAACAGTGGCCATGTGCAACATCGGCAACCGCGCTCAAATGCCAGGATAAACCGTGACTCGCCCCATATTGCATTCGCATCATTCCCGTTGATGCCAACCATAACGCAATTAAAGATTCGAACCGATGCTCCACGTTGTCAGGGTCGTATTTGGTTGCCCTCAGAGAGCGATTCAACATGCGCAACCCTTCGGCCGTCGTTGAGTTGGTGAAGGGATGTGCATTCTTTGACACCAGAGATCCGATAGCGTGATCGACTCCTCTAAACCCGCTCGTCAACCAGATATCAAGCGGTGTGTGTTTGAGAATTTCGGGGACCAACAGTATGCCAGGCGCAGCCAGATCGGACTGAATGTAGATATCTTTAATACCTCTTTCGTCATCTGTTGATCCGGTGGTGTGGCTCCATTCCGCACCCGACAGTGTGGTCGGGATGACCAATTGTCGGATGCCAGAGGTTTTAATTGTTGGAACATGTGAGGCACCATTTGAGTCTGTGACGACTCGAAACCGATCTAATTCTTCGGTCGTCTTAATGTTCTCGGCAAGACAAATCTGCACGAGCTTTCCAGTATCAATTGCCGAGCCACCACCAATCGAGATAATCAGATCCGGCTTTATCGATCGCGCGTGTTCGGTCGCAGCTATGCCCACCGCCCGCGGAACGTGTGAAACAACCTGGTCAAACAGACCACCAAACTTATTGCCAAGCACCCTTTGTAATTGAGAAACGACATCCGTTTTCTGGCTAAGACTGCGAGTCGATATGACAAATACTTTACGAGCATCATGGTGATCAAGTTCTTCACTGACAGACTCCGCTAGCGGTTTACCAAATATCACACGTTTATGCGAAAAGTATTCATAGGTATTAGGTACGATGTTCAATTTTTGAAAAACCTCCTGCAGAGAATAGAGTCCGTGATACCTGATACTATGAGCAGGGTACCGGATAGCAAAATGTTGACACTAATATTGCCATGGTGCACACATTTGTGCCGACTCCAGCAATCGACTTGACCCTAAATTTTATAAGGGTAATTACCAATGAAAACTTTGTACCTTGTGATGGATCTTATCAACGATTTAGTTCACCCCGACGGCGCCAACGGCTCCGGCCTCGCGGCTGAGGTGACACGTCTGGATGTGTTAAAAAACTCGGCAACTGCCATTGCCAAGGGTAGGAATGAGGGTGTTCCGATTGGCTATGTGATTGTCGGCTGGAGTCAGGATTACCGCGAATGGACTATCAATGGCCTCAGCAGAATGGCCACAATCACAACGTCTCAGAACCTCACCTTCGCGGAAAGTTAATTCTGCGGAAGAAAACGTTCAACTGTAGCGAGTTGACATTTTGTCTAACTGATCGGCTCCGATAGCCCATTATCTATCACCACCCCCTCGTACCGGCACGATCATGCTTAAGGGATTTTCCCCACTGGTAGCCGAATGCCGGCAACTTCGAGGCGTGGCAGTACTGCCTCCAGAAAAAACGGTAACTCGTCCAAATAGTTCACAAATGCAATAGTCATTCCGTCTAACCCTAACTCATGCATGTGGATTATCTCTCGAGCTACATCGTCTGGGGCTCCAACTAAAGGATAGGCCCCAGGATACGAGCCTGTGTAAACCTGTCCTGGTAATCGATTAGTGGGGGAAACGCTACCACCCCTATCAGCGTTAGCCATCTTTACCCCTTTCTTAGCCTCATAATAGGACAGCGCATCACGATCCGCGCACTCCTCAGCAAAAAAATAGAAGTACTCTTCTGCCTCCTTTCGCGTTTCGCGGCACACTACGTGACTCATCGTATAAACACCGATATCTCTTTCAAATTTACCGGCATAGGATTTCATATCGCCAATTAAGCTCGGCGCATTCTTAAGGGCGGCTACAGCGGTAAAAAGAAAATCTGAGGTGACAGCAGCGAATTCTTGACTCTGTGGGGATACACCAGCTGACATCGTGATCGGACGCGGGCGCTGAATCGGCAAGGGGTTGGTATGCATGTGTTGACCGCTATAGAAGTCTCCATTCCAACTGAACTCGGGACCCCCGTCATAGAGTTTCATCAACAACCGATACCATTCCAGTCCCTGTTCGTATCGTCGATCTGGATCCACCGCAACACCAAATAAATCGAACTCGTCCTGATTCCAACCACACACCATATTTAGCCCCACTCGTCCACGCGAAATATGATCTATCGTCGCCAATGACTTGGCTGCATAGGTCGGATGCACCAAGGGCACATGGACCGTCACAAAGATTGTCATCTTTGTAGTTAATGCAGCCAATGCAGCGCCATGAGTAAATGTTTCGTAAGACCGCCCAAGAATATCTGACTCGCCGCCGTAGCCCTTCCACTTAGCCACAGGCAAAATAAACTCCAACCCACCATCCTCTGCAAGACACGTCAATTCGACAATTTCGTCCCATTCTGCCGCCCACTGCTCAGGAACAGTCGTAACAGCAAGACCACCGCTACAATTGGCACTGAAGAGACCGATTTTGAACGGTTGTTCACCAAACATTGGATTGCTTACCGACATATTCCGACTTTCCTATAGCTCTGAGTTACCTATTACTCGTAACACAATTATTCTTTTTGTTCACCCAATACTTACTAAGGTTGTCGGACGTCAAAACGGTAATAATCCGGAAAAGCGCACCACCATGTGTCAGTACTTTTCACCCCAACGGAAGTCAAAGTCACTACCGTACTTCGTAATCTTTGCGCCGTGGGGTGAACAAAAATGGGCAGGTAAAAGCAGAGCACCAGATTCCACGCAAAGGTTGAGAAGTTCGATACGGGATCTGCCTGCCGCTTGCGGATCCCAACAAGCCACACTGGCCCACTCCGGGTGCCAGATCTGTATCGGGTGATGAACAACGTCACCCGATAATATTGCCCGCAGACCATTTCTCTCTATCCGTATGACAAAATGTCCTGGGGTGTGCCCTGGCATCTCCTGAACGATAACACCAGGCGCCAGCGTATAACCCGAACCTATAAACTCCGCTTGACCCGCCGCGACAATAGGCAAGACGCTATCATCAAATGAACCTCGATTCGCCGGACTCATACGATTCTGAGATAAGTAATACTCGTACTCCTTACCAGAGAATAAATATCGGGCATTCGGAAATGTCGGAATCCAACGGTTATCCTCTAGGCGGGTATTCCAACCAACATGATCGACGTGCAAGTGTGTGCACATCACAATATCGATATCCTCCACTGAACATCCAGTTTCGGTTAGTCCATCAAGATAAGAAAATTCTGCTTGATTCCACTGGGTGATAGATGGACGTTTTTTTTGATTTCCAACGCAAGTATCGATCAGAATATTCAAATCACCGGCTCTCAATAACCAGCTATGGATAGATAGCCTGAGGCGATTGTCACTGGTTAAGAAGTCTGGCTGAAGCCGCTCGCGGCGATGCACAATTGCGTTCGCATCAAACTGGGGGAAAAATTCACTGGCCAGGAAAAACTCCGCGACCGACTCGCAAATAATATCTACTTCAAGTTCGCCCCAAGAATATCTCATTTCTTTAAATAGCGATAAAGCTGAACAGTGTCGCTTAGCCTAACTCTTTCGCGACACACTAAAAAATTGCTCTATTTAGAATGAAAGCAAGCTTAACCTAATCGGGACAAATTAATACTGAATTACAAAGCAGCGAGATCTGTCTAAAACACAGTTACATATAGGCTCGCCGATTCTCGATTCGAAACTATTACCGCACAGCACACCGACTACAAGTCTTATGCATCCGTCGTAGGGATGCTCCACTCACGGAGCCTAACGGTCGAATGAATCCAATACATCGCCGGGGCCGATTGCATGTTCTACGTAGTCTTTCCCATCAAATACCTCAACACCGTTTACAAATACGCCATGCACCCCAAGTGACCTTCGAATCGTGCGTGTACCACCTCCAGGAAGGTCAGAGACACGTTCCGGTGCCGTTACCCCAACTTCATCTGGGTCGAATATCAACAAATCGGCATGGGCTCCTTTGCGGATTCGACCTCGATTTCTTAACCCATAAAGATCGGCCGGATGACTCGTTAATCTGCGAACCCCCTCCGCAAGCGAAAAATCTCCACGATCACGCACCCACTTGGATAAAAAGTGCAATCCAAATCCCGCGTCACACATGAACACAAGATGAGCACCTGCATCGGATAAAGTCAGAACACCACCGTCATGCCTCAGAAGTTGGAGAACCCCCTCGTCACCGACATTGAGAAATTCGCCAATGAATCGAGTTTCCAAGTCCTCTTCTATACTAAGATCGAAAATAAAATCTACAGGATCTACGCTCCGCTCTTTCGAAAGTTCCCCAATTGTTTTACCAGACAAGCCGCGGTTTTCCGGTCGGGCGGGTACCGCTACGGTGACGCGATCCCAGTTACCCAGAAAAATCATCCCAGGCCGTGGGTTCGACAAACTTCTCCTGAATCGTTCCCGAAAATCACTATCTTGGAATACCTTTTTCAGCCGTTTAGCGTCATATGACTTGACCTCAGAAAAACCATCATGGCTAAAAAAAGGATAAGCATTATCCAGCGTAAAATCAAAAGACACGGGCTGACAAGCAACCTGCGTGTACAGCGGGTTACCTCGATTACGAGCCTTAACGCAAGCATCATAAACGCTCAATGCACGCTTCGGATCCTGTTCGTTATACATGGCGGCCGGGGACTGCTGAAAAATGGCACAGCCATGCTCTTGTGAAACGGCTTCTAATTTATCAAGAGGTGTTGCGCCAGCAGCAATTTGCACCACGCCTCCTCCGTTTTCCATCATCACACCTACCAGCTCACTGAATTCGTCTATGCCAGTGATGGTGGATGGCATGGGAACACCACCATAGCCACAATGATTCAATGAATAAGATCCGGACACACCCACGGCACCCGCATCTATAGCCTCAGCGACGAGATTTTTCATTTCTGCCAATTCGGCGGTCGTTGGTACGTCTCGCACCGATGCACCGTCCCCCATCACCGCTGTCCGAATGACTGAGTGCCCTGCAAATACCGCGACATTCGGATAAGGACCGATCTTGCGCAGCGCCTCTAGGTATTCCGGAAAAGACTGAAAACGCCAATCAACACCGCACCGTAATGCCTCGAGATCCATTCCCTCAACCACTGATAAGTTACGGAGAATTAAATCTTGCACAGCTGGACGGTTCGGAGCGATACCAAAGCCACAATTACCCATAACTACAGTCGTTACGCCGAGCGCAGGTGACGGTGACAACACCTTGTCCCAAGTAACCTGCGCATCGTAGTGAGTGTGCAGGTCTACAATTCCGGGCGCCAAAGTCAAACCATCTGCATCAACAACCTTTTCTGCGGCACGGCCTGTGTTGCCTAACTCGACTATCCGGCCCTGATGAATACCAACATCGGACACGAATGGTTCATTTCCGCTACCGTCGACGACGGCAGCGTTGCGAATCAATAGATCAAGCATGAGCCCTCCTCAAAGCATCGACCGAACCATTGCCCGATGTCATGTATAAAGACTACGGGGCACAACCAGTGAAGCCATCTGCACCTTACCAAACAATTGGCTGCAACTAAAACCACGTGCTCCTTGCCGATAAGACCAAAACCGCGCATTATATTTAGTGCGAGACAGAACACGATGGGAGGCCCACTATGCCTATAAGCCCCGCCGAACAACGCCAAATGCTTCGAACGATGCAGCTTATTCGACGTTTTGAGGAACGTGCGTCACGTGATTATCTCGATGACAAAATCTATGGCGTCGTTCACTGCTATATCGGTGAGGAAGCGGTTGCAGTTGGTGTGTGTTCTGCGCTTCGAGAAGATGATCAAATCATTAGCACACATCGGGGACACGGCCACTGCATTGCAAAAGGGGCTGATATTAATCGAATGATGGCCGAACTTTATGGCCGTGAAACCGGATATTGCAAAGGGAAAGGCGGTTCAATGCATATTGCCGATTTCGATATTGGAATGCTTGGGGCCAACGGAATTGTAGCGGGAGGCATACCGATCATTACGGGAGCCGCATTTGCGGCACAATTGAGAGGCGCCGGTAGTGTCGCCGTCTGTTTCTTTGGTGATGGCGCATCTAATGCAGGCTCCTTCCACGAGTCAATCAATATAGCTGCAAGCTGGAACTTGCCCATCATTTATGTCTGTGAGAATAATCTCTGGGCCGTCAACACCCCATCCAAGGCAAGCATGCCCATCGACGATATAGCGACACGCGCGACCGCCTATGGCATACCAGGTATCGTTGTCGACGGAAACGACGTCTTAGCAGTAAGAGAAGTAGCTACCGAGGCTGTCGATCGGGCCCGAAATGGTGAGGGTCCCTCGCTGATTGAATGTAAAACTTATCGCCACCGACGCCACACTGAAAGAGCCACCCAACCTGACGCCAGGCCGCATAACGAAGTGTCTGAATGGATGGAGAAAGATCCGATCGACCGTTTAAAAATGGCTCTCAATACCCAGCAAGGTCAGTTGACAGATAGCGAATGGGAAGCGATGGATCAGGAAATAATCAAGTTAGTTGACACCGCGGTCACCTTTGCCGCTACCAGCCCTTTTCCCCCTGTGGAGGCTGCTGGTGAAGACGTTTTTGCGGAATAAACTTTGATGAGAACTATTACCTACGAAACTGCGATCTTCGAAGCCATCGCGGAGGAGATGCGCAACGATGACCGTATCTTTCATCTATCAACTGATGCGCCAGAGCCACTTGTCACGGAGTTCGGCGACAATCGGGTTCGTTCAACACCAATCGCAGAAAGTGCGTTAACCGGAATGGCTGTTGGTGCAGCCGGCTCAGGATATCGGCCTATCATTGATTGGAGATCAATAACCTTTGCTTTTGTTGCAATGGATCAAGTCGTTAACCAGGTCTCTAAAATTCATTATATGTATGGTGGTCAAAGAAGTTTTCCTATCGTCTTTAGAACCAAAGTTGGTGGCGGCACGCGGCGCGCTGCCCAACACTCCCAAAGTCCTTACTCCATGTTCATGAACCTTGCAGGGTTAAAACTGTTGTTACCGTCGACGCCCTACGATGTGAAGGGCCTGCTGAAAACGGCGATCAGGGACAACAATCCCGTCATCGTTTTCGAATCCGAACGCTTAGCAAATTATCGTGGGCAGGTCCCGAGCGGGGACTACTGCATTGCAATGGGTAAAGCCGACATTAAACGAACTGGCACTGATGTAACAATCGTTGCCTTAGCATGGTTGGTTCATGAAGCACTCGATGCCGCTACTGAACTTGCGGAGTTGGGCATCTCAGTGGAAGTTATTGACCCACGCTGTCTTGCTCCTATGGACGAGACAACCCTGCGCCAGTCAGTTAAGAAGACGGGGCGATTAGTGGTCGCGGATGAGGCTCCCCCAACTGCGAGCGCGGCCGCAGAAATCATTTCTATTGTGATGGAAGACGGCCCAACCTTTCACAGCCTCAAGTGCCCTGTCCGGCGGATTTGCGCTCTGCCAGTTCCGGTCCCTTACTCGCCCGACCTAGAAGACCACGTGTTTCCGGACAAAACTCAAATCGTTAACGCCGTGATAGAAATAATGCAAAACAGTTAATCGAAATGAATGCGCTAGCCTGCACGTGATTACCTGACGAATCAACGTTGGAGCTGTTTCGAGTGATGCTCCACGTGGTCACCCATAAAGGTTGCGATAAAATAATAGCTGTGATCGTAACCTGGCTGCATACGCAACACTAACGATTTCCCGGCGTGTGTAAATGCCTCTTGCAATAATTCGGGTCGTAATTCTCGAACAAGAAAGTTATCAGCCTGCCCCTGATCAACCAAGACAGACCCTTCAAAATGGCTTAACCCAACCAACTCGCACGCATCCCACTTGGCCCACTCGGTCTTGTCGGCTCCCAGATAACCTGTGAATGCTTTCGTGCCCCAGGGACATCGCGAGGGTGCAGCGATCGGGGCAAAAGCCGAACAACTTTTGAACACGTCTGGGCGTTTTAGCGCACAAATCAATGCACCGTGCCCACCCATCGAATGACCCGTCACACCAATTCGAGCCCCATCAACCCCTAGTTCCCCGGCGACTAGCGCTGGGAGTTCCTCAGTCACATAATCAAACATATTATAATTTTCGTTCCACGGCGCTTCAGTGGCGTTGACATAAAATCCAGCGCCTGTGCCAAAGTCCCAATCATCATCTTCTCCTGGAAGTTGTAACCCACGAGGCGACGTATCGGGCATCACCAGTATTAACCCATGCTCGGCCGCAAAACGCTGTGCGCCCGCCTTATCCGCCACGTTAGCCCAAGTACAGGTCAAGCCCGAAAGATAAAACAATGCCGGCAAGGGCTCCGCACCAGCAATCCCGGGGACGAATACAGCAAACTCCATCTCACAGTGCGTCGTCATTGATGCGTGTCGAAATACCCGTTGAATTCCGCCCCATGTCTTTACCTCTTCTGTGCATTCCATGATTGCTTCCTTTGCAGCCGCTTCCCATCACATTGATAATCACCGAATTATAAGCATCGAACTCAGGAAAAGCGGCTTAGGTCCGTTTGCGTTGATCAATGGTTACAATTACTTTGCTATGACCAAGCCAACATTCCAACCTCTAGCAGGAGTTCGCGTTCTAGATATCACCCAGGTTCTCGCAGGGCCATACACTTCCTATCAGCTGGGTTTGAGGGGGGCTGAGGTGATTAAGATTGAGCGGCCCGGGACTGGCGATTGGACACGCACCGGCGGTGCTGATGCTACTCTCGCTCAAGCCCAAATGGGGCTGCCTTATCTTGTACAGAATGCAAACAAGAAATCAGTCACGCTAGATCTAAAAAAAGAACGCGGGCGCTCTGTCCTGCAACGAATGTTGCCTTCGTGTGATGTCTTTCTCGAAAATCTTCGCCCGGGAGCCATCTCAACGTTGGGATTTTCATTCGAGGAGGTACGTCAATTTCGTCCGGATATCGTTTATTGCTCCATATCCGCTTTTGGTCAGGATGGCCCGCTAAGCAACCGGCGGGCCTACGACCATGTCGTTCAAGGCATGTGTGGAATCATGTATGCCACAGGAACCGACGAGTCAGGTCCGACTAAAGTAGGTGCACCCTACATCGATTACGCCACTGGCCTTAATGGCGCCTTTGCGATTGTGGCTGCCCTCCATGAGGTTCGCCGAACGCGGGCCGCCATCCGCCTGGATGTTGCGATGTTAGATACTGCGCTGTTGTTAATGGCCTCCCATGTCACCGCTTATCTAACGGCAGGGGTTGAACCCGGGCCTGCTGGCAACGAAGCCTTTAGTGGCAGTGCGGCATCGGGCTGTTTCTCTACGCGAGATGGCCTTCTCATGTTGGCAGCAAACACAGACGTTCAGTGGCGCTCTCTATGTCGCGTGTTAAACATTGATAACTTATTAACCGACCCGCGTTGGACAACTAGCGAGGACCGATCCCAACATTCCGCCGAGCTCAGAGTAATCCTCGCCGACGCGTTGTCACAAAAAACGGCGAGCGAGTGGGAAGCGCAATTGAACGACGCCGGTGTGCCCGCCGGCAGCGTTATGCGCCTTGCTGAAATCCTTGATCAAGCGCAATGTAATACTCGGGAAATTACCCAAGCCGTTACTCTATCGGAGATCGAATCAGTCACCCATTTGCCTACACTGGGTTTCAAAGTCAATGGGCATAGTGTCTTCCCTTCACTTTCCCCACCAACTCTTGGGCATGATACCAACGCAGTTCTACTAAAGTTCGGTATTGATATATCTGAAATTGAGGCCCTTCGAGAAGAAAAGGTTATCTAACAAACTCAAAGAAGCAACTTTTGCTTGAGCTGCCGCTACCTGCTTGCAAGACCACAACTCACAATACATGCTCTTGAAGATTGACACCCATTCCGACCATCTCACTGAATAGCTATGAAAAATATCTCTATTAAAGCAATTGAAGTGACTCTCTTTGAGATCACGATACCAGACATTGTCGGCGATCCATCTGGATTCGGATTTTGGTATCAACGGGGAGCCGGCACACCTCAACAACGCTTCGCACTCAAAATCTACGCGGACGATGGCACGATCGGCGAATACGTACCCCCACGCGCCCGCGCACCGGTGGTTATGGCCGCGAGCATTGCCCTGGGGCACCTACTAATCGGTAAACCTGCATTGGAACGAGAAGCGCACTATCAAACCATGCGCAACGCCACCAAACACGTGGGTGATTCGGGCATTGGTGCACTCGACATTGCACTCTGGGATCTTGCGGGCAAAGCTAGTGAACAACCAATAGCCCAACTACTAGGCGGCCATCGGTGGGTATTACCGGCTTATGCGAGCACTATATTTGGTGACGAGCAACCTGACGGTCTCTCAAGTGCGACTGCGTACGCCGACTTCGCTGAACGCTGTCTACAACTCGGCTATCGCGGATACAAAATGCACGGCTGGAAAGAAGGCGTTGCGCGACGCGAAAGCGAAATGATTCAAGCTGTCGGCGAGCGTGTTGGTGGACGCATGGACATCATGTACGACGGCGCGCTTCACTTAAAAACGCTTGCAGATGCCGTGCGGGTCGGGCACACCTGTGATGACTATGGGCTAATGTGGTTAGAGGACCCCTACAATGATGGCGGCCTAACCATAAGAGGCAACCGCGCCTTAAAGGAACAGATTAAAACTCCGCTGATGCTTGGAGAAATGGTGCGAAATCCGGAACAACACACAGAATTAGTCGCTTCTGGGGTGACAAATTTTGGCAGAGTGGACCCGGACTACGACGGCGGTATCACCGGGTGCTACAAAGCTGCCATTGCGGCAGAAGCCATGGGTTTTGACGTGGAAGTCCATTCCTGCGGCCCCGCTATGCGCCATCTCATGGCCGCATTGACTCGAAGTAACTACTACGAAGTCAACCTTGTTCACCCGCGCGCAGGCAATCCCTGGCACCTCCCGGTGTACGCAGATAACTATTCTGACGAACTTGACTGCATTGATCAAAACGGCTGTGTACCCGTCCCTCAGGGTCCGGGATTGGGCGTTACTTATGACTGGGACTTTATAGAGCGCCACACCATTGATTCAAAGCGAATCGAGTAATGGCGGGGTAGAGATGTCATCGGCTTAACGCCGCTCACTAATCTCTTTATCGCCAAGCATCTTTGACATCAATGCCTGGTGGTGGGCTGATGACTAATCCCTTTTCCGCTAGTACGGCCTCCTTACCCCCCCAGTACTCCATCTTGGCAACCTGATCGGCTTTGGCTTGTTGATCAACTTCTTCAGGATTGCAAATCAGTCTCAATTGACCTTGCAATCGAGCAACAGTTTCCGCCATCTCTGCACGCCCGGCGAGATCTTCAATTTCATCAGGATCATGGGCCAGGTCGAACAACTGGGGTGGCATATCAACGTGATAAATTAATTTTAGATCACCTTCTCGCAGCATAAAACTGCCGTTCAGAGACATGGCAGCGTGATATTCGGCAAACCCCACGCGAGATTCTGCCTCTCCGTTAAATAAAGGCCACAGACTTTTACCTGGCAGTGATTTATCAGTAGCATTAGTCGCAACACCACTACTCTCCACCAACGTGGGAAACAAGTCGACATGCGACGTTATGTCATCGACCACAATTCCCTCTGGTATTCCCGGTCCGGCCATCAGCAAAGGCACTGCGATAGCCCCTTCATAGAGGTTGGCCTTACCTAGCAATCCATGGGACCCATGCATCTCTCCATGATCAGTCGTATAAAGAATTCGTGTGTCTTCAGTTAAACCTAGTGTGTCAAGCGCAGCTATAACCTCCCCTACCTGTTCATCGAGGTGGGTAATCAAGCCATAGTAGCCAGCCGCGATTCGCTTCAGGTCATCCGGCATCAATTCCTTGGTATCCATCATCTTGCGCAGATGCTGGATTGCCGGGTGTTCTGGCCGATCACCCGGGGCAAATGCCGGCGGTAAGGGCATTTCTTCAAGCGGGTAACGTTCAAAAAGGCGCTCTGGTACCGAAAACGGGGGGTGGGAACTTGGATAAGAAACATGCAGCACCCAGGGTCTCCCGGTTCGTTTCCCGTTTTCCTTCAGCCAATGAATGGCTTTCGAAGTAATTTTACGATCAAAATCCTGATAGTGACTTGTACCCAGACCAGAACGGTCGAGGTATAACTCCCATTGACCGACATGGACTTGTTCTTCGCCTGCTCCTCTTAAAAGAAAGTCTACCCCACCCTTTTTATTCAGGATGTGCATGGGAATGATTTCGTCGGTAAAGCCGTTATTATCCTCAGCCGCTCGGTAATGGAGTTTCCCGATCGACACCACATCCCAACCCTCCTCCGCAAGTCGATGCATCCAACTCGGCAAACTCCCATCGTATACGATGGCGTTATCCCACAGATGGCTCTGGTGTGGATATTGACCAGTCGCAATTGAAGCCCGTGCAGGACAACACAACGCACTCGCCGCATAGGCATTAGAAAAACGCGCGCCTCTCTTCGCGATACGATCAAGATGTGGAGTTTGCACAATCGAGTGCCCGTAACACCCCAACAGATTCCGATTGTGATTATCGGATTGAAAGTAAACAAGGTTACTCGGCGCCGGCAGATTAAACGAACCACTCATGAGTAGACGGGCGTCTCCCCTGGCGCAGGTGTGTAACCGAAAGAACCTCCATTAAGTACGGCCTCGCGACCGCCAGCGGCCGCAATTCTGGCCAATTGATCGCCGCGAGCCTGTTCGTTAACAAACATTGGATCACATAATTCCGAGAGATGTTTTTCGAAAGCCATCTTTACTTCACGATACGCCGAATCCTCCGCTAAATTCCGAGATTCATCCGGGTCAGACGACAGATCAAACAACGTATCCGGATAATCAGCATCTACATAGTGCACATATTTGTAATCCCCCTGCCTCAACATAAATATCCCAGTCCTCGATCCCGCAGCGTGAAATTCGCTGAAAGCAACTCGATCGGGTTCGGCCCCTCGGGCTAGATCAAACAATGATCGACCACGGAGGCAATCATCTTCATCCAAACGGTCGAGCCCAACACAATCAGTAATCGTTGAAAAACAATCGACATGGGATACCGGGGTTTCAACGACATGCCCAACCGGCACGCCCTCTCCCGCCAAGATCATAGGCACACCCACCGTCTCCTCATACATATTGCTCTTACCCCAGATACCGCGGTCGCCGTTCGCCTCACCATGATCGCTGGAATATAAAATCCGTGTGTTATCGCTTAACCCACTTTGATCCAATGCCTTGAGGATCTTCCCCACGTTGTCATCCAAGTAACTGCATAGACCGAAATAGGCCGCCATAGTTCTGCGCACCATTTCTTCTGGCAAAGAGTCGGGTATGCCAAGAAAACGTCTAATGTCATTGATAGCCGGGTGATCTGGCCGATTACTCACATCATGCTGACGTGGCCAATCAATGTCATCCAACGGATAAAGATCGTAGAACGCCTGTGGCGCAATAATCGGTGGATGGGGGCAAACCAGTGAGGCAAAAAGAACCCAGGGTTTTTCCTGAGACTGGCCGGCAATCTCCTCTAACCAGCGAACCGTCAACTCCGTAATATCGCGGTCATATTGAATATAAGTTGAATCTCCGGCTCCCGCTTCTTGCAGATAGCCGCGGTATTTCGTTAAAACCGCCGAACCATCCCGCAAACAGCCCAACAGATCTCCTACACCCCCAACCACATTCATAGGAATCTGACTGTCTGAAAACCCTGTAGGATCCTGCACAGATCGGAAATGTAATTTTCCGATTGACGTCGTCGTCTGATCCAGCGCCGTCAACCTGTGATGCCACGATGGCACCGAGCCTTCATACGCTTTACCGTTATCCCAGTAGCCCGTTTCGAAAACGTAGCGTCCAGTCGCAAGCGCGGCTCTCGCCGGCACACAGATCGGGGAATTGGTATAGGCGTTACTAAATCGTGTTCCCCGTGCCGCTAACGCATCAAGATGGGGAGTCTTGACGAGAGGATGCCCATAACAACCCAGCGCGCGTTTGGAGTGTTGATCAGAGAACAGAAAAAGTAAATTTTGTGGTTTCATCAATCCTACTCACTATCCATTTGCGTACCATCCACCAGCGTCCAAACCTGCAGGGCAATTCGATAACGCAATATGACTTAATCCCACTGATTTGCCAGCTACCCCTTAACCCCTCCCGAGGTAAGGCCTGCCGCCAGTTGTTTCTGAATTGCCAATACGATAAAGAACACGGGGATCGTCACCATCGTCGCCGCCGCCATCATTTGGCCGCTGCCCCCAGCCTCCGGGTCCGCATACTTGTAGACAGAAACCGGCGCCGTGGAAACATCGAACCCACCCAAGACTAACGCGAGCATGAAATTATTCCAGGAGAAAATAAAACAAAGAATAGCGGTAGCGATCATTCCCGGTGCGCTCAACGGAACCACAATGCGCCAGAATGCTTCTGTTCGAGAAGCGCCATCGATCCATGCAGCCTCCTCTAGCTCCTTTGGAATGTCCTCAATAAAGCCCAACATAATCCAAACCCCGAACGGGATAGTAATCACTAAGTGGGCCAGAATAATGCCGACATGCGTATTCAATAAACCGAGGTGCTTGTACACGATCCAGAAAGGAACCAATGCCGTGATGTAGGGAATCATCCGTGTGAGGAGAATTCCCACCACCAATTTACGCATATTAAACCGCGTGACCGTATACGAAGTCAGTA
Organism: Gammaproteobacteria bacterium; assembly: GCA_022451485.1. Lineage (GTDB taxonomy): Bacteria > Pseudomonadota > Gammaproteobacteria > Arenicellales > UBA868 > UBA11791. Next base: position 21,930 of record JAKUQS010000017.1, read on the forward strand.
ACCCACAAAAAAGGCCGATAAGAGTGGCGCTACCAGAAATAATTAAACTATTTACTATATTAGGAAAAAGGTCACTATTTTCTAATACATCTGTGTAATTGGACCACATGGGCTCGAAAATCCACGTGCCGGGCTCGAAGAAAAGATAATCCGGCTTAAGCGAATTCCAAAACATATAAAAGAAAATAAAAAAGAACGGGCCAACCACCGCGATCATCATGAGCTGCGTCGTAGTGAATTCCAGCACTTTCCACAACTTTTTTGGCAATCGCGCTTTTAATAAGACCATTTGCGTTTCCGTAACTGCAACAGAATTAGTTGAATTGCCAAGATAAAGAAAAAGAACCATACCCCTTTTGCAGCCGCTTCACCCATATACTGATACTCAAACGCATTGAAATAAACATTCAAATTCATCGTTTCCGTTGCCCACCTGGGGCCCGCATCGGTAATCGCCAGGAAGGTATCAAACTCTTTAACACCAAAAATTGATCGCAGAATCAGGGCGACAGCAATATGGGCCCGCATTAATGGCAAAGTAACGTGCATGAAAATCTGCCAACGCGAGGCTCCATCTATACGAGCCGCTTCGAACGGATCCTGGGGCAAAGACTGCAATCCAGAAAGCAGAATTAGCGTCATAAAGGGGGTGTGGTGCCAAATCCCTACTAAAATCAGTGAGGGCATCGCCCAATTCGGATCGATCGTCCATTCAATTGGCTCTATGCCAAGCACACCCAAACCGAGGTTAAGTATTCCATAGGCATAATCGTAAAATAAAATCCAAACCAAACTAATTGCCACAGACATCGAAAGCATCGGCATCATCCAAACCGAACGATAAAACGCCTTCCCGGCAAAACTTCGATTAAATAACAAGGCCGTTGCCATTCCCAAGACGAACTGACCACCGACAGAAAGGATTGCATAATAAAACGTATGCCCAACCGCGTTAATCCAGCGCGGGTCCTGCCACGCCGTTATATAGTTTTTTAATCCCACGAAATTAGGCTCGGGATTAAGGATCAACTGCCAATCAGTCATGCTAGTCAACAGGACCAATGCGACCGGGAATGCCACCAATCCGAAAAGAAAAATAACCGTCGGAATATTGAACACCACAGTCATATGCCGGTCGATCCAGTCGATCAACCGCCGAGGCATCCCGTGTTCGGCACCTGGTACCTTAGTCATTGCCATATCGATTCAGACCGCCGGGTGGCACTGATTGCTGGTCGAAATCAGGCGCCAGGGTTTAGGCGCGTCTGCACCCAAACCCTGACACCTGGACGTAAGAACTATTATTGCCCTAATTTAGCCAGACCATCGGCCGCGATCGGCTCCTCCTGGACGCCAGCTTTCATCCGTTTTCCGAGAGACGGCATCACACCCATAAAATCCATTCCAGTTTCCGTCTTAGCGACAAGTGCTGTCATTAATTTGGCCGCATCATCCGCAGCTGCTTGTATCGCCGCTCGATCACCATTTCGTATGGCGATATTCATGACATCACCAGCGGCATCACGCATTTGGCCAATCGCAATAGCTTGGGGCTTCGCAATAGCGATTCCGTAATCAGCCGCATGTTTAGCCGACGAACCCCAACCCGGAGTCGGGGCTTTATACGATGGATCGTCCCACGCAGAGCGTCTGCACATCGGAACCGCTGCGTTTTGCCCTTTCAGCATAATATGCTTCTGGGTCATCCAAGCAATGTACAGCCAGGCCGCCTTCTTCTTCTCTGAATATTTCGAGATAGCTATCGAAGTCGTCGGCAGATTGGGGAAACTACCGCCCGCTCCTTCTGGCACCAGGATCACCGTGCTTTTGCCTGCAATACGTGACTTTTTCGGATTGTCCGAAAGTCCGTGCCAGAAATTAAGTTCCTGATGCATGGCAGCCTTACCGGCAGCGTACAACGCGGCATTCTGGGGCGGCTTGTTGCTCAGCGCGGACTTGGGTGCATACTCGCGGATCAATCGACCATAGAACTCGAAGGCATCAACCGATTCCTTTGAATTGATATTTGCCACCTTGGTACCGTCTGCCGCAGTCTTGAACCATGACCCACCATGATTAAACAAATAACTGGCAAAGCTCGCCGTCGTTAAGCGACCCCAACCTCGAGAGAGGAAGCCATAGATCTCAGGCTTACCATCACCATCCTCATCAATGGTCAGCTTCTTCGCCGCATCCTCCAACTCAGCCATGTTTGTTGGAACCTTGACGTTGTACTTCTTAAAAAGATCCTTTCGAATATGAAGCAACTGCGCCTGTGCCGACCAAACAATATTATTATGTGATTGCCCCTTGATCACGCGTTCAGTGTTAAGACAACCACCCAGCCAATCACCTGGATAGTCGTAATTCGCTGGCGTTAACGAGGAATCCGAAAGGTAAGGCTCCAGATCCTCAAGGTGTCCTGCTGCAGTCAGTTTTCCACCACGGTTATCCATCTGTAACATCAAAACGTCCAACGTTGAATCCTTACCCGCCAACATGATGTCCTGTTTCTTTCGTATCTGTCCGGCTTGCAGTACCTGCATCTTGACCTTGATACCTGTCTCTTTCTGAAACTGCTTCGCCATTGGACGCCACCAGGCGTCGATATAATTGGCCGTGAAATAGGCGGCATTTAGCGTAGTGCCTTCAAACTGTCGCCAATTCACCTCCGCCGAGGCCGTTCCAGTCACACCTAAAGCGAATGTTGTTGCTAATACCAACGAATGAAATTTTCTGTCCACGGTGCTCCTCCTTGCTATAAGTCTAGGCTCCCCAGTGCTGCGCATTGGTAATGTGTCGTTTCATGCAAAAACACCTCGTTACTAATCCGCAATGCTGCGACGGGGGATGGTGACACGATCAACAATCCTTCCACAAGTCTTTCCTGCAATTGCTTGAGTTAAATCCTCCTTGTAAGCAAGGGTATTGAGGCTGAGTCGCTCCAATCAAAAGCAGCCTGCACTGCTTCTTTACCACCCCCGCTACTCAACCAGTCTATTTCTTATAGATTTACACCAAGACATGGACCCTACTACTTGCTCACCGTTAAAGGAACTGTCACCATCGCCGTTCACAGTGGCTGGATTTAAACGGGGGGACCGAGATGTCGGATAAACCGAACAATTTCCTTTTTATTTTTTCTGATCAGCACACCCGTCGAGCGACGGGCTGTTACGGTCACTCACTAGTAAAAACTCCGCACCTTGATCGACTCGCTGAGAACGGAACCCTATTTCAGAATGCCTACTGCAACGGACCAATCTGTGTACCCTGCCGCGGCAGCCTCGCGACTGGTCGTTATGTTAACGACCCAACATTAGAAGTCTGGGACAACTGCAGCCCCTATTACGGACAGGCTCCATCATGGGGTCATCGACTCATGAACCAGGGCCATCGCGTCGTATCGATCGGAAAATTGCATTATCGAGATACTGCCGATGACAATGGCTTCGACGAATCGATTGTTCCCCTACACATCATTGATGGCATTGGGATGCTGTATACCCTTCTCCGCGACCCGATGCCCACTGGCCGAGCTTTTCCATACGGTGTTCTAAACGCAGGGGTTGGGAACTCAACCTATCTTGACTATGACCGAGATATCACAACGCGCGCATTAGATTGGATAAAAAACGAAGCGCCGACCCACACCGACAAACCATGGGCACTCTTCGTTTCACTTGTCTGTCCACACCCGCCCTGGGTTGCCCCACCTGAGTTTTACGATCTCTACCCCCATCAGGACCTGGACATGCCACTCGCCTACGGCCTCGACGAGCGTCCCATGCATCCGGGATTGGAGGACTACCGTACCAATTTTGGAATCCAAGGCGAGTTTGACGACGCCACCTTACGCAAAGTGATCGCCGCGTACTACGGCATGATCAGTTATCTTGATGACAACATTGGTAAACTGCTTTCTGCCCTCGAAGCGTCTGGATTGTCTGAGAATACACGAGTCCTCTACACGTCTGATCACGGCGAATCTATGGGTCAAAAAGGCATGTTCAGCAAATGTAATATGTATGAGGAATCAGTTGGGGTACCCCTGATTATGTCCGGGCCAGGCATCCCTTCGGGCAAGGAAGTCGCCACACCTGTACAACTCCTTGACGTGTTCCCCACTATTCTGGAAACCACGGGAGTGGACATTGTTGATGAAGACCAAGAACTTCCCGGCACCTCCCTCGTACAACTTGCTGAAGGCGATGAACCCGATCGGGTAATTTTCTCTGAACAACACTCAGCCGGTGCGAAGTCAGCCGTCTACTTGCTTCGACATGGCGACTGGAAATATGTGCGCTATATGGAAGATTATCCACCTCAATTATTTAATATGGCATCTGATCCCAACGAACTGAATGATCTCGCAGGCGACCCGGCGTATAAGGATCAGTGTGATAGCTGCGAAGCCGCACTGCGTGACTTGATTAATCCAGAAGACGTAGATCGGCGTGCAAAAGCCAAACAAGCGGAGCGCATCGAGCTAGGAGGAGGCATCGAAGCCGTTCTTGCCAAGGGCTCGCCAGGCTATACGCCTGCTCCGGGTGAAGAACCCACTTTCCGTTAATGTTCGCCGGTGTCTTCACTTCTATTTTGACGCCGCGATCAAAGATCAACAATGAGCGTACAGTGACATGGCCAGAATCCAGCTAAAGGCATTAAGAAAAAGTTTTGATGATACCGAGGCTGTTCGCGGAATCGATCTAGACGTCGAGCACAATGAATTTGTCGTTCTAGTCGGGCCCTCGGGCTGCGGGAAAAGCACGACCCTGCGAATGATCGCTGGACTTGAAGAGATTACCGACGGCGAGATTTACATCGGTGATGACTTGGTTAATCACACCCCTCCTCGAGACCGGCATATTGCAATGGTTTTCCAGAATTACGCGCTGTATCCACACATGACCGTCTACGACAACATGTCCTTTGGCCTAAAGCTCGCCAAGACACCTAAAGATGAAATCAAACGCCGCGTCCAAAATGCCGCTGACATTCTAAACATTCAAGAACTTATGGATCGGCGACCGAAGCAACTCTCTGGTGGCCAACGACAGCGGGTTGCTATGGGGCGCGCTATTGTTCGAGAGCCGCAGGCATTTCTTTTTGATGAACCGCTCAGCAATCTTGATGCCAAATTGCGGGTTCAAATGCGCACCGAAATCAAAAAGATTCATCAACGAGTTGGGACCACCGTGATCTACGTGACCCACGATCAGGTCGAAGCCATGACCTTAGCAGACAGAATTGTGGTCATGAATGATGGAGTGATTGAACAAGTCGCCACCCCCCAGGAAATGTACGACAGCCCGAGAACCCGCTTCGTCGCAGGATTCATTGGTTCTCCTGCCATGAACTTTGTCCCATGTGAAGTCATTGATGGTGCGGATGGCGCGTACATCAATCTCGGGGACGAACTCAAATTAAAGATTCCAGACGAGGATGCTACGCGCTACCAACCCCATAAAGGGAAATCACTCACCTTTGGTATCAGACCGGAGCATGTCACCGAAAAACGCGTTCACACCGCATCATCACAGGTTGATTTCAGTGCCGATGTTCAGGTTGTTGAACCCATGGGCATGGATACCATGGTGTTCTTCTCAGTCAAAGGCACAGACATTTGCGCACGGTCAGCGCCACAAGCCGTCGTCGGGGCCGGTCACCGCATGGAGTTCACCGTCGACCTTCACCACATGCACCTGATAGATCCGGAGACAAGTCGTGTCATCGGACATAGGAGTGACGACAAAGCGAAAACGGGTGATTAGGGCCATAAGGAAATAACCGACTCGACGTTTGGTTTCTTATCGTCACACTATCGGTAAAAATGCCCCCGCATGAGCCCGTCTCGACCTAACATTCTCTGGTACTGCACAGACCAGCAACGCTACGATACGATCGGCGCGCTCAACAACGAATCGGTAATAACACCAAACATTGATCGACTTGTCGGCCGCGGTACGGCATTTACGCGCGCCTACGCACAATCACCGATCTGCACACCCAGTCGTGCGAGTTTTCTGACCGGACGGTATCCGAACGCAGTCCGTGCACCGCGCAACGGCAACAATGAATTTGCTGACCTCTATCCTATCGTCACTCGCTTACTTCATGAAGCTGGTTACGATTGTGGTTTGGTTGGCAAGTTGCACCTCGCAAGTGCGTTTCAACGGGTAGAACCGCGGTTTAATGATGGCTATCGGTTTTTTAAATGGAGCCATGCGCCTCGAGATGACTGGCCGAACGGGCACGACTACGCCGATTGGGTGGCTGAGCAAGGCGGCGCATTAACCGAACTCATACGGGACTGCAAGGGTGTCCCAACTGAACTTCATCAAACCACATGGGCCACGGAACGAGCGATTGAATTCATTCGCGAGCAACGATCGGCGCCTTGGATGTTAAGCGTCAATGTTTATGACCCACACCCCCCCTTTAACCCACCTCAATCGTATCGCGACCTGTTTGATCCCCAATCGATGCCGCCACCGCTTTTCCGTGAAAGTGACCTGGCACAACAACGGCGCCTTGAGAATATCGACTTCCAATCAAAAGGCGCCAGGCCTGAGAACTTAGACATTTGCGATCCGATATTGCCCCGCACCCCGACTCCAATGGGAGTCCGTGGTAACAATCCCTCAACGGGAGCGCGTGACGCTTGGACACTTAAAGCCGCTTATTACGCCATGTTGAAACTTGTAGACGACCAATTTGGACGCCTGCTGCAGGCCATCGAGGATGGTGGCGACATGAATAATACGCTTGTAATTTTTTCTACCGACCACGGTGAAGCGCTGGGCGACCACGGCCTGATCGAGAAAGGTTGCCGCTTTTATGAAGGTCTGGTTCGTGTTCCCTTGATATTTTCGTGGCCGGGCGAAATAAAAACAAACCTACAGTCCGACGCACTGGTTGAATTAATGGACATCGCTCCAACGTTACTGGACGCAGCAACAATCGCCAAGCCATCGCATATGCAAAGCCAATCCTTATGGCCACTGCTTACAGGCAAAGCAGATCCACACTTCCACAAATCTTTCGTACGTAGTGAGTATTTCGACGCGCTCAAAGAAAACAACGGGACAAGAGCTACCATGTACCGCGATAACCAGTACAAACTTGTGGTGTACCACGGTCATGATCTCGGAGAACTCTACGATCTCAACGTCGACCCTGGAGAATTCAATGACCTATGGAATGATCCGAATGCCAGTGATGTTAAAAATCGACTGATCCGTCAAAGTTTCGATGCGACGATGCTCGCACAGGATCTCGGCCCCCCTCGCATTGGACCCATGTAGGCAATGGGCGATGCCAACAACCCAAACTGCACTGCCGAAATGCGCTTAACGTTTAGCTGCGTCCTCTAATGCACGCCGCTGGGAATTAGCGGATCTTTCAGCTCATCGGGCGGCCGTTCGTTCAACATTTCCTCCAACTCCTTTCGGACAACGCGATCGCTCTCGAATCGATTAACAGTCTCCGCGGGATCATCGGCCAGATCATATAGCTCTCCTGCCCCTGAATTAACTTCAACCGTCATTTTATATCTCTTGGTGCGTACGACTCGAAGTTTAAGGTCCAAGCCCCAATGCTCTGGGTTGAGATCCCACTCCCCATAAGCGTAATCGCGAGACGTGCTACTTGACTCGACCATGGGTCGAACGCTGCGTCCATGCATCGAATAAAACGACTCCACCCCCGCATAATCCAGCAAAGTGGCAGCTACATCGGTATTGGAAATTGGATCACCAACCACTTTGCCTGCGGGAATACCAGGCCCCTTAATTAAGAAACCGACTCGCAATAGCCCTTCGTAAAACATCGGACCCTTTAACATCATGCCATGGTCGCCCAACCAGTCCCCATGATCCGAAGTGAATATGACGATAGTGTCGTTATCCAAACCCCTCGATGCTATCGCATCAAGGATACGGCCCACGTTGTGATCAATGAGTGAGATCATGCCGAAATAATTCGCTATGGTGTGCCGTAGCTGCTCCTCAGTGTCATTGTAATTCCGAGCCCGCCCATTTCGGCGCGGCAACCGATTCAATGACTCATGATGATCGTAAATCGCCTGATCCATTGCCGGATCGATCGACCGGTCTTCAACATACGCACGGTGCCACCAGGGACGTTGGTCAAGCCCGCGTTCCCGGACAGTCGGTAAATCGACTTCATCCGGGTGATGCATTCTTGACCACGGTTCCGGACAATCAAACGGCATGTGAGGATCGGAGAACGAAGCCCAAAGACAAAATGGCTGATCGGCTCGTTCCTCGTCAAGAAAGTCAATCACCCTGTCACCTACCCAGCTAGAGTGGTGCCAGGCGACAGGTAAAGCAGAGTGCCAGGTCTGCATCGCACCAACATCTGGAGCCAACCGCTTTCCGTATAACCCTAACCGCTCTTCCCCGCCACCCCCGCTTCTCAACCACCGCTCATAGTGTTGGCCCTTATTTTGACTGGCCATTTCCGCAAGCTCGTGTCCCAGCACCGCCAGCTCGACATGTCGAAACCCCATGTAGGGACCCAACCAGTCATCGGCATAACCACTCGAACTGTGTCGACACTCAGGGGTACCCGTCGCCGTGAAGGTATTGTATGAAGAAAAATGGGCTTTACCGATGAACGCGGTCGCATAACCCGCCTGTGTTAGCTGACCTGCAAACCCGTTCTCGCCCGTCTGCCGCGGTAAATCAATTCCATTATCGATAACCCCATGCGTTCGCGGATACAGACCGGTCAACATACTGGAGCGTGCTGGCTGGCACATAGCACTCGGCGTAATACATGAACTAAAACGGGCCCCTGAACTGGCAAGCTGATCCAGGTGTGGTGTTTTAACTGCTCGACCCTCAAAACCAAAACAGTCACCCCGGTGTTGGTCGGAGGTGATGAGAACAAGATTAGGCTTACCACGCATGCCTGGCTCCTTGATTAAAAATGAAACAAAGGCTTAGGATCCCTACGCCTTTAAAGATAATCTTACATGTATTATCTAACTGCGCTAATTATAGTAAAGAGGTTATATCGCCTTACCTTGAACACGATTCGCGAAAGTCATAAGACCTTCTCGGTCGATCCTGCAGCCTGATAGCCTCACTCTACGCCATGGCAAGACAGCAACCGAATGTCATCCTGATTACTTCTGACCAACACCGGGGTGACTGTTTTGGCTTTGAAGGTCGGCCGATCAAGACTCCTCACTTAGACCAGTTGGCTGCCAATGGCACTCGATTCTCTACCTGCATCACGCCAAACAACGTCTGCCAACCCTCGCGAGCATCCATTCTCACGGGATTATTGCCCAACACTCATGGTGTTCACGACAACGGTATCGATCTTGATCCCACCCTTGGTAATCGCGGAATGGCTGGCACACTCCAGCGCGCCGGAATCATGTCAGCGTTCATCGGTAAAGCACATTTCTCCACTCACCATACGTTCGCGCCCACCGGCACACCGGAATGTAAATTTTCCCAACAAGATTATTCACCCGATTGGTTTGGCCCGTACATGGGATTCGAACACGTCGAACTCGTAGTCAACGGGCATAATCATGACCTACCAGCCGCCCCACCAGCAGGGCAACATTACGAAAGCTGGTACTACGGAGACGGAAGAGGCGAGGAGAAGAACCGACTATATCGAACCCAGCTTGCCCCACATACCGGTGCCGCGCATACCTGGCATTCGGCACTTCCATCTGCCTGTCACAACTCCACTTGGGTTAGCGATCGAACCATTGATTTCCTGCGCAACAGCGGCGAACAGCCATTTTTCCTCTGGACGTCGTTTCCTGACCCCCATCACCCATTTGATGCACCCGATCCATGGTCCCGCATGCATCATCCCGAAGAAATTGATCTACCTCTGCATCGCACAAAAGACCTGGATCGACGACCTTGGTGGCATACAGCCAGCCTGGAGCGGACGCCGAACATTCAAAAAGATTTTCGACTATTGAGGGAAACACGTAGCCGAGTGCCTGATCAAACAGATGAACAGTTGCGTCAAATCATATCTAATTACTACGGAATGATTTCCCTGATCGATCACAATGTCGGTCGTATTGTTGACTGTGTGAGTCGCATTCCACAGGGTAACAATACAATAATTATTTTCACTAGCGATCACGGTGAGTGGCTTGGAGATCACGGACTCCTCTTGAAGGGGCCCATGATGTACGAGGGACTGGTCCGAGTGGGATTCATCGCCCAGGGTCCTGGTATTACGCCTGGGCTAACACTTGATCACCCTGTCTCCACATTGGACGTGGCGGCCACTGTGTTGGATTACTTCGGGGCCAGTGCAGATCTACCGATGCACGGCAAATCTTTGAAACCGTTGCTTAATGGAATGTCGCAGCAACGGGATTTTGCCTACAATGAATGGAGCGTTAACCCCTCACGATGTGGCGTTGAGCTAGAGTTACGCATGGCACGCACACGGCGACATAAATTAACCCTGGAGTTATTGTCTGGGGCCGGAGAAATGTACGATTTATTTGATGATCCATGGGAAATGAATAACCTGTTTCGCACTGATCAACGGGTTCCATTTCAAAACGAACTGTTGGACATGATTAATAGCCGACTAGATGATGCCATACATCCGAGAATCCAACCGGTTGGCATGGCCTGATATCTACCGTTTGGTGAGCCTCCGCTCCGAAAAGCATTGCAAGGTTTAAAATCACCCATGACTGAAAGACCTCCGTTACGTCTTTCTGAACTACACTTATATAGCGTTCCCGTATCGCTGAAGACTCGATGGATGTTTCTCGTTGGAAGATCCATCGACGGCCTAACAGGGTTTGGAGAAGTAACCCTTCAGAATCAAGAGGCCGCGATACTCAACGCGACTCGAGAATTGCCTGGGGTGATTACCGATGCCACCCTGCAAACGCTTCAACAGAGCCTTCCTCTCCCCGTTGGATATGTCCTAGCCAGCGCTGTGGAACAGGTCTGGCTCGACATCCAAGGGCAAGAACAAAACGTTTCTACCCGTCGTTTAGCCGAAATTGAACCTCGGTCGAAAATCCTCTGTTACGCAAACATTAATCGAGGCACTATCGACCGAACCCCAAACTCATTTGCTACTCGTGCAGAGGCAGCGTTGGCCGTTGGTTTCAGTGCGATAAAGATCGCACCATTTGATGAGGTTTTAGCGCAGGGAACCAATCAGCACGCCAGGGCTGACGCTATCGATATCGGCATGGCACGTGTTGAAGCCGTGATGCGGGTATCTGAGGATCATCCTGTTCAAGTGGACTGTCATAGTCGATTTCAGCTACACGAGGCCAATCACGTCATTGCTCGTCTCGCGCAATTAGGCACCCAATGGATTGAAGAGCCTGTGGCAGAGATCGCCGAAACAATACCCAAATTAAAAGCACTCCGTGCTACTGCGAATCGTCATGGCGCACTGCTGGCCGGGGCAGAAAAATTCTCAGGACTGAGTCAGTTTCAATCCTTCATCGACGCCGACGCCTACGATGTCATCATGCCTGACATTCGATTCTGCGGAGGATTTTCGGAAGCTATTCGAATCGCAAAATACGCGGACCTACACGGAACCCAGGTCAGTCCCCACAACCCGTGCGGACCCGTGATGGCAGTCGTTAGCGCACAAATGGCAGCCTGCCTACCCTCACTGCATTCCTTGGAACTTCAGCATGCCGAATCACCCTTATTCGACAGACTGTTATCCACCTCTCATCAATTGACTCTCGGTCACTATGAACTGACCGAGGAACCAGGTCATGGCATCACTTTGTCTACGCAATTTAACGAGTATGCTCAGAAAGAGTTTTCTCAAATTTTTCGGTAACCCACTTCATTATGGATTTCCAATACCGACAAACTAACACGCAGCGCTTGCGCTGCAACGAGGCCCGCGTCAGGCGTATTCCACGATACTCCCAAATAATGCTTTCAATCGAGAACTGTGTGCAATAGTCAGTTTAGGATTTTCAAGACACCTCGCATTAGCGGTTAAATGTTCCATAGAGGATGTGCCTGTTAGCACGGTGGCTATACCAGGAGGCTCCGCAGCAAAGCGATAGCCAGCCTCGATAACCGACTTGACATCGCCCTGGATCAGCCAGTCCAGTGGGTTTTTGTCCGGCAGTGCATCCCGAGGAATCAAGCCACTCTTTTTCCATCCTCTTATTAGTGCTTCCAACAAAACTGGATTCGGCAATTTAATTCTCACCGCCGCCATATTCATTACACCAACGTCATGACGATCAGCCAACGTCAAGATGTGATTCGCAGCGTGTTGATTAAGAATTCCATACTTCAACATGACCACATCCCATATTGCAGGATCCTCCGTCAAGGCTACTCGTGCAACTTCCTGAGCAGGATCGTAAACAAACGGAGTGCTCAGCCCAACAGAGCGAACCTTTCCAGCGTTTCTCAATGCATCCAAAACCGGATATAGCTGATCGACGACAGCCCCATATTCTGCTACTCGCGGACCATGAAAAAACATAATGTCTATATAGTCGGTGCCAAGGCGCTTGAGACTGCGCTCAACCGACGCCTGTAACGCCACCGGATCCGGAAAAAAATCTTCGCCGATCCTGGGCGACCACTTGGTGGACAAGAAATACTGATTGCGCGGGATGCCACGTAAACACCTTCCCAGTATCGACTCTGATTCGCCATATTGTTCAGCCGTGTCAATAAGATTGACACCTAGATCAATCGCGTGATGAACAAGCGCCTGTTGATCTATCAATGTCATGCCCGTCGCCTGCCCTAAGCGTCGCGCCCCGCCCGTTCCTAGGCTGAGAAGTGACACATTCAGATCGGTTCTGCCCAGACGGCGATAGATCATCTACTGTGTCAACGCCAAAAGGCCGCATTGATACCACTTTGGTTGGCACAGACCCGGGCGGTAGCGAGGTCTCCCGGCTCCCATAAGTTCTGCCCCGTATGATCACCGTCAAGTAATTCTTCGCGTAGCCCCCACTCGACAATGGGTTTAATTAAGCTATCGATCAATTGCATGAACTAAGAAACCCCCAGTTTAAGAATCCGGTCTCGCTTGTCTTCGTAATAAAACTGACCAATCACCTCGGGCGTGTCGGTATTCCATGTAATCGTAGCTCGAATCTCACCTGACTCTTCATCATCATTGCGATCAATGCTAATCGTGCCAACACCACCGCCACCCAAATTACCCAACATCGTTTCGTTCTCTTCAAGTCGCATCAGGTTGTAGCCTGATAGATGCCGCACGACCAATCGCTGATCCCCCTCAAAACAGCCATTCAGATATCCATCAATGTAATACTCGAATTCGGAATAAGCTTTTTGCGCGCTTCCCGCCTGATAACCAAATGACTCAGAAAACAACAACACCACTTCCTGATCTGCGTCCAGATCAATCACATCAAATACCTGATCTGCGTAGTTCAGTCGTGGATTCCGTTGAAGCGAACGTTTGACTGCATCGATCACAGCATCTTTTGTAATTGACCCATCGATAATTTCAATGCGGAGGCCTGTCACTCCCCCTTCTGCCTGTAGCAGATTGACCATAATCTATCCCCTCAACTCCTGTTTATACAGCTGACCGAAGCGTTAGGATAACCGGTCTATCACTCCGCCGAATCAAGCCACACCGTGATGGGACCATCATTAACCAGTTTAACGGCCATGTCCGCGCCAAATCTCCCCACTCGAACCACCACATCTTCATCGGCCAAGGAACGAGCGACTGCATCAAATAATTCCAGCGCAGCGCTTGGCATCATTGCACTGGAAAACCCCGGCCGATTCCCTCGGCGCGTATCGGCTGCCAGCGTGAACTGGCTGACCACCAACGCTTCTCCACCAATCTGCGCTAGCGACAAATTCATCTTACCTTGTTCATCGTTAAAAACTCTCAACCGGGCAGTCTTGCGTGCCATTTTCTGTGCGACCCCCTCGGTGTCCCCTATCATCGCGCAAACAAACACCAGCAGACCTTGTTCGATCTGTGCAATAACATCACCAGCCACAGATACTTGCGCACTACTGACCCGCTGAAGCAACAATCTCATGTTAATCGCTAGTTATTGAATCAGTCTCGCACGTGCATCTGACGATGCGGTTAGCCGTAACCCCAATGCCCTGGTGCTTCTACGGGAGTCGATCGCGCAAGGTATATCCGTCACCCATTGCCACCGGGTCACGCGGCTAATTGTCAAAAAGTGACAACCAGCTTGCCTAAATGCTCCGCTCGCTGCATCGCATAATAGGCGGACGGAGCGTCTGCAAAGGGGAATGTCTGATCGATGACGGGGCTCAGCTGATGGGTGCTTATCGCCTCGTTCATTCGTTTGAACATCTCGTGACTCCCGACGTAGATCCCCTGCAATCGAATAGACTTTCGCATCATCATGGTCGGGTTCATCGTTCCCCCAGCCAGCACACCGATCAATGCGATCCTTCCAGCGACTCGCGTTGCCGCCACCGATCGCTCCAATGTACCAGCCCCGCCTACTTCAACAACCACATCAACGCCAACTCCATCAGTCAATTCCACAACTTTGTCCTGCCACTCTGGTGTGGTCTGATAATTAATCAACCCCACTGCCCCCATCGACCGTGCGCGTTCAAGTTTTCCATCGTTGCTGGAAATCACAATCGGGCGCGCACCCAGCATACAGGCGAACTGCAGCGCAAACATGGAGACACCGCCGGTTCCCAACAACAGCACGGTCTCTCCGGGCTGGACATCCGCAAACTCCACCAATGCGTGCCACGCGGTCAACGCTGCGCATGGCAACGTCGCCGCTTCGTTATAAGACAGATGATCCGGAAATCGAATAACACCTTTTTCTCCCAGAATCACCTGCTCTGCCAGCACACCATCTAACGCTCCACCCAACGCGCTGTTCATACCATCAGACGTAATAGTGCCGCTATCCCACCGTTGGAAAAAACAGGTTGCCACGCGATCCCCCACCTTTACAGCAGTCACCCCGGAACCCACGGCAATGACATCACCCGCCGCATCCGAATTCGGTATCGTGGGATAACGTACTCCGCGCGGCACGGGGTCTTCAATCATCATCAGATCTCTATAATTGATAGATGAGGCACAAACCTGAACCAACACCTCTCCGGGTCCCGGAGTCGAGTGGTCACGTTCATTGAGAACAAGACCGCCAATCCCGTTTGCCGAGGCAATCTCATAACACCGCATCAATCTCTTCGCTCCTTCATTATTTCTCCATGGACATTAAACCTGTAATAGGCACCATCCGCGCAGTCGCCCATAACCAAATAATACTCGCGTCATGATACTTTACCCGAAACCCTGGGCCATATCAGATTCACGACTGCGATACGCTCAACGTGACTAATTCGACACACTACTGCTCTACGAGTTTAACCATGACACTTCCTCAAACCCACCTTACTGTTAAACCAGAGTGGATAGACCACAATGGCCATATGAATGTCGCTTTCTATGTTCTCGCATTTGATCAGGCGACGGACCAGGTCTACGAAACGTGGGGCCTGGGTCTTGACTACCCGGACAGGGAGAAATGTTCAATTTTTACTATTGGAATGAATGTTGACTATCACAACGAAGCATTCCAGGATGATCCACTCTGTGTAAAGACACAGTTGGTTGATATGGATTGCAAGCGCATTCATTATGTCCATTCCATGTACCATGCGACCGGAAAGCAATTGCTGGCTCGCAATGAGTGTTTGTGCATGAACATCGACCTCGCTACGCGGCGTAGCGCGCCTTTTCCACCCAGTGTCGTGGCGCTACTGAATCCGGTCATAGCCCGGCACCGCGAATTGGCCCCACTCGGTAACCTGGGACGTATCCTGCAGATACGAAGAAAAAGCACGGCAGCCCATTAATTCCTTGTTGGTCGATTGCGCTTTACCAAAGAGGAATCTAGTCGCCGTGTGAGCGATGAATCACTGGTCTTATTGATTTCGCTCGATGTGAATACTTTGGATTGTTTCTGAGGGCCCCAGGAATCAAAGATGCGATTCGCGCTATCTGCTCGATAGGCGATGAGTCAGCGGTGTTTACGGCATAATGCGCCCGGCCGCTGATTTCAGTGTTCGTGCAACCAATCACTGACTGTTATTCCTGGATTCTGTGTCTTTCTCATGTTGAAAATCACTGACCTTTCTCTCAGACGCGGCAGCCGCCTGTTGCTGGAAAATGTGAATCTTGATGTATTTCCAGGTCAACGGGTGGGCCTAACCGGCGCTAATGGCTCCGGCAAGTCGAGTTTATTTGCAGTGATTGCCGATCGATTGGAAGCCGACCAGGGCAACGTGGCATTACCGCGGCACACCGTGATTACCGAGGTTTTGCAGGAAACACCTGAGTCAACCCGTACAGCCATCGACTACGTCATCGATGGTGATCACGCTTATCGATCCCTTGAACAGAAAATTGCATCTACGGAAGTCGATGGTGACGGCACGCTACTGGCAACGCTGCACGGGCAAATGAACGACATAGACGGGTTTCGAGTCTCAGCCCGTGCCGGTCAACTACTGCATGGGTTGGGGTTTACTGCGCAAGAACAGCGCCGGGAAGTCAATACTTTTTCCGGCGGGTGGCGCATGCGTCTTAATCTCGCGTGTGCACTCATGACAAGGGCTGACTTACTTTTGCTTGATGAGCCGACCAATCACCTGGATCTTGACGCCATGGTCTGGCTGGAACGCTGGCTAACGAGTTATTCTGGGATCGTCCTGGTGATCTCCCACGATCGGGAGTTTCTTGATCGATCAGTCACTCGCATTGCGCACATCGAAGATCGTACGATTCAGGTCTACGAAGGAAACTACAGCCTGGCGGAAGAACGACGGGCCGCGTGGATTGAAATACAAAATAAACAACACATGCGCCAGCAAAAACAGGTGCATCACATGCAAGCCTTCGTCGACCGATTCCGCTATAAGGCATCGAAAGCAAGGCAGGCCCAAAGCCGCCTCAAAGCACTCGAACGTCTGCAGATCGTTTCCCCGGTCCATGAAAAAGACGCGTTTGTGTTCGAGTTCGAAACACCAGATGACTCACCCCATCAATTAATCGATCTCAGGGAACTGGACGCGGGTTATGACGACGTGGTCTTGTCAAACGTTACTTTTCGCCTATCAGATGGGGACCGCATTGGCTTATTGGGGAGAAACGGCGCCGGCAAAAGCACCTTGATGAAGACACTCGCGGCCCAACTGCCCCCGCTACAGGGCCATTACACCGCTGACCCCAAATTACGTATTGGCTATTTTGCCCAACACCAGCTGGAACTCTTGAATTCAGCATGGTCGCCACTGGATCATCTAACGGACATTTCACACCAAGGCACCGAACGCTCACTGCGGTCATTTCTTGGTCGCTTTGGGTTCTCAGGGGATGCTGCGACCGAGCCCGTCGCGATCCGCTCCGGCGGAGAGAAAGCTCGATTAGTGCTTGCGCTGATTATCTACCACAAGCCCAACCTACTACTACTCGATGAGCCGACCAACCATTTGGATATTCAAATGCGTGAATCCATCTCGTTAGCGCTCCAGTCCTACAGCGGTTGTCTAGTGGTAGTGGCCCATGACAGACACCTGCTACGACTGGTCACTAACGATCTATGGTTGATAGACAATGGCAGACTTCGACCCTTTGATGGAGATCTTGATGATTATGTTAAATGGCTCCGCCAACGACAAAAAGGAACAGAGAATCCAGGCGGATCCTCCTCCGCTGGAAAGAGCACCAAAGGAAAAGAGACCCCGATAAAGCTTAAGCACAACATTCAGCCGACAAAACTCAGTCGGAAAGAGAGAGCCCAACAGCGGATAAAGGTCAAACCACTACGCGACAAACTTCTACGAATCGAAAAGGAAATCGATAAAGCAAACGAAATACAACAAGAACTTGACCAGCAGCTCGCTGATTCAGAAATCTACAGCGAAGCGAACCGAGATCAATTGCGTGAATTACTCTTCGACCAGGCTCGCAACGCACAGCTTCAACAGGAGTTGGAAGGCCGTTGGCTCGCAGCCTCGGAATTACTGGAAAAAGCCGATGTGCCTGCCTAGTCGCCGCGATCGTAATTCCCAATGATCAAACATAGATATCCCACACGTTTCATCTTGGATGAGCTTCTTCGGGGCGCGCTACAGCCGGCACGCATCATGCAGCACGAGCGCTTACCCTTGCACCAGAGGTGGGCTTTCGTGTTCGTTTTTTTCTACGCCCACTGTGTTCCCACGGTTTAACACTTGATTTCCCCTTGGGCTTACGACCTGTGCGGTTGGCTCGTTTCTGTCTTGGCTCTGGACTGTTTGGCTCCAGTCCTTCGATAACCACACGTTTGAGTTTTTGCCCGGTCAAGCGCTCAATTCTGCTGAGTTTCTCCCAGTCACCCGGTCCGACCAGAGAAATTGCATAGCCCTTTTCACCCGCCCGACCGGTTCGTCCGATCCGATGAATGTAATCCTCCGCAACCATGGGTAGATCAAAGTTAATCACATGACTGATCCCTCTGATATCCAGCCCGCGCGCCGCCACATCGGTTGCGACCAGTAATCTGAATTTCCCCGAACGCATATTTTCCACCGTCCTCTTTCTTTTGGGCTGACTCATATCACCATGTAATGCCTCACTCCGATGCGTCTGCGCTCTGAGACTTTTCGCCAACTTGTCCGCACCGCGTTTTGTCGCCGTGAAGATCAGCGCTTGGGTTAGGTGGCCGTTTGACAAGTGATGATTAAGCAATTCGTGCTTGTGCGAGACACTGTGGGCCTGATGAACGTGCTGGCGAATCGATTCATGACGTTCATGATTGGCCGCCAAGCTAATGCGTTCTGGATTTTTTAACAGTTGTTTTGCTATCCGCAAGACGCCCCCTTCCAACGTGGCGGAAAATAACAATGTCTGGGGAGTTCCTGGTATAGCAGCAGCGATCTCCTTCACCGGACCAATAAAACCCATGTCGAGCATTCGATCTGCCTCGTCCAAAACCAGAATCTCCAGCCGTGAGAAATCGACTTTTCGCTGTTCCATGTGATCCAACAAACGCCCCGGCGTCGCTACCAGCAGATCTAAGGGCTTACGCAACATTCTGAGCTGTGGTGAGTAGGACATACCACCGACCACGGTTCCGGTTGAAAAGCTGGCAAACCGTGTGAACTGACGAATATTGTCATTAATCTGCATGGCCAACTCTCGCGTCGGCGTCAGTATCAGGACGCGTGGCCCTCGGCCCCCTTTCCTGGCCGGATTCAATAACTGCTGTAGCGCGGGTAAAACGAACGCCGCGGTCTTACCCGTGCCGGTCTGGGCTGAGGCCATCAGGTCACGCCCTGAAAGCACTACTGGAATCGCTTGGCGCTGAATCTCGGTCGGCTTCGAAAAACCGGTTGCCTCTACTGCTTTTAACAACCTGGCGTCTAGATTTAACTCTTTAAAAAGCACAATGACATCCCCTCCATCGGTCTGATGGATGATCCGATTGATTGTCTACCTGAACTCTGGCGGGTTGACTGGTGCCAGTGCAAAACCCGGCTCACTCAATTTGCGTACTAGGTTTCAGCCTTAGTACACAAGCAACGCTACCAACCAGATTACAAGTAATAAGAAAACAAGTGGAAGGTCAGAAACGTACTACGCCTCTTTCAGAGGATGCGCGACTATACACGGTGATCATTAAGAACGCCAATCAGACCTAAATCGACTAATTCTTCCGGGCACCTCAACATACAGTTGGCTCCGCTACGGTCGATCTCGTTCCAGGGATTTTCTAAGAACGCTGGCATCGACTCCCACGAGTCTTGCGGTTCGTTGGATATTAGGGGGCGGAACCGCCGAACGGCGAAGCGCTGCATAACCCAATCCCAATTCGCCGGCTAGCGCTCTCACCGGCTCAACCCGGGACCCACAGCCTCCTAACCCTGACGAATCACTGTGCTTCTGATGTCCCGATAGCGAACCTGATGAACCACCACGATCAAACAAACGAGTCGGCGCCCCGCTAAAGCATCCCATGGGTCCCTCTGAGTCCGCACACAAGCGATAGCCAATCGAACATTTCTCCAGTTCTCCACGGCCAGAGATAAAGACGACCCTAGCGCAATACTCGATACAACAAAGGTGAAGAAGGCATGCCGCCTACAGGCCAGGTTTACGGCTTTTATTGTGTAAAAAACCTTCGCAGCGTATCGTTGCAAACGGGCCCGGGGCCTAAAAATCGATCGCCCTGCCCTTGCGCTCCCAGTCTCCGTAACGCGTCGGCTCAAGACCGTCAGGACCATCAATTTCTCGAACCTCAGCGCGCACCGTTTGCGTCGAATCAACTGGCGCCTCCTTGGGAATGGGCTGGGGCATTGTTTCTCCGAGATAACGAGCCCTCAACTCATTCCACAGGGAGAGTCGAGACCAATCAGGGGTTTGCAGCTTTTGCTCAGCATTGAGAAATGGATTTGGTAAAAAAAATGTACACATCTGATCGCCATCGCCATTCCACAGCCTAACTCCCCATGACCCTGGCACACATCGGCCCGCACCAAATTCCCGATAAAACGAAACACGCGAACACTGACGCCGCTTCGCAACCACAGGGTCCGCTCCTTCGCGCCCAAGTCCGCGATGAACATCAGTACATAAGTGAAAGTGCGCATCGCCGGTTACACCCAAAAAAAGCGTCAAGTAACCATCCAACATCGAGACCCTCTCCGGCCGTCGTTCCTGTTGCAACTCAAATACCGCACCTTCCAGACAAGGACCAAACATTACCTGATCCCAGTTGTCGACCAACAAATCAAGACATAATCGAGTGGCCGTCCCACATTCTTCTTTATCCAACGCCAACAACGCATCGCCGCGACAGACCTTTGGTGGGGCCTTCCAATAGGTTCCGTTTAGCAATCGAACATCGGTGTACTCGACAGTCGCGCCGGATGCTTCGCGCTGAATCTCAGTGGCCTGGACCGACTCGTTTACAGACTGATCACTCATTAAGGTAGACCTAACATTCCATTTAAGACGACATCACTCGACTGAGGAGTCACTATATCAACCCTGGCAACCTCGTGTGCATTTTTGGATAAAACTCATCTAAACTGATGCCACGCACTGAGTGGATTTCCAGCCATCGATGAAAATCACAACCGGCCTTGATGACGACTGCGTCTGGTTCAGGACGGCCGCGGAATCGCTTTCCCTGAAACCTTTAGAGACTGAGTTACATTGCGACATCGCTATCGTCGGCGCAGGCTACACCGGACTGACAACGGCTTTACGACTCGCCGAGTCGGGCCAAGACGTCATTGTCGTTGAGGCGCATGAGGTCGGCTACGGGGCATCGGGACGCAATCTGGGCCACTGCACGCCGACCCTCCATTACTGGCCATTTTCCAAGTTAAAAAAGATCTATGGACTGGAATACGCAACGCGCATTATTCGCATGCAAACACAGGCGGCGAAACAGGTTTTTTCCCTTATCGAGAACTACCAGATTAATTGTGAGGCGGTGTGCAACGGAATTTTACGCTTAGCGGCTAGCCCGAAACATCTCAAATCCCTGGAACAGCAAAAAGATTTCTATCAGGAACACGGTCTAGCGGGCCGCATGCTTACGCCTGATGAGGCACAGGATCTGTCAGGGTCCTCACGATTCCATGGGGGTTGGTTAATGGAAGGCGCCGGCCATCTTAACCCTTTGGGCTACGCCCGCGGTCTCGCACGTGCAGCGCTATCGCAAGGTGCCAGAATCTTTATTCAAAGCCCGGTGAACAATTTAAAAAAAGAAGGCAACCAATGGCATCTGCAGACCTCCATGGGTTCCTTGACAGCCAACAAGGTTCTTCTCGCAACAGGTGCTTACACGCTTGGGCCACCGTGGCCCCGATTAGACAAAGCGTTCGACCCCGTACCCATTGTGGGTCTCGCCACCGACCCAGTGGACCCGGCGCTTCGAGAACAAGTGCTTAAAGGTGACCATAGCCTAGTAGATACCCATGGCGACCCCATTCTTTATAAATGGACACGAGACAATCGACTGGTTACCACCGTCTTCTTCTCCGGCGCCATGGGACATGACCCAGAAAAAACTCGCGATTACATGACTCGAAAAACACAATGGGTCTTCCCTCAACTCGGATCACTTAGTTGGAGCTGTTACTGGTATGGGAATTTGGATGCGCAGTACCGAACGATTCCACGAGTTTTTCGACTCGATGACAATGTCTATTCGTGTCTCGGATTTTCCGGTCGCGGCGTACCCACTGCGACCGCAATGGGGTCCGTTCTAGCGGACCTGTTAGCAGGCGCCGATGAAACCACATTGAGCGTCCCGGTAGAGTCATTTCGACGTGTACTACCGGGGCTTGCTACACTGCAGTCGCTCAGTTTTAAATGGGCTCGTTTCCGTGATCGCCTTCGAATGCGCCTTGATGGCGTAAGAGAACTTCCTCCCACTCTCTAAGGTCCTGAACAACCTCTAACCAACGATGACTCTTTCATCAGAAATTACTGCCGAGCACTCTGCCCTTTTTGATGCTCAAGGATTCTTCGTGCTTGAGTCTGTCATTCCGACGGATCATCTAGAACTCTTGCGTCACCTTTCAGACCAAGCTGTCTCAGCCCGGACCCACGGGTCTACCGTTGGAACAGCTGAGGGAGCGCAGCTCATGGGTACCGCTAGCGGTCGCGTCTTTATTTTTGGTTTGGAAAGTGAGCAACCCGCTATGTACAAAGTCCTTCTTTCCGACTGGGCCCTCAAGATCGTCGGCACCCTGACTCCAAACGCGACCCTTTTTCATACCGAATTTGTTGTCAAAGCGCAGGACCAAGGCGATGAAGGCACACGTTTTGGCTGGCATCAGGACGGTGGCTACAACACCGAACCCAGCGCTGGCGGCGCCATCGTTCCGGATATGCCGCACATTTCCCTATGGTGCGCACTCGATGATATGTCGGTAGACAACGGCGCGCTCCGAGTCATTCCGTTCGACCGAAACCCGATAGATCATCCTATTGCGTACACGGCCCCGCCCCGGCCTGGGGTAGCCTGCCAGCCCATATATCGCCATCAGCGAGTCACACCCGAAAAACAAAACATCAACAACCATGTCGGCGATGTGTCTGCCTACTTTGGTCAGGATCCAGGGGATGCGATGGAAATCAACGCAGGAAGCGTCGTCGTATTCTCTGCACTGACACTCCATGGAAGCGGCATCAACACAACTGAAAAACCACGACGTGCTTTAAACATTGCGTATTCGCAATCGATTATTTCTCATAATGCTCATCAGAACACAGGCAAACCACACACCTATGTCGACTTTATCGTGGATGGAAAGCTTACAGAAAACGCGGTGGCACTGCGCGCTTGACGCGAATCCTAACTACAGGCCCTGTACTCACTCCCAATCAACGAGCAAAAACTAATTCAGGCAACCACAGCGCCGTGGCGGGCACGAACGTGGTCAACATCAGCGTGGGCAACCACGCGAAAAAAATCATAATTAGGGTCGGCTTCATCATCTCATTGACACTAACCCCTGTCACACGAGCACCGAGGTAAAGTAGTGGCGCAGTCGGTGGTGTGATATTTGCCATCCCGAGATTAACGCCCAATACCGCTGCAAAATGGATTGGATCCATCCCCACACTCGTCACGATCGGCAACAAGAGTGGCGCGGACAACAACAATCCGCTGATGTCATCCATCAGCATACCAATCAGAATCATTACCAGGTTTACCATCAAAAGAATGATGATCGGGTTATCTGATATCGAAAATACGAGTGTTTTAGCGAGCCCCGGAATATCTTCAAAAATCAGGAACCGGCTCACGATCAACACCATAAAAACCATAACCATGACTACGCCAATCGTGATTCCCGCCTCTTTAATAGCAGCCCAGAAATTCTCCTTATTCAAACCTTTATAAACAAAGAACCCGACGGGAATCGCATAAATGACCGCGACGCCCGCGGCCTCCGTCGGCGTCATCACTCCCCCGTAAATTCCACCGAGAATAAACAGCGGCATCAGCAACGCGGGAAACGCTTTCCAAGATCGGACGCCCAGTTCTCTGGGAAAATTAACCGGCTTAATTGCCAACTTTAGATTGGTCACCTTACGCAACAAACCAAAATTAACAATAATCAGAAGCACTACTAAGATGAGCCCCGGAATAACCGTCGACAGAAAGCATTTAAGTACTGACTGCTGAGTGACCCAGGCATAAAGAATTTGTGACGCACTCGGCGGGATCAACAAACCTAGGGGCGATGCACTAACAATCAGTGCCCCAGCCAGCCCGTTGGGATAATTAGCCCGTTTCAAATGGGGCATCATAATCGTACCAATACACGTTAACGTGGCCGCCGCACTTCCCGAGATCGAACCGAAGATCGCGCTGGCAATCACCGACGCCGCACTCAAACCACCTTTGATGCGTCCAATCAGCAGCTCAGCTAACTGCACCAACGGTAAGGCGATTTTGCCCCGCTCCATGATAGCGCCGGCAAGAATAAACAGAGGAATAGCCAGCAAAACGATCGACGTCATTTTCCAGTGGCCTGCCGGCATAAATCCCGACACGTCGTGGCCACCAAACGTTGCAATCAATAACAACACAGCGCCAAAAGCCATTGGCACAGAAACACCAATGACTAACAAAACACATAGCGCAAGAAAACAGGCAATGATCAACATGCGATGGACCCTCGACCCGTACCCATTGGCTTAGTCGGCAACAGTCTGCGCCGCCGGTGGGCGGATTTTGATCAAAGCATAGAGATGAAACATACTATACAAACTCATCATCAATAACCCGACCAGTATCCCCACACGGGGAATCAAAAACGGTATTTTCAACGCCGGCGTTACCGCCCAGTTGGGATATGAATCGATCTCGTCATAGATCATCAATATAGCCCAGTAGACCAGCGCAACGCTGACGATCACTTCGATTAGGGTAACGACTAACTTTCGCAACCATCTCAATCGGTCATTTTCAGTGATGTAATCCAACAAATCCGCATTGATATGGCTGCCATCGTAGGTCCCAAGCGCCCCCCCCATAAAGAAGAGCCAGAAACAGACCATTAGCAACCACTCGTTATAGGCAAAAAGATCGCCCTCGAAACCGTAGCGAACAATAACCACAAAGAAAAACGTACCGGCCATGATCAGGCAGGAAATCACCACAAGAACAGATTTGAAAGCCAACATGACCCGAACCGTGCCCTGCAATGCGCGCGGCAGCTGATCGACGAGCTCTGTCATAAGAGCAATTCCGAGGAAATGGCGGGAAGCGTCCGGGGCTGGGTGGTTATTACACCACCCAGCCCTGGTAGAGCATTACATATCCGCTTTTAAACGGTCCACAATATCTTTACCGACGACTTTTTCAATCTGCGGCCAGACATTATCTTTAATATGCTTAGATAACGCGCCACGCTCAGCGTCAGACAGATCCAACACCTCATAACCCGCATCTTTTAGTTTTTGGATGTAACCCGCATCGTTACTTCGCGCCCAGTCCGTGAAGGATGCCGCGGCCCGATCAATAGCGGCCTGTACCGCTGATTTCTGTTCAGCGTTCAATTTCTTCCACGTTTTCTGGCTAGCGTAGTAGGTAGACGCCTCTACAAACGCGTTGTAGGGAATGTAATATTTACCAATCTGACTCTGAGCAAAAACCGTATAGGTCGCCTGTGGCGTGCAGCAGATTGCGCCATCAACCGTACCGGCCTGCACCGCGGCAAACACCTCGGCCCAGTTCATCGTCGTGGTTTTAAAACCAATCGCTTCCGTCGTATCTTTGGCAACCTTTGAGCCCCAAACCCGAATATGAATTCCCTTGGCTCCTAGCCCCGCATGGTCGTTCGGTTTCTTTGTAGAGACAACACCAATGAAACCTTCTGCCACGTTGCCCAGCAGCTTGAGATTCAACTTGGCCAAGGTCTCCGTCATGATTGCCGTATAGGCCGAATCCTTACTGCCATAAACCTTAACCAACTCGTCCCAAGAGGACACCAGGAATGGCAGAGAGTTGATCTCAAGCACCGGATCCTTGTGTGCATAAACAAACGCATGGACCATGTCAATGTTGCCACGAATGGTGTCTTCCAGCAGTTCTTCGCCGCTACCTAGCTGCCCTGCGGGAAATAACTTCACCTTAATCCCAACGTTTGCAGCTTCGATATCTGACTTAACCTGCTCCATCATCTTGTGAGCGTAATGCTCGACAGGCAATACGCCAGCAAATTTCAGCGTAATGTTGCCGGCAAAGGCGACACCCGAAATGGACAAGGCGACCAGCCCAAGTCCAGCCAGGCGACTCAGCTTTCCAATACTCAACATAGCATCCTCCAATCATTGATTTTGTAAAAACAACTGATACCTACCCTAACAGACAGCAGCCCGCTCACAAACTTATATTTAAGGGGGTTTTCCACCTTTCTCCATGGAAAATAGGCTTCCAAACAGTCCCAACTTTGAAAGACTATCGCGATGCCAAGGTCAGCCCTGTTAAGTCAAGATCGCACGATTCACCGCTGATCAGATGCGCCAATGCTTGCCCAGAGCCACACGACATGGTCCAGCCAAGATGGCCATGGCCCGTATTGAGATAGAGCCCTTGAACGGGTGTCTCTCCCAGGTACGGAATGCCGTCCGGGGTCATGGGACGAAACCCTGTCCATGCCTCACCAGCAGATGGGTCCGGATAGTCAGGAAAAACATCGAGAAAAAACCGACGCAGATTTCCGATTCGTTTCGGATTCAGTGAGCGATCGTTGCCCGCAAATTCGGCGGTACCCGCCACCCGTATACGATCACCCAATCGGGTAATCCCAATATGCCGGCCCGTATCCGCCATTGGAATCACCGGAGCCCCATTCCATTGCCCTACGGGAAGAGTGATCGAATACCCTTTGACCGGATAAATAGGCAGTCGAATTCCCAACGGTCTCAACACCGCATTGCTGTCGTTGCCCATGGCAACCACACAGGTATCGGCCATGATCGTTTCAACATCTGTGACCACCGCGCTGACCGCGCCATTCGACGTTTCAATTCGTTTGATTGATTCGCCGTAACGCACAGTCACACCATTGTTCGAACAATATTGCGCTAATCGTTGACTGAATAGTCTCGCATCACCCGCTTCGTCATTCGGGTAATGAATGCCTCCCGCAATTAAACCCTGCTGCGAACGCAACGATGGCTCGAGCTCAATGCAGGCAGCCTCGTCTAGTAAGTCATAGTGCAAACCCATCGCACCCAACGTTTCCGCAACACGCTTAGTCACTTCCATGGAAAGCGGGTCTCTAAACAGATGTAACGTGCCGAGCCTGCTGCCGTCATATTCAATCCCGGTATCCGCGACCAACTGATTGAGCGTGTCTTTGCTATAACTGCATAAACCGTAAATAACCGCAGCGTTCCTGGCCCAGGCTGTGTGATTACATTGGCGAAGAAACTTAACGCCCCATGACAAAAGGCCCGGCAAGGCTGCAGGCCTCAGAAGAAACGGCGAATCCTCCTTTCCCATCCACTTGAGGATAAACCGCGGTATCTCCGGAGACGCCCACGGATCTGACATGCTGGGCGTAACAATGCCCCCATTCGCAAAGGATGTTTCAAGGCCTGCATCTTCGTTTTTCTCAATCAGCGTAACCTCATGACCATGGCGAGAAAGAAAATAAGCGGTTGTCACACCGACAATCCCACCGCCCAACACCACCACCCTGCGCGAATCAACCACAGTCATCCCCTCCCGTTTGAGACCGCGGATCGATTCGTCAGCATATCGATCGAAACACGGACGTGAAATATTGCAAAGACTAAGGGAATAATAACCCTGTCATTCCAGTCAACACAGTGTGTTCATTGTGTAAAACAAATGCAACGCACACACTGGCTCATTCTCATCGACACCAAAGCATGTCTGGCTCGAAGAAGAAAAAGCAGTATCAACGGAGCGCGGAACGACGGGAGACCACAAAGGATTCATCCTGAAACCACAGACCATTGTGCTCATGCAAAACTTGCGCAGTAGCCTCTAGGTAACGACCTTCCGTAATGACCGCCTCGAGACGCTCATCGTCAATTTGTCCAGCGTAAATCGCCGCGTTCCAGGCCGCAAACAAAGTCGACGTCCCGATACTGTCCGCGATTTCCTCGGGCAAGGTATGCATCTGGTATTTGAAAACAGACTTGGCATCGGAACCTGCACTGAAACTATATCCACGACTCTCGTTACCCAAGGTTTCCTTCAACACCTGGATCAACTCGTGACGATCAGTTCCGGCAACTGATTCCTCCGGCCATATCGCTTTGATGATCTGCTCACCGGGATCGTGGCCAAAGGATTGAATACCCAGTAGGCGGCCACCTTCGCGTAGGCTACGGATGAGTGGCAGCAGCACCTTGTCGATTTTAAATTTCGCGCTCATTCGGTTGCGCCATGGCTGGGACGCCAACACCAAATCGTAATCTCCGCGAACCTGGCCCCGCTGGGGAATAACGGAGTCCAACAGAAAACGATTGTCCCGTCGATAGATCACCAGCACCGACGGGCGGGTATACAGCGGATTGCCAGTCTCTTCGCTAGCACGGACCTGCCAGCCGTCAACCAATAATGGGTCAATACCGCGGAGTTGTTCTCCGTATTCATGCGCCGAAGCACCTTCAAGGCTAATCTCATGCCAATTTAACGCGGCCGCTTTAGCTACATCCCGCGGCATTAGCCACGGCGCTTCTGAGTAGTAAAGATTGGTAATAACAATCACGCTCGAGGGATGTTCAACCAAGCGGTCGGGCAGTTTCTCCAACGATAGCCGAACATCCTCTAAGCTGATTTCTTTAGCCACCACCAGAAAAGGAATGGTCGGGAAGCGTCGATGCATTGCACGGAGCAAATGACTGAGGACCGTGCCGTCTCCAACCCCCGCGTCAAAGAGACGAAACGCAGGCGGTTGAGGCGTTATATGACGCAACTCATCCGCGGCCCGCTCAGCCACCTTCCACTTTTCATTACAGGTGTTGATAAAAGCAAGGTATTTCTGGCGATTATCGTAAAACCTAAAAGGCCGTGGCTTCCTTGACACCGACGCCCGGGCCGCCGGCGCGACGCCCTCAGATACTGGAACCGCTTCGCCACACTGGTCCCGGTCCAGCACCGCATTCGTGTTCGCTAGAAACGTCCGTATTTTCTCTGCAGTCGCTAGCGTCACACTCTTGCCGTTTCGCAGCCGATGGCACAACTTACCGTCATTCACCGCCTGGAGCCCACAAGTCGTCTCGGCTATGCCATTGTCCCGACAGTAATTTTCGATCTCTGCCAATAACGTTTCAGTCTCGGTTGTCATGGGGTGTTAGCTGCAAAATGCACCTGTGAATCCAATGGAGGATCGGATTTAGCCATAAGTTCCCCGTTGCGCAAAATATTTGGCCCATTATTGTGTTAATGACTGCCTATGGGCAACTAACCTAATGCTGCATAAACGGATGCATATAAGGGATATAACCGAGGTTAACGTTCGGCCTTTAAATGCTTCTCTAATGTCTGAGTTGACATCATCGCCTACTTTTTAGAAGGATACTGGGATAATGCCCAGACTTTTACCCAACGCCAAACAGGCGATGGATGCCCGCCAATCTAGAACGATGCAAAGGCAATTACCGAGCGGGAATACGGCCCTACGATTCCCCTCGAAAAACCTTTGTCGTTCCTAGCTTTGCCGTCGACTCCCATAAATGGTCAAGCACACGCAAAGCAATCCCAACAGCCCAAGCCCAAAGGTTACTTTTAAAACCGCCGTATACCCTGACAATGCCCAAACGATGCCGGCCACGCTCGGAGCAAATGCCCACCCCAGAATATAGGCAAACGAGACCAGCGCAGAGATCGTTCCAAAGTGGGTTCTGCCGAGAACTTCTGCAGTAACAACCGGCTTTGCGATGGTTTGAATGCCGACACCACCGCCTTGAAGTCCCACGAAAAGAAATAGAAAAATTAATGCAGCAGATGCCGCAGCAAGGCTAACACTCGCCAAACACAATGCCGCAAACGCCCAACCACAAACGCTGACGAGTGAAATACGCGGATTAAACCCTAATAGACACAGTCGCCCAATCACCTGGGCAACACCAAACAGCGACGCGGCCAACACCGCAACCCCCGGCGAAACCCCGCGGCTTTCCATCAACGGGAGCGCGTGGCTGATAATCATGCCGTGATTCAACGACAGCGCGCCAAAGGCGATGGCAAGCAACCAGAAAATAGGCCGCGATAACACCGGCCTCGCCGCTTCCATGAAACCGACGGACACAGGAGGACGTCTTACCGCTGACTCCGACGCCCCCGGCCCCACACCCAACCAGAACAACGGTGCCGCAACACCGCCTACCAACAGCGAAAATACCCAGACACTGGTTCGCCAACCCCACGCATCGGCAATACTTGTTGCCAAAGGGAAACAAAGTGTTCCCGCAAACCCAGCGACCAATGTAATCAAGATGATCGGTTGCTTGGCAGCCGAGCCGAACTGTCGGGTCACGACGGCAAAACACGGCTCGTATAAACAACCGGCCATCATGATGCCCACCAGGGACCAAATCAGATAGAACTGCCATAAATGATCGATCACAGGCAAAACCGCGATCAAGCCTGCCCCGGCTAAAGCGCTCGTTGTCATCAGCATTCGGCCGTGTCCCCGATCAATCAAACGACCGACAAACACTCCCGTTACGGCGGCAATGACCAGTGCCGAGGTCAAGCCCCCACTAAGGGCCACGCGACCCCATTCGAAGTCACTCTCCCAACGAAGTAATAACGCCGGAAAAAGGTACAGCAAGCCCGCCCACGCCAATGTCTCAGCCACAGCGAGACACCAGATCCGAGGCGTCTTCCAAACCGATCGATCAATCAGGATTCCTTCTTGTACACGTGACCGTTGACTGGAATCACTCATCGCTTCACGCTACCTTGTCCTTTATCTACTGAACGCAACTCTACACCGCCTATGAACACGACCCCACTAGAGTCCGTCACTACCCTGACCTTTGACATTTTTGGCACGGTCCTCGATCTGGCAGGCAGTCTGATTCCCCCATTAGATGACCTCTTGCAAGATTGCCATGCGGATATGGATGGGGCCACCCTTTGGCGCGAATGGCGACACCGACAACGCATTGAGCAATACCAGGACAATCTCCTAATGCTTGGCCATAGCGGTTACCTCGCAGTCAAACGACGGGCTTTACTCTACTGCCTTCGTAACAACCACGTTAACTTCAGCATCGAACAAGTCGACATCTTCATGGAGGCCTACCAGCATCTAAAGCCCTTCGACGATGCCATTGAAGGGCTCGCGAGACTCAAAAAGAAATACAAACTGGTAATGTTATCTAATGGGGAGGAGTGGTACCTCAAACATCTGGTGGAAAATCAAATAAAAATTGACTTCGACCGGATCCTGTCAGCGCAGACCGTCGGCCAATTCAAACCACACCCCATTGTCTATCGCTCTGCCGCCCAAACACTTGGATGTGAACCGGGTCAAATTATGATGGTCGCTTCTCATTCCTTTGATGTCCTCGGCGCACGTGCCAGTGGCTACCGTGGTGCCTACATCAATCGTTACCACTTACCGTATGATGAGTCCGACTATCAACCCGATATCACCGTGGACAACTTCTATGCTCTTTGTACGGCGCTTGCCGTTTGATGCCTTGGGCAGCGACAGCCTTCTGCGCTAACTCAAAAGATAGTGTAAATAAATGGCGCGACAGCCGACCCCTCGGCCAACACAATTAAAACGCCCAGCAACAACAGCACAATAATGATGGGTGCCAACCAGAACTTCTTTCGCACGCGCATGAAATCCCACAGATCTTTTAAGAACTCAATCATCAGAAGGGTCTCTCCATTTGGCTAGGCGGACTCGCTACGCTCTTAACGCGATAAGTCAGTGTGGTGTTGTCCCAACCTCGCCGCAGTGGGTCCTTGCTCAGTAGGCGCATCCATAAGCCAATCGGCAAGATCACGACGTAAAACACCAGCGCCAGCACCACTCGCGTAATGATGGCATTCATGAGATGGCCGAAGCGCATCCAGAGACGGTAAAAGTGACGGAACGTTGCCGGAAAACCCAAACCCCAGACCAGGACCACGCTGCCAAGCGCCCACGGCCACGACGGAGTCGGTTTGTCCAGCAGATAAGGAAAGACCACACCAAAAACGACGAAGATCACGCCGGCAAAGATAGCTGCAAATAGGCGTAGTCCCTTGTCGTCAAGTACTGGTCGACTTGAGTCCGTCATTCCCTTCTCCTGGTTATTCGATAAATCACCGGTCAATCCAGCTCGAACGTCTCACGCCAGTCCTCTTCCTCATTCCACACCGGCTGATCCATTTTGGCGAACACCATGTTGCCAATCACCAAGCTGTCCATCTCGGTTCGCATAAAACACCGATACGCATCGAGCGGCGTACAAACGATCGGCTCGCCGCGAACATTAAAGGAGGTGTTTACCAAAACACCGCAACCGGTCAATTGATCAAAGGCAGACAACAAAGCATGAAATTGCGGATTAGTCTCCTTGTGGACGCTCTGAATACGTGCGGAATAATCGATGTGTGTGATGGCAGGTAACTCGGAGCGCAACACATTAAGCTTATCAATCCCAAAGAGCTGATCGTCTTCTACGCTGACCTGTTTCCGTAACATCTCCCTGACATTAGCCACCAACAACATATAGGGACTATCCTCCGCTTGCTCAAAATAGTCCGCAATCCTTTCCGCCAGCACCGCCGGAGCGAAGGGGCGGAATGACTCCCGGTACTTAATTTTAAGGTTCATCACCGACTGCATCTCGATATTTCTCGGATCCCCGATGATAGAACGTGCTCCCAGTGCCCTGGGACCAAACTCCATTCGTCCTTGAAACCATCCAACCACATTGCCTTTGGCAAGCAACTCGGCAACGCTGGAATAAAGCTCAGATGCCTCTAGCGTGTTGTAGACGGCCCCCACACTTTCCAGTGACTCCCGTGCCTCGGCATCAGTGAAAGCCGGACCGAGATAGGCACCCTGCATGGCATCTTGAGTGTCGCAGGAACGGGGTTGATCCAGATACTCGTGCCACGTCGCGAGCGCACAACCCAGTGCACCACCCGCATCACCCGCAGCCGGCTGAATCCAAAGCCCCTCAAAGGGCCCTTCGCGTAACAAACGGCCATTGGCCACACAGTTCAATGCGACACCGCCCGCCAGACAGAGATTCTTGAGTCCCGTCTCAGCATGAATCGTCTGTGCCAAGCGCAGCACGATATCTTCTGTGACCACCTGGATTGATGCGGCGATGTCCATTTCATCCTGCGTCAACGGCGATTCCGGCGCACGCGGTCCCCGCCGAAAGAGTTCACTAAAACGATCATTCGTCATGCGAAGGCCAGTGGCATAGTCAAAGTACTCCATCGCCAACCGGAAAGTGCCATCGAGCTTCACGTCAATCAGATTATCGAGAATGAGTTCGGTGTAACGCGGCACTCCATACGGCGCAAGCCCCATTAACTTGTATTCTCCGGAATTCACTTTAAATCCCGTGAAATAGGTGAATGCCGAATAAAGCAGACCAAGCGAATGGGGGAAATCGATCTGCCACAGGGGATGCACTCGATTATCCTTGCCGTGCCACACGGTCGTTGTGGCCCACTCGCCAACCCCGTCCATGCACAATACCGCAGCCTCAGGAAATGGACTGGGGAAAAAAGCAGAGGCGGCGTGTGACTGATGATGCTCAGCGAAAAGCAGCGACGGTAGCGCTTTCTTTTCACACTCGCCAATAGCCGCCAGTTCACGCCGAATAACAGTTTTTAGATAAAGTTTTTCCTTTAACCAGATCGGCATGGCCGCGAGAAATGAGGGAAACCCTCGGGGCGTTGTCGCTATATAGGTCTCCAGCAAACGCTCAAACTTAACCAGGGGCTTGTCATAGAAGACCACCTGGTCGATTGCATTGAAAGCTAGCCCTGCCTCAGCCAAGCAATAACGGATTGCCTGCGTTGGAAACCCGGCATCGTGTTTTTTCCGCGTAAAGCGTTCTTCTTGTGCGGCCGCGATGATCTTGCCATCGCTCACGAGCGCCGCGGCGCTGTCGTGATAATAAGCAGATAACCCCAGTATATGACTCATGACTTATGCATCAGGCTGTGTCATGGTCTTCTCTATGGTGAGAATGGAGGCTGAGGCCGGAATCGAACCGGCGTCCACGGCTTTGCAGGCCGCTGCATAACCACTCTGCCACCCAGCCGACGGTGATGTTTAAAAGTAGACGAAGACCTTCGCTTGATCGGCACGGATTATATTCGATCTCGTCTATGGACTGGGCCGGACGCCTGATTATTTATCCCTGATAATTCGGATCAAGCCAGGTGCATTGAGCCGAAAATCCATAGCGCTTGATGATACTAGCTACCCGCAGGGTGTCTTATTCTGACCGGCCATAGGTTTCTCTTCGTACTGTCTAGCGTCGGTTCAATCGTATCCACGCTACTCACTCAATCCACTCATTGAAGCGCCCACGCCCGTTAGCGTGCG
>JAKUQS010000018.1 GCA_022451485.1 Gammaproteobacteria bacterium
TCCAGCGACATATCCAACATCGTCTCTGCAACGTCTGGCGATCGCTCCTTAAGACTCCCGCCTCCAGCCAAATCTGCCGCGTTCTCCGCTTTAGCCAGGCGAGCTGCGAGCGCGCTTGTCGCTCCCTTCCGTGAGAGTGCATAAACGGAAGTTCCCTTAGCACTCGCTCGATCAAAAGCATCGGCATGAATAGAAACAAAAACCATGGCATCGTTTTCACTTGCAATGGTGCGCCGCGCACGGAGACTGATGTAATGATCCTGGCTGCGGGTCAAAAGCGCCCGCATACCTGGTTCTAAATTCACCATTCGGGCAAGCCGCCTGGCAATCTTCAGCACCACCGACTTTTCTCGAGTGCCGCGCGCACCGATCGCTCCGGGATCATCCCCACCGTGGCCCGCATCGATGACCACCAGGTAGTCATTCGGTGCCAGCACTTGTGGCACCGAGCGATCTCCGGACTTTGCTCGCAAAGCGATCAAGAGTCGATAACCGTGAACCCCGACCGGCGGCAACAACACCGGCTCGATCTGCGCCTTCCGATCAAGATCCACAACCAGTCGCAACACCCCGGGGGTGGGGTGACCGCTACGCATACCACGCAACCAATCTCCCTCGATCGCCGTGGGCAAAGCCGCCTCCAGCTGTCCTTGATCAATGTCGATGACCACTCGGTGGGGCTCAACCAATGAAAACACCTTCCACTTCGCCGCGCCCGACAGATCAATAAAAAGCTGCGCTTCAACCGACCCAGTCCATAGCCGTATCTGCTTTACCACCACCGGAGATTTTGCCCATACCGCGCCCGCCAACAGTACACACAGTAAGACCATCAGCCACTCGGCGCTACCACCGCGTGAAACGAGCGACAGGTCCTTCATACGACGGTTGGATTTCGTGTGATTGTCAGCAATCGACCATCGCCGTGATAGTCAAATTCAATCAACACTCGAGGCGCGGGAAGTAAGCCTTGCCCTCGATCCGGCCACTCAAACACACACAGGTTGTCATCAGCAAAATAATCTCTTAATCCAATCGTTTCCAGTTCTTCGTAAGACTCCACACGAAAGAGATCAAAATGCACGACCCGCAGTTGCGTGAACTCATAGGTCTCAACCAGAGTGAAGGTCGGACTCGGCACCGGACCTTCGTATCCCAAAGCCCTCAATAATCCCCTTACTAGCGTGGTCTTACCTGCGCCCAACGGACCTGACAAGTGACAACTATCTCCCCCGCCCAACTCCGGCGCCAAGGCCCCACCAATAGACGCCACGCTGTCCGCATCTCCTGCGAAGGTTTCACTAATCATCAACGACACTCGAACGGTTCACTAACCTGCGAAGCGGCTCAAGGAGATTCCGTGCAACAAGCCCCCGCGGATATTCACCTGCCGCGATATCTCCCGCACGGGCGTGGAGCCACACCCCTGCACAGGCGGCTTCTCCCACAGACAGTCCCTGCGCCAGCAAACCGCCGATCACTCCTGCGAGCAAATCACCCATGCCGGCACTCGCCATGCCGGGATTTCCCCGATCACATAACCATAGCCGACCATCTGTCACCGCCACCAGCGTACCTACTCCTTTTAACACGCAGACACCGCCATAGCGTTTCTGAATCTCGATGACAGCGGCAGGCCGATCGGCCTCCACCTCAGGAATAGAGCAATCCAATAATCGGGCCGCTTCACCTGGATGCGGGGTCAGTACCCAGTCGGACCCCGTCACTGGCTCCTCGGCCAACCGATTTAAGGCGTCTGCGTCCATCACACGGGGCATCGTTTGTTCAAGGCAAGCCGCAAATAAATCGCCCCCCCATGTTCCCCGGCCAAGCCCCGGCCCAACCACCAACACCCGTTTGCCACAGAAAAGACTCGCGAGCGCGGACCGCGCCTCTACCGCTTGAACCATCAATTCAGGCATCTCTATATTGGCAATCATCGCGTGACTCGGATGAGTTGCCAAAGTCACCATACCCGCTCCCACGCCAAACGCACCGGCCGCGCAGATACGCGCTGCGCCGGACATGCCCTCTGCCCCACCGAGGACTAGCAGATGCCCGGCGCCGCCCTTATGCAAACCAGCTGACCGTGGGGGCTGAGATCTTGCCACGTCATTACCGTCGATCAAACGGGCGACCGACTGAATCTCGTCATAGGCTTCCGGCGGCAACCCCAGTCGGTCAAATACCACCGAACCGCACAGATCCGGACCACGCCCCGTCTGCAGTCCAGGTTTCATTCCGACAAAGGTCACCGTCAGATCCGCACTGACCGCCGCACCCGGAGTATCCCCACTGTCCGAGTTGAGGCCCGATGGTAAATCAAGAGAAATGACCGGTCGTGCCTGTTCATTCATGCACTCGATTGCCCTCCGAAAATCCTCTTCCGGGCTTCGGGTAAGCACCGTTCCCAATACGGCATCGACCAGTACCGAGCCTCTCGGCCCCGAAGCGGTCAATGCGGGGCTGACCCTTATCGGCGGTTGGGTAGCGGCTTTGAATGCCTGGCGCGCCGATTCGGTGGGCGGTTCGCCCAAAGCAATGACCTCCACCGCCCATCCTGCTTGCGCTGCGATCCCCGCCACCACGTAGCCATCGCCCCCGTTATTGCCCGCACCACACCATACGGTCATCGAACGCGCATCGGGCCACTTGGCCTGCAGCAACTGAAACGCACACTGGCCGGCCCGCTGCATCAGAGCCCAACTGTCTAAACCCGCGATATCAGCCGCCCTCCGCGCGATCTTGCCGATCTGCGCGCCTGTGTAAAGAAAGCCAGACAATTTATTCATAACGCTATGATAATCAGTCAATGAGCCCAACACATCCTGAAACCATCGACTTACCCCGACTTCGAGAAAAAATTGAACGCTGGGCCCGTGAATTGGGTTTTCAGTCTCTTGGCATAAGCAGCGGACAACTCACACAAGCCGAGTCGCACCTGCTCGAATGGCTCGACCGGGGCTACCACGGCACCATGACCTACATGAGCCGCCACGGAAGCGCCCGAACACGCCCGCATGAACTTCTCCCCGGCACGGTTCGCATTATCAGTGTGCGCATGGATTATCGCCCCGAAGACGTCGTGGACTCTCTCGCCGGTTTAGAGGATTTGCGTAACGGTTACGTGGCGCGTTACGCCGTCGGGCGCGACTATCACCGACTGATGCGACGTCGACTGCAGCGCCTGGCGGATCACATCGCGGACGCCATTGGACCCTTTCTCTACCGCGCTTTCACCGACAGTGCGCCGGTGATGGAAAAACCCTTAGCCAGTCACGCGGGTCTGGGATGGATCGGCAAGCATACCAACCTAATCAACAAAAACTCGGGTTCTTTTTTCTTTATCGGAGAACTTTACACCGACCTGCCACTGCCCGTGGATGGACCGGTGACCGATCACTGCGGTGAATGCAGTCGCTGCATTACGGCCTGTCCAACCGGAGCCATCGTTGGACCCTACCAACTGGATGCCCGACGCTGCATCTCTTACCTGACCATCGAACTCAAAGGCAGCATCCCGATCGAGTTACGCGCATCGATCGGCAACCGCATCTTCGGCTGCGACGACTGTCAATTGGTGTGCCCCTGGAATCGTTTCAGCCAACCCACCGAGGAAATAGGCTTTGCATTGAATCCACAGTTTGCCGCTCCACCACTGGTCTCGTTGCTCGCCTGGGATGAGGATCAATTTTTGCGCAATACCTCCGGCACCGCGCTAAGGCGCATCACCCACGAACAATGGCTACGTAATGTCGCCGTTGCCATCGGCAACGGGCCACGGGATCAAGCCGCCCTCGAGGTCCTAACGGACCGTCTGGCACACCCATCGCCTATGGTGCGAGAACACGTGGTCTGGGCACTCGCACAATTGCAGAAAGTCACTCGACCGGTTGATCAGCAATAAAATGCGTCCGGTAGTAACGCAACTCCTCGATGGATTCCTGAATATCTTCAAGCGCACGATGTTTAGAACGCTTCTTAAACCCTTCGAGTAACTCCGGGCGCCAGAAGCTCGCGAGCTCTTTCAACGTACTCACATCGAGATTCCGGTAGTGAAGGTATTTCTCAAGTTCCGGCATGTATCGGTATAGGAAGCGGCGATCCTGACAGATTGAGTTACCACATAACGGCGAGGAATTTGGCGCGACATGCTCCTTGATAAAATCCAACGTCGCTCGCTCAGCCTCACCCTCCGAAACAGTGGAAGTACGTACGCGTTCTATCAGGCCCGTCTGCCTGTGCGTAGTCTGGTTCCATTCATCCATCGCGGACAAGCTTGATTCACTTTGGTGAATGGCCAGCACCGGACCGATCGCTATCGTTTCTAATTGACGATCTGTAATGATCGTCGCAATCTCGATAATACGATCCCGGTCAGGATCAAGACCCGTCATCTCGAGGTCGATCCAGACCAGGCCGTGTTTACTCTCTGTCATCGGTGTGACCCGCTTTGGTGTCAACCGACGCTATGCTCAGCCACTACGACGCCAGGCGCAAAAAGCAGCCCGCGGCTCCGTATTATTCTTCGCCATCCACCGCTTTCATGCTCAACCGAACTCGACCCTGTTTGTCGACCTCGAGCACCTTCACCTTAACAACATCACCTTCGGACAATACATCGCTGACCTCGTTAACACGCTCGTTTGAAATCTGCGAGATATGTACCAGGCCATCCTTGCCGGGCAAAATATTCACAAACGCACCAAAATCCATCAAGCGAACGACTCGACCTTCATATATCGTTCCCTCCTCAACGTCGGCGGTAATCTGTTCGATCTTTTTGCGTGCCGCTTCCGCTGCCGCATTATCGGACGTCGCAATGGTTACCGTTCCATCGTCGTCGATATTAATGGTTGCACCGGTCGATTCTTGAATTCCGCGAATCGTCACACCACCTTTGCCAATGATGTCTCGAATCTTGTCGGTCGGGATACGAATAGTGGTGATCCGGGGCGCATATTCTGACATTTCTGCTCGCGCTGCAGGCAGTGCTCGATCCATCTCGTCAAGAATATGCAAACGACCACGGCGCGCTTGATTTAACGCCTGCTCCATGATCTCCCGATTAATACCTTCAATCTTGATGTCCATCTGCAAGGCGGTCACGCCTTCACGTGTACCAGCCACTTTGAAGTCCATATCGCCCAAGTGATCTTCATCACCCAAGATATCTGTCAAGATTGCAAAATCGTCGGCCTCCTTAATCAATCCCATGGCAACACCCGCAACGGGCGCTTTAATCTGGACCCCGGCATCCATCAGCGACAAACTCGTGCCACAAACCGTCGCCATTGAACTGGAACCGTTGGATTCTGTAATCTCCGAGACAATCCGAATAACATAAGGAAAATCCTCTGGGTCCGGAAGTACCGCCAACAATCCCCGTTTGGCCAGCCGTCCGTGGCCAATCTCGCGGCGTTTCGGGGAACCGACGCGGCCGGTTTCACCGACACAATAAGGGGGGAAATTGTAATGCAGCATGAACGGATCCATCCGTTCACCCTCGATGGCATCGATACGCTGAGCATCGCGCTCGGTTCCCAGCGTTGTCACCACAATAGCTT
Organism: Gammaproteobacteria bacterium; assembly: GCA_022451485.1. Taxonomy (GTDB): domain Bacteria; phylum Pseudomonadota; class Gammaproteobacteria; order Arenicellales; family UBA868; genus UBA11791. The sequence goes on from JAKUQS010000018.1 coordinate 5,568, forward strand.
GGGTTTCGCCCCGAGTGAACAAGGCGGACCCGTGGGTACGTGGCAAAATGCCAGTTTCAATTGTGATCGGACGTACCGTTTCAAGATCACGACCATCGATGCGCGGCTCTTTTGCCAGGATACGACCACGCACTACGTTTTTCTCTACTGCCTTGATCGAGGCCTTCACCGCATCGGGTGAATCGCCGTCGTCATCGGAACATAGTTGATCAATAGCGCTCTGACGGATCTCCGTCATCTTATCCTGTCGAGCCCCCTTGTCTGCGATTTGGTATGCCTCACTCACATTCCCGCCAACCAGCGATTCAACACGGCTATTCACGCCATCATCAGTCGCCGGCGCCTCCCAATCCCAGCGTTCATTACCGACTTCGCTTGCCATCTCAGTAATTGCAGCAATCGCTGGCTGCATCGCATCGTGGCCAAACATCACCGCGCCCAACATCTGTGCTTCATCGAGCTCAGCCGCTTCTGATTCGACCATGAGTACCGCATTTTTTGTCCCTGCAACCACCAGATCCAGTTTGGAGTCGGCCAGCTGAGTTGCAGTCGGATTTAAAACATAGTCACCATTGACAAAGCCGACCCGGTTAGCGCCGATCGGGCCACTGAAAGGAACACCGGAGATCGTCAAGGCGGCAGACGCGCCCACCATCGCCACGATATCTGGATCAATCTCGGGATCGACCGACACGACGGTCACGACGACTTGAACTTCATTTTTAAAACCTGCCGGGAATAGGGGCCGAATGGGTCGGTCAATCAAACGACAGGTCAGAATCGCCTTCTCGGATGGTCGCCCCTCTCTTTTAAAGAACCCACCGGGTATTCGACCCGCCGCATAGGTTCGCTCTTCGTAGTCGACAGTTAGCGGGAAAAAATCTCGATCACTGCTTTCTCTTCTGGCGACGACAGTCACCAGGACGGTGGTCTCACCCATGCTGGCGAGCACAGCTCCATTTGCCTGTCGCGCAATTCGTCCAGTTTCCAAGCGGATTTTTTGAGCTCCGTAACTGAACTCCTTAACTATTGCATTCAATGACTATCCCTCTGATGTATGTCTTCTGTGTTTGTTTCAATGTATCCTGCTAACGTCGCAGTCCGAGTGTGCCAATCAATGACTGGTAACGTCCCAGATCGCGCGACTTCAAGTAGTCCAGTAGTTTTCTGCGTTGATTAACCATTTTTAACAACCCCTGACGGGAATGATGATCGTGCTTGTTGGCTTGAAAATGGACGGTTAAATCCTGAATGCGGGCCGTCAACAGGGCGACCTGGACTTCAGGTGAACCGGTGTCTGCTGGGCCACGGGCGTGTTCACTGACAATGGCCGATTTATCTTGTGCGGATAAAGACATAATAAGTAATTCTTTCGTGATTCAGGTTAAGTAAGATTCAAATTAAGCTGCCGGCCGCTACTATCGATGTGGCCGCGCTCAAGGGCGGGCGGCGTAGTGTACCGTTCGGCAAGGCCTAACTCAATCGCTTCCACGAGGCACTGTCATCCAACCATTAATCGCCGCGGGGCCACACGCCCGTCGTCGGTCACTTGCCCGACGCCAAGGAATCCGGCTTCGGTAGAATAAATTCTTACGTCTCCGTGCTTGGGAAGTCCCGCCGCCCGTACTGCCTGACCCCGGCAGAGATAGTACGCGGCATCAACCGAGAGACGGACCTCGGGTATATGGCACAGTCCCTGATCCGCGGGAACCAGACTCTTTCGGCGTGCCGTTTGATCTGCAAGCGAAGACAATTGGTCCATTGTCATCGCTTCATCAACCGTCAGATCAGCCACGCCAAGGCGCCGAAGGGCACTGACATGCCCACCACAGCCGAGCGCCCTTCCCAAGTCGTCCGCTAATCCTCGAACGTAAAACCCGTGTGAGCAACGCAGCTTAATCTCAACAAAAGGAAATGCATACTCCGTCAACTCCAAATATACGATCAAGAATCGCCGGGCTTCCCGCTCAATCGTAATCCCTTCTCTCGCTAGCCGGTAAAGCGGTTTGCCATTAACTTTGATGGCCGAATACATCGGCGGCACCTGTTCAATCTCACCGCGGAACTGCGCGAGTTCCATCTCAATCTGATCACGACTGGGTTTTAGCGCGCTGGTTGCCACGACCTGCCCTTCACTATCCCCCGTGTCGGTTGTCTGCCCAAGTCGAATCTGAGCCCAATAGATCTTCTCCGCGCCGAGGAAAAAACCCGACAACTTCGTTGAATGACCAAAGCAAAGCGGCAGCAACCCTGTCGCGATAGGATCGAGACTGCCAGTGTGTCCACCCTTGCGCGCACCCAGGAGGGTTTTTGCTTCCTGCAAGGCCGCGTTCGAAGTGATGCCAGCCGGCTTATCCAACAACAGCATGCCGTTCACCGCATCACCACGGCGTGGTTGACGTTTACGCCCCATCGTCAACGTCGTCATTTGCGCGTATCGCGTTAGCTTCGGTAATTAAATTAGACAGTTTCACCCCGTGCTCGATGGTTTTGTCATAGCGGAAGTGAATCTCCGGAGTAAACCGAAGACTTAAGGAGCGACTGAGCGCAGAGCGTAGCGAATACTTGTGTTCCTTCAGCATGTCAATTAACGCTTTACCGTCATCATTTCCTCCGATCAAGGACACATAAGTAGTAGCGTGGCGCAGGTCACGACTCATATCTACCCCGGTGATGGAAACCAGTCCGGGAAGCTCATCACGCAATTCTTCACGCAGGATCTGGGCCAATTGTCGCTGAATCATGTGACCCACCCGTCGTGGGCGGTCAATTCCCTGCGCCATAGCCTCTAGTTGAACGGATCAAACCGTTGCCTGCTCTTCGAAACGCTCAAAGATTTCTATTTGATCGCCTTCTTTAATGTCGTTGTAATTCTTAACTCCTATACCGCATTCGAAGCCGTTCTTTACTTCCGTCACATCCTCCTTAAAGCGCCTCAACGAATCGATCTGGCCCTCGAAAATAACGATGCTGTCGCGTAGCACTCGAACCGGAAGATTTCGCCTAACCTCACCATCTACCACGCGGCAACCTGCGATTGCCCCAACGCGACTAGCTCGAAAGACTTCCCGCACCTCGGCCAGTCCGACGGCTCGTTCTTTAACCACTGGCGCCAACATGCCGGTCAGAGCGGCTTTCACTTCATCCACTACGTCATAGATGACATTATGGTAATGGACATCGACAGCTTCCGCCTCAATCAATTTTCTAGCCGAACTATCTGGGCGCACATTAAAAGCCTGTATGACAGCGTTTGAGGCCATTGCCAGATTGACATCCGACTCATTGATGCCTCCCACCATTCCATGCACCACTTGAACCTTTACATCCTCCCGCGAGAGTTTCTCGAGCGAGTCCGTTAGCGCCTCTATCGAACCTTGCACATCGGCTTTAATAATGAGATTAAGTATCTTAGCCTCACCTTCGCTCATTTGTTCAAACATATTCTCGAGCTTCATCGATTGCTGACGCGCGAGTTTGACCTCTTTAAATTTACTCTGCCGATGTTGTGCAATGTCTCGGGCTCGTCGTTCATTGGCCACCACAACCGCATGGTCACCCGCATCAGGTACACCGCCCAATCCTTGAATTTCTACCGGACATGACGGTGCCGCCTCCTTAACCACATGCCCAGCGCCATCGGCCATGGCTCGAACCTTGCCGAATTCCCGACCCGCGAGCAAGATATCGCCTTTTCTTAACGTGCCTGAGCGGACCAGCACGGTCGCTACCACCCCACGCCCGCGGTCAATGCGCGCTTCAACCACCACGCCCATGGCCGCACCGAGGGTTGGTGCCTTTAAGTCAAGCACTTCGGACTGCAGCAGGATGGCTTCGAGCAAAGCATCCACACCCTCACCGCTTAAGGCGGATACTTCATTAACCAACACATCACCACCCCAGTCCTCCGGAACCACCGCCTGCGCGGTTAATTCCTGCTTGACCCGATCTGCGTTGGCCTCCGGCTTATCCATCTTATTAATCGCAACAATCATGGGGACATTGGCGGTGCGCGCGTGATTGATCGCTTCAATGGTCTGCGGCTTGACGCCGTCATCCGCCGCCACCACCAATACGATGAGGTCAGTTACTTCGGCCCCACGCGAACGCATAGCGCTGAACGCCTCATGCCCTGGTGTGTCGAGAAAAGTGATCAGACCACCACCGATTTCTACTTGATACGCACCAATATGTTGAGTAATCCCACCGGCCTCCCCGGCCGCCACCTTGGTGTTGCGCAAATAATCGAGCAACGACGTTTTCCCATGGTCTACATGCCCCATGATAGTCACCACAGGAGCGCGCGGTGCACTCTCAAGCCCTTCGACCTCCTGCTCAGCTAGAAAGTCTTCGGGATCATCGCCAGTCGCTGCCTGCGCGGTGTGACCCATTTCCTCTACAACCAGCGTCGCCGTGTCCTGATCAAGTACCTGGTTGATCGTTACCAGAGAACCCATCTCCATAAGGGCCTTGATCACCTCGGCTGCTTTAACCGACATCGCCAATGCGAGGTCAGCGACCGAAATCGTCTCGGGTATGGACACCTCATGAACAACCGGTGCGGTCGGCCGCTCAAACGCATGTTGGCCCGCCGCGGTTGAGGTGAGTTTTCGCCGTACGGCGGGCCTGGGTTTGCGTCGACCCCGTTTGCCGGCAACGACGTGCAATTCCTCCCGCTTGTCTACCCGTTCTTTTGCACGTTTACGCTTCGGTTTGTCATCGCGGTCCGATGCAGGTGCCTCGCTGGGAGTGGCTGGCAGCACTTCAACAGCCGTATCCGCCACGACGTCATCGGCGGCCAGCGTCTCCGCTGACTTTGACGCTTCCACCTCCGATGCAAGCCGCAACGCTTCAGCCGCGGCAGCCGCTTCGGCCGCTTCGGCCGCGGCTGCGTTTTCCGCAGCCTCCGCAAGATTACGGGCTTCGGCCTCGACCTTCGCGTTCGCAGCCGCCTCTTTCTCTAGCTCTGCTCGCGCTGCTTCGTCCTTTTGCCGCTGCAGTTCGCCACGGCGCACGAGAGTACGCCGCTTTTTCACCTCAACATGGACAGTCCTAGCTCCACCCGTACGTGAGGTCTGGCGCACTTGACTGGTGGTTCGGCGCTTAAGCGTAACTCGCTGCCTGGGCTCCCCGCTCGAACCGTTCGCTTCGCCTTTAAGATAACCCAGTAATCTTTCCTTTTCCTCGTCACTCAACATGTCTTCCAGAGACTTGTCAGGAATTCCAGCCGCTTCAAGCTGCTGCAATAATCGGCTATCTTCGATCCCGATCTGTTCAGCAAATCGCTTTACTGCCACTTCTGCCATGTTTATTTCCTCCGTCCCAATCGAGTCAGGCCTCACTCTCTGCAAACCAAGGGGCTCTCGCTGTCATAATCAACTCGGCGGCGCGCTCCTCATCGATACCCACCATCTCGACCAATTCATCGGTAGCACACTCGGCCAACTCTTCCATCGAGCGGATCCCCTTTGATGCAAAGTAACGTGCTGTCTCTGCATCCATGCCATCCATCCCAATCAGGTCATCTTCCGGTGTCATCTTTTGCCGTTCGGAAATTTCCTTAATTAATAAATTTTCTTTAGCTCGCCGTCGTAATTCCTCAACCAATTCCTCATCGAACTCTTCCACTTCCAGAAGCTCTTGCACTGGCACATAGGCAACTTCTTCTAGTGTTGTAAATCCCTCGTCGACCAATGCCAAAGCAACGTCATGATCAATATCTAAAAACTCCATTAACTTGTCTCGTGCGACTTCCGACTCGGCTTCGGATTTTTCCGCAGCCGCCTGATCAGTCATGATATTCAGTTCCCAACCAGTCAGTTGTGAGGCCAACCGTACGTTCTGCCCCTGGCGACCAATCGCCTGTGACAATTGGGCCTCATCCACCACTACATCCATCGATTGAGCATCCTCATCAATTACGATCGATTCAACCTCGGCGGGTTGCAGCGCTTTAATGACAAACTCCGCCGGATTTTCCGACCAGGTGATAATGTCGATACGCTCCAGGTTGATAGCGTTGGAGACACTCTGAACCCGGGCACCGCGGATACCAACACACGCTCCGACTGGATCAATTTTGGGGTCATTCGAACGTACTGCGATTTTTGCCCGAAATCCAGGGTCTCTCGATGCGCCAACCAGATCAATAATTCCCTGACCGATTTCCGGAACCTCTAACTGAAACAACTTAATTACCAGTTCCGGCAAACGCCGGTCGAGCATCAATTGGGGTCCACGAGCCTCATCTCGCACCTCGGTCAGAATCGCCTTGATTCGATCACCGTTGCGCATTAGTTCGCGGTCGATCCAAGCAGACCGAGGTAACGCCGCCTCGACTCCCTCAATATCTACGACGGCTTCTCGATGACTTACTCGCTTGACCACACCCTGAACCATCTCGCCTGTCCTGTCTTTGAACTCGCTATAAACTCGCGCCCGTTCGGCTTCGCGCACCTTCTGATTAATCACCTGCTTTGCCGCCTGCGCTTCGATGCGACCGAATGACACCGACACTTCCATCGGATCCTCGACCATGCCGCCTACTTCGTGTTCACTCTCAGGATAGCTGATGCGGGCGGCGGCGAGCGTGATCTGTCGCGCGGGGCTCTCCTGGATCTCGTCATCCTCGACGATCTCCCATTGCCGGAAAGCCTCGAAATCTCCATTGGTCTGATCGATCGACACCCGCACTTCGATGTCTTCACGTTCACGCTTTTTCGTGGCAGTCGCAAGTGCCGCCTCGATCGCTTCAAATATGACAGCCTTACTCAAGTCCTTCTCCCGGGAGAGCACTTCAGCCGTCATCAGTATTTCATCGTTTGTCATTGGTCTGCATCCTCTTCTACAGGCGCGTCAGAGACTTGCCCCAGCGAGGGTCGCGCCCACCAAATTAGCGCGTTCCATCCCAGCGTATGGCAAAGCACAGTCACTCCCGTCTATTTCCAATACCGCAGCGTCGTCACGAACCTCGGTCAAACAACCATCGAACAGGCGTCGGCCATGGTATTGCGCTTTCATTCGAATCTTGACTCGTTCCCCTAATACATCTTGAAAATGTTTCGGTTTAACCAGCGGTCGATCGATCCCGGGCGATGACACTTCAAGCGAATATTCTCCCTGCACCGCGTCCTCTACATCCAACAACGGACTTAAACGGCGGCTAACCGCTTCGCAATCGCTGAGCGTGATCCCGCCCACGGCATCGATAAAAACCTGCAACCTCCGATCACCCCCAGTGATCAGATGAACCATCACCAACTCAAAGCCCATGCCCTCGACTTCTGGTTCAATGAAACGTCTCAGTCCTGCCGCATCACCCAACACGCGCACCCCCTATCATCCTGACTGTCCACTTCACTTCAAAAACAGCAAACCCCGCTACTGCGGGGCCGTAGGCACATCTACCATCGATCTTGGTAGCGGGGGTAGGATTTGAACCTACGACCTTCGGGTTATGAGCCCGACGAGCTGCCAGACTGCTCCACCCCGCATCAACGCGGCGAATTATAAGGTTTTGGAGGAAGCGACACAACAACAAAACCGGAGTTTTAACCTTATCTCGCGTCATGAACGGCGACACCATAGAATCCGGGGTATCCGCACCCGCCTTATTCACCTTGAGTTTCCCTATGCACAACACTGACGCCGCCGAGCTCGACAAATTCGAACAGCTCGCTGCCAGCTGGTGGGATCCGGAAGGGACTTCGAGGCCCCTGCACTTGTTGAACCCGCTACGCTTTGATTACATCGAACATCACGCCACACTCTCCGGACAAAGCGTACTCGACGTCGGTTGCGGCGGTGGCCTACTGAGCGAGTTGATGGCTAAAGCCGGGGGCCAGGTACTGGGCATTGACGCAGGTCACGCGCAAATTTCGGTGGCAGCACTGCACGCACGGGACGCTGGCGTTACCCTCGAATATGAACAGACTACCGCAGAGCAACTTAGAGAACGGCAAACCGCCGCGTTTGATCTTGTCACCTGCATGGAACTGCTTGAACATGTGCCCGATCCACTTTCGGTCGTGACAGCCTGCGCCGAACTCCTGCGCCCGGGGGGCAAAGTGATTTTCTCTACCATCAATCGCTCACTCGGGGCTTGGCTTAAAACTATCGTCGCAGCGGAGCATGTGTTAGGCCTGCTGCCCAAGGGAACCCATCGCTATGAAAACTTTATTCGGCCAGCGGAACTGGCGGCCTGGGGACGAGCAGCGAACCTTCGCGTCGTCGATATCACCGGCGTTAACTACAACCCGGTCAGGCAAACCTTTTACCTGGTGCCTGAACCACGCGCTAACTACATGATGTGCCTGGCACGGCCCGTAGCTGATGATTGATATCGGGATTCTCGCCCTTTTTATGGCCATCGTGGCAGTGGCCGGCCTTGGTTTCATGCTACTTCGGCGCCGACCACACGAAAACAATCCAGAACTCGCGTCGTTACTTGGCGACACACAACAGATATTGAACGACCGCTTTACTGCGCAAGAACGTACTTTGCGCGAAATGCTCACCAGTCAGGAAAGAAACACGTCCCGATCCCTGAGCACACTGAATGAACGTCTGGCGATCATACGGGAAGCACAAAAAAATATCGCCGACCTGTCAGAACAGGTCACCGGCCTGCGGGGCATTCTAGACAACAAACAAGCCCGTGGCGCTTTTGGCGAATTTCAACTAGAAGAACTGGTCTCTAATGCGCTTCCGAGCGGCGCTTATCAATTTCAGGCAACACTCAGCAACGGGAAACGGGCGGATTGTCTGCTTAAACTCCCTGACCCGCCAGGACCGACCGTCATTGACTCCAAATTTCCCTTAGAAAGCTATCGCCGACTCATCGAAGCACCTGACGCCGATGCCCGCAAAATCTGCCGCCGACAATTCGCCGGCGACATTGCCACGCACTTGGATGCCATTGCACAGAAATACATCATCACCGGTGAAACCTCCGAAAACGCACTCATGTTTGTCCCGTCAGAATCAATTTACTCCGAAATCCATAGTCACCATGAAGCCATTGTCCAAAAAAGCTACCGATCTCGAGTCTATATCGTGTCACCGTCCACACTATGGGCGACCATGAATACAATGCGCGCGATTTTTCGGGATGTCCATATGCGTGAGCAGGCAGACATCATTCAAAACGAAGTAGTGCGCATGTTAGAAGACGTTGGGCGACTCGATCATCGCATCAATTCCCTGGAACGTACTTATTCCCAGATGGGCGAAGAATTTCGCAAAGTACGGATCTCAACCGACAAAATCATCAAACGCGGAGCAGGTATTGAATCCCTTGAGTTCGAGCAGTCCGCCGGCACAATAGACAACCCAACGAACACATAAATTCGGCACCCGCCCAAAGGCCCCGCACGGGCGCTGCGCCACTGTCGGGAAACGGGGTGGGTGATTCTTAGCCACTCGCACATGGTTCTCGATCATTCTCGGTAGCGCCAAAACAAGGGCGTAGGTACGATTCCATTCAACTCGAAGACGCGGCCACCACACACGCTGAAGCCTAGACTACAGCAAACCGGGCACTACTACTCTACAAATCAAGAGGGGGATCGGTTGATACCTTACTCAGCCAGCGCCGCTTCCAGTTCAGGTACCGCCGTAAATAAATCGGTAACCCATCCGTAATCTGCTATCTGGAAAATAGGTGCTTCTTCATCTTTATTAATGGCAACAATAACCTTGGAGTCTTTCATGCCGGCCAAATGCTGAATGGCGCCGGAAATACCAATAGCAATGTAAAGGTCCGGCGCCACCACCTTGCCGGTTTGACCTACTTGGTAATCATTGGGTACATAGCCAGCATCAACCGCCGCGCGCGAGGCGCCTACCGCAGCACCCAACTGATCAGCCAGCCGCTCAAGCATCACAAAATTTTCAGAACTTTGCATACCGCGACCACCAGATACGATGATGTCGGCAGTAGTTAACTCGGGTCGCTCCGAACGGGTTAATTCTTGACCAAGAAACTCCGATACGGACGGGCTTTCTGCTACCGGTAACATCTCCACGGAGGCCGTACCGCCTTCATCGGCAGCAGCGTCAAACGCGGTCGTCCGCACCGTAACAACCTTAATGGCATCAGCAGAACACACGGTTGCCAACGCATTACCGGCGTAGATAGGCCGAACAAATGTATCCCCAGCAACAATGGCGCTGATATCAGATACCTGCTGGACATCAAGTAACGCAGCCACCCGTGGCATCATATTTTTACCAAAGGTTGATGCGGGTGCCAGCAGATGCGTGTATCCCGTTGCAATACCAGCAATCACAGGCGCCAGGCATTCCGCCAGCTGATGCTCCAACACCGAATGATCGGCCAACAACACTCGCGTCACGCCCTCAATTTTTGCAGCGCCATCTCCTACCTGTGAACAGTTATGCCCCGCCACCAGGACGTCGATTTCAGCTCCCAACTCACGGGCCGCTGTCACGGTATTAAGCGTTGCAGCCTGAACTGCGTCATTATCATGTTCTGCAATTACTAAAATGGCCATGGTTAGATTACCTTCGCTTCATTCTTCAGTTTGTCCACCAACTCCGCAGCGCTCTGAACTCGAATACCGGCACTGCGGGACGCTGGCTCTTCTACTTTTAACACCGTCAGCCGGGGCGTTATGTCCACGTCAAGCGCATCCGCGGTCAACTCTTCCAACGGTTTCTTTTTCGCTTTCATAATATTAGGTAACGACGCGTAACGCGGCTCATTCAGACGCAGGTCCACCGTCACCACAGCAGGACCACTCAGCTTTAGATTCTCAAGACCACCGTCAACTTCCCTCGTGACGTGGAAAGCACCATCCTCCACCGACAAACCCGAGATGAAAGTACCCAAAGACCAATTCAGAAGCGCCGAGAGCATTTGACCGGTCTGGTTGTTATCTCCGTCGATTGCTTGCTTGCCTAAAATCACCAGGCCAGGCTCCTCACGCTCAACCACTGCCTTGAGCAGCTTAGCCACCGCCAGAGGCTCCGGCGAATTTTCACTTTCGATATGTATGGCCCTATCAGCACCCATGGCAAGGGCCGTGCGCAGCGTTTCTTTACCATTGGCCGGCCCAGCGCACACCACGATCACTTCTTCCGCCGCTCCCGCTTCTCGCAACCTCAGCGCTGCTTCGACCGCGATTTCACAAAATGGATTCATTGCCATCTTGACGTTATTCAACTCAACACCCGATTGATCGGGTTTAACCCGTACCTTTATATTGGCGTCGATCACTCGTTTTATTGGTACCAGTATCTTCATCTGGTGTGGCACTCCCTATATCTCATATGAAAAGAATTGGCTGCCCGAAGGGTAGCCACCCTAACTCCTTAGGCGACGGTTATCTGGGTCAAACGGTGATTCATCGATAACCACCAATGCGTAACGCTGGCCTAGCACTTCAATGTCCATTTCCGTACCAACACTGGCGCACTCGGGCGCCACCATACCTAGCACGAGCGACTTACCAACCCGCCAACCATATCCGCCTGACGTCGATCGACCCACCAACTCACCTGCCCGATAGATCGGCTCCGAGCCGCGAGCATCCACCCCTTTGGCACCGCGCATCTCGGCTGTCACAAACTGCCAGCGAAAGCCCTTCTCCTGCCACTTGGACAAACCTGCCTTTCCAATAAAGTCAGGTTTGTCGAACTTAACGAAACGCTGCAGTCCAGATTCAAGCGCAGCGTACTCGATTGACAATTCCCTCGGAACCAATCGATAGGACTTCTCCAGACGCAAAGAATCCATTGCCCGAATACCAAACGGGCGCAATCCTAGATCCTCGCCCGCTTCAAACAAAAGATCAAACAGGTAATTCTGCATTTCGATAGGATGATGAAGCTCGTATCCCAATTCACCGACAAAATTAACTCGCAAAACCCGACCATGTGCCACCCCTAAATCAGCCTCTTTACCGACTAGCCAGGGAAAAGCCGCGTTCGATAGATCCACTCGCGTGATGCGCTGCAACAACTCGCGAGAACGTGGCCCGGCCAACACAAACACGCCCTGCTGAGTCGTGACCTTTTGCAGATCTACCGTGCCATCTCGTGGTCTCATTTTCTGCAGATAGTCGAAATCGTGTCGTTCGATCGCTCCAGCCGACACCAGATAAAACTGCTCCGAGCCCGTACGATGCACTGTAAATTCTGAACGGACTCCACCTTTCTCAGTCAGCAGGTGGCACAGACCAACTCTCCCCACCTGATGGGGAATTCGATTCGCGAACATGACGTCAAGCCAACGTGATGCGCCAGGGCCTGAAATCTCGAACTTCGCAAAGGCCGACATATCCAGCAGCCCGACCTGATGATGCACATGGAGACATTCCTCACCTACGAAATCAAAATAGTTACTGCGGCGGAAACTCCATTTCTCCTTAATCAACCCCATGTCATTCGCCGGTGAATGATTAGTGTGCAGCAGCGTGGCGGGTCGATTAATCGCATCGTCACTCAACCCGTATCCTGGCGGTGCAAACCAGTTGGGTCGTTCCCAGCCGTAAATGACTCCGAATACCGCTCCTTTGTCGCGCATTCGCTCATAACACGGAGAACGTCTTAGTGGTCGAGCGGCGGCTCGCTCTTCATCGGGATAATGTGTGGTGAAAACATTCGCGTAAGCCTCTTCATTCTTAGTGCGCAAAAAGCCCTGGGAGACGTGCGAACCATAACGGCGCGGATCCACACCCATCATGTCAATGGTGGGCTCTCCATCAATGATCCATTCCGCCAACTGCCATCCGGCCCCCCCAGCAGCAGTAATGCCAAAGCTGTGGCCTTCGTTAAGCCAGAAGTTGTTGAGCCCCCATGCCGGTCCAATAATGGGATTTCCGTCCGGGGTGTAACAGATCGCTCCGTTATACATTTGCTTGATCCCCACCTCACCGAAAGCTGGAACGCGGGCGATAGCGGCTTCGATATGCGGCTCGAGGCGGTCAAGGTCCGCTTCAAATAACTCGTATTCGCTATGCTCATCCGGGCCATCGACGTAACAACACGGCGCACCATGCTCATACGGACCCAGTATCAAACCACCATTTTCCTCGCGCAGATACCACGATGAATCCGACTCACGAAGAACACCCATCTCCGGAAGTCCCTTCGCTCTGCGAGCCATAATATCCGGATGTGGTTCGGTCACTAGATACTGATGCTGGACGGGAATCACTGGGATATCAAGACCCACCATTTCGCCCGTCTTGCGGGCAAAGTTGCCGCTCGCGCAAACCACATGCTCGCAATCGATCACACCATCGTCCGTCGTCACCGACCAACCACGACCGGGCAACTCTGCCAGGGCAGTCACCGCATTGTGTCGATAAATTTCGGCGCCCAACGAACGCGCACCCGCCGCCAATGCCTGTGTCAAATCTGCCGGTTGAATATATCCATCATCGGGATGCTGAATGGCACCCAACAATCCATCGGTTTGGCACAACGGCCAGATGGCTTGCACCTCAGCAGGCGACAGGAGACGAACATCAACCCCAATCGTGCGAGCCACCCCAGCGTAATAGCGATACTCATCCAGGCGATCTTGGCTCATCGCAAGACGAATATTGGAAACTTGCCGGAAACCGACCGAGTGACCAGTCTCCTTTTCCAGACGCTGATAGAAGTCGACTGAGTACTTGTGAATCTGCCCAACTGAATAACTCATATTAAACAATGGCAACAAACCAGCCGCATGCCAGGTAGATCCTGAGGTCAACTCTTTCCGTTCCACCAGCACCACATCTGTCCACCCCTTTTTCGCAAGGTGATATAGCGTGGCAACACCCGCGACCCCACCGCCAATGACCACAACCCGAGCAGATGTTTTCATGCGCTTCTACCGATACCGGCTTGGTAGTGGATACCAAACGCCGGAACAATTTAGCCGTTTCTTACCCGATCAAAGCGTCCGGGCCCTGCGTATTCTAGGGATTGCTCTCGAAACGGTCTACGAATAACACATCAATCCCCGTAAACGGGGTTAATCTAAGCCTCGTATCAACCCGGGCCTCGTCAATCTGACGCTAACGGCTATATCAGAGTCGTGGAACAGGCAGACGCCATGGGGGCAGTGCAGGATACTTTTACCCCGGTAACATGTACTGATGAGCACTCAATCAAAGAAACCCCGCCGCGGGAATGCGCGCGCCGCTAAGCGCTCCCAACGGACCGCGCCGACTCGACCCAGCGCGCCTTATATTTCCCGACGAGTCCCGATCTACAACATAGCCCGAGAGGAACAACTGGTATTGGTGGAAACCAATGCGGAACGCGTCCTTGAAGAGATAGGTATTGATTTCAAGGACGATCCCGGGGCTCTGGAATTGTTTCGTGACGCCGGCGCCGATATCGATGGGGAGCGGGTTCGCTTTCCGAAGGGCCTGTGTCGCGAAATCATTCAAGCAAACGCCCCGAGACAATTTACGCAACACGCGAGGAATCCCGCCCGCAATGTCGAAATCGGGGGGGATCATATGGTCCTGGTACCGGCTTACGGGCCACCATTCGTCCACGATCTGGACAAAGGCCGGCGTTATGCCACCCTGACCGACTTCGAACAATTTACCAAACTGGCCTATCTGTCACCCCACCTACACCACTCTGGCGGCACCTTGTGTGAACCAGTCGACCGCCCGGTTAACCAGCGGCACCTAGACATGATTTACAGTCATCTACGCTGGAGTGACAAACCCTTTATGGGTTCAGTCACCTCGCCTGAGCGGGCCCAGGACACCGTCGACATGGCCAAGTTGGTGTTCGGCGATGCATTCGTGAATAAGCATTGCGTCATCACTAGCCTTATTAACGCCAATTCTCCGATGACCTTTGACGCCACTATGTTGGGGGCCGCACGGGTCTACGCACAGAACGGACAAGCAACCGTTATCTCACCATTTATCCTTGCCGGTGCGATGTCACCGGTCACTGTGATTGGTACCTGCACCCAGATTTTTGCCGAAGCACTTGCGGGCATGACTTTTGTGCAACTGGTAAGGCCGGGAGCCCCGGTGATATTTGGAACCTTTAGTAGTTCCATATCAATGCAGTCAGGGGCGCCTACATTTGGCACACCAGAACCTTCACAGGTTATGTATGTCGCCGCCGCACTCGCCCGACGTCTGGGTGTTCCATTTCGCAGCGGTGGCGGTCTATGCGCTTCAAAAGTTCCGGACGCCCAAGCGGCATTCGAGTCTGCCAATACACTGCAAACCTCAATGTTGGCCGGCGTGCATTTTATGCTGCACGCCGCTGGGTGGCTCGAGGGGGGTCTGACCATGGGCTACGAAAAATTTGTGCTCGACGCAGATCAGGCGGGAATGATTGCCGCCTTTGCGAACGGCCTCGACACCTCCGACAATGGACAGGCGCTCGATGCCTTACGTGACGTGGGTCCAGGCAATCATTTTCTTGGCTGTGCTCACACACAAGCCAATTTCGAGGAGGCCTTCTACCGTTCCTCCATCGCAGACAACAACAGTTTTGAACAGTGGGCTGCGGACGGAAAACTAGACGCCGCACAAAGAGCCAATCAGCAATGGAAAGCTCAACTGGCCGCCTATGAAGCACCGCCAATCGATGCGGCGATTGATGAAGCACTGCTCGATTTCATGGCTAAGCGGCGGACCGCCCTGCCGGCGTCAAACTACTGACCATACTCCCGCACAGGGTGCCTCGTCAGTCGATACACCGCGCCGCTAGAGGGCGCTGCTACCTGTTTCGCCGGTTCGAATACGATGAGCCTGCTCAAGGTCTGTTACAAAAATCTTGCCATCTCCGATTTTTTCGGTCCTCGCTGATTCTATGATGGCCTCCACCACCTGATCGAGCATTTCCAGCGAAACGGCGACTTCCAGTTTGACTTTAGG
This sequence comes from Gammaproteobacteria bacterium, assembly GCA_022451485.1. Classification (GTDB taxonomy): domain Bacteria; phylum Pseudomonadota; class Gammaproteobacteria; order Arenicellales; family UBA868; genus UBA11791. Next base: position 21,440 of record JAKUQS010000018.1, read on the forward strand.
AACGAAGTCAACAACGTACTCTGCCCCTCGGTACAGTTCGGTATGGCCCTTCTGGCGACCAAAACCCTTGACTTCTGTGACCGTCATGCCTTGAACTCCAATTTCGCCAAGGGCATCACGTACATCATCCAGTTTGAACGGTTTAATCACGGCTGTGACCAGTTTCATCAACACACTCCAGGGACTTAACAGGTTAAGGACTCCCCGGCTCACCATGGAGGAGACCACCTCCATTATGACAAACGTCAGACCACCTACCAAACTGCCGGTCGTTCATGGTTAAACCTAAACAAATACTGACAAATCCACTTGTCTTAGATTAGCTGAATCACCGCAACGGTGACCCCGTGGTCCAATGACGACAAAATCAATTCCCAAAAAAAGACGCCATACCCGTCGCCGAGCACTACCCACCGGCATTCGACAACCGCCCTGGCAATCCATCCGTAACCCCTATCCACCGGCGGAAATCCTGAGTTCGGATGCCCTCGAAGACATTCACCATGCATCGTTAAGTATCCTCGAACAAATCGGCATTGAAATCCTCTTACCCGAGGCAGCGGAGTACTTTCGCCAGGCCGGCGCCCACGTGACCGGGACACCTGCGCGAGCGACCTTCGAACCGGAATTAATTGAAGCCTTGGTGGCCCAAGCGCCATCACAGATCACACTGCATGCGAGAAACCCAGAACATCATGTTCGACTGGGAGGAGATCACGTCACGTTCGGGTTGGTGGGTAGCGCGCCGAATGTAACGGACATCGATAAAGGTCGCCGCACCGGCAATCGACACGATTTTTGTCAACTGCTGAAACTCGGGCAGGCTTTCAACATTATCCACATCATCGCCGGCTACCCGGTTGAACCGGTTGATCTACCCCCAGCTACTCGACACCTGGATGCCCTATCCGATACGTTGTTGCTTACAGACAAAGCAATCAATGCCTATTCCCTTGGCCGTGAACGGATTCTAGATGGCATTGAGATGGCGCGAATTGCCCGTGGAATCGACCACGCCACCTTTGATCGAGAACCCAGTCTACTCACCGTCATTAATGCCAACTCTCCACTGCGTTACGATCGACCCATGCTGTGGGGTATCATCGAAATGGCCAAACGCAATCAACTCGTAGTGATCACGCCATTTACCCTGGCGGGCGCTATGTCGCCCATCACTGTGGCAGGCTCGCTGGCACAACAAAATGCGGAAGCATTAGCCGGCATTGCGCTTTGCCAGATTGTCAGACCTGGAAGTCCGGTCATGTATGGCGGCTTTACGTCAAACGCAGATATGCGTTCGGGCGCCCCAGCCTTTGGCACGCCGGAGTATCTAAAGGCTGCCCAGATCACCGGACAACTGGCACGACGCTATCGCATTCCTTACCGCTCATCCAATGTTAATGCCGCTAACAGTGTCGATGCCCAGGCGTCATACGAGTCAGTCTTCTCGCTCTGGGGGGCTATCAGCGGTAAAGCGCACTTGATTAAACATGGCGCAGGCTGGCTGGAAGGTGGCCTGAGCGCTTCCTACGAGAAAGTTGCCCTCGATGCTGACCTGCTACAGATGGTTGCCGCTTATCTTGAGCCGATTCAAACCGATACCGAATCACTCGCACTCGATGCCATCAGAGAAGCCGGACCCGGTGGTCATTTTTTTGGCACGGCCCATACGCAGGAACGCTTTGAAAACGCGTTTTACCAGCCGATGATTTCTGACTGGCGGAATTTTGAGTCATGGCAAGAAGCCGGTAGCCCAAGCGCCGTGGAACACGCCAACGCTCTGTACAAACGGGCTCTCGCAGAGTACACCCAGCCCCCCATGGACTCGGCCATCCGCGACGAACTGGCGGACTATGTGGCTCGACGCAAAGCGCAAGGCGGCGTGCGCGACTAACCCTGAATCTGGGAATTCTGCGATTCCAAATCGCTAGAGAACAGCCAACATCGTCTCCGCATCACTGACTTCAAACTTACCGTCGGCTTCGACATTCAATTGCGACACTCGGCCATCGTCTATTACCATCGCGTAACGTCGCGATCTCATTCCCATGCCACCGCTCGTCCTATCCAACTCCAATCCGAGCGCCCGCGTCAGGTGACCGCTACCATCCGCCAGCATCACGATCTTGTTACCGACCCCCTGGTCTTTTCCCCAGGCATCCATGACCCAAGCATCGTTAACCGACAAACAGGCGATAACGTCGACCCCTTTTGCCATCATGTCATCGGCGGCCGCAATAAAGCCAGGCAAATGGCGGGCAGAGCAGGTCGGTGTGAAAGCCCCCGGCACAGCAAACAACACCACGCGTTTCCCCGAAAAAAAGTCTCCGCTCGTTACCCCTTCGGGGCCCGACTCACCCATCACTTGTATGGTAACTTCGGGGATACGCTCACTAATCTTGATCGTCACCAGACCATCTCCTCATTAGACGTTAGAATCACAGTGAATAACGATAACGTAAGAACGGCGCTAAGCAAACCTTGACAGACATTAATACAGACACCCAACCCTGACGATCACCGCCATCGAGCACGATTGTACGTAAAATAGAAAATACCCCACCTGACTCAGATTTAACGAAAACAACACTTATCGCCCCGCATGAATTCATTAGTTGATCTTCGAAGCGACACCATCACACAGCCAAGTGTGGGTATGCGACAGGCCATGTTCGAGGCCGAGGTCGGTGACGATGTTTACGGCGAGGATCCCACCGTTCTGGAATTGGAGCGGACTGCCGCTGAACAACTTGGACACGAGGCCGCTCTTTTCGTCGGTAGCGGGACTCAAAGCAACTTGATTGCGCTGCTGACGCACTGCCAACGTGGGGACGAATACATCGCAGGTAATCAGGCACACAGTTACCTTGAAGAAGGTGGCGGTGGTGCGGTGCTTGCCAGCATTCAACCACAACCCCTACCCAATCAACCTGATGGAACCATCAACCTTGAAGCAATACGCAAAGCCATCAAACCTGATGATTTTCATTACGCACGTACTCGCCTCCTATGTCTAGAAAACACGTTTTTTGGCCGTCCCCTCCCGCTTGACTACATCGAGCAGGCTACTCTCCTCGCCCGGGAACATGGCCTTGCCACCCATCTCGACGGTGCGCGAGTTTTTAATGCAGCGGTCAAACAATCCGTGACACCCGAGACAATCGGCCGTTGCTTTAACTCGGTCTCAGCCTGCCTGTCCAAAGGACTTGGTGCACCCGTGGGGACGGTACTGTGCGGGTCCCGTGAGTTCATCGACGCGGCGAAGCGCTGGCGTAAGGTCGTGGGAGGCGGCTGGCGACAAGCCGGTATATTGGCCGCTGCCGGCGTCTATGCGTTGAAGAACAACATTGACCGACTCGTTGAGGATCACGACAAAGCGAGTCAACTGGCCGAAGGTCTAACTAGCATCGATGAAATTGAAGTCGATGTGTCAGCAGTCCAGACCAACATGGTCTTCATTAATCTACCCAAAGCGGCCACCACTACTCTCAGTCCGTTTCTTCGCGACAACGGTATCCTCATCAGCGGCGAATACAACCCCGTTCGCCTGGTAACCCATCTAGATGTCACCAACGAAGGCATTCGTCACGTTATCTCAACCTTCGAGACATACTTCACTCAGCACCCTTTAAATTAAATACCGGACTCAACCCACTGCCCGCGCTTTGCCAGCCGGAGCATGGACCCGAGCTATCAGGTCTGCATGCCGTGCCTCAATAGCCTTGGCTGCACGCTGTTTGACATGGCCATAACCTCGCACCTGGAGCGGTAACCTGGCGAGTTCCACCACATCGACATAATTATGATCGCCTACGATATCAATCAACTGTTCTACTAACTGCTCATATTCATTGATCATTTGACGATCAAAACGCCTTTCAGAAAAAAATCGAAAGGGGTCAAATACACTATCGCGTAAACCGCGCGCTGCCGCCAACCATTTAAATAACACCAGTATCCACGCACCAAACTCGCGCTTTATCGGCAAACCCGTGGTTGGATCCTTTTTCGCCAGGAAAGGCGGAGCGAGGTGGAAGCGAAGGCGGTACTTGCCCTCAAAGGTAGCAGCCACTTTCTCGTGAAAAAGAGAATCTGTATGCAATCGAGCAACTTCATACTCATCCTTTCGCGCCAACAATTTAAAGTAGGCTTGTGCCACCCCAACCGTCAACGCCCTCCGTTCACCTGACAGAGCACGATCCTTCGCTCTCACTTTGTTGACTAAAGCCATATACCGATCAGCGTAGGGCGCGTCCTGATAATCAACCAAGAAAGCGCGCCGGTATTCAATAATTGAAGTCGGGTCAGTTGTGTCGCGATCCGACATACTATCGCTCGCCTGCTGAGAGTGCAGCAACTCATCGACCACTTCGGGACGGACAGCCACCTGCCGACCCAGTCGAAATGCATCACAATTCATCTGCGCCGAGCGACCATTGAGCTCAATCGCTGATTCGATCGCCGTCGCAGGAATAGGCAAACGCCCTAATTGATAGGCGTATCCAAGTAGAAACAGATTTGCCGCAATGGAATCACCAAACACAACTCTTGCAATAGCGGTAGCCGCAACACGATAAACATTCTCCGTCCCGCAGCGATTCTGTAATGTTTGCACCAGTTCATCCATGGGAAAAGCAATATCCGGTTGTGCCACAAAATCACCGGTCATCATTTCATGTGTGTTTAGGACGGTAGTCGTTCCACGACGCAATTTTCTCAAGGTGCCCGCCGCAGCCGAGGTGACCACATCACACCCCACCATCAAATGCGCCCCGCCATCGGCAACATGCGTTGCATTAATCGCCTCGGGTGACTCTGCCAGAATGATGTAACTGGTGACCGCGCCCCCTTTCTGTGCCAGCCCTGCCATATCAAGTACAGAGCAACCCAACCGTGCCATATGGGCAGCCATACCGAGGATCGCACCCACCGTGACCACACCGGTACCACCCACACCGGTCAAAACAATGCTGTAATTATCATCAATCACCGGACGGTCGGGTTCCACCACCGGACGGCCGATAAGTTCGCTTGGCACTGTACTAGCAGAACCACTACGAAGACTGCCTCCTTCGACTGAAACGAAACTCGGACAAAACCCCTCAAGGCAGGAGTAATCCTTATTACAGGCCGACTGATCGATTTCTCGCTTACGCCCGAGTGGCGTCGCTTTGGGTACAACACCAACACAATTAGACTTGGCGCTACAGTCTCCGCAGCCCTCGCACACTCGCTCATTGATAAACAAACGCCGCGGAGGATCCTCCATCGTGCCACGACGACGACGCCGGCGTTTTTCAGCGGCACAGGTCTGATCATAAATCAGCGCAGTGACTCCTTTCACTTCACGTAAGGATTCCTGTACAGCAATCAATTCTCGACGGTGATGCACCGTAACACCTGGCGCCCATTCGGTGGACGCGGGATATTTGTCCGGCTGATCAGTGACCACCACAATCTGGCCCACACCTTCAGCACGAATTTGGCGCGAAATCGATGCCGGGTCCAATGGCCCGTCCATCGGCTGCCCACCAGTCATCGCAACCGCATCGTTGTAAAGAATCTTGTAGGTCATGTTGACGCCACCAGCCACACAGGCCCGAATGGCCAGGAGTCCTGAGTGGAAATAGGTGCCATCACCAATATTCTGAAAAACGTGCTCGGTTGTGCTGAAACGACTTTCTCCAAGCCAACTTGCGCCCTCTCCGCCCATCTGGGTAAATCCAGCGGTGTTGCGGTCCATCCATTGCGCCATAAAATGACAGCCGATACCCGACAAAGCGCGACTACCTTCCGGAACGACCGTTGAAGAATTATGCGGGCAACCCGCGCAGAAATACGGCGTGCGGGTCATCACCGCAGGCTCTATATCCTGAGTCGCCAGCAGTTCGTCTAACCGCGCTACTCGTTGACTCAGTGCGGTGTCGGACCCGCGTCCCAGCAGTCGTTGGCCTATCGCTTGGGCAATCTGGGCCGCTTCCAGTCGACCAGTCGACGGGAACAGGGCCTCACCCTTTTCGTTGCACTTTCCTACCACCGTTGGTGCCGCCTGGGACCCATAAAGTATTGCTTTAATCTGACCCTCGATCAGTCCCCGCTTTTCTTCTACGACAATCAACTCCTCAAGGCCCGCGGTAAATGCCTTCAAGCCGGTGACCTCCAGCGGCCAGGGCATACCGACTTTATATAGTGACAGCCCCAGTCGCTCACACTCTTTCTCGTCGATACCCAACTCCATCAATGCCCGACGAACATCGAGATAAGATTTACCAGTGGTCACGATGCCAACACGCGCACCGCTCTGGCCCAGCACACGGCGATCCAGCGGATTAGCGCGAGCGAATGCTGCGACAGCGGCCAGTTTGGCTTCATGCAGCCTACGCTCTTGGTCAAGAAACGGATCGGGCCGACGAATATTCAACCCGCTTACCGGCATCAGAAAATCGTCCGGCATCGTAAGCTTCAGCCGATGGGGTTCAACCGACACTGAGGCGGATGCTTCAACGGTGTCATGTACGCTTTTCATTCCGACCCAGCAACCGCTGAAACGTGACAACGCCCAACCCCACAAACCATAATCGACAATATCCTGAACACCGGCCGGATTGACGATCGGAATCATAGCGTCGACCATTGCATATTCACTCTGGTGTGCAGTGGTCGAGGATTCGCATGCGTGGTCATCCCCCATCAGAACCAGCACGCCACCATAGCGTGCCGATCCTGCAAGATTCCCGTGTCGCAATGCATCACCCGAACGATCCACACCAGGCCCCTTCCCGTACCACATCGCGAATACTCCGTCGTACCGACCATCCCCACTAAGACCTGATTGTTGGGTCCCGCCAATGGCAGTGGCTGCAAGATCTTCATTAACGGCCGGTTGGAATACCACACCATGTCTGTCGAGATGCGACTGCGCTGCCACTAATTGCTGATCCAAGCCACCCAACGGCGAGCCTCGATACCCACTGATGTAACCCGCGGTATTTAAACCATCCGCGCGATCGCGCCTCGACTGAATCATCGGCAGTCGAACCAACGCCTGGATACCGGTCAGAAAGACCTGCCCAGTGTCCAACAAATACTTGTCACTGAGGGAAACCGCTCTTAGTTCACCCATGAATCAATCCTTGTTTACGTTCACACTCCCGCGCGGGCGTGATTCACGCCATCAACGTGCCGACCATCAACCGACTTGCGACGGGTCACATGATGTTATCAGAAGCTTTGCTGCCAGTACCTAGGTACCGCTATTGCAGCACGACTAACCGGTCAAACGGCAACACATTCGCACTGTGCTTTATTCCCATAAACGATACATTTCGTGTGCTATATTGACTCCACCATGTCAACGGTCGAACTGTCCCCGGTCGCGCACGCGGGCATCAGGCGCCGGACCAACCAGCAAGTCATTCGCTATGGCTTTCTGCCGGTACCCGATTTCACACTGGTCGCTTTCGCAAATGCCATTGAGCCACTGCGAATGGCAAATCGGATCAGCGGTCAGCTTCTATACACTCACCCAGTCTTCACACTGGACGGACAATCCGCATTGGCCAGCAATGGCCTCACGGTCGGGCCATCCTCAAAGATCGATGCCGCTCCTATGCACCTGGATGCGCTTTTCGTGTGCGCCGGCACACGATTTGATTCGTCCTGGAGCGATGCCCTGACCCAGGAGTTACACCAACTTCGTCGAAAGAAAGTGCCCATTGGCGGTATCTGCACGGGCAGTTACCTCCTCGCTCGAGCCGGAATACTCGATGGTTACCGATGCACTGTGCACTGGGAAAATATTGGTGACATGCGGGATGAATTCCCTGAACTCATCATCTCCTCTGAGCTCTTCGAGTTAGATCGAGACCGATTCACGTGCAGCGGGGGCACCGCGCCGATGGACATGATGTTGACCCTGATTGGCCGCGAACATGGAGTACCACTCGCTAACGCGATATCGGAACAATTTATCTGTGAGCGAATTCGCGGGCAACACGATCGACAACGCATTCCATTGCGGCACCAATTCGGTGCCAATCAACCGAAGCTGGTGGAGGCGGTTGAACTGATGGAGGCCAATATTGAAGAACCGATGAGCCTCGACGAACTCTCGGGGCACGTCGGCATATCACGCCGCCAACTGGAGCGAATTTTTCAGAAACACATGCAGTGCGTGCCGACTCGATATTATCTCGAGCTCCGACTCCGACGCGCTCGTGCATTGCTGTTGAACAGCTCAAAAACAGTCGTCGATATCGCGTTTTCTTGCGGCTTCGTGTCGGCCCCACATTTCAGCAAATGTTATCGCGACTGTTTTGGTGTGCCACCAAGGGACGAACGCCGACGATTGTTACAAACCAAACCAACCGTTGATGCTCCTATTGAGCAAATTGCGAAAACTGCCTAGATTAAAGCGAGCTATCTGTCCTTCGCTGTTGGAAGTAGGACTGGAGCAAAGCGACGGATTCCTGCTCTCGGATTCCCGCCGTAACCTCACAGGTATGATTCAGCATCGGCGTTTGAAGAATGTTGGCAAGAGAACCCACCGCGCCCGCCCTCTGATCATGGGCAGCAAAGACCACTCTCTTTACCCGTGCATGAATGATGGCCCCGGCGCACATAAAACAAGGCTCGAGCGTGACAAATAAAGTGGTATCAGTTAATCGGTAATTACCGATCTGTTGTGCCGCCTGGCGCAACGCCAGAATCTCGGCATGGGCGCATGGATCATTGTCGATTCGATTACGATTACAAGCCCGCGAAATAATCTCGCCCGCGCTGACGACGATTGCACCAACCGGAACCTCTTCTATTGTCGAGGCCATCCTCGCCTGAGCCAAAGCCTCATCCATCCAATAGGCATCCGAAACCACATTTGCATCTTTATCCACAACTGGAATCATTGGCAAAGTCAACCGCGATGGTTATTCGATAAGGCTGTATTTTAGGTGCCCTGGCACACGCTCTGGCGTTATTTCCATCTCCAGCATTCTCAACCCCACCATAACGATCATTCAAATGTGGTTCGTTGTTATCCTACTGGCGCCCATGTCATTGGAAGATGCTATAAGATGCCTTGGTAATCGTAGCCTGAGTCCCAAGAGATTGTCATGTCTTTTTCTTTAACCGGGTTTGTGCGATCCGCACGCTCTGCGGCGGCTGACGCCCGACCTGTAGCTGCGGTTAAAACGCTTATGTCACAGGTATTCGCAGACCCCAAGGCTATCGCTAGAGCGGCTGGGTCTTTTATTGGGCCAGATGAATGTCTTTACGAAGATGACGGGGTCTCGATTTACTCGGTCCGTTTCGCACCCCATGAGCTGGTACCACCCCACAATCATCGGATCCACGCATTTCTAGGCGTCTATGAGGGAACCGAGGTAAATCTGCTCTACAAACAATTGACAGCAGGCCAGCTAAAACTTGCGAAACGGCGGGTCCTCAATCCCGGCGATACGATGACAATCGGTAGTGATGGCATACACGCGGTGCATACCGAACATGCAATGCCAAGTTTAGGGCTACATATTTACCTGGGACGATTGAGCACCGTTTCACGTGAGCTTTTTGATGTCGAAACAGGCCGCTCCATGCCGTTTACCGACGACAATTATCAGATGCTTGTCAGAGCGCTGCCATGAGCACTACCGCGCGGGTAATCCACCACAATTGGGTGAGTCACTGACAAACCAGGATGAATCTAAGACTGATTGCATGCCAGAAACGCATTCAAAAATTAATGTTCGACCGATGTCTGTACACATTGGTGCGGAGATAGAAGATATTGATCTTACTCAGTCGCTTTCGACGGAAACAATCAGTTGTATCCGCGAGGCACTTCTGAAATGGAAGGTCGTTTTCTTTCGAGACCAGCATCTTGATCATGCCCAGCATGTTCAGTTCGCGCGGCATTTTGGCGACTTAACGCCGGGTCACGTCGTCTTCGGCCACCACGAGACCTATCCTGAAATCTATTCGGTCGGGAAATTCAGAACGGCAACCCTAAATACTGCCCCACCCGCAAGCCGACCTTGGTCAGGTTGGCACACTGACATTACTGCCGCAATCAACCCACCGGCGGCATCCATTCTTCGCGGCGATGTCGTACCCCCATATGGTGGCGACACTCAGTGGACCAATCTTGCCCTAGCCTACGCACGCCTGTCCCCGACTTTTCGAGAGATGCTTGATAACTTACGCGCCGTTCATCGATTCGAGGTTAAAGCCAGCGCGGACGGCGCGAGTATTAAAGAGTTCGAGGCACGTGTAAAAGAGCGATTGTTAGTCAGCGAACATCCTCTGGTGACGATTCATCCTGAAACTGGCGAGCGCGTACTTTACTGTAGCCCGAGTTATATAAAATCTATTACTGGCTTGAGCGCCCGTGAGAGCCAACAAATTCTGGAACTCCTCTGGGAGCATGCGGTACGTCCTGAGTTCACCGTTCGATTCAGATGGGGAAAAGGCGACATTGCTTTCTGGGATAATCGTGCAACCGCGCACCTCGCACCCAGTGATATTTACCAAACAGATTTTGACCGGCAGTTCTACCGAGTCACGCTATTGGGGACCGTGCCTACAGGAACAGATGGTTCACTCTCCCAACCCATTGAGGGAGAACCCATTGAAGCCGTGTCCTAGTACACCCTTGCGGAATGGGCGTTAACGAACACCTGACCTAACAGAAATGATGGGCGTTTCTTTAGTTAGCACGACTCCTGGCAACAACGCGGTGCGAAGAAACATATTCTTATCCGGTTGAAAAATATTTGCCGACATTGACTAACTCGTTTGCTCTATCCGCCTTGTATGCGTGGCAACAGAAAGACCTCAGCACCTTCTGGAATCTCTTTCGACCAGTTGTCACGGAAGATCTCGCCGTTGACGGATACTGCGATCCCATTGTCGAGATGAATCTGCATTTGTGGATATTGCTTGACCAATTCACGCAACAACTCTCGGATGGTCGCCGCACTGATCAAAACTGAAGCAGCGCCGTCCGCCGCTGATTTCAGCGGACCGGATAAGCAGACTTTCAGCATGTCAGTGCAATTCAGGTTTGTTTTTCCTTGATGGCTTTTCGAATTCGCGGTGGTGACATTGGCACATGAGTCATACGAACACCCGTAACATCAGATAGCGCGTTTCCAATGGCAGCGAGTGGCGGCACGATCGACGTCTCTCCGACCCCTCGAATCCCGTACGGATGGTTGGGGTTCGGAATTTCAAGAATCTCTGTGTCTATAAAGGGTAAATCAGAGCAGACTGGTATTCGGTAATCGAGAAACCCCGGGTTCTGCAAACGACCATCGTCACCGTAGACATATTCCTCATTCAGCGCCCAGCCAATGCCTTGAGCAGCACCACCCTGGAACTGGCCCTCAACATAATCGGGATGGATTGCCTTACCAGCATCCTGAACAACCGTATAGCGTATAACTTTTGTAGCGCTAGTCTCTGGATCCACCTCGATATCACAGATGTGGCTGGCAAAGGAAACTCCTGCACCATCGGCAACAATTTGACTGTGACCAGCAATGGGTCCGCCTGTGTTCTCTGATCCGGCCGCTAATTCGCCTAAGCTCAGCGGTTGATGCATCTTATGTTTCTTTCCCGTTGCGGTCGCTTTACCGTCATTCCAGACAACATCCTTAACGGATATTTCCCATGTATCGGCCGCACGTTGGCATAACTCTTCGATGGCATGACGGGCGGCGAAAATAGTCGACATGCCCGAGGAAAACGTTCCCCGACTGCCATCGGTCATGTGGTTGTGTCCAAGCGAGCCGGTATCGGCGATATTGCACTTCACGCGCTCATACGGAATTCCGAGTTCTTCAGCCGCGATCAACGACAGTGACGCGCGCGCCCCCCCTACATCAACTGTGCCAACAGTCAGCGTGACCGTACCATCGACCCCAATATTAAGATCCGTACACGTCTCACCACCAAAATTAAACCAGAAGCCGCAGGCCATACCTCGGCCTTGGTTCTTTCCAAGTTTGGTCCGCAGGTGCGGATGTTTTTTAACGGCGGCCAATGTTGCGCCGATGCCAATAGGCCCATAAGTCGGACCATAGGACGACTTAGTTCCTTCTTTAGCGGCGTTCTTGATTCTAAAATCAATCGGATCCATTCCGATTTCAGCAGCGACTTCATTGATCGTGCTTTCCACGGCGAATGCAGCCATCGGTGCGGACGGCGCTCGATACGCCGCCACCTTGGGTCGGTTAACCAAAACATCATAGCCCACCGTTTTTACGTTTTTCAGATCGTAACAGGCATAAGCTGTCATCGCGCCTAGCATCGCCCAAGTGCCTGGGAACGCACCGTCCTGGTAGCGCAATTCTGCGCTGGCAGCGGTAATGGTACCGTTCTTTTTGACACCGATCTTGACATCTATGGAAGTCGATGAGGTCGGGCCAGTACCTCGAAAAACTTCGTCCCGAGTCATTTCCAATTTTACTGGGCGATTGGCTTTGCGAGACAATGCCAGCGCAATGGGTTCCATCCATACGTGGGTTTTTCCACCAAATCCTCCACCGATTTCTGAAGAGGTCACCTTTAGTTTGGCGACATCCATACCGAGCAACGCCGCGCACGTGCTTCGATAAACGAAATGCCCCTGGGTGGTTACCCAAAGTTCACCATGGCCATCAGGTCCAACACTAGCAAGGCAGGCGTGTGGCTCAATGTAGCCCTGGTGGGTTTGCTCCGTTTTGTAACTTTTCTCGACCACCACGTCAGCTGCTTTAAAGCCGGCTTCGACATCGCCATGGCCAAATTCACTGACCCTCGCTACGTTCGATGGCGATTTCGGTTTCGGTGATACTCCACGTGTGTACACGCGTGGTTGTACGATCGGTGCATCCGGCTTCATTGCCTCGTCAACATCCGTGACATGCGGCAGAGCCGCGTAAGTCACGCGGATCGCGTTGAGCGCTTTCCTGGCGGTTGGCTCATCGATAGCGGCAACAGCTGCGACGGCGTGGCCATCATAAAGGGCTCTGCCGCGCGCCAGGCAATTCTCAAGCGTATCGTAAAGATCGCGATCTCCGTTGGTCATATCCGGGAAATCTTTGCTAGTGACGACGGCCTTAACACCTTTTAGCCTCTCTGCTTTAGTGGTATCAATGCGTTTAATTTCGGCGTGGGCATGAGGGGAACGTAAAATCAGCCCCACGAGCTGCCCCGGAGCAAATGTGTCTGCACCGTATTTTGCTCGACCAGTGACTTTGTCAAGACCGTCGGGGCGCGGTGGACGAGTACCTACCGATTTAAACTTTCGATTCTTAAATTTCGGGTCATCTGCCATCTCAGGCATCTCCTGCAGACTGGTTTGGGTAGTGTCCTGATCGCATTAATCTGTTTGTGCGGGCTGAGAGTTTATTTTTTTAGTTCATTTGCCGTTGCCCTAACAGCGCGTACGATCTTGTCGTAGCCCGTGCAGCGACAAAGATTCCCTGCCAAGGCAAATCGAATCTCCTCATCGGTCGGGTTCGGATTTCTATCCAGCAAGGCCTTACTGGCTATCAAAAAGCCAGGCGTGCAAATACCGCACTGCAGCGCTGCATGCTTAATAAAGTTGGATTGCAAAGGATGTAACGCATCACCGTCTGCGAGACCTTCCACGGTGCATACTTCGCGGCCCTCGGCCTCCACACCTAAGATGAGGCAAGCACAGACTAAACGACCATCTAGCGTAACGCTACAAGCACCACAGTCCCCGGTGCCACATCCTTCTTTAGAACCCGTCAGGCCGAGTCGATTACGTAGCACTTCAAGTAGCGTCTCGCCCGTCTGGCAGACAAATTCGGTCGAATCGCCATTGATCATAGTTGATACCAATGTTCCTGCCATTACCTACCCCTTGCTCGCTTGTAAGCAATCTTAGCCGCACGCTGGGCGAGGACTCCCGCGACTTCGGTTCTGAACTCGATAGTGCCGCGTTTGTCGTCGATCGGATCGCAAACGGCACAACAGGCCTGTGCCAGTTGATTCAGTGCGGCCTTGTTCAGTTTCGTACCAACGATAGCCCGCGCGGCAGCGGGCACTAGTAAAGGTGTGGGAGCAACAGCGCCTAGGGCAACGCGTGCACTCTTGATGAATAAGTTCTTGTCCAGTGTCAGGCTGACACCTGCGCCAACCACGGCAATATCCATCTCCGAACGCGGTATAAAACGTAGATAGGCATCACCCGACCTGGGCGGGCGTTTCGGCAGGGTGATCGCCTCGACCACCTCGCCTTTACGCAACGAGGTCGTGCCCGGGCCAGTTATGATTCTCTCCACCGCAACCGTCCGTCTGCGTTGCGCCCCGACCACATTGACCTTCGCACCTGCTGCTATCAGCGCCGGTACAGCATCCGCTGCGGGAGAGGCGTTACACAGATTGCCGACAATGGTGCATCGGTTCTGAATCTGATCAGACCCTATCAGGTTGGCAGATTCCACGACTCCGGGCCAAGTCTTTTTCAGTGAAGTGTTTTCACCCATTTCAGCAGCAGAGACCGCAGCGCCAATTCGAAAGCCTGTCGCTGATTTTCTGATCGACTGCATGGCTGAGATATGTTTGATGTCAACCAACAGGTCCGGTTGGACAAACCGACCTTTCATCCGGACCATCAAGTCGGTGCCGCCTGCGAGCACAAACGCCTGGCCAGGTTCACTGTCCATGAGGCCAGCGGCCTCTTTGCTAGTACTGGGAGTCTGGTATTTCATCGGAGAATTCGTTTGGGTTTCATTCAAGGTGCAAAGATCTATATTGTCGAATATTACCGCTTCAGTTGAATAAGGCTAGGGTCGATAGATGCAATGCCCCTGATACATAGAGATTCACAGTACTAATCGTCATATAACAACTCTCCAACGTCCTCGAGCGCAAACAATGTCGCTTGGAGACAGAATTATGTTTTTGAAAGTGTGTTGAAAACAGTATTTTTATTATCAATAGCCTACGTTAGCATAATTATTCCCACTCAATCGTTGCCGGTGGTTTAGCCGAAATATCATAGGTAACCCGGCTAACACCGCGCACCTCATTGATAATACGGCTCGCGACCGTAGTCAGTAGTTCGGCCGGGAGGCGCTTCCAATCCGCAGTCATGAAATCAACGGTTTCGACTGCCCGCAGGGCAATAACGTACTCATAAGCCCGGTTGTCGCCGACCACGCCGACAGACTTGACCGGGAGAAACACAGCAAAGGCTTGACTAACTGAGTCATAAAGCTGCGCTTTTCTCAGCTCCTCTAAAAATATGGCATCCGCCTCACGAACAATCTCAATATACTCCCGTCGCACCTCGCCCAACACTCGAACACCCAATCCTGGCCCTGGAAACGGATGGCGAAATACGACCGAACGGGCCAGACCCAACTCGAGACCAATCTGACGAACTTCGTCCTTGAATAGATTTCGTATGGGCTCCAGCAGATTAAGATCCAAATGCTCAGGCAGTCCACCTACATTATGGTGCGACTTGATCACCTTCGCCTTCCCGCTGGCTATACCAGCCGACTCGATCACATCCGGATAGATCGTTCCTTGGGCAAGCCAATCTACCCTGCCCACATTACCCGCGGCTTCCTGAAACACATCGATAAACACACGCCCGATAATTCTTCTCTTCTCTTCTGGATCGCTCACCCCGCTTAACGCACCGAGGAACTGGTCTTGCGCATTGATCGCCAGGACGTTAACGCCGAGATGATCGGCGAACATGGCCCGCACATCTTTCTGTTCATCTTTTCGAAGCAGTCCATTGTCAACGAAAACACAGATCAGTTGCTCACCAATGGCTCGGTGGAGTAACGCGGCCACTACTGCTGAATCTACGCCACCCGACAAGCCAAGCAGGACCCGATCATTGCCTACTTTCCCGCGAATATTCTCGACCATTTGGTCAACGATATTGCTCGCATTCCAGTGAGATTGGCACAAACATATTTCAAAAAGGAATCGACGCCATATCTCGCGACCGTTAACTGAATGAGTGACCTCCGGATGAAACTGTAATCCGAAAATGCGGCGCTCCGGGTGCGCAATGGCGGCATGGGGCGCATTCGGACTCGTCGCGATAGTGACAAACCCCGGTGGCAACTCGGACACTCGATCACCGTGACTCATCCATACCTGGAGTGGGTCATCAACGCCATTCGTTATTTCTTCCAATCCATCCAACAACACACTCTGGCTCGAAAGCGTCAACCTAGCCGGCCCGTACTCGCGTTCTTCAGCCGTTTCCACACCGCCACCAAGATGCAACGCGAGCGCCTGCATCCCATAACAAACACCCAGTACGGGGTAGCCCCCATCCAAAATCTCTATTGGAATGGGAGGCGTGTCCTCATCGTTGACGCTGGCGGGCCCACCAGAAAGAACCACTCCGTTGGGCGCGAAGGTCTTGATGTCATCCGTGTCAATTTCAGGGGCGACAATTTCGCAATAAACCCCCAGTTCTCGAATCGACCTCGCAATCAACTGCGTGTATTGGGAGCCATAATCGAGTATCAGAATACGATCCCGATCCGGTGGCATCGCGGGACTCATGGCCAAACGCCCCCACGATTTAACGAGTAAATCCTAACCACCGCGTTGGTAATTGGGCGCTTCCTTGACCACTGAAACATCATGCACGTGGCTCTCGCGAATACCGGATTGTGTAATCTGAACAAATTCGCAGGATGTCCGCATCGTGGGGAGGTCAGCACAACCCGTGTATCCCATGCTTGCCCGTAAGCCACCCATCAACTGGTGCAGAATCTTTGGCATTGCCCCTTTGTACGGTACCCGACCTTCGATTCCCTCTGGCACCAGTTTTGCCGCATCCGTCTCCTGATCTTGGAAATAGCGATCGCGCGAACCGCTTTGCATGGCGCCCAACGACCCCATTCCGCGGTAACTCTTGTATGAACGGCCTTCGTAAATCTCGATCTCCCCGGGTGCCTCATCCGTCCCCGCCAACAGGCCTCCCACCATAATAGACCAGGCACCCGCAGCAATCGCTTTGGCAATGTCACCAGAAAAACGCACACCCCCATCAGCAATCAGCGGCACACCCGCAGCCCGAGTCACGGTTGCAACGTCACGCACCGCGGTGATCTGTGGCACACCCACACCAGCGACCACCCGCGTCGTACAGATGGAACCCGGGCCAATGCCCACCTTAACCGCGTCGACACCCACGTTTAGCAATGCATCGGCGGCAGCGGCTGTGGCGATATTTCCCGCCACTAGATCAATCGTGGTGTGGCGTTGTTTCAGCACACGCACCATGTCAATCACGGCCTTGGAATGACCATGCGCCGTATCGACCACAACAGCATCAACTCCCGCTTCGACCAGGTGTTCTACACGCGCTTCAGTGTCAACACCCGTACCGACCGCAGCGGCTACCCGCAGACGACCCAACTCATCTTTGCTTGCTTGGGGATACTCGCTCTCCTTCTCTAAATCTTTAACGGTCACCAAGCCTTTCAGGTAAAACTCCTGATCAACTACTGGCAATTTCTCTATGCGATGCCGGTGAAACAAAGTCTTAATCTCCTCCCTCGACGCACCCGCTCGCACGGTAACGAGCCGATCGCGCGGCGTCATTACCTCAGACAAGCGCTTGTCATAGCCCGTTTCAAACCTAAGATCCCGGCGGGTAACAATCCCGCACAGCTTACCGTCACCGTTTAACACAGGAACGCCAGAGATTTTCTCCCGCCTTGTTAACTCAAGAACCTCGCGCACGGTCGCCGTTTCTGTCGCGCAGATTGGGTCGCTAATGACCCCGCTCTCAAACTTTTTTACTCGCAACACTTCAGCCGCTTGCAACGCGGGAGACAGATTTCGATGGATGACCCCCAATCCGCCAAGTTGAGCCAAGCAAATAGCAGTGGACGACTCTGTCACGCTATCCATCGCAGCGGAAACCAATGGGATATTCAAGGAGATAGAACGAGAAAACCACGAGGAGAGACTGACGTCACGCGGTAGGACTTCGGAGTAGCCTGGTTTGAGCAGGACATCATCGAAGGTCAGTGCCATTTCAAACCGTTCCATTGCAGGATTATAGGATCAGGCTTTACCCCGGTAAACTAATTCGATAATCTTCGTTCCACGGTTATCAGTATCATTACTGTAGTAAAAACGCAGGATCGAGATCTAAACAATGAATAGAACCCGTGGAACCAGACTAACACTGATGTTACCGTGCGCCGTACTTGCTCTGACCATGGGACAGGCTCAGGCCACAACCTGCGATGCGACCGCAAGTATCGATACAGCCACTAAAGCGGTTTCGACAGCAAAGAAAGCCGGCGGTGAATGGCGTTTGATCGACAAAAGCACCGGCTCCGCTTCCCAACCCATTAGTAAGCTGCTTAAAGTGGCCAAAAAGAAGCTCAAGGCCGGAGAGAGCGATGAAGCGTGTCGAATCGCAATCAAGGTTGCCTGGGCGGCTGATATGGGGCTAGCGCAGGCCAAATCCCAAGCGAACGCGCAACCTACCTACTAACGACTATCGAGTGTTCGCGTGGCAGGAGCGACAACAAAACCGGAATCCGGGTTTTGTTGAAAACCCAGCGTTAATCGCCCAACCAACCCTCGAATGAGTCGGACCATTTATTCCGTCTCTGCTTTCTCTCGGGAAGTACGGAACCTACTCGAAAGTCATTATTCCGAAGTCTGGCTCGAAGGCGAGATTTCCAACCTGGCCACACCCGCCTCGGGCCACGCCTATTTCAGTCTCAAAGACGCTAACGCGCAGGTGCGATGCGCATTTTTTAAAAACCGCCTCCTACGCAATCGCCTAAACTTGCAAAACGGGTTAGCGGTGTTTGTTCATGCTCAGGTCTCGCTATACGAAAGTCGCGGCGACTTCCAACTAATCATCAACCAGATCGAGACTGCTGGCGAAGGAGAATTGCGGCGACGCTTCGAAGCACTCAAACGCCAACTCGATGGCGAAGGACTCTTCGATCCGAAACTAAAAAAACCCATCCCCAAATACCCCGCTAACATCGCGTTAGTGCCTTCCGAGACCGGGGCCGCCTTAAGAGACATGCTGACTACTCTCCATCACCAGTATCCTGTGGCGGGGCTCCGTCTTTACCCCGCCATCGTGCAAGGCAGTACCGCTCCAGCTAGTCTCGTCAAAGCCTTGCGGCTCGTGCAACGCGATGATCACTGTGACGTAATCGTCATGGGACGTGGCGGCGGAACACTTGAAGATCTGTGGGCGTTTAATGATGAGTCAGTGGTTCGAGCAATTCGCCAGTGCCGACTCCCAACCATTACCGGAATCGGCCACCAAACCGACCTGACGCTGTCTGATCTCGCCGCCGACCAATATGCCGCCACTCCCACAGCAGCTGCTGCGGCCGCAGCGCCGAACGGTGAGCAATTAGCCCAACTATTAATAGCAATCCGTCAACGGATTTACCGATCCGGATTGCGTTCTCTTGAATATTGCGCACAACGACACGATTCACTGTCCGCCAGAGTACGTCACCCTTCGTTGGTTATTAAACAACACACACAGCGGCTTGACACCCTGCACTCACGCTTGTCTGCGGCCATCGTCACGCACCAACGCAGCCTCAAGTTCTCCTTATTTTCCACCATACATCGACTCGAGACCTGTTCGCCGCTAATCGGTATAGAACACACGCAAATCAAATGTAATGCACTCAATCGACAACTTCGCTACCTCGGAATCCAACTGACCCAGAAGCATCGCAATCACCTCCAATCGCTTGCAAATCAATTAACGACGCTTAGCCCTCGGGAAACTGTCGCTCGCGGCTACGCGATCGTTCGTGACCCCGTCACCGGCACCGTGGTGACCGACGCATCACAACTTCATCGGGGGGTGCGCGTGCAGACCGAGATTAGTCGCGGCTGGTTTGAAGCCACCGTAACTGAACTTCAGTCGACCGGCACGCCCGACTCATCGACTGAATAATGCCGCACGTAAGCGCCTTATCAGGACCGATAGGGGTTATTAGCTACTCGAACCTCGATTCGAAGCGGAGTGCCGACCAAAGCGAACGATTTGATAAAAAAGTTTGACAGATAACGACGGTAACTAACGGACAAATGCTCCAGCAAATTACCGTGAAGCACCAACATCGGGGGGTTTTTACCCCCTTGGTGACCATACTTGATCCGAACCAATCGACCACCGTGACGTGGCGGTGCGTGCCGCTCCATCGCCTCATTGAGGGTTTTGTTGATCTTAGCAGTTGATAAGGACCGTCCAGCCGATTCGACAGCTTCCAAAGCATCGCCCAACACACGCTTAACTCCCCGGCGCCGTTGAGCGGAAATAAAACGTGTTCGATGGGGTGGAAGAAATGGCAGGACGCGGGCAATTTGCCGTTCGAGGTCGCTGCGTCGGCCTGCATTCGGCGAATCCATCTTATTAATGACCAGACTCATGGCTCTGCCTTGTTCACAAATCAATCCAGCAATAGTCGCATCCTGCTCCGTTAAGCCTTCGCAAGCATCAATGACTAACACCGCGGCATCCGCCTCCGCCACGGCCTGAAGGGTCTTGGCCACTGAGAATTTCTCCAATGACTCACGGACCTTAGCTTTGCGCCTGACTCCGGCCGTATCAATCAACACCAAAGACTGAGCACGAAAGACCATCGGCACCGCCACACTATCGCGTGTCGTTCCGGGTTCGTCTGCTACAACAACCCGATCATCACCCACACAGGCGTTCACCAACGTAGATTTTCCAACGTTTGGTCGACCCGCAAATGCAATCCGTACCACCGAGTCCCTGTCGGCTACCCACGGCACCACAGGGACAGAGCCGAGGATGACCTCCCACAGACTATCAATGCCCGCGCCCGTTCTGGCAGAAATGACCACCGGTGATCCCATCCCTAACTCATGAAAATCAAGTCGGGCGACGTCGCGATCCAGGCCCTCGGCTTTATTGATCACCAGAAACACCGGCTGCTCAGTCAAACGCAACTCCCTGGCCTGCTCTATATCCACAGCGGTCAGTCCATCCTTTGCATCGAGAATCCACAGCACAACATCGGCCTCTAACAACGCCGCCTCAACCTGCAGGCGAACGGCTTGCTCAATTGTCTCTGCACTATCGCTCAAACCACCCGTATCAATCATCAGAAACTGCCTGGCATTCGCATACGCGAGTCCATACAGTCGATCTCTGGTTACACCAGGCTGGTCATGAACGAGCGCACGGCGTGAATGAGTTAACCGATTGAAGAGCGTTGATTTGCCCACATTGGGTCGCCCGATGATCGCCACAACCGGTAATTTTCCGGGCCCTTCCGCTGACATATTCCGAACCTACTTACTTAACCCAGGGTACTCGTGTTATCCCGGCTCGGCACTGGCCACACGCACAGCTGTAACGCGCCCACTTTCAGAAGCAACGTATAAACGATCAGGCTTAGCCGATGTAATTGAAATGATCGCCTCCGTATCGAGTCTGATACGCCCAAGAAATCGACCATCTACAGAATCAAGCAGGTGTAAATAACCCTTGTAGTCGCCCACCGCTATGGCGCCAGGCAATACGCTCGGCGCAGTTAATCCCCTCCCCCGAAGAGCTGACTGGCGCCACAACTCAGCTCCATCGTTCAACCGCAAACCGACCACTTCGCTTTTTGATGTCACCGCGTAGATACCACTATCATCCGCACCAAGATCTCGTAGCACAGAAACCTTGCGCGACCATCGACTCTCCCCGGTCGCAACATCCAGAGCCACCATGCGCCCCTGATAGGCGCCGGCGAAGAGCACATTACCAACGATGGCCGGGCGTGAATCCAGATCAATCAAGCGCGTAATTTCATTACTGCCTCGTGCCCGATCTACTGCTACCTTCCAAATCGTCTGCCCGGTAACGAGATCAATCGACGATAATCGCCCATTGGCCAATCCCGCCAAAGCACGACCGCCGTGCACCAGCGGCTCAGAAACCCCACGCAGCGTTAACTCCGGCACTCGGTGTCGGTTACGCCATCGAACCGATCCGTCGACAGTCTCGATTGCCAACATCTGCCCCCCGCCGGTACGCAACAGCACAACCGTCCCAGAAACTACCGGGCGTGCCAATACCTGCGCACCCGCGTTTTGCCGCCACTCATCGACACCATCAACGGTACGCATCGCGCGGACAACACCCTCGTCATCGACCACGACTACGTGTTTTGAACCTACTCCCGTGCCAGCCATGATTCGACCCGACAATTGCCGGCGCCAAAGCTCTTTGCCAGTTTCACCAACCCACGCCGCCACGACTCCTGAAGGATGTGCAACATAGATGGTTTCGCCATCGACCGAGACATGCAAAATAGAATCGGCTTCCCGATAACCACCACCCACATCCCCGCGCCACAACCTTTGCAAAATCCACTCTTGGTCAATCCGACTCAGACTCGCCGCTTCAACACCCTCGCGCATGAAATGTACTGACGGAGTAGAACAACCCACCAGGAGAAGTCCGAACACGACGATTAACCCACGCCCCCGCATCGCCAGACACTTAATCCGTTGCAATACGATCACGCTTAACCTGCAATAAATCACGGACCCCGCTGCGTCCGGTGAGCGCGACTAAAGCAGCGTCATAGGCAATTTGCGCTGCACGCCGATCCCCACTGTGGGCCAGGATATCTCCGCGCAACTCGTCATACATAGATTGGAAGGAGTCGCCACTTGGTTCCAACAACATCCGGGCACTGTCGTGGTCTCCTTCGTCCAAAGCAATGCGTGCCAGCCGCAGGGTCGCCGCGTGACGAAAACTTGCTTCCGTCGTGTTTTCCAGCACCCAATTCAGTTGTGCTTTGGCGGCGCCCACATTGCCCCCCTCCAACTCCAGACGGGCCAGCATCAGTGCAGCGCCCACACCATAGGGGGTACTCGGATAATCAGCGAGCAAGTTCTCAGCAGCAGTACGCGCACCGCTGTCTTTCGACCGCACCGCAGCTACCATGGTCTCATAAAGAGTCGACGCACTTTCACCTCGATCATCAACATAATCGCGCCAGCCATGTACTCCCACCACGCCACCGATACCCAGCACGACACCCGCCACGATTCCAACGCCGTATTTTTTCCACAACTCGCGGGCCTTTTCGGACTCTTCGTCTACCGCCAGATGCAATCCGCCAATTTCGTTTTCTTCAGCCATTCAATCTTCCTGTCCTGTAATACACTACAAAGTCATGCTTCTCGATTAGACAACAGATATTCTGCGACACCTTCCCGCGCCATCCTAACCTGACTACCGCCATCGCGCAGCGGCTTGATCGTGACATGCGAATCTCGAAGTTCTTCCTCTCCGATCACAGCCGCAAACCGTGCTTCGCTACGGTCTGCGCGTCGCAACTGCTGCGAAATGCTGCCGCCCCCGCAGTTGCAGATTGCTCGCAGCCCTCGATCACGCAATGATTCGGCTAGGGTAAATCCCGCACATTCGGCATCGGCCCCCAAAAGTACCAGCCAAACATCGGCCGCCTCCACCTTACCAGCCAAGCTACCCTGTACTACTAACTCCAGTAATCTTTCCATGCCACAGGCAAAGCCTGCGGCGGGAACGTCGCGGCCCCCAAGTTCAGCAAACAAGCCATCGTATCGCCCGCCCGCGCATATTGCATTTTGCGCACCTAGGCGATCAGTCACCCACTCGAAAACGGGCCCGGTGTAGTAATCCAGGCCACGAACCAATCGGTTATTGATTTTCGGGCTCACTCCACCCGCATCTAGGAGTTCTAGCAGTCGTTGGAAGTTATCGATTTCCTTTGGCGCGAGATAACTCATTAGGTCCGGGGCATTTTGCAAAATCGCCTGTGTCTGCGGATCTTTACTGTCGAGCACTCGTAACGGGTTGGTCTCTAAACGACGCTGACTGTTTTCATCCAAATCTTTTTCATGCTCAATCAGAAACGCCTGTAACGCCTCACGGTAATCCGCCCTGGAACGACCAGAACCCAGCGTATTGATTTCCAATTGAACGTCCTCAAGCTCCAATTGTTTCCACAATCGATCGCCTAGAAGAATCACCTCAGCATCGGCATCTGGCCCGAGCCAACCTTGCGCCTCAATACCAAATTGATGGAATTGCCGATACCGCCCCTTCTGCGGCCGCTCATGCCGAAACATCGGCCCGAGATACCATAATCGTTCGCTACGATTATGAACTAACCCACTGTGGATGGCCGCTCGCACACAACTTGCAGTCGCTTCAGGTCGCAAAGTGAGGCTATCGCCATTGCGGTCAGCGAAGGTATACATCTCTTTCTCTACGATATCCGTTGCTTCGCCAATTGATCGATAAAATAACTCACTCCGCTCGACAATGGGAGTTCGAATCTCACGGTACCCATAACTGGCCGTCACATCACGGATGGCTTCCTCTACCCATTGCCATTGCGCGACCTGCTCTGGAAGAAGGTCGTTCATCCCGCGAACCGATTGAATTTTTTTTAACATCTGGACTACCTTGTTTGTAGCGTATGTTTACTACCCTCGCACACACTCAGGACTGTGACTCTCCAACAATCAGCCGAACAAATTGGCGACCCTCTTTCGGCTCCGGTCGAAGATATTGCGAGCGGTAACGCAACCGAACCGACGTTGCCGTGCCAATAAAAATACTGAATGGTGGATCTCCTACCAACTTGACCAGGACGTCAGACTCAACTCTTTTTCCAATGAGTTGTTTCGCGTCCCGATCTCGAACCTCGATCCATGAAGCATCTAAAAAGTACAGCTCCAGGTCTCGCGTGCCGAGGACTTTAGCCGGCTTGTCGTCCACCACGGGATACAGTCGCACGCTAGGGTCAAACACCGGCAAATCCGTATCAATGACGAGTCCATCAACCCCCAATCCGCCAATGGTGGAATCACCTGAGGCTCCGACAGCACCCTCGACCGTCCCTTTCAACCCAGCACCGGATTGAGAAATGTCCGTCGCTAACTGGTTATCCATTGCCCCAACTTTTAGGGTTGGCGCCGCCGACTGTTTCGTGTCACCTGCCCCTTCGCCCAACAAACCGGTCGTTGCAATAGATCCCGTCAGAACCATTTTGTCACTTTGTTCAGCCCTATTCAGATACGTAACACCGATACCCACCACCACAGCCAATGCAACCAACGTCGAAACAATCCAACTCATCGGCACTGGCATAGCCGACAGTAAACTGGGCGCATTAGTCCGTGGCGTGGGCCTCGATCGTCGAGGGGCATTCAGCTCACTGTGTGCAGACAGGGCCTGATCGATCGTTACGCCAACGAGACGGGCGTAATTTCGCATATATCCCACCGCATAGGTGTGTCCCGCAACCACACTGTAGTCATCGTTCTCTAACCCTTCGACCACATGCGGTAACAAATTAAGTTCTTCAGCAATATCCTCGACACTCCAACCGTAACGTCGTCTGGCCGCCCGTAAAAGGTGCCCAGGTGTGGCGCTCGAGCGGACCTGTTGGTCAGTCATTGGCATTCACCATCAACCGCGCGATATTGCTTGCTTCACTGGATTCTGGAAACTTCGCCCTTAGACGGTTGGCGTACAGTTGCACTAAATCTGTAGCTTTTAGTTTGAGTTCGTTTCGCACAGCAAGTGACAGACCGGCAGCAGAACTCGCGCCGGTATCAAAAAATCGTTGCAGGTAAGCTCTAGTCCTGAGGTGATCGGCCTGGGCAAAAGTGACCTCCGCCATTTTGTAAAGGGCCAACGGGAGGTTCGGTCTAGCGACCAGCGCGAGCGCGAAAAAGCGTTCGGCCTCCTTCCAATCCAGGATCCGGACGTAGCAAGCTCCCGCGCCAAGTTGCGAAATATATAACGCATCGTTGTAAGGATTACGCAAGGCACTGTCAAATTGTGCTAATCCTTCCTTCATCCGACCCGATTGGCATAGATAGCCACCGAAGTCGTTACGCGCTGAGAAATTATCATTGTCCGCATCTACTGCCTGGGCAAAGTACGGTTCGGCCGCGATTCGATCACTGATACGTAACTGAAGAAGTGCCATTGCATGATTAGCCCTCGAGTCACTAGGCGCCAACGACAACGCTCGCCCCAACGCCACGCGTGCGGGCTCAAGGCGCCCAAGCTTCATGTAACTAAGTCCTAGGCGAGTCTGTATATCGACCCGGGAATCAACAGTCCATTTGTTTGCGGGCGGATTAACGCTCACACATCCCGTTGTGAGAGCAACACAGGCCACCAGTGCAAGCCACGCTCTCATCAAGAAACACCGTTACCAGGATCACGCGACTGGCGCGCACTTCGCCTGACACGATCAATCACGTTGCCGACCAATTGGCCGCAAGCCGCACTGATATCGGAACCGCGAGTCTTTCGCGTCATACACAGGATGCCAGCGGTCACTAAAACATCCTGGAATGTCGCAATCTGCTCGCCGTGAGAACACCGAAACGGCAGTCCTTCCACATGGTTATAAGGGATCAGGTTCACTTTGGCAGGCATATCACCTAATAACCGTGCTAACTTGACCGCCTGATCGCGTGAATCATTCACTCCATCCAACATCGTATATTCGAAAGTTATTCGGCGCCGTGGATCATCATCAATATAACGACGACAGGCGTCCATTAACATGGCAATCGGATATTTTTTATTCAGTGGGACAAGACGCGTCCGCAGTTCATCATCGGGTGCGTGTAATGAAACCGCCAAACTGACTGGACAATCTGATCGCAGGCGATCAATAGCTGGCACCACCCCCGCCGTACTTAACGTCACCCGCCGTCGCGACAATCCAAACGAACGGTCATCCAACATGAGTCGTAACGCAGGTACCACGGCATCATAATTCAACAAGGGCTCGCCCATTCCCATCAGGACAATATTGGTCACCGGCCGCACGCCAAGGCCCTTCTCCTGGAGAATCTGTCGAGCCAACCACACCTGTCCGATAATCTCACTGGTCGATAAATTTCGACTGAACCCTTGTTGTGCTGTCGCGCAAAACTTGCAATTGAGCGCACAGCCTGCCTGCGATGAAACACACAACGTACCCCTTTCAGACTCCGGGATAAATACCGTCTCAACCTGATTCCCATCTGACAAACTGAATTTCCATTTAATGGTGCCATCTGATGAACCCTGTTCGGTCGCAACCTCAGGAAACTGAAGCACCGCTGTCTCGTCCAACGACTCCCTCAGTATTTTGCTGAGGTTGGTCATATCCTTGAAACGCGTTACGCGATGGTGATAAATCCATTGCAGAATCTGATCTGCCCTAAAGGTCTTCTCACCGATGCTGGTGAAATAGTCCTGCATTGCAGTCCGGTCCAAACCAACGAGATTAATGAGAGGAGAAGGCATCGATTTCTCAATCACTACGATCACATATCTCGTCAGCCGAAAAAAAGAATGCAATTTCTTGAGCAGCAGTTTCCTTGGCGTCCGATCCGTGAACAGCGTTGGCCTGAACCGATTGAGCAAAGTCAGCACGAATTGTTCCTGGCGCTGCATCTGTCGGGTTTGTTGCCCCCATTACTTTTCGATTCATAGCGACCGCATCCTCCCCTTCCAGCACCTGCACCACAACAGGTCCCGACACCATATAGTCAACCAGTTCCTGATAAAATGGGCGTTCCCGGTGGACCACATAAAATGCTTCAGCCTGCCCCCTCGTCAATCGCAACATCTTGCAACCGATGATGCGAAGACCGACAGACTCAAACCGTTCGTATATCTTACCAATAACATTGTTTGCCACCGCATCAGGTTTGACGATCGAAAACGTGCGCTCTACAGCCATACTTAAATACTCCGAAGATAAAAGTTAATAACAAACAGACACGAACACATCATGTGGCCACCTTGTCCAAAGTCATAGTCTCCCCCCCGGGAAAAGGTTCACCAATCAGGTAGTCCGGTTTTATGCCAACAATACGTACCGGCAAGCGTTGTCCAACCATACGTTCTCCGACTTCGACGCGCACGGGCAGATAATTTGTCAGGCGAGCGTTGTAGCGATCTCGACCGCCCGATCGCTCGACCAAGACACTGGTAATTGAGTTCAAATGGCGTGCAAATACCCTTTCTCGAACCCTCTGCCCCAGCGCTCGGGCCAACGCGCCCCGTCGTTTTCGACTCGTGGGGTCTACCTGTCGGGGAATGCGGGACGCCGGCGTCCCACCACGTATCGAATACGGAAAAACATGGGGATAACAAATCTCCAGAGTTTCTATTGCCCGCAATGTGTCGGCGAACTGTTCTTCAGTTTCTGTCGGAAAACCCACCATCACGTCAGCGCCCAACACTAAATCAGGCATGAGGCGCCGCGCGATCGCGACCCGCTCATCTACCCATTCACTCGTATAGCGACGTTTCATTCGCTTCAAGATGATCGTGTTGCCACTTTGGAGTGATAAATGCAGGTAAGGGCAAAACCGATCACTTTGGCCTACGAGTTCAAGTAAAGCATCACTCAGATGAATTGGATCAATCGAACTCAGTCGGATACGAAAGTCACCGTCTAGTGCAGCCAACTGCGCCAGTAACTGCTCCAGCGGCGCTGGCGCGGCTTGCGATGATGCATCAGTGCCGTAGTCGCCAAGATCAACGCCGCAAATCGTCACTTCCTTATAGCCTGC
This sequence comes from Gammaproteobacteria bacterium, assembly GCA_022451485.1. Classification (GTDB taxonomy): domain Bacteria; phylum Pseudomonadota; class Gammaproteobacteria; order Arenicellales; family UBA868; genus UBA11791. The sequence goes on from JAKUQS010000018.1 coordinate 50,048, forward strand.
ATCCACCCAATGCCTGACTTGCTTCACGATATCTGCCTGGGAAAACGATCGACTGGCACCTCGGGCCGTGTGAATCACACAAAATGTACATGCCTGATCGCAGCCCTGCTGAATCTGTACACTGGCTCGGGTCCGTGTCTCGTAACCGTACAGGAGCGGCGCCGGCCGTTCCGTCATCTTCTCGGCTGGGCTACCCCCGCGCCCGTCGCTAGCTCGCCCCTCTAGTAACTGTATTGCTAAAGCAGGGATATTGAACTTGTTCGCATTTCCAACAACAAGATCAACACCTGCAACCGCTCCACACGTTTCTGGCTGCATCTCCGCATAACAGCCAGTGATCACGATTTTGGCCCCCGGGTTGTGCCGTGCCAGCCGCCGAACCTGCTGGCGACTCTGGCGATCCGCCTCAGCCGTCACAGTGCACGAATTAATCACATAAAGGTCTGCCGCTTCGCTCGCATTGACCACGGACCAATTGGCATCGCGGAAACCCTGGGCAATAGCATTCGATTCGTGGTTATTAACCTTGCAGCCGAGAGTTGCAATGGCCACCGTGCCGATCAGGTCGTGGGACCCATCGCCCCTCGCTCTTCGCTCCTGCTGACGTCGGTGTTGTTGATGCAAAATGAGAGATTCTCAGGACTCGATCAAAAAAGGGCGCTAAAGCGCCCCTCATTCGACTCGTGCCCCAATTAAAGTATGCCTCACGCTACCGTGAAGCTCTCCCCGCAACCGCATTCATCAGCCGCGTTCGGGTTCTTGAACTTAAATGATGAGGACAATCCATCGCTTTGAAAATCAATTTCAGTACCTTCCAGATAGCCCAGGCTCTCGACGTCAATCATCACCTTAATGCCTAGACTCGTATAGACCGTGTCACCGGTTAAAACTTCGTCCGCATACTCAACCACATAGGCCAGACCTGAGCAGCCGGTCGTTTTCACCGCCAGTCGCAATCCTTTCCCGCGACCTCTTGACAACAAGCTCGATCGCACCTGTTCAGCAGCAGTTTCAGTCAGTGTGATGGCCATCGCCGTACGCTTATCCGCTCGTAACCTTCGTCATACCCTATCACGGTCATTCTATCATGCCTAATGCCGCTTATCGCACCGTTTAGCGGTTATTCGAAGCCCCATCAATCCGTTTTTCAATAGCGCTCAACACCCCCCGAAGTATATTGATCTCATCCATTTCGAGCGCCCGTCTGGTGAAAATACGTCGTATTTTTCGAAATAACTTGTCTGAGGGCCGCTCCACAAAGCCCGCAGCGTGCAGCACCCGCTGGAAATGCGCTACAAACCCCTCGACCATACCCGATGTGGCAAGGAGATCCTTGCCAATGATCGACCTATCCGATGCCGCCGCGTCATCCCGCAACAACGCGACTTTACGCAACTCATAAGCCAACAGGAGTACCGCGCTAGCAAGGTTTAATGAGGCATGGTCTGCATCCACCGGCGCGGTGACAAACAATTGGCAGCGGTCCAATTGTTTGTTTGTCAATCCACAAGACTCCCGCCCAAATAGGATAGCCGCCCTCTGGTGATGGGACGAATCCAACACCACCGGGGCCATTTCTGACGGACTCATCACCGGCCATGACACAGAACGGGCTCGAGCAGTGCTACCCACGATCAGACCACAATCTGCAATCGCATCATCCAAACTCGAAAAGACTCGTGCCGTTGATAGTAAGGCCTTACCGCTCGCCGCCCGCGCGGTCGCATCTGGCGAGGGAAACGCTTGCGGCCTTACTAGCCGTAAGTCGCTGAGCCCCATATTCACTAATGCCCGGGCTGCCGCACCGATGTTTCCGGGATGGGTTGTTTCTACCAGTACGATACAAATCGATCCCAATATCGAATTCACCGGGGTATTCGTTTCCATATCCATAACAAAATGTCCCCCACCGCGCGTTACAATCCCAAAACTAACCTTTGGCTATCCTATCCATCACCTAACGCACGATGCCCCGATGATGGATCAATCCCCAGTTATCCTAACCGATTCATTATAAAAAAATGCCCTCACATCCTATGGTGAACACGGCTGTCCGGGCAGCTAGAGAAGCCGGGAAAATCATTCTCAGTTACCTCGGCCGCCTTGACAGCCACGATATTTCTAGCAAGGGGCAGCGAGACTTCGTGACCCGGGCCGATCAGGAAGCCGAAGCGGCGATATTAGACATCGTCTGTAGCGCGTATCCCGAACATGGTGTCATCGCGGAGGAAAGTGGTGAAAAAGCCGGTGGCGAATACACTTGGGTTATTGATCCGCTCGATGGCACAACCAACTTCATTCACGGCTACCCACATTTTGCCGTTTCCATCGCGGTCCTGCGTAACGGGCAACCCGAGCATGGTGTGATATTTGATCCCCACCGGGGGGATTTATTCTGCGCCAGTCGCGGTGACGGGGCGCAACTCAATGATCGGCGCATTCGGACCAGTCGTCATAAGCGCTTGAACGAGGCGCTACTAGTGACGGGCTTCCCTATCCGACGATCTGACCTGATCGATCCGTGGATGAGAACCTTTCGCGCCTTGTTGCCCCAAGCGGGCGGCATTCGACGTTCCGGTTCGGCAGCTCTCGATCTCGCCTATGTGGCTGCCGGTCGATTTGATGGCTTTTGGGAATTCGGTCTGCACCCGTGGGATATGGCAGCCGGTGCCTTATTAGTCCGTGAGGCCGGCGGCCTGATTGCAGACCTCGATGGTGGTCAGGACTTTCTAAGTACGGGAAATGTGGTCAGTGCCAACTCCTACATATTCAATGAACTTTTGCGCAGAATCAACGACCGTTTCAATAAATCCTGACATCATGGACGCCAACTCGTCCTCCATAACACACACACCGATGATGCGGCAGTATCTGTCCATCAAGGCAAAACACCCCGACGATCTATTGTTTTACCGTATGGGTGATTTCTACGAACTTTTCTATGATGACGCGGAGAAAGCCGCAGCATTACTGGACATCACGCTCACTAGCCGTGGCCAATCAGCAGGTGTCTCGGTACCCATGGCCGGCGTACCGGCGCACAGCGCTACCGAATACCTCGCTCGGTTAGTAAAAGCCCAACAAACCGTCGCCATCTGTGAACAGCTCGGTCCCACGATCGGAAAAAAAGGTTTAGTTGAACGCAAAGTTGTCCGAGTCATTACGCCCGGAACACTGACAGACGAGGGGTTGCTTTCCTCCAAGCGTGAAAATGTTCTTGCCGCGTTATGGTGCGATTTACCACACTGGGCAATTGCCACACTTGAACTATCCAGTGGTCGCTTTTCCGCACAAGAATTCGACTGTGCCGATGCGGCCCTGGATGATTTGGCTCGCCTGCAGCCAGCGGAATTAATTATTGGAGATAGAGTAACGGCTGAGGGAGTTTCTCTGACCGGCACGACGACGCATCGCTCGATCCCAGAGTGGCATTTTGACCATGAACAAGCGGTGACCCGTCTTTGCACCTTGTTTGGTACCCGAGACCTGGCCGCATTCGGCTGTCAGGAATTTCCCCTTGCAACTGCTACAGCGGGTGCACTGATTGGATACGTACAGAACCTTAATAACGGGGCCATGCCTCACGTAAGGGATCTCGTGATCCGCCAACCTAGCGATTACCTACTGGTTGACCCGGCCACACGCCGACACCTGGAGATCGAAGAGGTCGTCGCGGGATCCGGTGGAGTAAGCCTTATCCATCTTTTCGACCATTGCGCCAGCGCGATGGGCAGCCGGCAGTTGGGGCGATGGTTACGCGATCCAGTGCGCAACCAAAACGAACTGAAACAGCGCCATGATGCGATCGACGATCTTAACCACGACATGATAGGAGAAACCTTACACGCCGACTTACGACAAATTGGCGATATCGAGCGAATCATCGCACGCATAGCGCTCGGCAGTGCTCGCCCACGTGACTTGCTTCGACTTCGTCAATGCCTAGCCCTACTGCCCGAAATTGAACACGCCTTGCGCGACCGAGTTTCGAAACGATTGAATCAGTTGACCGCCGATTGCCAACGACAGCCCGACCTGCAACAACTGCTGGAACGAGCCATTCAAGATGAACCTTCAACCCAATTGCACGAAGGCAACGTAATCAGGGACGGATACAGTGCCGAACTGGATGAATTACGCCATCTGAACGAGGACAGCAGTTCATTTCTCCTGCAGTTGGAAGCCGAAGAACAGCAACGCACCGGCATCCGTAATTTGCGGGTCAGTTTCAATCGAGTCCATGGTTATTTCATTGAACTGCCGCGGTCAAGATCCGATGAAGCGCCGGACAATTACCAACGCCGTCAGACCCTAAAAAACTCCGAACGATTCATTACCGATGAACTGAAACGTTTCGAAGAACGAGCCCTCAGTGCACGGGAACGATCATTAGCGCTCGAACGGAATCTTTACAACACGCTTCTGACGATGCTTGCGGAGCATGTCACACCGCTTCAGCGATTAGCTCAAGCTCTGGCCCAACTGGACACCTTGGTTAATCTATCCATCAGCGCACAACGTTTGCGACTAACCCGACCTCAGTTCACTGACGAAGCCGTTCTTGAAATCAAGGCTGGGCGTCACCCCGTGGTCGAAGACTCACTTGACATGGCGTTCGTTCCCAATGACCTTGATCTTGACCAAGATCGTCGAATGCTGATGATCACCGGCCCCAACATGGGCGGCAAAAGCACCTATCTTCGCCAGTGCGCGTTAATCACCTGGCTGGCACATACGGGTGCATTTGTCCCGGCCGAGCAGGCGCGGATCGGACCCATTGACCGCATATTCACACGCATCGGCGCCTCAGATGATCTCGCCAGCGGTCGTTCAACCTTTATGGTTGAGATGACAGAAATGGCCTATATCCTTCGGCACGCCGGACCCTCTAGCCTGGTGCTGGTAGACGAAATCGGTCGTGGCACCAGCACGTATGACGGCCTCGCGCTGGCTTACGCGTGTGCACTGGATCTTGCAACCCAGGTGCGGGCCTACACCTTGTTTTCCACTCACTACTTTGAGCTAACCCAGTTACCCGAACTGGCCCCGTCAGCTACTAATGTCCACCTGGACGCGGTTGAGCATGCCGGTGAGGTGACTTTCCTTTACCAAGTGCAGGCAGGACCGGCCGATCGGAGTTATGGGCTCCAGGTTGCCCGCCTGGCGGGCATCCCAGAACCGGTGCTCCACGACGCCCAGACACGCCTTGCCCAACTTGAGGAGCACAACGTACGCCCATTATCCCGTTTCGTTGAGCCAGACGAACAAATCCACCTGTTTGGCCAAATGACGACCAATTTACCAGCGCAATTTCTGGAGAAAATTCGGCAACTGGAGCCAGATTCCACCAGCCCACGCGACGCATTGGCATTGCTGTATGAACTCAGAGCATTAATCGACAGCCCGGACGACGCGCCCGCGCTTCCCAGAGAACCTGACACTCACCGAGTGGATTGATTAGAATCAAGTCTTGATAATTGCGAACCACTGACATTATTACCTTTTGCCTCCATCCATTCAGGAGAAACCACGTTGACTTACGTCGTTACCGAATCGTGTATCAAATGCAAACTTACCGATTGCGTCGAAGTATGCCCCGTCGACTGTTTCCATGAGGGGCCTAACTTCCTTGTTATCGACCCGGAAGAATGTATTGACTGCAGTCTGTGTGAACCTGAATGCCCGGTTGATGCTATCTATGCAGAGGATGATCTCCCCGAAGGCCAAGAGCACTTTCTCGAACTCAATACAGAACTCTCGCAACACTGGCCGGTTATCACCGAAATGAAACCGCCCCCTGATGATGCGGATGACTGGCGCGAGGTCAAAGATAAACTTCAGCACCTGGATCGCGCACTAACCTGACATCCGTTGTCGGTAGATGCCCTGACCCTTCCCTCACCCCGGCCACTTGGGATCGAGACATCACCGGGATGTTCACAGGCAGACCACACCGACGTTCTGCGCCCCCCTGGGTTGCGGCCCTGGTGGCATTTACTCTGACGAGTGCGTCCTTCACCTGTCAATCCGGTGCCACCGATGTGCTCGTCGATCACCTCTGCCGCACCTTGTACACAGAGCGACCCGACCGTTATCCTAACTACACGCGACTGACCGAACCACCGGCACGGGCAACCCCCAGGC
>JAKUQS010000019.1 GCA_022451485.1 Gammaproteobacteria bacterium
CTAAGCCTGACAAAGATCCAACCACAGACCCCCATCCAAAACCTGTCCCATCAGAGCGTCTCTAGTCGCGAGCAACCAGTTAACGTTTAACTGTCAGCACTGTGGAGTCTGGTGCTTCGCGCCAGTCGAGCACATATTGAAATTCCAAATTGGAAGATTCATCAGTCGGCAATTCATACGCGTGATTTGCCAGAAACCATGAATCAAACGATACCGTCTCCCACCAACCCGGGCGATCAACTGCACGGCGAAGATGATTAAATGAGAAGTGTTTATCCAATATGGGTCGATGCAATACAGCTCGGGATTTCTCTCCATTGTCTGACGCTTGGTCGACCAGGAGCGGCTTTCGGACGCGAACAAACCCGGGAACATCGACCGCATCTATACGAAACACCACCGCCCTGCCCAAGCCTTTGGGCAGGGCGAGACGGACAGGTATCGAGTCGATTGCATAATAGCCGTCGCGCCCTAGCTCTGCCTCGATGAATGTCTTGACCGAACGACTCTCATCGAACCCCTGATCAGGCGTGCGCCAGTACACCTGGGTAAATATGCCAACTGGAACACGCGGTTGGTTGGTCATTTTTCGACCGACACGCAACTCTCCTGGTGGGTAGACCAACACTTCAGTATCACCACAATGGGTGCTCGCTAACGGTGCACCGTTGACACGAATCATGCGATCACGATTAACGTAATACCAATCGCGGGTCCCCCAACTAGAATCCGTACGCGAAGGTTCATGTAGCAAAGCAAAGTCATATGCATGAGGAAATTCACGCCGCGAGCTGGCCCACCAAAACGGCTTTAAAGAAGAGCCATGCACCGGCACAACCGTAAGGCCAGAGCGAGAGAGTTCTGTCGTCGCTCTGGCCTGAAACCAATCGCTCACACCACGCTTCGCATTGTATTGTGGCAAATACGCATCAAGACAACTCGTCAAAACGTTTGCCTCCGTCCCGCTCGATGGCCTTGCTCTTAAATCAAAGCCCATCCAATCGACACGCACAACTGAGAAACCCAACAGAACCACTCCGACGAGCGTCGGTAACCTACCCCAGCTCCAAAACGCGCCTCCCAAGGTCAAAACAACGACGACGTAGATCACCGGCGTATAGTTCGCAGCCGTCATATACCGTTCAGGCTGTTGATCATGGTGACTAAATCCAAAGACGTTGAGAGAAACAACCACCAGCGCAATAACGGAAAAGTCGCGAAGCCGGAGTTGAGACTCCGCATCAAGCCAATCCAACCGTCGACATATCGGTGCATAGGACAAAGGCAGTGCCAACAATACAAACAGAGTAAACGCAACACCTCGAAAAACATTCGTGTACTGCATTTTGATAAACGCCCAGACGTACACCACCATTGCCTGAACAAACGCGATGGGATCTTCCAGTAACCGCTCGAAGAGCTCCCCCCCAGTTCTCGAATAACGTACTGGATCTACTTTGAATTCAAGGGTTGACCATAACAAACGGGCCCCAACAATCGCGAGCACCACAACAACGATGGTGGCAGCTGACTTGAGCCGGAGACCTTGAACAAACAATAAGCAATACAACGCGACAAATCCGATCGGCAACAACACCCAGGCAACAAAAATGAAGTCCGCGGAGCCGAGCAGGCTGCCGGCTACTGCCATTAACCCGAGAATGAACGTGGTTCGGCGCCAATCGACCGATGCGCGAAGCTCTATCAAAGCACCGAAAAAGAACAACCCGAAGATAAACGACGAGTAATGATAAAACGGGAGATAAATCGACACATCAACGTTGGTCAAAAACACTGCCGACAGCCCGCACAAAAGCGTCAACATCCCCAACGCCAAAGTGATCCGATTGGCGATAAGCCGCACCAACCAATAACAAATGAACAGCGTATAAATGCCCTGGCAAGTGGAATACAAAAGAGTGGCCCATTCCTGTGGTAAGGACAACAAATGGATCGGCAAATACAGCGGAATCTCGGTAAAAATTTGCGGGGTGGGCCAAAAGAACCAATCCTTCAGGTGACCGTCCCCCAGTAACACATCGTCAATTAGGGTCGGCGTATAAAGAAGATCGGCAAATCGGAATCTGGAGAAGAAGTGATGTCTTAGGTCATAGGCTCCCATAAACATCAACAATGCAAACACCCCGGTGACAAAACTCCCCGTTAGCGCGATGCCCAAAGAACTATTCCGAGTTAGTCTTGGCATCGGCATCGGCATAGGCCTCAACCGCGCCAACGATGAGCGATACCAACCCGTCGTCTATTGGTAGACTTCGGTGTGAACCGCGCAAAGAACTGCCGTTGTATTGTGCAGCGCTCTGCACCACTTAAGAACACGTTATCCACGTTCTCGGACGCGCCCAGATCGCAACCGCCACACGAGAAGGGCCGCTTCTGATATCGTGTTACCAGTAAGTTTGGACCTGCCAAACTGCCGTTCTACAAAGGTGATCGGAATCTCTGCCACGCGCAGACCCTGCTGCAGCAATCGCCAGGTTGTTTCTATCTGAAAACCGTAGTTCGCCGCTTCAACTTTCTCTAACTCAAGCGCCTCCAGTGTGGCTCGACGGAAACATTTGAACCCTCCAGTAAGATCGCGGATACCAACCCCGAGAACCCACTGCGCGTAGTAATTCGCACATCGACTGAGGAGGTAACGGTGAAATGGCCAACCCACCACACTCCCACTCGGCACCCAACGACTACCCAACACCAAATCAACCTCTTGTGCCTTTTCCAGCATTACAGGCAACACTTGGGGATCGTGACTGAAGTCGGCATCCATTTGCAAAACATGAGTGTAGGACCTTTGCAGTGCCCAACGAAAACCAGACAGGTACGCAGTCCCAAGACCCGCCTTACGATCCCGCTGCAACAAATGAACTGCAGTGTCACGCTTAGCCCTATCAAGCACAATAGTAGCCGTGCCATCAGGCGAGTTATCGTCAACAATCAGTAAGTGAGCCGCAGGCAACACGCGGCGTACCGCGTCGATCAACAGTTCAATATTTTCCCGTTCGTCATACGTCGGAATAATAACAAGAGGTTGAATTAGTAACATCGCGGTCCGACGTGGCGCCTATAAACTGGTGGCTATGGGTAGATTCGAACTACCGACCCCGGCATTATGAGTGCCGTGCTCTAACCAGCTGAGCTACATAGCCATTTGTTAAAGTAACTACGGTTCAGACATTGAATCTGAAATTCAGTATATCACCGTCGTTAACAACGTAATCTCTCCCTTCGAGCCTCAACCGGCCGGCTTCGCGCGCCCCTTTCTCTCCACCAAGGGAAATAAAATCATCAAACGCAATCGTCTCTGCGCGGATAAACCCACGCTCAAAATCTGTGTGAATCTTGCCAGCTGCCTGTGCAGCCCGTGTGCCAACGGGAATCGTCCATGCTCGTACTTCTTTGGGGCCGGCGGTAAAGAACGTGTGCAATTCAAGGAGACGATACCCGGCTTCCACCACACGATCGAGACCTGATTCGACCAACCCCAGTTCGTGCAGAAATTCGCGCCGCTCCGTCTCAGCGAGACCGGCAATCTCTTGTTCAATGGGCGCGTTAACCGCGATCGCCTCCGCGCCAACGGCTTTGGCATGACTTTCAACCGCAACTACTGCATCACTTTCCATCACCCCTTCTTCGACATTAACAACAAAGAGCATCGGCTTAACTGTCAGCAAGCACAGTGGACGCAACAACTCGGCAGCCCCAGCACCAAGGGTTTTTAGTCCCACGCCAGAATTAATCGCCGAACACGCCGCTGCAAAAACACGCTCACGCTCGCGCTCAGCCATGTCGCCGGTCTTCGCCGCCCGCCCGGCTCGGTCCAGAGCACGTTCAAGGGTTTCCAAATCAGCCAAGGCCAACTCGGTATCGATTGTCTCGATGTCGGCTACCGGGTCGATCCGACCCTCTACATGCGAAACATCCACCCGCTGGAACCCTCGCACTACATGAGCAATCGCATCCACTTCGCGAATATGGCCAAGGAACCGATTACCCAAGCCTTCTCCACGGGAAGCGCCGGCAACCAATCCGGCAATGTCAACAAACTCCATCACCGTGGGAATAAGCTTTTCGGGTTGGCTCAGCTGGGCAATGCCGCTCAGACGCTCATCTGGCACTTCGACCACACCAGTGTTCGGTTCGATCGTACAAAACGGATAGTTCTCCGCCGGTACCGCAGCCCGTGTCAGCGCATTGAACAGCGTCGACTTGCCCGCGTTGGGCAATCCAACGATTCCACAACGAAATCCCACCTAAACTGCCCCAAGTGGATCGGCACGGTGGAGTTCATTCATAACCCGCTCATAATCTCCGGCCACCAAGTCATCGAAAAACGTGCCAGCTCGGGCCGTGGCCTCAACAATTGCATCGCGTTCCGTTGGCGGAGGGGTTCGCAAAACATAATCAACTACGGCTGCTGCCACACCCGGATGCCCGATACCCAAACGCAAGCGCCAGAAATCCTTCGAACCTAGGTGACTGATGACATCGCGAAGACCATTGTGACCGCCCGCACCGCCGCCGTGCTTTAAGCGAGCTGACCCTGGTGGCAAATCCAGTTCGTCATGCACCACGAGGATATTCTCGGGCAAGATATCAAAATAGCGTGCATAGTCCGCGACCGGCAGACCGCTCTCGTTCATAAACGTAGCGGGTCGCAGAAAACGGACGCGATGGCCACTGATGTCTGCCATCGCCGTGCGGCCGCGAAATCGATTTTCCTCACGAAACTGCAGCAGATAACGGCCACTCAGATAGTCCAAGAACCAAGACCCGGCATTATGCCGAGTAGTGGCGTATCCCTGACCCGGATTCGCCAGGCCAGCAACTAACGCAATACCGCTCATTTGATGCCTCATGCGCCCTGACAGGGCGCCGTCAAATCCAGTGGCTCAGTCTTCGCTAGACTTCTCTTGGGCATCACCACTCGCATCGGAGGCCCCATCGCCAACAGGTGCCGTCCCAGCTGCATCCTCTTCATCCTCAGCCGCGAGCGCATCTTCCGCTTCCTCTTCCTCCATCACCTTTGGAGGCGCGACATTGGCCAACGTCATGTCTTCATCTTCAGGGGACACCGCAGATGTCAGTTCTACACCCTCAGGAAACTGAATCTCTGAAAGGTGCACCGACTGGTTTAGCCCCAGTTTGGAGACATCTACTGAAATATATTCCGGCAAATCCTTCGGCAAACAAGTCACGTCCAATTCCATCACCAGGAACGACAAAATACCGCCGTCCATCGTGACTCCCGGCGCTTCTTCTCCGCCTTCGAAATGCAACGGGACATTCATGTGTAATTTTTCACTCGCACTAATGCGTTGAAAATCAACATGCAGAACCTGGGCCCGATATGGGTGGCGCTGAACTTCTCGCAAAATAACCTGCTGATCACCTGACGGCGTCTTGAGCGAAATAATCGATGAATAAAACGCCGGTGTATCCAGTCGGTGAATGATATCGGAGTGCTCAAAAACGATGTTCTCATTGCCTTTACCCGCACCATAGACGATGCCAGGTACTTTATCCCCGTGGCGCAACCGACGGCTTGCGGCCGTACCCTTAACATCGCGTGATTCCACCGTTAAATTAATGTCTGTACTCATTTTTTCTCTCTCCACAACAGGGCTAATAGGCCTTCCGGCCGATCTCATTTTAATTCAGATAACACAATCACTGTGGCGATCTCAGTCCATAAACAGGGAACTGACTGAATCACCCGATGCAATTCGTCGAATGGCTTCTGCCAGCAGATCGGCGATGCTGATCTGGCGAATTTTGCCACAGTCTCGGGCCTCGGCGCTGAGCGGGATCGTATTGGTCACCACCACCTCGTCAAGATCCGATGCAATAATGCGCTCAACCGCAGGTCCAGACAGAACTGGGTGCGTACAACACGCCTTGACCTGCTTAGCCCCAGCCTCTTTAAGCGCCGTAGCGGCTTCTGACAAAGTGCCAGCCGTATCGACCATATCATCCATTAATACACAGGTGTGGTTATCGACAGCGCCGATGATATGCATCACTTTTGCTTCATTGGTTCGCGGCCGCCGCTTGTCGATGATCGCCAGTTCAGCGCCAAGTTGCTTAGCCATTGCCCGCGCGCGCACCACACCCCCAACGTCGGGCGAAACGACCAGCAGGTTGTCTGGTTGCTGGCGCCACAGTTCACTGTTCAGCACTGGTGCAGCATAGATATTGTCCACTGGAATACTGAAAAACCCCTGAATCTGATCCGCGTGCAGATCCATCGCGACAACGCGATCAGCACCGGCCACCGCAATAGCGTCTGCTACTAACTTGGCCGTAATAGCCACACGTGCCGTGCGCGGTCGCCGATCCTGGCGGGCATAACCGAAGTAGGGCATAACGGCCGTGACCCGACCGGCGGACGAACGCTTGAGCGCATCGATCATGATCAACAATTCCATTAAGTTGCGGTCAGACGGCGCACAGGTTGGCTGAATTACGAAAACATCACGGTCTCGCACGTTCTCCATGATCTCGACGTTGACTTCGCCATCGCTGAACTGCCCGACCTGCACATGGCCTAGCCCAATACCTATGCGGTGAGCGATCTCGCTGGCTAGCCCAGGGTTCGCATTCCCCGTGAAGAGAATCATATTTTCGACCGACATGGCAGCTCCTTGCGAGTTACGTATAGTCCCGCCAAATGGCTGGGGTGCCAGGACTCGAACCTGGGAATGCCGGAATCAAAATCCGGTGCCTTACCACTTGGCTACACCCCAAATTTGGTTTCATCAACCAGTGGATGACGATTTAACCCTCGCGCCACAAACCCTGTGCAGCCTGGTGGCGCTTTTTTAAGGATATCCAGACCGGCCTGCCGGTCCGCCACCGGTAAGAAACTGGCACCACCAGTGCCCGTCATCCGCGCCTCACCATAACCGCGCAACCATTCCAGACTCTCTCGAACCTCCGGATAAAGCACACAGGTCACCGGCTCCAGGTCGTTGCGCCCTTCCCTCTGAAAAAGGGCGGGTATTGTCATTCTCGAGGTGTTTCGTGTCAATTCGTGACTGGAAAAAACCCGCGCGGTCGAAACCGACACGGCCGGGATCAGCACACAGTACCACGTAGGCTCGATGGCGGTCGGCGTCAACCGCTCACCAATCCCCTCAGCGAAGGCGGAGTGCCCGTGAACAAAAACCGGGACATCCGCCCCCAGAACCAAACCAATTCTCGCTAACTCAGCGATGCCCAGACCCGTCGCCCACAGCTGATTAAGGGCTAGTAACACCGTGGCGGCATCGGAACTGCCACCGCCAAGACCACTCCCCACCGGAATGCGTTTTTCGAGCACAATGTCAACGCCAAGAGGGCATCCGGTCGCAGCCTTAAGTGCGTGCGCCGCACGCACAGTAAGATCATCCTCTGGACTCACCGCCACAGCACCTTGCACACAGATATCACCATCCTCACGTACCGCAAAACCGAGACGATCAACATGATCAATCAACTGGAATAATGTTTGCAATTCGTGAAAACCGTCCACCCTGCGACCAACAACGTGCAGAAAGAGGTTGAGTTTGGCCGGTGCCGGCCACTCGTTCAGCGATTGCGTTCTGCCCATTCGGGTTCATCGTTCCACGTGCGAATGCTGATCCGCACTGATAATTGATCACCAAGATCCGCCCCATCAGCCGCGGTCACGCGAACGGTGCCTGGCCGCGCTGCAATAAATACCTTGGCAGGTAACATCAGATCATCGACTTCGCGATAAGCCCGATAATCAACGTCCCAGCCGGATTGGCTGAAACGCACTGCTCGCCCTCTTTCATCTAGTATCAAATCATCGAGCACCCCTGGTGCCGGCAAACCACGAACCCAAAACCCCAACTCGCGAAAAGGCACGTGCCAGCCTACACCCTTCATCAGCACCGCCTCAGCCGTATCGCCTCGGAAGATGCGCTCTTTGTTGTCGCGCAGCTCAGCACCAGCGGTATTTTCAACAATGCGCACTCGACCACCGCCAAAGGGGCCAAATAGCATCAATTGGTGATGATCACCCATGCGCTGCCAAAGGACAGTGGCTGTACCGCCGCGCTCACCCGTCCGCACCGCCATTCGCCCGGACAAGGTCCACGCTGATAAAGCCAGCAACTGCTCGCTATGGGCTAACCACTGTCTGGAAGCGTCAGACGATACACTCAGCGGGTCAACTGGCAACCGGGCACAACCTGCCAGCGTAAACACCCCCAAAAACGCAGCAAGACGCCATCCCGTCACTTGACGAATTTCCGCAACGTCTCTCGCAAAGTTTTGTTCTTTATATCGATTGACTCACCTCGTTTCCAGACAGCGCGCGCCTCTTCGTGCCGATCCATCATCCACAAAACCTCACCGAGGTGCGCGGCAATTTCGGGATCGAGACGAAGGTCGATGGCCTGCTGCAGGTAGTCGCGTGCCTGGTCACGATTACCCAGGCGGTAGTGCACCCAGCCCATGCTGTCAAGAATGAATGGATCATTCGGTTTCAGCGACAGCGCTTTCTCAATCAGTGCCCGTGCCTCTTCGTAACGCGTTGTTCGATCGGCCAGGGTATATCCCAAGGCATTGTACGCGTGCGCGTGATCAGGCTTGAGTTCGATTAGTCGACGCATGTCCCGCTCGTGAACGTCGAGAAGATCCATGTGTGCTGTGATCAGCCCCCGGGCATAAAGCAACTCCACATCATCAGGCAGATCTGCGAGTGCCGCATTCAGCACCGCATAGGCATCTTCCAAGCGCCCTGCATCGCGCAGCAATTCTTCGTGGGCGAGATAAATACGAACCTGATCTTCAACCGAATCCGGCACGATCTCAGCAAGATGTGCCACCGCCTCGTCGAACCGGGCCTCGGCGGCGAAAACATAGGTAATGCGGAGTTGGGCCGCAAAGTAGTGCTCAGGATCTGTCACCTGACGCAACCACCCGCGGGCAGCATCAAAACGACCTCGTTCGCGCTCCAGCCTGGCGAGGAAAAGGCGGGTCTGATCGTGTCCAGGGCGCAACTTCAAGTGACGCACCAAAAAATTCTCAGCGGTCACATAATCAGAATTATTGAGGCTCAACAGCCCCGCCGCGTAAAGGGCATCGGGGTTTGAGGGCTCACGCAACACCAGTTGATTAAAGTGATAAAACGCTCGCTCACTGTCCTCTAACTGAACCAGAACGCGCGCATACAATAATCGTACGACACCCCTATCCGGGTGCTGTTGCAGAAAATTCTCGGCAAAAACCCGTAACTGCTCGAGTTTATTCTGTTCACGCAAGAGTCCGAGCATCGCCTGAGCGGCCCCACTGAAATCAGGGCGCAGTTCCAGCGCGCTTTCGATGCGGCTTAACGCCTGTGGCAAATTCCCAGCACGATGAGCAACGCGGGCTACGGCAAGGTGCGCTTCGGGCAAGTCCGCATACTTTGCGAGCAGTCGCTCCAGGACCAAGAGCCAGTGATCGGGGGATTGCTGGCGTACCAACACCTCGGCGATATGCTGAAAGGCGCCGGCAGGACCCGGTTGCGGCGCCTCTACAAGGGCCAACAAACTATCGAATACCTCCTCTGGCCGATCAAGAGAAATCAATGCTTGCGCTATCAAAGTTCGTGCCTGCATCGTATCGGGCTCTAACGTCTGCAGGAGCTGCGCCATCTCAAGCGCTAACCCGCCTTCCTTAGCACGCATCGATAAACTAAAAGCTCTCAGAATCACCTGACGATCACGACTCAATCGCGCGGCCTTGGCCATGGATCTGGCACCAGTCACCGCGCTGTCACGCCGCGCCGCTGCATCACCGAGCAAAAACGCATAAACCAACTCGTTACTGAGCCCATCAGGCGAGGATGGCTTGGCCTTCGAAGCCCCCTCGAGACTCTCGCTGTCTATGCGGACGGACACCTCGTTAAGCGTCCCTGTAGTACACGCCCCGAGCAGCAGACAGGCACACGGCAACAACCACCGTAGGAACGGGTGACGTATCAATCGAAAGATCATGCATTCAAACACGGTGCAAAACCAAAGGCGTGCGCTCAACGTCTAATGAGCATAACAGATGGTTAACGGCGGGCTGCAATCGTGCCTAACCAGATACCCAAGGGCACTACCCAACTCAGCGCCACTGACCGAGGTCAGACTCCACCTGGTTTTCTTGACAGGGGAGAGGCACCGACGACAATAGACCCAATCCGCTAATAAATGCCATTCCGATGCACCTCCTAACTTTAGGGCTCAATCATCGCACAGCGCCCGTGGCGCTACGTGAGCAAGCTGCTTTCACGCCCGACCAATTGGCCGATGCGGTACAGTCGCTCGCGAGCCGCGCAGAACTGTCGGAAACAGCTATTCTCTCCACCTGCAACCGCACCGAGATCTACTGCCATCAAACAACCGAAACACCCGATCGGGTGTTTCACTGGTTGTGCGACTACGGCGGCCTTACCGAGGCCGATCTTCGGGCTTCGGTCTATACACTGCCGGATGAACAGGCAGTGGAGCACACCTTTCGAGTCGCGTCGGGGCTCGACTCGATGGTCCTCGGTGAACCCCAGATTCTCGGCCAGATGAAACAAGCGTTCTCCACTGCACACCGAGCAGGCACCACTGGGAAAATTCTCAACCGACTCTTTCAACAGACCTTCAAAGTGGCCAAACAGGTCCGCACCGATACGACCATCGGCGCCAACCCAGTATCCGTCGCATTCGCCGCCGTCGATCTTGCGCGGCATATTTTTACCCAACTGAGTGAACAGACCGTGCTCCTGATCGGCGCGGGAGAAACCAACGAACTGGTCGCCCGTCATCTGGTGGAAAACGGTGTTGAGCACATGATGGTCGCTAACCGATCACTGGAGAGGGCCAAGTCACTCGCCGCACGCGTCGCGTGCGAGGCCATCACCCTTGATGACATGCCTTCCCGACTGGCACAAGCTGATATCGTGGTGACTTCTACCGCAAGCCGTGTACCGATACTTGGCAAAGGTGCAATGGAAACTGCGCTCAGAGCTCGACGCCACCGCCCGATGTTTATTGTCGACCTCGCGGTGCCGCGCGATGTCGAGCCCGAAGTAGCGGATCTAAAGGATGTTTTTCTCTACACTGTTGACGACCTGGAAAACATTGTCACCACTAATCGGGCAAGTCGCCAGGAAGCTGCATCCGAGGCCGCCAAGATCATTGACCTGCAGGTAGTGCGCTTCATGCAATGGCTTCAGGCTCTGGACAATGAGCCAACCATTCGCGCTCTACGCAGCAAGATCGATACCGTGCAAAGCACAGAACTTGTGTTTGCACGTCAACGACTACTGGCCGGCGACGACCCCGACACCGTGTTAACCCAGTTTGCTCACAGCCTGTCGCGTAAGTTTGCCCATGATCCAAGCCATGCACTGAAACAAGCCGATGAGGATGGAAACACGACGCTGGCCGACGCAGCTCGCCTGTTGTTCGACCTGGATCGATGAACAATGAAATCCTCTGTTAGGGAAAAACTTGACCAGCTGATCGAGCGCTGTGAAGAAATTAACGCATTGCTCTCTGATCCCACGGTTATCGGGCGGCAAAAGATCTTCCGGGAACTGTCGATCGAACTTGCCGACCTAAACCCAGTCGTCGCGAAATATCAGCAGTGGCTGGAACTGAACAGCCAAGCTGAGGACACACGTGTGATGCTGACCGACGAAGATTCGTTGATCCGCAAACTGGCCCAGGAAGAACTGCCTGGTCTGGAACAGGCGCTCGACGCCGCCTACAATCAGTTACAAACACTACTACTACCGAAGGATCCGAACGACGACCGAAATATTTTCCTCGAGATTCGTGCCGGTACCGGTGGGGACGAGGCTGCGCTCTTTGCTGGAGATCTGTTTCGCATGTACAACGCCTTTGCCGATAGTCAGCGATGGACGGTCGAAATCATGAATCAAAGCGCCGGTGAACATGGCGGCTACCGCGAAATCATTAGCCGTATTATTGGCCGCGGTGCGTACTCCCGGCTTAAATTCGAATCAGGCGCTCACCGAGTGCAGCGTGTTCCCACAACTGAGGCCCAGGGTCGAATCCACACATCGGCCTGCACGGTCGCAGTGCTACCTGAAGCAGACGAGATTGACGATGTCATGATCGATACGGCCGATCTTCGCATCGATACTTATCGCGCGTCGGGTGCTGGTGGTCAACACGTCAATCGAACTGACTCCGCGGTACGTATTACGCACTTGCCCTCCGGCATCGTCGTGGAATGCCAGGACGAGCGATCCCAGCATAAGAACAAGGCCCGCGCCCTATCAGTGCTACGAGCTCGTCTGCTTAAAGCGGAAGTTGCGCGTCAGAAAAGCGAGGAAGACACTGCGCGCCGGAATCTGGTAGGTAGCGGTGACCGTTCAGAGCGAATACGGACTTACAACTTTCCTCAAGGTCGTGTGACCGATCACCGCATCAATCTCACGCTTTACCGACTCGAGGCCGTTCTCT
The DNA here is from genome assembly GCA_022451485.1 of Gammaproteobacteria bacterium. Classification (GTDB taxonomy): domain Bacteria; phylum Pseudomonadota; class Gammaproteobacteria; order Arenicellales; family UBA868; genus UBA11791. The sequence continues at coordinate 12,480 of JAKUQS010000019.1, forward strand.
CAGGTGATCTTAAAGAAGTCATCGAACCGCTCGCGGCAGAACACCAGGCGGATCAACTCGCGGCAATGGCAGTCGAGTGACGCGCGTTTCGACCGAAGCACTGCTGCGTAACCTCCGAAATCGGCTAACCCCCGCCAGCCCTTCACCGGCGCTAGATGCCGAATTGCTCCTCGCCGAGGCTCTTTGTGTCACGCGAGTCAACTTATACACACAGCCTGAACTATTACTCGACAAGGATGCTCGCGCTCGATTAGAAAACAACCTACGCCGGCGTTTCGCGGGTGAACCGATCGCCTACATCACTGGGAGAAAAGAATTCTGGTCTCTCGATCTAAAGGTCACACCGGCGACTCTAGTACCGCGACCAGAAACCGAACTGCTGGTTGCGATCGCACTCGAATTACTGCCCGACCATCAGGCTGTGAATATCGCTGATCTCGGTACCGGCAGCGGGGCAATTGCCCTAGCTCTGGCCCATGAACGGTCATGCGCAAGAATTAAAGCGACTGACATCTCGAGCGATGCGTTGGCCATCGCACAACATAACGCCACGGCACTCGGTATCACCAACGTGCAATTCGACTGGGGCCCCTGGTTTGAACCTTTGGCAGGCCAGTGCTTTGATATGGTCACCGCCAATCCGCCTTACGTCGCTATCGAAGACGCCGACCTCGATACTATTCAAACTCGACACGAACCGCCGCTAGCCCTCTTTGCTGGGATCGACGGGCTAAGTGCGCTTCGCATCATTATTGCCGGCGCACCAACCCATATTCGCCCGGACGGGTATCTGATCATCGAACACAGTCATCTACAGGGCCCGGCAGTGCGTGATTTATTGTGCCACTCAGGGTTCCATTCTATAGTCACCCGCAACGACCCTTCCGACCTGCCCCGCGTTAGCATCGGTCGGCGTTAAGTATTGCTCAGGGAGATCGACGCATGTTCAGTAATGTTAGAAAAGCCTCGCCACTACCCGACCCCAGTGAGGCACTCGCTGGACGCGACACACCCACCAGCTTAACTGGCGTGCATGTGGTCAACGGTCGCTCCATTCAACCTCCGTTTCCATCGACGTGTGAATGTGCCGTCTTTGGAGTGGGCTGTTTCTGGGGCGCTGAGCGCATCTTCTGGCAACATGATGGAGTCCACACCACGGCCGTTGGCTACACTGGGGGACTCACACCCAATCCAACGTACGAGGAAGTGTGCTCAGGCTTAACGGGCCACAACGAAGTGGTTCTGGTGGTGTTCGAGCCTGCCGAGGTAACTTATGAGGCATTGCTCGGCGTCTTCTGGGAAGCCCATGATCCGACGCAGGGCATGCGTCAAGGAAATGACGTGGGTACGCAATACCGATCCGGTATCTACACTTTCAACGATACCCAGGAAAAAGCGGCGAAACGCTCACTAAAGCACTATAGCGCGACACTTAAAGAAGCGGGCTATGGTGCGGTGACAACGGAAATTGTTCAGTCGCAAGCGTTCTACTACGCCGAGGAATACCATCAACAATATCTAGCTCGAAACCCTCATGGTTACTGTGGCTTGGGCGGTACCGGCATCCTCTTCAAGGACAACTGCGCTTGAAGGCACTCGCTAATCGATGGCTGGTGGCGGCTTCAGTGGCATCGGAAAAGCAGCAACGTTCCCCTTTTGTTCGCCAGCCGGGAGAATCTTCGCTCGACCTTCCTTTTCAACCTCATCGATACGAACCACGGCATGCAGTGGCACATAGGTGCGCTTAACACCGCTGAACTCTGCTTTGAGTTTCTCATCCGACGGGTCAACCACAAGTTTTGAGCGCTCGCCAAATATAATGTCCCCCACCTCAACAAATGCGTACATTGCGCTTTGAGATATCTCGCGCGCATAGAGTTCGTAGACGTTTCCTTGATTGTGGAAAACAATCCGATAGATGCTCTTGTCTGTCATTACGTATCCTGCATTATTGGGGTCTTGGCGCGAAGCGCCTGATTGATGTTGACTAACGCACAATTATACCCACGCGGGCTGCCAACCTCGCGCCCTTAGGATATGGGGTGAGACAAGGACATTATCAAGCCATCCGGTCAATCGGGTGGGGTTTATTACAACTGGTCGTCGCGAGCGGTCTATTCCTGTCGGTTAACCACAATACACTCGCCGCCATGCCACGAAGCCTAGCAGTAGAGCTTGAACAACTGGGTCTTCCGGCAACGGCTATCAGCCTCTATGCGCATCGCCTAGGCGACGAACAGGCCGTCCTGGCCCACCTAGCCGACCAACCGCGAAACCCCGCCTCGACGATGAAACTCGTCACCACTGCCGCCGCACTCGATCTACTTACGCCCACCCACACCTGGCAGACCCACACGTATGTGCTCGGCCAACTGAGACACGGTACCCTCGATGGTGATCTTCTCATCCAGGGAAGCGGTGATCCGCACCTCGTCATCGAGGACTTCTGGCGGTTGATAGAAAACTTGCGCCAACGGGGCCTCAGACATATTACCGGCGACGTGATACTGGACAGCTCACTTTTTGATCGCAGCGCCATCAACACTAAACCACTCGATCACAAGCGCTATCGAGCCTACAACACTCCACCCGACGCGCTGTTAGTCAACTTCCGCTCGACCCGGCTTGAGGTCTTTCCGGAAGGGCAGTCTCTTCGTATCTACGCTGATCCACCTGCCACGACACTGCGCCTGGAAAACCATATCAAGGTATTGACCGGGCGCTGCAAAGGACGAACCGGCGGTATCACCTTGACCGTCGAACGCCAAGCGAGTGGGACCCTGGCTAAGCTCGGGGGGCGCTACCCTGTCACGTGTGGACCCACCGGGTTTAATCGTGTGCTGTTGACACAGGATGCTTACGTGTACGGCCTGTTCCGTCATCTTTGGCTTGCCTCGGGTGGCACGCTACTTGGGACTTGGCGCAGCGGTGTCGCGCCAACTAACCAACGAGCCTTTGCAAGCCATCGCTCGGACCCTCTGGCCAACACGGTGCACAACATCAACAAATTCAGCAACAATGTGATGGCACGTAACTTGTTGCTGACCCTCGCAGCAAAGAGCCCTCAAGGGGCTGCCACACCCTCCGCTGGCCGCGCCGCTGTCTCTGCTTGGTTAACTCAGGCGGGCATCCGTATGCCGCATCTTGCGATGGACAACGGGGCCGGTCTGTCGCGCAACGCTCGCCTGAGTGCGCGAGGACTGGGCCAGTTGCTGTTGCATGCGTGGCATGGTCCGTGGGGACCGGAGTTTATCTCTTCACTGCCTCTGGCCGGTATGGACGGCTCGCTGCGCCACCGCTTTCGGGGGCTGGCGCCGGGGGGGCGAATCCGCCTGAAGACCGGTCGACTGAACGGTGTACGCGCGATGGCAGGCTACATCACGCTATCGAACAGTCGAACACATGCCGTCGTGATCCTGATCAATCAGGAAAAACTTTCGAACCACATCGGGGACGCGGCGCCAGCAGCCGTATTGCGCTGGCTACTTAGGCCACGTTAATCGTCCGCTGGGACGTGGCTCTGTAGAAACGACACAATCACATCTGCAACAGGTCCGGGATTATCCATATGCAAATGATGACCGCCGGTCATTTTTTCTACCACCAGATTAGCCATAATCTCGATGCGCCGCTTGGTGTTAGGGCGTGCCGCTACCAACCCGTCGCTGGCAAGAATCATCTGAACCGGGCATTGGATCGATGTCAGTATCGCTTGCGCCTGCCCCTCATCTAAATACAGTGGCGCTGGGAGTCGCAGACGAGGGTCGCTACGCCAGTAGTAACCGTTGGCCCCGCGTTGAGAGTTGCGTGTCACCAGCAATCGGGCACCTTCGTCATCAATGCCCCCCACAAGTCGACGACGCTCGACCAACTCATCCAGCGTTGGGTACTCCGCTTTCTTCTGATCCTGCGACACCGCATGTGCTTCGATTGAACGCTTTAAGCGATCCGGAAAATCTGCTGCGGGCTCCGACAACGGTCCGATCTGATCGATCAAACTAAGGGCCAAAATGCGATGGGGCGAGGTGGCCGTTACCAAGGTCCCCACCGCCCCACCGAGAGAGTGTCCAAGCAAAAAACAAGCGTCCCACTGTAGCGCGTCAAGCGCCCGCAAAACCTCTGCTGCATAGTGCGACAAATGGTACGCATGGCCCGAGGCAATATGATCGGAATGTCCGTGCCCCGGCAAATCGAGAGCGATCAAGTCAAAGCCCGCAAGATACGGGGCTAAAGGAATGAAGCTCGCAGCATTGTCCAGCCAACCATGCAGCGCCAGAACCCTGGGCGCACCGGGGTTAGACCAAGCCAGCCCGCGGAGTACACCAGCTGGCGTATTGAGGGACACATCGCGACCTAGACTAGACTTTATTGCAACTGTATTTTCCATGGTTACCATAATTAAAACAATGACTTAGGTGATTTCACTCCATAGCGATTAAAATAAACGCTGGGCCACCAAAAACGCTGCGGCTAACACCTTCGACTGCATTCAAGGTCAGAGCCAGTGCAACGCAGGAAAGCGCGCGACTCTACGTGCGTTTGGTGAAAAATGAAACTATGCCCTGTAAGACACAAATCAGAGGACGCATCATAGATGAGTGAAGCTGCAAAAAAGGAACCAATGTCCCCACGAGCCGTACGCCACTCGTTTACCCTAACCGACAACGAGACCGGCGACAGTTACGAACTACCGATTCTGCATGCCAACATCGGCCCACGAGTCATCGATATTAGAAAACTCTACGCCGAGGCCGGCATATTTACTTACGATCCGGGGTTCACCTCCACCGCATCGTGTACATCAGATATTACCTACATCGATGGTGATGCGGGCGTGCTGCTCCATCGCGGTTACCCGATCGACGAACTTGCTGAGAACAGCGACTACATGGATGTGTGCTATCTCCTTTTGCATGGAGACCTGCCGTCGCCAGAAGAAAAATCTGAATTTGACGGAAGCATCACACAACGCACAATGCTGCATGAACAGTTAGTACGCTTTTACAGCGGTTTCAAGCGTAGCGCCCACCCGATGGCTATCATGGTGGGTGTTGTAGGGGCTTTATCGGCTTTCTATCACGACAGTACGGATATTAACGACCCCATGCAACGCATGATCGCAGCCAACCGCCTGATCGCTAAGATGCCGACAATCGCGGCCTATGCCTATAAGTATTCGCTGGGCCAACCATTTCCCTACCCCGACAATAAACTTGATTACGCGTCTAACTTGTTGCGGATGCTATTCAGCGTTCCCACCGAAGAATATGAAGTTAACCCAGTGATTGCGCGTGCCATGGACAAGATTCTTATCCTCCACGCCGACCATGAACAAAATGCCTCTACCTCAACCGTGCGTCTTGCTGGTTCATCGGGCGCCAACCCCTTTGCCTGCATTGCCGCTGGCATCGCCTCCTTATGGGGCCCTTCCCACGGTGGTGCTAATGAAGCGGTGCTGAATATGCTGGAGGAAATTGGCACCAAAGAGAATATTCCCCAATTTGTGAAACGAGCTCAGGACCCGAACGATTCGTTTCGTTTGATGGGCTTTGGTCACCGCGTTTACAAAAACTATGACCCACGCGCCAAGGTCATGCAAAAAACCTGCCACGAAGTATTAAATGAACTTGGCGTTTCCGATCCCCTGTTGGATATTGCGATGGAACTCGAACGTCTCGCACTCGAGGATTCGTACTTCATCGACAAAAAGCTCTATCCTAATGTTGATTTTTACTCAGGCATTACCCTACGCGCGATGGGCTTCCCGGACAATATGTTCACCTCTCTCTTTGCGATCGGGCGTACCGTTGGCTGGATTGCACACTGGAAGGAGATGATGTCTTCTGCAGAAAGCAAAATCGGCCGACCCCGTCAGTTGTACAAAGGTGAGGTCGCACGCCAGTTCACTGCTGTCGCTAACCGGGAGCACACCAGTCGCAAGATCAGCTGGGCGTGGCTTTGGGGCGGTCAGCGCAACAACGAGACTTAAACAAGACGACACCGGCTTGATGTCTGCAAGGAACAACTTGCATCCTTAGATGCAGTGTGTGATCTATAAAGGTAAGCACAAACCAGGTGCTTACCTTTTTGTCGAGCGCGTCGATGATTTCTCTCGTGTGCCAACTACACTAATGCAGCTAATGGGGCCGATGGAGCTCGTGATGACACTAGATTTAGCATCTCGAGAATACTTAGCAGCCTGTGACCCGGTTGAGGTTCGCCAGCAACTGCTCGGAAATGGCTATTTTCTTCAATTACCACCCACCGACTACCCCACCTGCTAGCAGTACGAGGCCATGCTAACCAAACTTCTCTTCACCGCTATTGTCATCATTATTGTATTAGTGGTGTTCCGCACTCGACATCACAAGACAAAACCACCTACCCCAACCACCAACGATGAGTCACCTGGCATCGGCGTCTCTGCGCGCACTATCGCCTACACTCTGCTCATCGTGGTATTGGCCGTGTCAGCAGTCATCTTCACTCTCCACTGGTCGGAACAGCATCGTGTTATTGATATTCGCGTAACCAATGCGCAAGGTGAGGTCACTCTTTATCAGGCTCACAAGAAAACGATCCAAGGGCGACGCTTCATGACCCTGGAGGGTGTTACGGTCAACATTGGTGATGGATTCCAGGTTGAAATGATCGAACAACTCGACTCACGCTAACACATCATTCATTGCCAACACGATGCGGATCGAATCGAAAGGCTTTCAAATTCGTATCAAGCGACACATCTCGCCTAAGGGTCACTAACCTTGCAGCAAGCCGTGCATCAGCGGCACCACTTCGTACTTTGGCGCCAAGGCGACCGCCAATCGTATCACCGGCACCCAACACACTCTCAAGATTGCCATAATCGGTCAACAATTTGACTGCGGTGCGCATGCCAATCGAGTAAACCCCTCGAATTCCCAAAGAACTATCGCCAGCAAGTGCGAAAAGGTCTACCAACTGTTCGGGCTCCACCCCGAATCGTTGCTTAACCCACGCCCGATCGTGTTCACGATCGGCAAAATGATCGTAAACACGTGTCTTTGGACCCAGTAACTGGCAGAAACTTTTATCGGTCGAGAGAATAGTCACAGCACTCCCGGCCTTGGCAAGACGATCAGCGACGCTGGCGATGATGTCATCGGCTTCAAAGGCCGTGATTTCTACACTAGCGACTCCCAGCTCGGCGAAACGTTCGATCACCCGCGGCAACAATAAGCGCAGATCTTCCGGCATAGGTTTTCGCAGTTTCTTGTAATCCGAGAATAGATCGCGGCGCCAACTGTGGCCTTCGCCATCGAGTGCGCACAGGGCGTGGCTTGGCTGGTGACGACGAAGGGCTCGGCGTAAGGAGGCTACGGAGGCATTCAACACGGCATCGGCGTGTTGGGTCTCGTCCTCACCCGGCACCCCCGCGTGCACCCTGCGTATAAGATTCAGTCCATCTATCAAAAGAGCATGCATCTGGCTTAACCTCTATTGAGAGAGGCTACATCAGTATACGCTCACCAGGGTCAGAGAATATAGCGAGTTAAATCTTCGTCACCGACGAGGTCAATAAGGTGCTTGTCGACGTACTCGCCATCAACAGCAATAGTCACACCCGATCGATCAGCTGCATCAAACGAAATCGTCTCCAGCAACCGCTCCATAACCGTGTGCAAGCGCCTGGCACCGATATTTTCGGTCGATTCATTGACTTGCCACGCCACCTCGGCCACCCGAGCGACACCATCTGCGCGGAAATCCAGAGTGACTCCCTCCGTCGCCATTAGGGCGGAGTACTGCTCCGCCAGTGACGCATCAGGCTCAGTCAAAATCCGGACAAAATCGACCGCAGTCAACGCGTCGAGCTCAACACGAATTGGCAAGCGCCCCTGCAACTCAGGGACGAGATCGGAAGGCTTACACATCTGAAAGGCACCAGAAGCAATAAAAAGAATATGATCCGTCCGCAGCATGCCGTAACGAGTACTGACGTTGCAGCCTTCAACTAAGGGCAAGAGATCACGCTGCACACCCTCCCGAGAAACATCGCTACCCTGATGATCAGCACGACCCACAATTTTGTCGAGTTCATCGAGAAAAACAATACCGTCCTGCTCGACTCTCCGCACCGCCTCGTGTTTAAGATCTTCCTCGTTGATTAAATTACTGGCCTCTTCCTCCACCAGCATTTTCATTGCATCGACCACTGTCAACGTTCGATGCTGCTTCTTGTCACCACCAAGATTCTGAAACATGCTTTGCAATTGGCCGGTCATTTCCTCCATGCCCGGCGGACCCATGATTTCAACACCCACGGTTGGGCTCGTAACTTCGATCTCGATTTCTTTGTCATCGAGTTTGCCTTCGCGCAAAAGTTTCCTAAATCGCTGCCGTGCTGCACCATCGTTGTCAGGTGCGACAGTGACCGTACCGTTATCCGAGCCCGAGCTGCGCGCCGGTGGCAGCAACGCATCTAGAATTCGTTCCTCAGCCACATCCTCAGCCCGGGTGCGGACTCGGTCGATCGCTTCGTCTCGACTCATCTTGACCGCCATTTCAACCAGATCGCGAATGATCGAGTCGACTTCGCGCCCCACATAGCCGACCTCTGTAAACTTGGTTGCCTCTACTTTGATAAAAGGCGCCCGGGCCAATCGAGCAAGACGCCGGGCAATTTCCGTTTTACCGACGCCGGTTGGACCAATCATCAGGATGTTCTTGGGCGTGATCTCGCTGCGTAAAGACTCGTCCTCGACTTGTGCCCGACGCCAGCGGTTACGCAATGCAATGGCTACCGCACGTTTGGCAGCAGCCTGGCCAATGATGTGCTTATCCAGCTCCTGAACAATCTCCCGTGGAGTCATACCTGACATAAAAATTCTCTCAACCTTGCAACTCTTCAAGTGTTAATTGGTCATTGGTGTAAATACAAATATCTGCTGCGATCAACAGCGATTTTTCTACAATCATGTGAGCATCGAGTTCGGTTTCTTCTAACAAAGCGCGAGCAGCCGCTTTTGCATAAGCGCTACCGGAGCCAATAGCCATAATCCCCTGTTCAGGTTCAATCACGTCTCCTGTTCCAGAAATAATCAGTGAAGTGGAGGAATCCGCAACGGCCAGCATCGCTTCTAAACGTCGCAGCATACGATCAGTACGCCAATCTTTGGCTAGCTCCACCGCTGAGCGCAGCAGATTCCCCTGGTGCTTCTGCAACTTACCCTCGAATCGTTCAAATAAAGTGAATGCATCGGCTGTGCCACCAGCAAAACCAGCCAGCACCTGTCCGTCGTGCAAACGCCGAACCTTTCTTGCATTGCCTTTCATCCTCGTATCACCGAGCGTGACTTGACCATCCCCACCAATCACTACCCTATCGCCACGACGAACGGATAGCACTGTGGTACCACGCAAAGGATTCTCATTCATTCCCGACCACCTCTGATTAAACGTGACAAACCTGCCTACTCCACTAGGCGCAAGTGCGCACCCCCATCCCGTTTAGTTGGTGTCGGCGATTTGTCATCTTCACCTGTGCTTTTAACACTGGTTTCTTCGTGAAAGAAGATTCCTTGAGAATTCTCTTTCGCAAAGATTGCCAATACTGCATCCACCGGCACCACCACAGCCTGTGACAGTCCTCCAAATCGAGCGCTGAAAGTGATCAAATCATTACCCATCTCCAGATCGACAACGGCTCGATCGTGCACATTGAGCACAATCCGACCACTTTCTACCGAAGCGACTGGCACCACGACCTCTGCCACGGTGGCGTCTACGAGTAACTGTGGCGTGAAGCCACTGTCCTGCGCCCACTGCCACATCGCACGGATGAGGTATGGACGAGTAGATATATGAGTAGTGCTCGACACCACCGAAGCAATCAGGTGTGCATTTCCCGCTCAAGCGAATTGAGACTAGCCTGAAAAGTCGATCGCTCAAACAGTCGTGCGCTGTAGTCCATAACGGCTTGGCCCTGGCGCGGCAACGTCACATCCATGACTGATAAACGCCATAGCAACGGAGCCAAATAACAATCCACCAAACTGAACTCATTACCCATTGCGTAGCGTTGTGTAAGAAAGATCGGCGACATTGCGAGCAATCCATCCCATAAAGATTTCTTGAGTTTCTTGTCCAGGGGCTTACCTTCATCAAGTAAACGCTTTACTTCGCTCAACCAATCACGTTGCAAGCGTGCTATCAGCAGTCTTGCGCGGCCGCGGCCAATTGGATCAAGCGGCATCAGCGGCGGATGTGGCAAACGTTCGTCAAGAAACTCAGTGATCACATTGTCCCCATAAAGCACCAATTCCCTATCAATCAGTGTTGGTGATTCACCGTAAGGATTGAGTTCTGTCAGATCAAACTCCGGGTCGGCCGCCGGATTCAGCACATCACAATCAACATCTTTCTCCTTCAAAACAATGCGACAGGCATGGCCGTAAATACAGTTGGATCCGGCATAAAGTTTCATTGTAGTGCTAAGATCGGCGGTGAAAGTCTAAAGCCGCAAGGACGGCTGAGATTGAGTTCAAATCAAATCGCTGAGTCGAATGCGTGCTCAATGTACATCGCGCCAGTACTCTTTCTTCAAGAGATAGGCGAGCACGATGAACACACCCATAAAAAGCATCACCCAGAAACCGATTTCGTATCGAACTAGCTTCGCCGGTTCCGCCAAATACACCATAAAATTGGTCAAATCGCGAATCGCGGCATCGTATTCACTGCCGGTCATGGTGCCGGGCACGACCGATTGGTAACGCACGCTACTGACATCGGCAACCCCATCTCCTTCAAATGTTGCCGAACGTACACCCTGCCATTGGTACAACACGTGTGGCATTGCAACATTAGTGAAAAGTGCGTTGTTCCACCCGGTCGTGGTCGACTCATCTGCGTAGAAACTTCGCAGGTATGTGTAAATCCAATCTGCTCCCCGTGATCGCGCCGTCAACGATAGGTCAGGCGGCACCACACCAAACCATGCCTTGGCACCAACGTCTGGCATCGCCGTTATCATCAGATCGCCTGGCTTGTCAGAAGCGAACATCATCTCTTCGCGCAATAACGCTTCGCTGATACCAAGATCTGTGGCCATCCGTTCGTAGCGCATGAACGATGCGTTGTGGCAAGACAGGCAATAATTAACGAAGGTCCGGGCACCACGTTGTAGTGACGGCTGATCCGTTACATCGATATAGACTTTATCGAGATTCCCAGCACCACCGGCGGCCGACACAACGAATGGTATTAACAGCATCAGTGCTGACACGATACATTTCTTCATTGGCCGGTCACCCTGTCAGGCTCGGGTTTAGTCCTATCCATACGCGTATAAATCGGCATCAATAGGAAAAAAGCGAAGTAAACGACCAATCCAATCTGCGACCAGGTGACATTTTTTAATAAGACCAAATCGACGTGTGATGGATTGCGAGTCCCAAGGTACCCCAGCATGACAAAGGTAACAACAAAAAGTGTCAGCGCGGTCTTATACATCCAGCCTCGGTAGCGAATGGAACGAACCGGTGATCGGTCCAGCCAAGGAAGAAAAAACAACACAACAATAGCAGCCCCCATTGCCAATACGCCCCATAACTTAGCCCCGCCGGGTAACCACTCGAAAGTAACGGCGCGCAAAATCGAGTAGTACGGTGTCAGATACCACAACGGCACAATATCCGGTGGTGTCTGCAAAACATCAGCAGGCGCAAAGTTGTCCTTCTCGAGAAACCAGCCACCCAATTCTGGAACGAAAAAAACAACTGCTAATAGCGCGGTCATCATGACCGCGACCCCAAGATTGTCTTTGACTGTGTAGTAAGGATGAAAAGCAATTCCGTCGAGTGGTTTGCCGCTTGCATCCTTATTCTTCTTTATATCAATGCCATCGGGATTGTTTCCACCCACCTTGTGTAACGCAACGATATGCAGGTAAACCAGTAGCGACAACAACAACGGTACAAGGATCACATGAAAAGCAAAAAACCGATTCAAGGTGGCGTCAGAAACGACAAAATCACCGCGAATCCACTCTGACAGCCCCGGACCAATGCCGGGCACGGCACCAAACAACGAAATGATGACTTGAGCGCCCCAATACGACATGTTGCCCCACGGCAGAAGGTAGCCGAAAAAAGCCTCGGCCATTAACGTCACATAGAGCAGCATGCCAAGCAACCAAATCAACTCCCTCGGCGAGCGATGTGATCCGTAAAGTAGTCCACGAAACATGTGCAGATAGACCACAATAAAAAGCACCGACGCACCAACTGAGTGCAGGTAGCGAATAAACCAACCACCCGGCACATCACGCATAATGTATTCAACAGATGCGAAAGCGAGGGACGAGTCAGGCTTGTAATGCATGGTTAGGAAGATCCCCGTGAGGATCTGCAGCACCATGACGACCATTGCAAGCGAGCCAAAGAAATACCAGAAATTAAGGTTTTTCGGCGCGTAGTACTTGGAAACGTGTTCTTCCCATACTTTGGTAGCAGGAAAACGTTCGTCGACCCAGGTCATAAACTTCGACATCAGGCATTTTCCTCCGAATCGAGGCCAATCAAAATTCGATTGGCAGTGACGAACGAGTGCGGCGGCACCTCAAGATTGGTGGGTGCAGGCACGTTCTTAAACACTCGCCCCGCGAGATCAAAGCGTGAACCGTGGCACGGACAGAAAAACCCGCCCCGCCAATCAGCACTGACGCCTGACGCGGCTCCCCGTTCAAATTTCTTGGTGGGTGCACACCCGAGATGAGTACACACTCCGAGCAATACCAAAATTTCGGGTCGAATGGAGCGATGATCATTGGCCGCGTAGGCCGGCTGCTGTTCGACAGTCGAGTCTGGGTCGGACAACTGATCCCGGACCTCGGTCAGATCCGCCAGCATCTTTTCCGATCGACGCACAATCCACACGGGTTTGCCACGCCATTCAACCACGATCATTCGACCTTCGCGTAATTCGCTGATGTCCACCTCTACTGGCGCTCCTGCGGCACGTGAACGCGCGCTTGGGGTCATGCTTGCGACCAATGGCACCATCATCCCGCCGGCACCCGCCATACCGACAGCCGACGTTAGTGCAGTTAAAAATTGACGCCGCCGGTTCGGTTGCGAGTCTTCCGTCTTATCCTCTGCCATGTTATTTCCCCGCTATACTGGTGGAGAATCACGAGACTGCCTGATTCGGGCTGCACCAGATACTTTTTCATGCCCAACTCTTTAAAGGGCGAAAGTATAGCAAAGCGCTTAGGAGCGTCTGTCCCTAAGACCTCGCCAATCTACCTCAGGCAAGACCTGACTGATGCAATAAAGCATCGATTCCAGGTGCGCGGCCGCGAAAAGCGGCAAAAAGATCTAGCGGCGACTCTACACCACCTTTTTCTAGCACCTCGCTCAAAAAGGCTTGCCCAGTCGCCGAATCAAATATTCCACTTTCCTCAAAGGCACCGAAAGCATCTGCTGACAGTACCTCTGCCCACAGGTAACTGTAATAGCCCGCCGCATACCCACCAGCAAAGATATGCGAGAACGCGTGCTGAAATCGATTGTAAGTCGGTGACTCAGCCACCGAAAGACTTGCCCGCACATCATCCAGCACGTGCTGAATGGTCTGCTCTCCATCGGGATCAAAGCGACTGTGGAGGTGCAGGTCGAAGATCGAAAACTCAAGTTGGCGCAGCATGGCTCGTGCTGACTGGAAGCACCGTGCGGCAGACAAACGTTTAAAAAGGTCGCCAGGTAACGGATCACCCGACTCGTGGTGCGCCGCTATTAAATCAAGTGCTTCGCGCTGCCAGCACCAGTTTTCAAGAAACTGGCTAGGCAATTCCACTGCATCCCACGGCACGCCATTAATCCCGGCGACGGCAGGTTCGTCGACTTGAGTCAACAGGTGATGCAATCCATGTCCAAACTCGTGAAAAAGAGTCAACACCTCTTCGTGGGTCAATAAGGTCGGCTGATCGTCCACTGGCGGCGTGAAGTTACACACCAGAAATGCCACAGGTATTTGTACACCCCCGTCAGCCAAACGACGTCGATCAATCGCATCTGCCATCCAAGCGCCACTCCGCTTATTGGCTCGCGCGAAAAGATCAAGGTAAAAAGAGCCCCGCTGCGCCCCGGTCACATCCAGAATATCGTAAAAGGTAACCGACTCATGCCACAACTGTGGCGATGCAACGGGTTCAACTCGAATAGAAAACAGCCGGTGGACAACCTCAAACAGGCCCTTGAGTACTCGCGGCAAGGGAAAGTAGGGACGCAGCGTTTCCTGGCTTAAAGCGAAATGCACTTCACGCAACCGTTCGGCATAAAAAGCGAGATCCCATGCTTGAAGATCACACACATCATCAGTTTCTTCGGCGAAAATGACCAATGCTTGCAGTTCGTCCTCGGCGTGACCCCGCGCACGCGCGACGAGATCAGACAGAAACTGGTCAACCTCTGCAACAGAAGTTGCCATCCGCGTTTCCATCGCGTACTCAGCAAAGTTGTCATAACCCAGCAACGATGCCATCTGCCGGCGCAGCCTTAAGATGTTTACCATCACCTCACTGTTATCCCACCGCCCCTCACCTGGCCCCATCTCGCTAGCGCGCGTAACGTACGCGTGATACATCCGCTCTCTGAGGGACCGATTCTTGGCAAACTTCATGAAGGGCACATAGGACGGCGCCTTGAGAGTAAATCGCCAACCACCCTGGCCCGCCTCTCGCGCCGTTGCCGCGGCCATCTCGCAGACTGAGGTCGGCACCCCAGCAAGATCCGACGCATCAACAACGTCCAAATGCCAATCATCGGTGGCATCGAGCACGTTTTGCTCAAAGCGATTCTCGAGCAGCGCGAGCTCTTCGGCCAGTACAGCAAATTTTGCCCGACTCGATTCGTCCAGTTCCACCCCGGAGAGACGAAAATCACGCAGCGCATTAGAGATGACACGCCGCCGTGCCGTACCAGCACCCTCGCCTGTCTCCTGCAAGCGCTGAAAGCCCTTAAACAAGGCCTGGTTCTGACCCATTTCGGTCTCATAGGCGCTAACTTTGGCTAGACAGGCCTCGTAGGCTTGGCGTAATGCATCAGAATCGACCACGGCGTTCAAATGCGACACCGGCGACCACACCCGTTGCAATCGTTCATCAAGATCCTCTAGCGGCCTTGCAAAACTAGTCCAGTCCGCACTATCCGCATGGGATTCGAGTGCGCTGATCTGCTCGCGGTTTGTGGCCAGCACCTCGTCGAGTGCCGGCTCAACATGATGAGCCTCGATCTCCTCGAAACGTGGCAGGCCAGAAAGATCTAACAGCGGATTAACATACTTCATCGGTCGGGTTCCAATACTTGACGTACCGTAGCAAGGGCGTGATTTACACGCTGGGCACTGATTTCGTTTAATCTACCATGCAGTCATTCGGACTCCTCAACCACCTTGATACGGCACCCGGACACTCAGACAACCCTATGAAAGAAGACGTTGATTTTGCAGTCATCGGTGGTGGCAGCGGCGGGATCGCCGCGGCTCGCCGTGCCGCCCAGTACGGCGCCCGCACCGTCCTGATCGAAGGAGGACGATTGGGTGGCACCTGTGTCAACGTCGGTTGTGTGCCAAAAAAAGTCATGTGGAACGCATCATGCCTGGCCGAAATGCTAGACGACGCTCCAGGCTATGGTTTCTCCGTCGATCAAAGCCGCTTCGACTGGCCGTCGCTAAAAAGTGCCCGCGATGCCTACATTTTGCGACTGAACGGTATCTATCAGCGCAATCTTGACCAGGCAGGCGTCGAGACGATTGCTGGTTGGGGTCGCTTTGAAGGGCCACATGACCTCCGTATTAAAGATCGTAAAATTCACGCCAAGCACGTTCTGATCGCCACCGGCGGCATACCGACTATTCCAACCATTCCGGGGGCCGAACTTGGCATCAGCAGTGACGGGTTCTTCGCCCTTGAGACAAAACCCGCACGGGTGGTTATCGTGGGCGCAGGTTATATCGCTACTGAATTTGCTGGCGTAATGAACGCGCTCGGCAGCGAAGTCACGCTGATTCTGCGCAAGGACACCGTGCTGCGTGCCTTTGACCACACCCTGAGCGAGGTGGTGATGAGTGAAATGCACACTAGCGGTATCCGCATACTGCCCCAAACCGAGATCGACCAGATCATATCAGGCGATGATGCCCGACTGCGCATTGAGTGCACGGGCGAATCGCTGGACGCTATCGATTGTCTCATTTGGGCCATCGGACGTGAATCGAACGTCACCGGTTTAGGACTCGCCGAAGCAGGCATCACGACAGACGACGACGGCTTTATTCCGACTGACCCTTTTCAGAACACAACCACCGAGAACGTGTATGCCGTAGGCGATGTCACCGGTCGTCAGGCCTTGACCCCAGTCGCAATCGCTGCCGGTCGACGATTGGCCGATCGTCTGTTTGACAACCAACCCAATGCACGCCTGGCGTACGACAACATTCCCAGTGTGATCTTTTCTCACCCACCGATTGGTACCGTGGGACTAACAGAGCACGAAGCAATCAGCACGTTTGGTAAACCAAATATCAAGATTTATCAGAATCGGTTCACCGACATGTACCATGCGATGACATCGCGAAAACCACCAACCATCGTCAAACTGGTAACCACTGGATCGGATGAGAAGATCATTGGCTGTCACGTCGTTGGTCGCGGTGCAGATGAAATTATCCAAGGCTTCGCCGTCGCGGTGAACATGGGTGCTACCAAAGCCGACTTCGACAACACGGTCGCCATTCACCCAACTGCGGGGGAAGAACTGGTGACGCTGCGCTAAAGCGCGCCCGAGTAGTCATGGCCAATATCAATGCCTTCGCGCGATAAACCCACGTTAGGCATCAGCGCCTGTTTGTTGGGAGAGCCGGTCCGTTTCGACGCCGGTCATAAACATGATCGTTGGATCACCGGCACACTGAGTCAGTACTTCGACCTCGTGTCCGTATGCCCAGAAGTAGCGATTGGGCTTGGCATCCCTCGACCTCCCATCCAATTAAAAGGTGCGGCAAACAACATTCGCGTAGTCGGTAGCCGTGACCCAGACCTTGATGTTACCGATGATCTTCGCCGATACGGCACCAAAATGGCCATTCAGATGGATACGATCGGTGGCTATATATTCAAGAGCAAATCGCCCAGTTGCGGCCTTGAGAGAGTACGGCTTTTCCCCGAAGGCGACGGTGCACCCTCACGTGACGGCATGGGACAGTATGCTGCTGCGTTTACCATGGCCCAGCCCCTGCTGCCCGTCGAGGAAGAGGGCCGCCTTAATGATCCTGTATTGCGCGACAATTTCATCGAACGTGTCTTTTGTTTTTATCGCTGGCAAAAACTTGAAAACCGGGGCATCACAGCGGCACGCCTGATCGATTTTCATAGCTGTCACAAGTTGCTGGTGTTGTCGCACGGTGTCGTCCCGTACCGCGCGCTCGGTCGCCTAGTCGCCGACACCGGCAAGCACAACATTCGCAAGATGGCTGACGAATACATCCAGCGCCTGATGCAGGCGCTCAAACGAAAAGCAACGCGGCGCAGTCATGCTAACGTGCTCCAACACCTGCAGGGCTATCTTAAACGTGCGCTTGACCGGTCCGATCGGCAGGAACTGGTTGAAGTCATCGATCATTACCGCCTTGGACGTGTCCCACTGGTGGTACCAATGACATTACTACGACACCACTTTCGCCGCCATCCTGACCCGTACATCACTCGCCAAATCTATCTCAACCCTCACCCACCCGAGTTAATGTTACGGAACCTGATCTAACAGCCGCTGACCACAAACGAGGCGAAAACATTGCGCGCCGTTACAATCGTGGCACACGATCCACAACACAGCTGGGGTAAACACTGATGGCATGGTGGGGCACACTGATCGGGAGTACGCTTGGATTCATGCTTGGCGGGCCGCTGGGCTTGTTACTCGGCAGTGTGGTGGGACGTCAATTTGATACCGGACGTCAACGCACTGGCGATGGCCCCTTTCTGGGAGATGGCCGTGAAGTCACTCAAGCGGCTTTCTTCACCGCTACGTTCTCAGTCATGGGTTACTTGGCGAAGGCTGATGGCCATGTCTCGACTGCAGAAATCCGTGTTGCCGAACGACTTATGGACGACATGCGGCTGGATGCGCGGCAACGAGAAACCGCTATCGAGCTCTTTAATCGAGGGAAAAGCGGTGACTTTCCATTAGAAGCGATCCTCGATCAATTCCGTCGCGAGTGCCAACGACGCACCACCCTGCTACGGATGTTTCTTGAAATTCAGGTCCAGGCCGCACTGGCTGACGGACGCATCGATCCAGCGGAAAACACCGTATTGATAAAGGTTGCCCAAGCACTCGGCTTCGATCCCGGAGACGTACAGCGTCTGATTGACTTCATTTCCGGTGGTGCTAATGACGCAGGCCGGGAAACACAGTCCATCGAGTCCGCGTACCAGGTGCTAGGCGTCGACCCAACCGCCAGCGACGGAGAGATAAAGAAAGTCTATCGCCGATTAATGAATCAACACCACCCCGATAAAATGGTCGCACGCGGCCTGCCTGAAGAAATGATAAAGCTGGCCACAGAAAAAACTCAGGGTATCCAGAAAGCCTGGGAGGTGGTTCGCGAGTACCGCGCCAAGCAGGTCACTCGTTAGTTTTTCGAAACGGCATTGCCAGCATTGAGGGCAAATGGCAACACTCACTGATCTGGCGCATGCCCGGTAGCCCTAGGACCATCTGCTCGTGTGTCTCTCGTGGTGCAGCACGATAAGTAACAAACAAATAATCCCACCACGCCAGATTAAAACCGAAATTGGCATCACGCTCGTCTACCAGCACGGAATGATGTGTTCGATGCATGTCCGGGGTCACGACAATCCAACGTAGCCATCGATCAACGGTCTTTGTCATGCGAAGGTTAGCGTGGTTGAACAGTGCCATCCCGTTTAGCACCACCTCAAACAAAACCACCGATAAAACCGGTGCACCCAGCAATATAACGGCACTACACTTAATCACCATGGAGATGATCATCTCAAACGGATGAAACCGCAGCCCGCTGGTTACATCTAAATCTAAGTCAGCGTGGTGCATGCGATGTACTCGCCACAGTAAGGGTATGGCGTGCATCACGCGGTGCTGCAGGTACACGACAAAATCAAGTAGCACGATCGCGACACCGATCGCGAGGCCCCCCGACCACCCTAGGAAGAAGAAAAGGCCCCAACCTTGCTCAGCGGCAACCGCCGCTGCACCAACAGCGGCCATAGGAAAAATTAGGCGTAGAAGTACCGTGTTCAGCAAGCCCAGTCCGAGATTATTCTGCCAGCGCACGCGTTGAGAAACACCCCGCACCCTGCGCGGCCATTGCCATTCGGCACACGCGATAAGGCAAAAGACCCCTCCAAATACCCCTATTCGGATGAGGGCTTCGTTGGTAAAGATAAATTCAGACAACGACAGGGCTCAGTAGGTCTTGTTGAAGATTAAGTATAGTCAGTTGCCATCACCCTGACGTGAGCTGCCAATAATGCTTCGATGTTCGGCGAGTGGCACGCTATACTTTTTCTTTGAATCAATGACTTTCCCCCATCATGAACTTTCATAAACTGCTCACGCAACGTGCCGCTGACGACAATCCGGTTCGAGTCGGCCTTATCGGTTGCGGGAAATTCGGTACTATGTTTCTAACTCAAGCGCTGCAGACCACGGGTCTGCATGTGGTCGGGATTGCCGACCTCAACATTAAGCGCGCACAACATAATCTCTCTGCCGCTGGCTGGGACCGCTCCCGCTTCGACGCGAAGTCTCTCGATACGGCATTCCAGTCAGGCACGACGTACGTCGGCGACGACGCTGCGGCACTCATTGCCTATGAGCGCTTGGACGTCATTATCGAGGCCACCGGCATTCCCCGTGCCGGGATCGAACACTGCCGTCGTGCCATCCATGCCGGCCATCACGTGGTCATGGTGAGCGTCGAAGCCGACGTTGTTGCCGGACCCCTGCTGGCCCGTGAAGCCGCCGCAGCTGGCGTCGTCTATAGCCTGGCCTGGGGTGACCAGCCAGCCCTTGTGTGTGAACACGTTGACTGGGCCAGAGCGTGTGGATTTGAAGTGGTGTGCGCAGGCAAGGGAACCCGCTATCACCCTGATTACCATCAGTTGACACCCGATACCGTATGGGATGTCCTACGCCAATATCTTGACATACAGGATCCGCAAAGTATCAATCTCAAGATGTTTAACTCTTTTCTTGATGGCAGCAAATCCGGAATTGAGATGACCGCTGTGTGCAATGCGACTGGCCTGACGCCGCAACCCAATGGACTGGGCTTTCCGCCCAGTTCACGCTTTGATCTTGCTAACACGTGTAAACCCACCACGGACGGCGGTCAGCTCGAGCGACGCGGCACCACTGAAGTTGTCTCGTCACTCCACCGTGATGGCTCAGACGTGCCACACCATCTTGCCATGGGCACTTACGTTGTTATTGCCAGCGAAACCGATTACGCCCGGCGCTGCATGGGGGAATATCACATGCTGCCCGACTCATCGGGTTGTTATGGCACGCTTTACCGTCCCACCCACATGATTGGTATGGAACTGGGCATCTCGGTTGCCTCTGTAGCATTGCGCGGTGAAGCCACTGGCGCACCGATCGGCTTTCACGCTGACGTCGTTGCCACCGCTAAGCGACCGTTGAAGTCCGGCGAAATACTAGATGGCGAAGGCGGTGCCTGCGTATGGGGCAGACAATTACCAGCGACATCATCCCTTGCTCTTGGGGCGCTGCCGCTTGGCCTTGCAGGTGAAGTTCGCCTAGTCCGCGATGTCGAGACCGACAGTGTGCTGACTTGGGATGATGTCATGCTGGATGAGAACGATGCTGCCGTCCAGGCTCGACGCGAGATGGAACACGCGTTCGCTAGGCAAGCACACTAACAAGCCGTATGCACGAAACCCGGAAGTAGGCACTTGCCCATCACAACGGCTTCTCTGAACAGTACACAAGCGCAGCTATTTGGAAGCACATTCGAGGCTGTCCGAGTCGAATGCGGTGCCGGACCGCTTTACGTTGTTCAAGGTGGCGCGGGGCCACCTTTGTTGTTATTGCATGGGTATCCACAGACTGGCGTCATGTGGCACCGCGTCGCGAGCGCGCTGGCAAGCCGCTACCGCCTGATCATCCCGGATCTGCGAGGTTACGGTGACAGCCCCAAACCGGATAGCCAACCAAACCATGCAAGTTACGCCAAGCGTGTGATGGCACTTGACGTTGCTCAGATGATGCGCATCTTGGGACATGAGCGTTTTTACGTTGCCGGACATGATCGCGGCGGGCGAGTCACGCACCGCCTTGCCCTCGACCACCCGGACCGGCTGGTTGCCGCCTGTGTGATGGATATCGTACCGACACTCCACGCATTCGAGACGACCGATAAAGCCCTGGCAAGCGCGTACTATCATTGGTTCTTTCTTATCCAACCGGGGGGATTGCCCGAACAGTTGATCGGGCAGAATCCTAAGTTCTACCTCGACCACAAATTTGCAGGTGGCTGTGCGCCCGGGTCATCCCTGGCACCTGCGGCGCTGGCGGAGTATCTGCGTTGTTTCCGCAACCCCGACACCATCCGCGGGTCGTGCGAGGACTACCGTGCCGCCGCTTCAATCGACCTAGAGCATGATCGCGCTGACCGAACACGCAAGATAGAAACTCCGTTACTTGTCCTATGGGGCGAACAAGCTTTCGTACATCGTCACTACGATGTACTCGACGTGTGGGCAGATTACGCAACCACTCTACAAGGCCACGCCGTGTCCTCGGGACATTACCTGCCCGAAGAAGCCCCTGAAGCTGTGATTGATGCGTTGACCCGCTTTTTTTCAGGCTTTTCGTTGTGAGCAAAAAAGCCTACTTGCTGCCTGCTAGAAAGCTGGTGATCGGAGCGACACTCAGTCTACTTGGCACTGTATCGACCGCGCATGGAGACAACTACAAAAGCGTCGCTGTGCTCCCAGAAGAGTCCGCTACCCTGATCTGTGATGACGAAGATGGCGACGGCGTGCTCGACCTGCTCGACAACTGCTGGGGCGTTTACAACCCGGATCAGTCCGACCAGGATGGAGATGGTACTGGCGATGCCTGTATTCAATAACAAAACCCCCAATTGATGAAGCCTGCTGGAGGAAACATTCCATGACAACACATAAGGTGGCGCTGCTTGCCGGCGACGGAATCGGCCCAGAAATAATGGACGAGGCGATCAAGGTGCTGCGTCTCGTCGAAGAACGCAACGCAATCCAGTTCGAACTGACACCCGCATTGTTCGGTGCAGCAGCCTATTTCGCGACCGGAAAATCCTTCCCCGAAGAAACCATCGCTGCCTGCGATGCCGCCGATGCCATCCTTAAAGGAACGATCGGCCTTAGTCACGAAGCATCAAAGCAAATTCCACCAGATGAGGGGCCCGAACGCGGCGCCCTGTTACCGATGCGCAAACGTTATGACACCTATGCCAACTTCCGCCCGGTTTACCTGCCCCACAGCCTGGCACACTTCTCACCGCTGCGTCCTGAAATCATTGGCCAAGGCATTGATCTCATCATCATTCGAGAACTTGTGGGCGGTCTTTACTTTGGCACCAAAACCGAGGGCGTAGACGATGCCGGGCGGCGTTACGTGCATGAAATGCTGGAGTACAACGAAGAACAAATTCAGCGTGTCCTAAAAGTTGCTTTTGACCTAGCGCGCAAACGCAAAAAGGTACTGCATAACATCCACAAGGACAACGTGCTGAAATCCAGCTTGCTGTGGAACACTGTCCTCGACGAGGTAGGGGTCGACTACCCAGAGGTCAACGTCAAACACGTTCTAGTGGACGCTGCGGCGACCAACCTCTGCCTCGATCCAAGTCAATTCGACGTGATGGTGATGGAAAATATGTTTGGCGATATTCTCAGCGATCAATGCGGCGGCATCTTGGGCTCGCTGGGTCTAATGCCGTCTGCCTGTGTTGGCCCAACAAAATCCTACTACGAGCCGTCGCACGGCTCAGCACCAGACATCGCTGGACAGGGCATCGCCAACCCCTACTCGATGATCGGCTCGGTCGCCATGATGCTCGAAATGAGTTTTGGTATGGATCGTGAAGCCCGAAACCTATGGCAGGCTATGCAAAGCGTCTTTGCGGAGGGCTTCTCAACACCTGACCTTGCCCGCCGCGGTGATGCCGAGCGCATCATCACCACCGCTGACTTTGGCGACAAAGTCGTCAGCAAACTTGCAACACTCCCCACGCCTTGACCCAATGAAGGCTCGGTCCACTCGATCTGTTTGCCGAGTCGTTGCGTCAGTGACATCCGACTCATGAACCTTGCTCAATTACTGCAAAGGAGCGCCCACGCTTTCCCCAACCAGCCAGCGGTTGTTGAAAACACGCGTGTGTGTGTCACCTTTAATGAGTTACACCAACGCAGCGCACGCATCGCCGGTTACCTGCGGACAACGCTGGGTCTGAACACTGGAGATCGAGTGGGCTTGGTAATGCACAATGGCCCAAGCTATACAGAACTCCTGTTTGGCTGCTGGCACGCTGGCCTAACAGCGCTGCCCATCAACGCCAAACTGCATTCGCGGGAGTTTTCATACATCCTCGAACACAGCGGCTGTAGAGCCTGCTTTGTCAGCAAGACACTGGAAAGTGCGGTCGCTACAGCCGCCGCTACCTGCGAAAACATGGTCGAGATCATTACTTGCCCTAGCCAAGTCTACGATCGCATCCTCAAGACCAGCCCCGACACGCTTGCTAACACGGAACCGAATTCAAACGCCTGGCTGTTCTACACCAGCGGCACCACCGGTCGGCCCAAAGGTGCCTTGCTGAGCCACCAGAACCTCATGACGATGGCATTTTGTTACTTTGCAGATGTTGATCGCATTGATCCCGGTGATGCACTGGTGCATGCCGCCCCCATGTCGCACGGCAGCGGCATCTATCTGATCCCGCATGTGATGGCCGGTGCTATGCAGGTAATCCCGGAGAGTCACGGGTTCAACGCCGACGAAGCACTTGGGCTACTCGCACGCTATCCCGGTTCAACTATGTTTGCCGCACCAACGATGGTGCGCCGCCTAACTGACGCCAGTGCCGCCGACGAGCTTGACACTCGCTGTCTTAAAACCATCGTCTATGGTGGCGGTCCAATGTACCTTGCGGATCTGGATGATGCGCACCAAGTGCTTGGCTATAAACTGGTTCAGATTTACGGTCAGGGAGAGAGCCCTATGACTATCACCGCTTTGAGCAAGTGGCACCATCGCAATACCGACCACCCCGCGTATCGACAGCGCTTGGCCTCGGTAGGAATCGCACAAAGTGCAATGACCGTGCGTGTTGCTACGGCAGATGGCGATGACCTACCCGCCGGCGAGGTGGGTGAAGTACTGACCTGTGGCGACGCCGTGATGCAGGGTTATTGGTGTGATCCCGATACCACGCAACATACGTTAGCCGGCGGCTGGCTGCATACCGGTGATCTGGGCTCCCTCGACAACGATGGGTTCCTCACCCTGAGCGACCGCGCGAAAGACATGATTATCAGCGGCGGCAGCAACATCTATCCACGCGAGGTGGAAGAAGTACTGCTAAACCATCCAGGCATCGCCGAAGTCTCAGTCGTCGGCGCACACGATCCTGAGTGGGGCGAACGCGTAACGGCATTCGTTGTCGGCACAGACCCTCCACCATCTATAGAAGAGCTGGATACGCTATGTCTGAATCACATCGCGCGCTTCAAACGACCCCGCGAATATCGGTTTGTAGATGCCCTACCCAAAAATAATTATGGCAAAGTGCTAAAAACCGCTCTGCGCGAACAACTTACGCAGACCACTACCACCGATGTGTGAAGGTATAACCCATGCATTTTGAGAAACGACTCTGGGCCTATACCAAAGGCGCCCGACTGCGCATCGTTGCGGCTGTCTTGATCGGACTACTGTCCACCACCGCAGGAGTCGCTAGGCTGGCCCTGCTCGGCTGGCTGATCGGCAAGATTTTCTCGGGAGCGTCATTCAGCGAACTTACCTGGCCAATGGCCGGTGTCGCCGGTGTCATGCTACTTCGCGGCCTACTCGAATATGTGCGCGAAATGATGGCGCACCGTACAGCAGCAGTCGTTCAGAAAACTCTGCGCCGCCATCTCTACAACCAGATTGCCGTGCTTGGGCCAGGCTACGCTACTCATCAACGTTCTGGTGAGTTGGTGCTGTCCCTGGTCGATGGGATCGAGCAACTGGAAACCTATTTCGGAAAATATTTACCGCAATTGATGGTCTCCGCGCTGACACCGATCGTTATCTTCAGTTTTGTCGTCTTTATCGACCGACCCGTTGCTACGGCCTTACTGGTTGCGGCACTGATCGCCTTACTGGCACCGGCCATCTGGCATAAATTCGACACTGCCAAATCACAAGCCCGCCAGAAAGCCTACGCGGCTTTCGCCTCAGAGTTCCTCGATGCCGTTCAAGGCCTAGCGACGCTTAAAGCCTTCGGCCAGAGCGGTGCGCGCGCAAAGTTGCTCGCACGTCGTGCCCATGAGCTTTTTCGTAGCACGATGTGGGTATTAGCTACCAACTCTCTAGCCCGCGGCATTACCGATTGCTCCATCGCAATTGGTGCAGCAACAGCCCTCGGTATAGGCGCCTACCGTGTCAACGCGGGCACGATGGAATTAACCAGCCTGCTTATCATTCTGATGCTCGGGGTGGAAATATTTCGACCCATGCGCGACCTGCGAACCGTACTTCATCAGGGCATGGTCGGCATGTCGGCAGCCCACGGGCTCTATCAGATACTCGATGCAACGCCCCCAGTCGTCGAGCACACACCTGAAGTACGTGATGAGCCACTAACCCCCAACATCAAGTTCGATGGTGTCCGTTTTCGATATCCGGGACAACGACGCAACGTCCATGACGGACTATCACTGGCAGTAGCTGTCGGTGAGCGAATCGGCGTCGTCGGACCCAGTGGCTGTGGTAAGTCGTCAATCGTCCGACTATTACTTCGTTTTTACGATGCAGAACACGGCTCAATTGAGATTGGTGGACAAGATCTACGATCTTTATCGCTGGCTGATGTTCGCCGTCATATCTCAGTCGTAAACCAGGACACTTACCTGTTTCACGGCTCGGTCGAAGACAACATTCGCATGGGAAAGCCCGAGGCCAACGAACAGGAAATTATTGCCGCTGCCCAAGCCGCAAATATCCACGACTTTGTCACGACCCTACCGCAGGGCTACCAAACCATCGTGGGAGAAAAAGGTATTAAATTGTCAGGCGGACAACGACAACGGGTGGCTATCGCTCGCGCACTACTGCGCGATGCCCCGATTCTGGTGCTGGACGAAGCCCTATCCGCCGTGGACGCAGAGAATGAATCGATCATTCTCCAAGCGCTTGATCGACTGATGCAAGGCCGGACGACTCTAGTCCTAGCCCATCGGCTGTCGAGCATTATCGATTGTGATCGCATCCTGGTTCTCAACGATGGACACGTGGTCGAGAACGGAAACCACAGCCAACTGATGGCCGCCAACGGTGTTTATCGTCACCTGATGTCGGAACAGGCCCAGGCAGAGGACATTGGGATGCCAACAAAGTCCACCCAAACCTCCACCGTGCCTTCTGAACCAGACGAAGAGCGATCTGGCGATATCGTATCCCAAACTACCGAAGGCATCGTCCGAGCGGAAGGACTTAACTGGAGTCAAGTGATACGAATCCTCATGGGCCATATCATGCCTTGGAAAGGCCGTCTGATACTGACCTTTGCCTTCGGTGTCCTCCGAGTCCTCGCCTTTATTGGCGTGGGTGTGTATAGCGCACTGATCGTTCTCGCACTCAAGAACGGAGTTCCCTTCGAATCTCATCTATGGGCGCTCGCGATAGTAGCCCCGCTTTCTGGAATCCTGCATTGGTGCGAATCGTGGACCGCCCACGACATGGCGTTTCGGTTGCTAGCCGAGATGCGTATCGCCACTTTTCGTAAGCTTGATCAACTGGCCCCTGCCTACTTAGTACGCCGCCGCACCGGCGACCTGATGGGCATCGTTACTCAAGACATTGAACTCGTCGAATATTTCTTTGCCCATACAGTGGCTCCAGCGTTCGTCTCTATTTTGATCCCAGGATTAGTGATGATCGTGCTTGTGTTGCAAAGCCCATGGCTAGCCCTGGCACTATTGCCGTTCCTGCTGGCCGTAGCACTCAGCCCACTCTTGCTGCGGCATCGAGTCGACAAGCTGGGGGCACGCTCGCGTGAGGCGGCAGGCGAATTATCAGCACATGCGATCGATTCCGTTCAAGGACTAACTGAAATAGTCGCTTTTCAACTGGAAAAACGTCGCGGCGATGAATTCGATGATCTTGCAGATCAACACATTCGATTGCGTCTCCCATTTTTTGACCAATTAACACAACAGCACAGCCTAGTGGAGATACTCACGGGTCTTGGAGGGCTTGCCGTCGTCGCCACGGGGGCACATCTGACGAGTCACAACATGATCGACGCCGGCTTGTTGCCCCTGCTGACGATACTTGCCATGGCTGCATTTCTTCCTGTTTCAGAAATCGCCGAAGTTGGGCGCCAATTAGCCGATACATTGGGCGCCACTCGCCGTGTCTACGCTCTAGAAAATGAGCCCGTCCCTGTAACCGATGGCCCGAGTCTGATGAAGGCCAAACCAGTCGATGCGGCCATCACACTGGACACTGTGCGTTTTGCCTACCCGGGACAGCAACGCGCAGCACTGGAAGATTTGAGTCTTGAGATCCCCGCTGGCCACACCGTAGCACTGGTTGGACCTTCCGGTGCCGGAAAGACCACTGTTGCACATCTACTGATGCGTTTCTGGGATCCAACGCTAGGGGAAATTCGTTTCGCCGGCCAAACCCTTGACAATTATCAGCTAGGCGCGCTGCGCGCGAATATCGCACTGGTGGCGCAGGACACCTACCTCTTTAATGACACGCTTGAGGCAAATATTCGCATTGCACGACCCGATGCCCCTGAAGACAAAGTCCATCAAGCCATCGAGCTGGCCGCGCTTTCGGACCTTATCGCGACTCTTCCGGAGGGTTTGCAAACGTCAGTAGGTGAACGGGGAGCCAGCCTTTCTGGAGGCCAACGACAACGTGTCGCAATTGCCCGTGCTTTTCTTAAGGATGCCCCAGTTCTAATTCTAGACGAGGCGACCTCACATCTAGATGCGGTCAGTGAACAAACGGTCCGCCACGCGCTCGACGAATTGCAAGCAACTCGAACGACGATTGTCATTGCACATCGGTTATCAACGATTCAGAACGCAGACCTAATCGTAGCTCTTAATAACGGTCGGCTTGTCGAGCAAGGGAAGCATGCCGAACTACTGGCAGCAGGCGGCCTATACGCGCAGCTGGTCTACCACCAAGTTACCCGCGGCCAACACGCCAATGACACCGGGCCACCGCCCCTTGCCAGCGCCCACTGATCACAATACTGACGTGGGTACGACGACTCGTACCGACTCATCCATATCAACCTCGCTCCCGCGCCGCCTGGCGGGCATTCTTCACGCAGACATTGTGGCTTTCAGCCGGCTTACCCATGACGACGAGGATACGGCTTATCGTATGGTGCAAGAACGTATGGCCCTCGTTTCCACCATCGTCAAAAATCACTCGGGTCATGTCTGCGACCAGACCGGTGACAATCTGCTCGCCTTGTTCCACTCGGCTGCCGATGCTGTGGCCGCTGCTTTAACCATTCAGCAACAATCCGAAGCAGTACTTGAGTCGACTAAGCCCGTGACTTTTCGCATTGGCGTCAACCTCGGTGATGTCATCGAGAACGAAGGACGGGCCTTTGGTCACAGCGTCAACGTCGCTGCGCGGCTGCAGGCCCTGGCACCGACGGGAGGGATTTGTGTCAGCGAAGCCGTGCGCACGGCGATTGGAAAAACGTTGCCAGTACGTTTTGATTCACTCGGAGATCGTAAATTACATAACCTGGATGAGCCCGTAAGAGCCTACGTTCTTGGGGCGGACCCTCTCATGGTCCTGGCCCCTCCCCAACGCACTAACGACCTACGACGAGGGCCGACTGTAGCTGTGCTGCCATTCACGACGCTTGAACGAGACCCCGCTGATAGCGACTTTCTAGGACACGGCCTGGCCATCGATATTGTCACCGCATTGTCACGCTATCGACAGTTGTTCGTCCTCGCACCGCATACCTCCATGGCGCTATCTCCAGACCCCTCCAGCGCAACCTTGCCCGGTCAAAACATAGGCGCCGACTACCTGGTGGCCGGCAACATTCAACCACTCGGAGCGGGCCTAAGGTTTTCCGTCCAACTCATTGAGACGCAAAATGGAGCGTACACCTGGGCAGATCAATTTGATCTCGACCTGTCACAACTACCAAAGGTCCGTGACCACGTGACTGCGCGAACCGTTGCAACTCTGATTGGCGCGATCGAAGAGGGCCGACTTGATCGCATCGAGCGCCATTCCACAACTGCTGCCTACCAAACATTGCTCCAGGCGAAGCGACTGGTGTACCGAATGCGTGAAGTGGGTGACAACCAACTCGCCCAGACCCTGCTCTCATCCATTGTGCGTGTTGATCCCCACTGCGCTCCAGCACTCGCCATCGTCGCCCTCACCCACCTAACTAGTGTGCTGATGTCGTGGTCCACGATGCCCGACCACGATCTATCACTGGCGCAGGCTGCCTCTGCGCGGGCCCTTGAAATCGACAACCAGGACCATTTAGCCCACGGAGTCTTCGGCATCACCAGTCTGTGGCAACGCCACTTTGCGACCGCGGGTATTCATTTGGCGGAAGCATTGGCGCTCAATCCTAACGATGCCGATACCTTGGCCGGCCAGGGGCTTTATCTCACCTTTTCAGGCAATCCAGAATCCGGCGCCGCCTGTCTGACAGCGGCGGTAGAGCGAAACCCATTCCACCCCGACTGGTATGCGTGGGCACGTGGGCTTGCCGAATACAACGCACAACACTTCGACAGGGCGCTCAACAGTTTACTCTCAATCGCCAGACCAACCCGCTTTCACCGGCGACTGCTCGCGGCAACCTACGCGCAGCTGGGCAATCTTGAACAAGCAAAACTGGAATGCCAGCAGGTGATGGCAGAAGTACCCGGCTATCGCATCAAAGACACGCTGCGAATCCAACCGTATCAAAGGCAAGAAGATGCTACGGATCTGATTAAGGGACTAAGCGCAGCGGGATTCCCAGAGTGATCCCCGCTAAGTCAGGCCATGACCGCGTCAAACAAGGGCTTGGGCCCGTAGCGAATCGGGTCAGTCACCAGTAGACCCGTCTGCGCCTTAGTTTCCTCGACTGCGCTCGCGGCCGCTTCCTCACTCATGTGTGCAGTGTTCAAACTGATGCCGACCGTTTTGGCCGCTGGCAGGCTACCACAGGCAGCGGCAAGCTCTTCGTACAGGCGAATAAGATCTAACAGCGGCGGCACACGAATGCTATTGGTACGCACGGTGTCTAACGTAGTCATACCCGCACGGTGACATAAGATCAAATGTGTCGGACACGCACCACGCATCA
The DNA here is from genome assembly GCA_022451485.1 of Gammaproteobacteria bacterium. Taxonomy (GTDB): domain Bacteria; phylum Pseudomonadota; class Gammaproteobacteria; order Arenicellales; family UBA868; genus UBA11791. The sequence continues at coordinate 43,137 of JAKUQS010000019.1, forward strand.
GTGGCAACGTCGAGGTACTGCCCGGATGTGCAAGGGACCCCTGCCCTTCAACGATCACAAGATCCGACGCTTTCACTGCCATGACCTCTTGTTCCACCGCCCCACACGCATAGTCCACTCGAATCGCATCGAGGGGTATGCCACCTCCGGTAACGACTATGCCGATTTGGCCAGTCGCCACAAAGCTTGCTCTGCACCCGGCTTCTTTCGCGGCCCGCCAGATTTCGAGCCCTGCTGTCATCTTACCTATGGCCATGTCGGTGCCAACTAGCAGCAGGCGACGATTGGGGAGCTCGGCCGCCGCTGCCGTTGCAATGCCAAGCCCCTTGGGCTCTTGCCGAATGTCCCAGACCCACTGGCCAGGCGCAAGCGTTGGGTAGCGCGGACTCAAGTGCTGGTGCAACCCATTCACAATGCTAAGCCCACCGGCAATCGCTTGATCCATCTCATCAAACATATGCTCGGGCAACTGCCCCCCGCCAGGCGCCATACCAAGAAGCAATGCCTCAGGCGCGTAGGGCAACGCTTCAGCCACACTGCTTACAATTGGCACATCAGGACCGAAATTCAAGAGTTCACGCGTCCTATGGCCACCATGATTGCGATCGATAACGCAGGCCACCGGATTTTCCGAGTAACGCAAAACCGAATGTCCCATCTTGCCATTTGTCTGATCGATCTGAGCGTCAAAATGGATCACCAGCGATTGGTTCTTGTTCAGCATGTGATGGTAGCTCCATGACCAGGACTGTCGGGTACGGTGACAACACCGTCCACCAGCGTGATCCCACCGGCGGGATCTGGCGCCAGGTTTAAGTGAGAATCAAGATCAATGTGATCAAAAAGTGCACCAAGGGAGGCTCCCGCTGCAATCGCGACTGACGATTCACCCATGCAGCCAATCATCGTGCCAAGCCCGTGTGCCCGGGCGGTTGCAACGATTCGAAGCGCCTCGGTAACACCTCCACATTTCATTAGTTTAAGGTTTACTCCATCCACACAATTGGCCAATGCCGGCACATCACTTGCAACACGGATCGATTCATCGACAAAAATCGGCAATGGTCTTCCAGGAAAAAGGGCTGGCAACGCATCGTTTGCATCGACCGGCAACGGCTGCTCAACATAATCACAACCGCGCTCCTTCAGCCAACTCATCATCTGCTTCGCATCAGTCACGTCCCAACCACCGTTTGCATCGACTCGAAGACCCACGCCAAACGTTGAGGCACTCTCGCGCACCGCTTCGAACATGGCTTTATCCGCATCAATACCTGCCGGGTTTCCAAGTTTGATCTTCAAGTAACGCGCACCTGTACGTGTCAGAATTTCGGGCACACGCTCACGCGCGACCTCGATCGGTACAATGCCAATCGTGACCGATGTTGGCACCGCCCTCAAAGGTAATCCGAGCAAACGAAAAAGTGGCAACCCTGCCTGGCGAGCAAGCAAATCCCAAAGCGCTATGTCCACGGCCGCCCAAGAATAGGATGAAAGACCGGCATCACGGGCAACTTGCCAGGCGTCATACGGGTTTAATGTCACGGGCCCGTTAGCCTCCAGAAACGCCTCGATCTCACGCTGACAAGAAGCGGCCGTACCAATGTCGGCGGTAGCATCTGGCGCCGCCTCACCCAATCCCACCACACCACCAGATTCGACGCTAATAAAGAGGTTGACCGAACCGGTAGTCTCTCCTCGGCTGATTCGAAGCGGATAGCGCTTCTTGAGTGCTAACTGCTGAAAACTGAAATTCATTCTAATCCACCTAAAGATTGAGCTTACCGACACATTCGATAACACGGTACAGTCGGTCGTTACGCTCGCCCCGCACAACACCGACCGGCGTACCTGAAGAAATCAACTGTCTTGGCGCCAACCAAATAAAGGCCGCGAGACAAATGATGAATTTCGCCACCTTCCAGATCATCTGCCGCACATCACCTTAGTGAAAATAAAATGGCGACTCACGGTCCAGGCCATCGCCATCTCCCATGCGTGTACCACTTGGTTTCGACCAACACAGCGAATACGAGACACAAAGAAGAGGTCCATTCACTCAGACACCGGCACGGCCCGCCCAGAGTGGGTTTCAAACATATCAATCAAATTCGCCTCCTCCATCTCGTTTCACTACTGGGGCGCGATTATGCAGACAAGCACGCCATAGTATCCAGTCTGTGTGCCAATGGTTGACGAATCCCGATTCAAAATCCACACTTGGCCGGCCACGTCGCGCATTTTGCCGACCCCGCTTGGTATCGTCTGCATGGGCCATTCAAAACCCACTCTCTGGATCAGCGCAAATACCACCTGGTATGTGTTCAATTTCCGTGCGCGCCTGATTCGAACGCTATTGGAACAAGGCTTTGCCGTGACCGTCGTCGCGCCAGCCGACGATTACGTACAACGCGTCGAAGCCCTTGGCGCCAAACACATCGACCTGCCGATGGCCGGCGGCGCCAACCCGATTCAGGACGCCTGGCTTATCGTGCGATTTTGGCAATTATTGGGTCGTCACCGTCCAGCTATCCTGTTGAGCTTCACTCCCAAACCAAATATTTACGGTGCACTGACTGCTCGCCTTCGCGGCATACCAGTTGTTGCCAATATCGCTGGCCTCGGCCAAGCGTTCGCCAATGAAAACTGGCTGCGCCACATGATCAAATGGCTTTACCGTTTAGCCCTTCGCCGCGCACACGTGTTTTTCCAAAACCTAGAAGACCAGGCTCAGTTTGTTACCGAACACCTGGTGGACCGGGACAGAACGGAACGACTTCCAGGCTCTGGTGTCGATACCGAATACTTCAGTCCTCGAGCCGGTCGAACGGTACTCGGACGAGAAAAAAATCTGCCGATTGAAAAACCCTTCACTTTTCTAATGGTAGGCCGCCTACTGCGGGACAAAGGGGTAGCCGAATATGTGGAGGCCGCCCGGCAACTGCGAGCAGACACCGACAACGTGCTTTTTCACCTGTTGGGTTTTGTCGACACGCGGCACCCCAATGGCATCACACACAATGACATCCAGTCGTGGGAACGCGACGGTATCATCGACTACCTCGGCCACAGCGATGATGTCAGGACATACTACGCGCAAGCCAACTGTGTTGTTTTACCGTCCTACTACCGCGAAGGCGTACCGCGAACCTTACTCGAGGCCGCCAGTATGGGCCTCCCAGTCATCACAACCAATACGGCAGGCTGCCGGGATGCTGTCGAGGATGGCGTCACCGGGCTTCTCGTTCGCCCCCGCGATGTCGATGACCTTGTCAGCAAAATGCGCGAGATGGTTCACATGACGGACGATTCCCGCCAGCGCATGGGCTCACAAGGCCGCAGCAGAATGTGCCGAGATTTCTCGGAAAAGTTGGTCATTCAACGCTACGTTGGTGCAGTAAAACGATTGGGTGTGATCAGCAATGCGACGTAAAGCCACACAATCTTAGAAACCCGATGCTTTCGACGCCCGGTTGGCCCGAATCGCACGAGCGCCCATAATGCTGCCCGTGGCCACCGCAAGGCCCCCCTTCTGACTTTTCGATTGAACTAAAGCAATACCTGATGGACCCACAAGACTTCTATGCTTACGCGGCCGCTGGCGGTCTATGCGTATTCCTTCTCTACCTTCTGGGACCCATTGCGCAACGTGTGGGCTTGGTTGATCGACCGAGCGGACGCAAGCAGCAGTTAAGGCCCGTGGCGCTCATCGGCGGTATCGCGATCGTGGTGAGTTTCTTTCTTGCAACCTTGTTAATGCCCATTTCACTGACAGAGTACCGTGTGCTCTATTTTTGCATCGTGCTGTTGTTTGTCACCGGTATCGTCGATGATCTTCGTGAATTACCACCGGCGGCAAAATTCGTCATGCAACTCATTGTTGCGCTGGCCTTGGTTTTCCTGGACGAACAACTGGTACGGTTTGTCGGCGACATTCTTGATCAAAGCGGCCCCAATGAATATGAGCCGCTCGGACTGGATATTCTGGCCATACCCTTGACAGTCTTCGCCATGTTGGGTGTCATCAACGCGTTCAATCTGATTGATGGCCTCGACGGACTCTGCGGTGGAATTACGTTGATAGCTTTGGCCGCGCTGATGGGGCTCGCGTTTCATCACGGCGGAGCGGTCACTGAATTCAAACTGCTAGGAATAGTTCTGGTGACCGTTGCCGCATTTCTCATCTTCAACTTGTCTATTGTAGGTGCCACACGGCAAGTCTACCTGGGAGACGCGGGGAGTATGGTGATCGGGTTGATTCTTGTTTATTTTCTGATCAATCTCTCTCAACGCGGCATACCCGTCGTGGAAAGTGGTGTCCCTATCATCAAATCCAATTCAGCTCCGTGGCTGATTGCACTGCCATTGATGGATACCGTTAACGTTATGTTGCACCGACTGCGTTCAGGACGTTCTCCACTAAAACCGGATCGCACTCACATTCATCACCTACTGCTGGACGTCGGCATACACCGCTACGCCGTGCTCGCAATTTTGCTTGGACTTCAACTCTTCTGTACTGCCATCGGTGTTCTGGGAACTCATCTGTCCTGGCCGGACTGGGTCCTTTTCTGGGCCATGTTCCCCGGCTACATTGGCTTCGCGCTAACAACCTGGATGTTGGCCCGGCGACGCCGGCAAATCACCGACCTTGTAACTCGTGCCAGCGACGTCACTGACCTGGACCGGCGACGAGCCCGTACACAAAAAGACCGTTAATTACCTAATCCCTGCCCAAATACCAACGTCGCCCCCATCCGGCGGCTCCAACCCCAGCGAGCACTGCAATCAAAGGAAAGAAATGAGTCAAAAAACGTCCATCCCAACTCGCAACCGTTAACCCAACCACCCCGAGATGCAACACGATGGCAGCGACCAGCAATTTGACCGCAAGGTGTCGCCAATACCAAATAATGCCCAGTAGCAGTAACCCATACATGACGATGTAGCGGACGCCGATGCGAAAATTCATCTGCCACGGGTAATAAGGTCGCACCCGAGCCAGCACAATACCGACGCGTGCGGCAACCAGCGTCAAGGTCTCCATCGGATAACGCATTGCGTAACTTCCTATGTTGCGCCAATCGCTCGTGCTGTCCGTCTCGGTAGGCGGCATCTGGCGGTTCCATGCATCGTAATCCCAGATAACAATGCCCTTGGACAGGAAATCCATGGGATTCTCGTTCTGAATACCGCTTTGCAAAGGCTTTAGCAATAAGACAGACACCACCAACAGTACAAGCCCAGGGAGCGCAATCGTCAACACGGCCTTCCAGGCGCCGAGGCGAAAAGCAAGAAACATTACCATCAAGGGCAACAGTACCCATCCATTGGGACGAATCGTCATCGTCCACAGCAATAGCATCACGGCAGCCACCAGCGGCAACAGTTCCCATCGAATCACTGCGCGATGCCAGGCCCATAGCGTTATAACCAGACTCGAGATATAGAGTGAATCGGTCAGCAGATAGCGATTCCAGATGGCAATGTCAGGGTTTTCAACAAGCCATAAGGCGGCCAGAAAACCCGCCAGTCTACCGGCCACATCACGGCCCAACCCAAATGCGGCACACGCCGCTGCCGCAGTGAACAACAGTTGGACGGGCATCACCCAGTCATACGCCAGCGACAAACTCCGAAGGCCCGCGAGGACTAGGATGTACCCAAGATAAGAGGCTTGCTTCCCGACCAGCGGCTCATCCGCAACCCAACGATCAGCTCCACTCGTATATCGGCCACTATCACCGCCAAGATCTGCGGGAAATTCTGCGACCCCAAAAACCAAAGCGCCCACTACGTGCTGGTTGCGGATAAAGAAAACGGCAATTAATACCAACAGCCCACACCGTTCAAGGTGCGGCCAATGCATCAGCCGCTGAAGAAAGAGATTACGTCGCCCCAATCCTTCCGGCATTAAATTGTCCCTACCGATACTCAGGCCGCAGCGAATTCCGATAAGCCTGCTCGCGCTCATAGACAGCTCGAGGTAATCGACTTCGGGTATACGGCCAACCCGACCCACCAAGGTTTCCTTTGTAGTACAAATTGCCCGGATCCAGATCGGCTTTAACCTCAACTGCTGGGAATTTTCCAGCATGGAACAGATCGTAAAATTTTGTACCTTGATAAGGCGTCATGATGGTCGAATCCACGTGATTTCTCATTTGCCTTCCCTGCTCATCCGTTCCTCTTACATCATTGCTTGCAATAAACTCGACAAGCGCCGTGGTCTGGCGAAGATCCTCATCGTCCTCCCACGGAAAGATAATAGTAAACGCATCAACGGCAACACCATGGGCATTAGCAATCCGCACGGCCTCGTAATGATCCGACACGGACTGATGTTTGCCGTTTCGTTTATTGATGAGATCTAACGATCTTTGCGAACCTGTCTCCAGCCCCATACCCACCCGCCTACCGCCTGTTCGAACAAATGGCTCGAGAAGATCCCCCTCGAATTTTCGCACCAGATACGCATGGGTAAACGCCCGCCACGTGTTGTAACCATGCTGATTTACTAATTCAGACAACCGGCTCACCTGCTTTGGGTTCATCAATCCAACATCATCGAAAAACATGACTGACTTTTGCGCATGACCCAACTTGGCATGCGTCGCGGCCATTACTTCCAGATCGTGGTTGATCATGGCCTCCGAAAAACGACGCACACTTTCGATACCAGATTCACAAAAATGACAGGTAAACGGGCATCCGAGCGCGCTAACGGTATGAAAAGCCGGTGCACCGGCGATATCAAAACGGTAGCGCTCCATCAGCGCTGCCGGTCTCGAAGGTGCCGGCAACGCAGTCAACTTTGGCATATTGTCGACCATCAACATCGATTGCCCATTTTTCTTTACCTTCCCAGAAGCAATATCTAACATGGGTTGCCAACCATCCTGCGGCACAACAAAGTCAAATGCCGTGTTAGGCGGTAACGCAACTACCTGGTCCTGGTAATAACGCGGATGAGAGCCTCCAATAACAGTAGTTATCTCTGGGTACAGGCGCTTGATGGTTTTGTTTAATAGATAGGCATCAGGAGCCTGTGGACTCATTACCGAGAGCCCGATTATGTTGTAATCACCAATGATTTTTACGTCAAACACGTCGTCCACTGTCCGCCCATCCGCTCCCAGAAATAACATGTTGAGATCGTCGAGGGAAAGCGCTGACAAGATGCCGCTCTCGCGCTCTTTTCGAATGGACAATCGTTCGTACAACACCAAAAGGTCAGATTCAATACCATGCACTTGCAGAAAAGACTGCAGGTAATGCGGCCCCAACTGCTGATAGACAAACTCGTTCTCGAGGAACCGATCCGGTGGCTTAACAAATAAAACGCGATGGGTCACAAAGCACTCAACCAGGTTAATTGTTTGGCAGTATGGAGGAAGTCACCAAAAACTTTCCAGAGTCCTTTACCGATCAAGCACACGGCGAAGGCGGGTGAGGATCAAAACATAAAAAACGCGAAATATGTCGCTCGGACGGATCTTCTTACCTTCCGCGTAACTTCGCCCTCGATAAGAAACCGGCACTTCGTATAAGACTTCCGCCTTGCCAACTGCAAGGGAGAGAATTTCTCCATGTTGCTCCCAACTGCGAGTGCGTATGGACTCGACCGGAACCAGGGAACGCTGGTAAAGCAGGTAACAACTGTAAATATCGGTAAACGTCGTGTTGTTCAGTAGATTAAAAACCAGCGTAATCAGTCGGTTACCCATTTTATGCCAAAAATAAAATACTCGCGTCATCCGTGGAGCGATAAATCGGCTACCGATAACAACCTGGGCACCATGTTCGGTAACCGGCTCAATCAGGGCTGCGTAGTCCCTCGGATCGTACTCGAGATCCGCATCCTGAAACAGCACAAATTCTCCCGTTGCGCGCTGCAGCCCTTTTAGCACAGCACCTCCTTTCCCGTGTTGATGATCGAGCACAATCAGATGATCGTACAGCTCCGGGGCGGCCAGCAATAAAGCCCGAGTTGTGTCGTTAGAGCCGTCATCGATGACGATGACCTCAAACATCGCAATGGAAATCGCCTCAGTCGCAGCCCGCACCGCCTGCAATAACGAGACAACAGTCTCCGCTTCATTGTAAGCGGGCACAATAATCGAAATTTTTTTCACCGTTATTTTATGGGGAAGTTAGCTCGTGCCCGTAACACCATATAGGCAACACACCACTCGTGTTAATTGAGTGAGGTTACTAGAGTTACCAAACGCTACGGCCACCGTCGATCACTAAATTCTGACCTGTCATGTAACGTGACGCATCAGAACACAGAAACTGTATAGCCCCTACATATTCATTCGGGACAGCCATACGTTGCATTGGAATCAATTGCTGTAACCGATCGACGAATACTGGTGGCTGACCCGCGAACACCCCGCCCGGCGATAAAGCGTTTACACGGACTCCCTTGTCAGCCCAGTACGTCGCCAGATAGCGGGTTAACCCCACTAAACCGGTTTTAGTCACAGAATATGAGACCGGTTTAACGGGTTGTTCCCCGTCGGCTACTCCATCACGACGGTACAGCCGCTGGTCCGGCCCAATCACCGACAGGTCAGATGCAATGTTGACAATAACACCCCTACCCTTCGCTGCCATCGCCGTCCCAAATATCTGACAGCAAACGAACGCGCCGGTAAGGCCAACTCGGATCTGCTCTTCCCATTGGGCAAGCGGAAAATGTTCGAATCGAGACATTTCCCTTACCCCCCCTTCGGAATCAACTTTCGGATCAATTGCGGCGTTGTTGACTAATATCCCAACGCACCCGTGCTCATCCAACACCCGGCGGTGGACCGCGGAAACACCTGCATGATCAGTCACATCCATACGCAAACCTATGACCTTATGGGCCCCATGCTCATCAGCCAAACGATGGGCAGTCTCCCGTGCTCTTTCTTCATCGATATCTGTCACCACCACAAAAGTGCCGCAGCGGATGAGTGCATCTGCATGCACCGGACCAAGAAGCCCGGCACAGCCAGTGATCAGCGCAATTTCCCCCGTCAAGTCAGGACTGACCGATGTCATCTCGTTATTCTCCATTAATCATGTACGCTGCTGTCCACCATCAACGGAAAATACCGCGCCAGTGGCAAACGATGCCCGCGCAGACGCAAGGAAAAGAACAAAGTTTGCAATTTCTTCAGGCCTACCCAATCTCATCATGGCAACGCCCTGCTTTAGCATCGACTCAACACCTACTGGGTCATCAACCAGCTTCTTAGCCCATACTGATCCTGGAAAGTTCAGATTGCCGGGCGAGAGCGCATTGATTCTGACGCCACGAAGGGAAAGCGGCCACGCCATACCCCGTACGTAAGCATTTACCGCTGCCTTGGCCGCCGAATACGTAACTGGAGCACCTGTCACGACTTCCTGCCCGCAAACCGATGAGATACAAATGATCGAACCGCCTGAATTTGCTAACGCATCAACTGCAGACTTCACGATATTGGTGGTGCTATATAAATTGATTCCCATTGAGTCACTCCAAGCACTGGCATTTTCCTCGCCCGGAGGAACAGACGCACCACTCCCGACGTTACAGACCAATACATCCAAGCGACCATGGTGGGTCAAGATCCGATCAATCAAAGCGTCACACT
>JAKUQS010000002.1 GCA_022451485.1 Gammaproteobacteria bacterium
AACCAAATGCGAGTAGTTTGATTCTGACCACGTCTATACCCATTACCTCGGCAGCTTCTTCGTCTTCATGAATTGAAACCATAGCCCTGCCGAGGCTCGACTTTTCAAGACGAGAGAAAAACAGAATCAGGATAATGATCAAACCATAGACGTACCAGACTGTGTTTTCCTGATAAGGGATACCCTGAAATCCATCGTGTGCACCAGTGTAGTCCCATGTTAGAGCAACGACCTGTACGATCTGGGCGAAGCCAAGGGTTAACAACAATAGGTAGATGCCGCGTATACGCAGGGCTGGAAAACCGACACAAATGCCGATGAGTCCCGAGAACACACCAGCGAAGATAAGGCCAACAGGATAAGGCAGGCCGAATTTAACCGTGATGACGCCTGCTGCATAGGCACCCACACCCATGAACCCTGCTTGACCCAGCGATACCTGCCCTGTTTTAAAGGGCATGTAGAAGCTCATTGCAGCAATAACATGGATGCCGGTAAATACCAGAAGAGATTCTATAAAAGGGTTCATCCGGCGATCGTCGTATCGGGATCGATCAGTCGTCGACGACGCGAGTTCCGAAAAGTCCAGATGGTTTGTACAGCAAAATGAGGATCAGTATTACAAAGGTAAACAAGTCGCGTAACGAGGTACCCAGGTAAGCAGCGGAGAGTATTTCAACCAGGCCAAGAATGAATCCAGCGACCATTGCGCCAAAGATGTTACCCAGACCGCCCAGTAGCATACAGACCAGGCCGGCGACGGCGACCTCTAGCCCCATGAAAGGGGACACAGCGCTGTTCTTGACGCCATCTAATACCCCTGCTGCACCCGCTAGACACGATGCCAGGAAGAAAGTGATCAGAACGGTGCGGCCAACATTAACGCCCATTAACGCTGCTGTTTCATGGCTTTCGGCGACGGCCCGGATGGCCCGCCCAGTTTTGCTTCTGCCGACGAACTGCCACAACGCCACCATGATGATCATCGACATCAGTAAGGTAAAGATCTGGATGTTACTCACTGTAACCCCGGCAAAACCGTAAATTACTGGATCCATAGTTTCCGGGAAAGATTGGTTTTCGCCACCAAAAACGGAGACTGCGACGTTCTGCATGATCAGGGTCGCACCGATGGTACTGATCAGAGGCGCCAGCGGATACTTGCTGCTGATTGGGCGTACGGCGATTAGCGCGACGATTACACCTATGACACCAGTACCGAGCATCGCAAAGATGATCGCAAGATAGATATTGACACCGGACCATGCGAGCACAATCTGGAGTCCGATGAAAGCACCGAACATGAAGACCTCGCCATGGGCAAAATGAAGTAGACGCAACACACCAAATATGATGGTGTACCCAATCGCGACAAGCGCATAGGAAGCCCCCAACATAAGGCCATTGATGAGTTGTTGGGCAAGCATGGTTCTGTTGTGGGTTACGTTATCATTGTGCGCCAATTAGTGGCTCAAGTCGCGTAGAACTGTCCGGCTGGTCGACAGTCATTGTACTGAATCGCGAATAATCAGCCTTCATCATTAATGTAGTCAGCATCGATAGTGTTCTTGTTATTGCGGACAACAAAGCCTGATCGCGAATCAATCATAACCCGTGTAACATCCTTTTTGTACCATATCGGAGGTGGGAGAACGGTGCAACTATTCAGTGGTATTGTCGAAATTACAGTGAATATCAAACATTTTTGGGCACGTCTGTTGGCAGTTTCAGTTTGTGAAATTCGGCACGTCGTACTGCTTCATTAAATTCTTAACAATGCCATCAAATTCGTCCCATGGTGCATTGATATAGCTATAGTTACGTATCGAAAAGACTGGACCCACAAAGAATTTTTCGTACGATTGCAGTCGACTTGCGTGGGCTGACCCTACCAGGTCCCATGCGAGTGAAAATAGTTTCATCCTGTCGACTGAAGAGTCATCGATCGTGGACCAATATTTGTCGAACATGGCTTTTAAAGCCGGATCACGAACGAGATCGATACTTGCCGGAAACTGGAATACACCACCGCCCATCAGTTCGCGCACGGTATCGAGTAGGGCTGAATGATGTTCTGCAGCCCATGCTAGTCCGGCATACATGTAGCGCCGGCTGTAAAGGACAAACTCCTCAGTAAGCTGTTCGTGGGCGTAGATCTGAGCGTCGATAAGAGCACCGAATGCGGCTTCCATCGCGGCCAGGCGGCCGAGTGTTTCGCGTACTGCCGGAACATCGCGCGCACCTGTTGCGGTGGTGATCATACTGGCCATACCTAGAACAAGCCTCATCTTGGAGTGGAATCGGCAGTTTGATTGATGATTTGACAGCACATGGGAAGCGCTCTTGATAAACACGTCCCGGGATAGCGGAGCATTGTTATGAACGATCACATTTTCCCAAGGTATATGTACATTTTCGAAGACCAGCATGCAGTCCGACTCGTCGAAACGAAAACTCAATGGTGCTTCAAACTCGTGTTTCACGTCTTGGGCAATGGGCTTTCTTGCCCACAGCGACATGCCTGGCAGATTAAAGGGAATGATGCAGGTGATGGACTCCGCTGCCTGATCGGGAGCAAGTGGAAGGATGTTTCCGACGATTACTTCGTTCGCAACTGCGGCGCCGGTCGCAAGAAACTTCATGCCATTGATTGTTACACCAGCATCGTCCTCCTTAGTTGCCCGCAGAGTAGGGGATTCAATACCCTTCGACTGGTAAAATTGGGGATTGCGCGCGGCAGGTGGCGGGACAATCGCATAAGTTAAAAAACTGTCATTTGAGCGAAGATGCTCCCAGAGCATTGAAAGGTGTTCTGGAAATCCGCCATCGTGTTCTTCAAGAACCGTCGGTTTCATTGCCATACCGGTAACATTGCTCGCAGTCGCATCGGGCGATCGGCCCAACAATCCATATGACCACTCGGTGACGAATCGATGAGCGCGAGTCCGTTTTTCCAGGTCAGCCTGATTTCTCGGCTTGAGAAAATACGTACTGAATTGTTCCCCTCCTTCCTCGTATGACATCAGATCTACATTCTCTGGTGCTTTTTTTAGGTCATACAGCGCGGCATATGTATTGGCTATCCGGTCAAAAGCTGGGTGGGTCGTGGGGTCCACCACTGTTTCATCCCCGACATAGATCACGCGGCCGTCTTTGAGGCTATCGAGATATTCCGTTCCGCTTTTTAGCATTGTTGTTTCCTAGTTTTGGCGGAGTTGTTTTTGAAATCTATCGCTGCTTTAGCTCGATTTCGTTGAAAGTCTGATCTGAAACTGTATAAAACGTGATCCGAGCTCTTTACTGTTCGTGCCGAGATTCTCACAATATCATAGCGTTTTTCGCAGGGTGTACCATTGGGGTGTCAGAAATCGACCGACAATTGGTTGTGTCAGCTGGATGGACTGTTGTGTTTAGGAAGTCTGAGTGGACCTGAGTTGTGTTTGGTTATTGAATCCGAGGCCATCGATGATAGTTGTGAACCGTCTTATAATTTATTAATTGCTGACTACTAATTGAGTACCGAGATGACTGGTCAACCTATCAAAAACGCTACAGAACACCTTCAGAGTCTGGCGGATGGCCGTGCCGTCTACCTTGATGGCGAACTCGTCGATAATGTGACTTGTCACGCAGCGTTTTGTCAGTCGGTGCACACCGCAGCCGGTCTTTACGATTTTCAGGCGGACCCGGCTAATGCTGATCTAATGACTTTCGAATCGCCAACCAGTGGTCGTCGGGTGAACCGAGCCTGGCAGATGCCAACAAACTATGAAGAACTGGTTATCCGACGCAGGGCCTTGATCAGTTGGGCGGAACAGCACGCAGGGTTTATGGGACGTTCACCAGATCACCTGGCGTCGGCTGTAACTGGACAGTTGATGGGCCTAGATGTTTTTGAGGAATACGATAAGGATAGAGCAAGCGCGTACTGGGACTACTATGTTTACGCTCGGGACAACGATTTGTATCTCACCTACGTGATCATCAACCCCCAAGTTGATCGGTCCAAATCAACGATCGAACTTCAGAAGAATGATCCAATGATGAAGATTGTGGACGAGGACAGTGAAGGGGTTACGGTACGCGGGGCAAAAATGCTCGGTACCAGCGCTATCATGGCAAACGAAGTATTTGTTGCGCATCTGCAACCGTTGCGCCCGGATGAAGTTGATTACGCCATATCGTTTGCAGTACCAATGAATATTCCGGGCTTGAAAGTACTGTCACGCAAATCGTATGAACAACACTCTGTTTCAGAGTTTGATAATCCGCTTGCATCTCGCTACGACGAGAATGATGCCCTGATCTACTTTGACGATGTGAAGGTGCCGTGGGACCGAATCTTTGTGTTCCGCGATCCCGACATGTGCCGCCGACAGTTTCACGACACGCCAGGACATATCTATCAGAACTACCAGGCCCAGATTCGACTCACCGTAAAGCTTAAGTTTTTGGTCGGTCTAGCCCGTGATATCTGCGAGACCATCGGAACTGTCAAGATACCCTCTGTAGCAGACTCGTTGGGCAGGATGGCAGCACAGGCCGCTGCTGTGGAGAATATGATGATTGGGATGGAGGTAAAGGGACGATCGTGGGGCGACTACTTCGTGCCCGATCGCCATGCCGTCTACGCTGCACAGACACTGACTCAGGAGCTTTATCCTCAGATAATCAACACACTGCGTGAGCTGGCGGGAGGTGCGCTGATTATGTTGCCGTCCTCGGCGACCGATTATGAAAACCCTGAGATTGCCTCCATCATTCAAGGTGTCCAGGTTTCGGCCGATGGTCGTAGTGACAAAGATCGTGTCAAGCTCCTGAAGTTAGCATGGGACGCCATTGGTTCAGAATTTGCTGGTCGCCACACGCAATATGAAATGTTCTATGCTGGTGCCCAGTTTGTGACCCGGGCGCACAGTATGCGTACCTATGATTGGGACGGTGCAGCGTCTATAGTGTCAAACATAACCGGACGTTACGACCTTTAATTAGATATTTCGAATTGAGATCCTCGCGTGAGAGCTGACTGAAATTATGAATTGGGATATGCCAACCAGATGAGAACCACGATCGTCAATATTGGCACGATTGTATCGGGCGACTGGCGAAAGCCACTTACCGTCGGTGATTCGGTCAGCATGATCGATGGTCGAATTGACAGTGTTGGTGCGGTCAGTGACCGACTTGTTCGGGAGGCGGATGTGGTCATCGATGCGGGTGGTGCAACGGTGTGCCCAGGCCTGATCGACTCGCAGGTCCACATTACTTTTGGAGATTACACGCCGAGGCAGAAAACGGTAGATTATCTGGAGAGTTACCTGCATGGCGGTACCACCACGTCAATTTCTGCTTCAGAGGTACACGTGCCGGGAAGACCGTCTGATCCTGAAGGAGTTAAGGCGTTGGCCGTAGCGGCCCACAAGAGTTTCTTGACCTATCGACCCGCCGGGATGACAGTACATGCGGGTTCAATCATCATTGAGCCGGGGCTCACGGATAGCGATTTTCGTGAGGTTGCCGCCAAAGGTGTATGGCTGGCCAAGGCAGGATTTGGACGGTTTGACGATCCTTACGACTATGCCCCCTATGTGACAGCTGCCCGAGAGGCGGGATTGATCACGACTGTGCATACCGGCGGTGCTTCGATTCCAGATTCTTCTGCTATCTCGGGAGATCATGTCTTGAAGATGAACCCGCACGTGTCTTTTCATGTCAATGGCGGTCCAGTTGCAATCGCAGACGAAGATTTTCCACGCTTGATCGCTGAGAGCGAAATCGCAATGCAGGTTTGTACCGCTGGGAATCTCAGGACCGCGCTGATGTGCGCGAAGCTCTGTATACAGGAAGATGCGTTTGATCGCTACATCATTGCAACTGATACACCTACGGGTAGTGGCATCATGCCACTCGGTATGATTTATACCATGTCGCACTTGGCAAGCTTGGCGGATCTTGATCCTGCTTGGTGCATTGCAGCTGCGACCGGTAACAACGCTACAATTTATGGTCTCGAATCAGGGTATGTCATAGAGGGTAAGTTGGCAGACTTGCTCATTATCGATGCCCCGCTGGGCTGTACTAAGGACTCGGCGTTGGGTGCTCTGGCTAACGGTGACCCTGTGGCAATTGGCGCCGTGATCACTGAGGGGGTTCCGAGGTTTGTCGGTCGAAGTCGAAATACGCCGCCCACAACACGGCGTGTGTACGTGGCTGAAAACCGGGTACCACAGAGTTACGATACGCCACGTCACTGACGTTCTCTGGAACTTGTCGTCAAGGATTCCTGACGCTCAGTCTACAGATCCAAAGACTGTGCGTTTTTCAATCGACTTCACATCCGCCGGGCGTTCAAAGGGTTCCGGTGCATCTTCACCAGGCGTTCTAGGCCGTCCGATAGCTGAGAAAAAGTCCTTCAGCCCACTAGGTGTGAGGACAAAGCAGAATCGCAGCGGAATTTTGCCCTGGTTTATAAATTGATGCCGGCTGCCGGGTGCCAAATACAAGATGGTACCGGCGTGCATTGGATGTGCCTCGCCGTCGATCGTTACGGTTCCATCACCTTCTAATACGATGATTACTTCTTCGTGGTGATCGTGGACATGCTCTCGTACTGAGCAATCAGGGGCCACTTCCTGTATGCCGACATCGAATCCCGGTCCGTTAGTGTTATCGGCTTGTGTCAGCGCAAGTTCTACAAACCCGTTGGCTGGAAGGGGTTGCCAGTAGCTTTCACCTTCGCCGGGTTGTACGGCTCGACTCTTTTTGTGTGTCATTGTGGCAGAGGTCATAGTCAGGTGCGCCTCCAGCGCTGCACTCAGGAACCTTTGAAGTCCGGTTTTCGTTTGGCATGGAAGGATTCGACACCTTCCCTGAAATCATCAGAGGAGCGTAGCCGCCCGTATGCATTGCCTTCGATTTCAATACCAGCTTCTAGTGTCGTGTTTTGAGCGGTATTCAAAACGCGTTTGATGGTTCGCTGGGACAACGGGGAGAAGGTACGGAGTTCATCCACGAGCTCATCTACAGCTGACTCCAGCTGGTTGTCATCGAGACAGTCGAGAACCATGCCCCAGTCTTTGGCTTCGTTGCCAGTGACACGGCGGGAACGAAAAGTCATGTCTTTGGTTCGCTGAATACCGATCATGTGAAGCAGACGTATCGATCCACCAGATCCGGGGATCTGTGCGAGTCGCTGTTCGGGCAGCGCAAACAGTGCGGTCTTGCTGCACAGGCGAAAGTCGCAGGCTAGACACAGTTCAAATCCAACTCCAAAGCAATATCCCCGAATGGCTGCGATAACTGGTTTAGTGCAGCGTGCCGGTGCTGCAATGTTAGCCGCGAGGTCTGATACCGCTTCAGGCGTGGAGTCCAGAAAACCCTGGATGTTGCCACCTGACGAAAAGTGCTCTCCTTCGGAGCGGAGTACGATGACACGAATACGGTCATCGCGGTCCAGTTCTTCGAAAACTTGTCGCAGTTGTTCACGCTGCGGCATCGTGACAACATTCAAAGGTGGGCGCTCCAGGATAATATCGGCGCGCTCGTGGGAGGTGTCGAGTGCAATCCTGAAACCATCCGGCTTGTCGGCCAGATTGGTTGGAAGTGCTTGTTTGCCTTTGGGCATCGCCTCTGATTCTCCGGGTTATTGTCTCAGGCTGAGTCGTCTATGATACTGCGCCGACGATTTGTCGGTTGAGTGTATGCATTGAACCAAAACTGGCACAATATCAAGTCATCGTAACGTAGTGAACCAGGCCAGCTTTTCTGGATGTACCTTGAAAGGTAATCGGCTGGAGGAGAACATAGTATGGCTAAGGGGTACTGGATTGCACGAGTCGATGTTTCTGACATGGAAGCCTATCAGGAGTATGTTCGAGCCAATGCTGCGCCATTTGCAGAGTTTAATGCTCGTTTTCTCGTACGTGGTGGGGAACACGAAGTGCCTGAGGGGACAGCACGTTCACGAAATGTAGTCATCGAATTTGACAGCTACCAGGCAGCTTTGGATTGCTACCACTCACCCGGATACCAGTCCGCAAAAGCTCTGCGAGTCGATGCTTCGGAGGGAGACGTGGTGATTATCCAGGGTTACGATGCGAACCCGCCGGGTGACTGAAGCTGGTATCGCCAGATTGATCGAGAGCGAGGTTGCTGCGGGCAGATGGATGAATTTGTCTGTATGCCGCGAGTCACGAGTTTTCACTGACAGGTAATAATGATGGAGTGTCGTAACGTAGTGGTTGTGGGCGCAGGCACAATGGGTCGAGGAATTGCTCACGTTGCCGCACTGGCTGGGTACCAGACCTGGCTCGCCGATGTGGATGAAAGCACGCTGCAGAAAAGTCTTACTGAAATCGAACATGATCTTGCAGCTGCCGTAGCCCGGGAAAAAATCTCCGAGGTACAGCGATCAGCCGCGTTATCACGGCTCGAGCTGGCCAGCGATCTGAATTCAGTTGTCCCTACGTGTGATCTCGTCATTGAAGCCGTGCCGGAACGTATGGCACTCAAACAGGAGATCTTCAGCTCCATCAGTAATCAGGTGGCGGACCACAGTATTCTGGCAACTAATACATCGTCTCTTAGCGTTTCTGAGATTGCCAGCAGTAGTCGTTTGCCAGAACGGGTTATCGGCATGCATTTCTTCAATCCACCGCACAAGGTCAGGTTGTTGGAGATCATCCGTGCTGACCAGACATCAGAGCAAGTGATCGAAGCTGTCAGGAAGATTGGTGTGCGGATGAACCGTGAACTGGTGGTCGTGAACGATTCTCCCGGCTTTGCAAGTTCTCGCCTGGGGATCGCGCTAGGCATGGAGGCGATTCGGATGGTAGAGCAGGGTGTGGCTGCACCCGAGGATATCGACACAGCAATGGTTCACGGATACCGTCACCCGATTGGCCCATTACGACTGGGCGACCTAGTTGGACTCGACGTTCGGTTGGCTGTGGGTGATTATCTTTGCCGTGAACTGGGTGAGGAGCAGTTCAGGCCACCAGCACTTCTAAGGCAGATGGTAACAGAGGGAAAACTCGGCCGGAAAAGTGGCGAGGGGTTTTACATCTGGACTAATTAAGCTTGACTGCATCTATCGGTACTTACAGTCAAAGAGATTTTTTGTTAAAAGATTTTTTTTAGTGAAAGGGCTGCCGTAAGGTTGGAAACAGTCAGTTCTCCTTTGGTCATTAGCACCATCGCCGAGCCTGGTTCTTCGAGTATCTGTTCGAAAGTCGCCTCCGAGCAAGTGATTGTACAGTCTGGATTGTCGTGCTGTCCGGGCGAAACTGAGCCTGCGCCAACGGTCAGATCGACATGCCACGATCCCACGTCGCTAATTTCAAATTGAAAAATTTGGTCGACCTTGCCGGCAAGGTCCGGATGGGCAGAGAGTTTCTGTGGTAGGTAGTCGGTAAAAAAAGAAGTCGTCTTAGACATTGGATCAAACCTGCGATTGGTTCAGCGAAAGCTGAGTGAGTGCGGGAAATATAGATTAAAAGAAAACGTTTTCATACTAGTTTTCAGTTGCCTTGGACTGTTTTACATATTCGATGTTCGAGTGTTGCTTGTGGGCATAATGGTATGATTAAGCTATTGCTTACTGGAGACGATGTCACGGTTATGAACGATCTTACACAGCGATTGCAAGCCTGTTATGCCAGTGCGGTTCATGATGTGTTGCGTCAGATGGGTCACGACAACTGTGTACTGCCTTCGAACCTGATCGCGCTTGACCCCACTCAGCGACTGGCTGGGGAGATTTACACCATTTCGGGGCACATTGATCGGACGCTAAGCCCGCACCAGAGTTTACTGGCTTGGGCCCAGGTGTTGTCCCGCGTTCCTGGTGGCAAGGTGTTGGTCTGCCAACCGAACACTAAGGATATTGCTCTAATGGGGGAACTGTCCGCGCGGGCCTTAATGGTCAAAAACACCTTGGGCTATGTCGTGGACGGCCGATGTCGGGATACGGATTTCATTCTCGAAATGGGGTTTCCTGTCTTCTGTGATCTCAACACGCCAGCTGATATTGTGGAGCGTTGGACCTATGATCGCCTGGGCGAACCGATAACCATTGGTACTGTGACTATCGTTAGTGGTGATTATCTGATCGCTGACCGAGATGGAATTGTTGTCATATCCGCGTCAGTCTGTGAAGAAGCGGTCAGTCAGACTGAACAGGTAATGTCGACGGAAAGTGACATGCGCGACGCCATTCTTGGTGGGATGGACCCTGAACAGGCGTATCTGAAGTACAGAAAATTCTAACGTTTCTTGTCGTAAAAGGGCCGAGGTCCACTACTAAAGAATTGTTAAAATGTGACACAGAACTTTGCATGTTGTACAAAATTCTGTAACATATAAAATCACACAGTCTCATGGAGACTACGCATGAGTAATACACTGGATCGGTCCGAATCTGCTGCAGAGACACATAGCGTAGATCTCGAACAGGGGTTCCTGGATAAGATCGAGTCTGAAACTAAAATCGAGCCTAAGGACTGGATGCCCGATGCTTATCGTAAGACGCTGATTCGGCAGATCGCTCAGCACGCACATTCTGAGGTTGTCGGTATGCAGCCTGAAGGTAACTGGATCACGCGTGCACCCACACTGCATCGCAAGATCGGATTGTTGGCCAAGGTTCAGGATGAGTGTGGTCATGGTTTGTACCTTTACAGTGCGGCCGAGACATTGGGAACTTCCCGAGAAGAACTGGTGACGGCGCTGCATGAAGGCCGCATGAAATACTCCAGTATTTTCAACTATCCCACACTGACCTGGGCAGATATCGGAGCGATTGGCTGGTTGGTTGACGGTGCTGCCATCGTCAACCAGATCAGTCTGTGTCGAACTTCCTATGGGCCTTATGCTCGGGCAATGGTCAGGATTTGTAAGGAGGAGAGTTTCCACCAGCGCCAGGGATTCGGCATCATGGTGACACTTGCAGAAGGTACTGTAGATCAGAAGGCGATGGCTCAGGATGCATTGAGCCGCTGGTGGTGGCCTTCACTGATGATGTTTGGACCGCATGACAGCGATTCTGCACATACCCAGTCCTCAACTACCTGGAAGATCAAGCGTCAGAGCAATGATGAACTGCGCCAGCGCTTCGTTGACATTACGGTACCGCAAGCAGAACACCTCGGATTAAAGCTCCCTGACCCGGACCTTCGGTGGAACGCTGACCGTGGCCACTATGATTTTGGTGAAATCGATTGGGATGAATTCTGGCGCGTGGTCAAAGGCGGAGGACCCTGTCATCTGCAGCGTATGGCAACGCGTAAAGCAGCCCATGAAAACGGCCGCTGGGTTCGTGAGGCTGCGGCTGTTTATGCAAACAAACAGCGCACCAATCAGCAAGCGGCGTAAACCTGCCAACAGTAAATCGATACGAAAAGAGAATCGCCATGACCAATGCACCCGACCACTGGCCCTTGTGGGAGATCTTTGTCCGAACTAAGCGCGGCCTCAATCATCAGCACACTGGCAGCCTGTATGCGTCGGATGCCAAGATGGCACTTGAAAATGCACGTGATCTCTACACCCGGCGGCAGGAAGGGGTCAGTATCTGGGCCGTACCGGCTACTGAGATCACAGCGTCTTCACCCGCAGATGAAGGTCCGTTTTTCGAGCCGGCGGAAGACAAAGTGTATCGTCATCCAACGTTCTATCCTGTGCCCGACGGTGTAGAAAATCTGTGACCAAAAAAATGGACATCGATCAGCACCGGTTCGAACTACTCACACGTCTGGGTGACAGCGCTCTGATCATGGGCCACCGCTTGTCTGAATGGTCCGGAGACGCGCCGACCTTCGAAGAAGACATGGCGATGTCGAATATCGCGTTGGATCTAATTGGACAGGCCCGTTTGTGGTTAACCGCCGCATCACAGGCAGAAGGTGCTGGGCGTACTGAGGACGACCTAGCGTACCAACGCGATGTACGGGACTGGCGCAACCTACACTTGGTGGAGCTGCCAAACGGCGACTTTGGCAGGACGATAGTACGCCAATACTTTTTCGACGCCTATCATCTTCTGATGTTGGAAGGTTTGAGCAGAGGCAGCGATCGGGAAATATCCGGGATCGCGGCTAAGTCACTCAAGGAAGTGCGCTATCACCTGAGACACAGTAGTGGTTGGGTGGTGCGTTTGGGCGACGGTACACAAGAGAGTCACAAGCGGATGGTTAACGCGCTGGATATCTGCACACCGTGTGTACCGGAACTTTTCGAGGTGGATGAAGTTTACCGTGCGCTAGAAGCACGGGGTGTCGTCCCGGCAATGAAGGACCTCCAGGCACAATGGGAGTGTCAGGTGCGGACTGTTTTGTCTGAAGCCACGTTGAGCATGCCTGAGATCACTAATCCGATGAGCGGCGGGCGGACTGGATTGCACAGTGAACATTTGGGGTATTTGCTTGCCGAGATGCAGTTCCTGCAGAGGGCGTACCCAGGGGCCACTTGGTGAGTGCGGCTGTTGAAAATACACGATTGCGGGTGTTTGAGGTGCTGGATAGCGTTTGTGATCCCGAGATACCGACTGTCAGTATTCGCGATCTGGGAATCGTTCGAGGTGTTGACGTATGCGATGACCAAGTGCAGGTCATGATCACGCCGACCTATTCAGGCTGTCCGGCAATGCAAGTGATCGAACAGGATATCCACGAGGCGCTCGGGCGGATTGGAATCAATCATGTCACTGTTAAGCAGGTGTTATATCCACCCTGGACAACAGACTGGATCACCGATCAAGGACGCAAGCATTTGCGTGCAACCGGGATTACGCCTCCGGTGTGCTACGCTTGCTCGGAAGATTCGACGGAGACTGGTATTAGTTGCCCCAGATGTGGTTCCGACAACACAAGTGTGTTGTCCAGTTTCGGCGGAACAGCGTGCAAGGCGTTGTGGCGCTGTGACCAGTGCCTCGAGCCGTTTGACTACTTTAAACCGCATTAGTCAGCGTGCGCTTTCACGCTCTTTCGGTGGCTGAGGTACGGTCGGAAAGAAGCGACTCTGTGTCTGTTGAGTTCGATTTCCCCGATCAGTTGCGTAACCAATACCGGTTTGTTCAGGGGCAGCATCTGACACTACGCCGGACATTTAGTGGTACTGAGATACGTCGGTCTTATTCGATCTGCAGCATTGTAGACGAGGGTGAATTACGTATCGCGGTAAAGGCAATTCCGCAGGGAAAATTTTCTGAGTTTGTGCATAAGCGGCTTGCTGTCGGCGAGAAGATTGAAGTGGGATCACCGATTGGACATTTCACTGTGCCGCTGGACCCCAGTCGACTTCAACGTTACGCCGCCTTTGCAGCAGGTAGTGGCATCACGCCCTTGATGTCCATTATCAAGACTACCCTTGAGCGCGAACCTCGAAGCAGGTTCACGCTGGTATACGGTAATCGTGAGACCGGGAGTATCATATTCAGGGAGGCACTAGAACGGCTTAAAAACACTTACATGGATCGGCTCTCGATGGTTCATACGTTGTCGCGGGAGAGTCGGAATTTACCGCTGCTTGATGGTCGGATCGACCGCGTCAAGGCAGAAGCGCTGCTCGAGAGCCTAGTGCCGGCCGATCAGCATGATGAGTTTTTCCTGTGCGGCCCCAAAGGTATGATCGATGCTGTAAGGGGAGCGCTTCTCGAGAAAAATGTTCCATCGTCGTGCATACATTACGAGCTTTTTACGCCCCCGGATCAGCACATCGTGAACAAGTCTGAGCGCAGGTCAACTCCGCCTGAGGGGAGCCGTTGTTCTGTTGTAGTGTCACTCGATTCCAAATCCACGACTTTTGAAATGAGTCGCGACGGCGATACGCTGCTGGAGGCCGTCAGGCGTGTCCGGCCGGAGGTTCCCTACGCCTGCGAAGGTGGGGTATGTGCGACTTGCCGGGCCAAACTTGTTGAGGGGCGCGTTAATATGCAGCTGAACTTTGCCCTTGAAGATTCGGACCTTTCATCAGGTTATGTGCTGACTTGTCAATCGGTGCCACTGACCGATCGCGTTGTAATTGATTTTGATGACCTTTAGCTGTCACTGAATCGCTGGCGGTAGTGCTTATCGGGCGGCTTCAGTAAATTTAGCTCATCGTCACAGACTGATACCGTCCAGCGGTCAGCCGCCTCCTGCAATGTACGGTAGATTGCAGCACAGCGTTTTCTGGCTCGGGTACCGGGCCAGTGAGCCGGTAAAAGCTCTTCAGGTAGGTCCGGATCGTGTAGCAGAATCCGGCGATAGTCATGAATCAATAGGACACGGGCTGTAAAGGCCGATTCGGGGTTAAATAATTTCTTGCGGCGCGTTGTACGCCAGAGTTTTTCGAACCGTCGGTTGAAAAGATCATATTCACGGGCGATTTGTTCGAGATCGAAGCACCGATCCAACAGCGATTGAGGTGATTCATGGTCATTGATCGTGTGCCCACAGAACACTTTGGCTTTGTCCGCAAGATCCCGTTCTGCCAGTGCCCGACACACCGTCGGAAGGTCTGCTGTGGGATGGATCAGCGTATCTGCGGTCAGCGTTCCAAATCCCTGCCATTTGAGTTCTTTTTTGAGGCCAGTACGGTAGGTTCGGCTTATTGTTTTCTGAGGAATACTTACCAAACGCCACTGGCCATCCCAGGTGCTGCTACCTGCAGCATAAATACGATGCTCGGCATCGGCAGTTTGGCGACGGCCGGCATCGGTCAATCCGTAATAACTGCGCCGCCCCGAAGCTGTTCGTTCAAGCCATTTTTCCTGTGCTAAGCGGTAAACTGATGTCCGGACCAACCGTTCATTTACACCCAGCGGCCCGGCCAGTGTGATCAGGTGGCTCAGCCAGATCTGCCCACCTCTGGGTTCGAGTGCGTCACCGAAGATTGTAATCAGCAGCGATTTTGCCCGAATTGGTCGCCTCGCCCTGAAATTTGACAGCAGTTGGCGTACGGTCGACTCAAATCGAGCAGGTGTAGAGCGGTCAGCGATTGTCGATCACCCTTTGCGCCTTACCTTGTGATCGGGGTACACCGCCTTCATCGTGTAGCACCACGTCGGCAGATACGCCGATGAAGGTCTTGACACGGTGAGTCAGGGATGAAGCGACATCGTCACGGTTGTTGGACGTGGCGTTCATGGGATCCAATTCAACGTTGATGGTGAGCTTGTCAAGGTTACCAGCTGTTGACAGTTCGATCTGATAGTGAGGGCTCAGGGCTTCGATAGCCAGAACCTGTTCCTCNATCTGTGAAGGAAATACATTCACCCCGCGAACGATCATCATGTCGTCACTGCGNCCGGTAACTTTTGCCATTCGGCGCATGGTTCGGGCGGAGCCCGGCATCAGGCAGGTCAGATCGCGGGTTCGATAACGAATTACGGGTGAGGCCTCCTTGGTCAGAGAAGTCAGCACCAGTTCGCCCCGCTCTCCCTCCTTTAGTCGTTCACCAGTTTCAGGGTCGATAACTTCCGGGTAGAAATGATCTTCCCAGATCGTCAGGCCGTCTTTGGTTTCAATGCATTCCTGGGCAACGCCGGGACCAATCACCTCAGATAGCCCATAGATGTCGACTGCTTCGAGCCCCATTCGGGTTTCGATATTGTCACGCATCGACTCGGTCCAGGGTTCAGCACCAAAGATACCGACCTGCAGTGAAGTTTTTCTAGGATCGAGACCGGCCAGTTCAAACGCATCCGCAATGTTCAGGCAGTAGGTCGGTGTCACCATAATAATCGATGGCCGAAAATCGTTGATCAGCTGGATCTGTTTTTCTGTCTGACCACCCGACATAGGAATTACCGCAGCGCCCAGTTTCTCGGCTCCGTAGTGTGCACCCAGACCGCCGGTAAAGAGCCCGTAACCATAACTGACATGAATCAGGTCATCAGCCCGGCCGCCGGCTGCCCGAATCGACCGTGCCATAACCGTTGACCAGACGTCGATGTCGTTTTGCGTATAACCGACGACAGTTGGCTTTCCTGTGGTTCCGCTTGAGGCGTGAACACGCACCACGTCTGTCATGGGAGTTGCAAATGCTTCAAACGGATAAAAGTTACGAAGATCGGCTTTGTCAGTGAACGGAAATTGACTCAGGTCTTCGAGCTCAGACAGATCGTTCGGATGGATACCGGCAGCATCAAATTTCTGTGTGTATAACGCAGAATGCTTATAGGCATGATTGAGTGACTTTTTCAATCTCGAAAGTTGCAGCGCCTGTAATTCGTCAACGCTCGCAGTTTCGATAGGTTCGAGGTCGTTCGGTTCGGGTTGTTTAACTGTCATGTCATTGTGTCGACGGAGGTTTCTGTAACCAAAACACCCCCAATGGCCCGAGATTTGCCACGAAAAAGAGCGACTAGACCACCATCGTTAGACGTGACACGCACGTCGTAGACGCCATTTTTGCCTTGAAGGTACTGCTCGACTGCTTCAGCGATAAGTATTTCACCTGCTGTGACGGCGACAAGAAATTCGACCTGACAACTGACGGCCACACTGACATGGTTTCTCGTATTACAGGCATGCGCAAACGCACTGTCTGCCAACGTAAAAATCATGCCGCCGTGACAGTTTCCGTGGCCATTGAGCATCTCCTCGCGAACCCGCATAGTAAGGCGTGCATAACCTGGGCGGCTTTCATCGACAGTCATGCCGAGCATCTGTGAGCAACGATCGTCACGGTGCATTTGTTCGCTACAGGCTTTGGCAAGCGCCAGTTCAGCTGTTTTGGTGTTCAAGACAGGGTTCTCACGGTTCAAGTGGCGGAAAACGGGATACAAAACGAGTAACGACTAGGAAAATATCGTATCACATTAGATTTGGTCGGGTTTACTCGATAGGTTCCAGGCGTAACAGTTGACCATTGGGAGAATCGGGCAGCAGATAAATCAGCTCATCCGGTCCCAAACGTACATCGCGAATTCTGCCGAAATCGCCATTCAATAGACGCTCTTCGTGGATAACTTGACTGGCATTAATTTCGAGTCGCACCAGTTCACCGAACTT
>JAKUQS010000020.1 GCA_022451485.1 Gammaproteobacteria bacterium
ATTAACAATGTATCCAATGCGCCAGTCGTAGTATGGCGAGGCGGTGGCATGAGGGTTTTAGAAAACCTTCAATCGACTGGTTAATCCAGTTTCAGCGGTTAGAAAACTTTGTGCGTCGTGTAATGGACAGGCGATCTACAAGGGAGTTAACGCTATGAAAGTCGAAGGGGGTTGTTTTTGTCAATCGGTCCGCTACGAGGCTGTCGTCGATCCAGAGACTGTGGCCATTTGCCACTGTACTGATTGTCAGACCCATTCGGGTGCTGCTTACGGTGTGGTGGTTGGAATTCTTGAAGAAGAGTTTCATCTGTTGAGTGGGGAACTAAAAATTTATAAAAAAGTAGCGGATAGCGGGACGGTGAGAGCGTTGGCGTTTTGCCCCGACTGCGGGACCCGACTTTATGCCAAGACCGTTGGCGAAGGTTCAACGTTCTTTGGTCTGCGGGTGGGAACGGTGCGTCAGAGAGATCAGCTGGCACCTAAACGACAGATCTGGTGTCAGTCTGCCCAGGGTTGGGTACACAATTTGCAAGGCATACCGCAACATGAGAAGCAACCGTTACTTGGATGATGCGATCCTGTGTGACAGTGACTGCCCGTGGCGTGATGATTTATCGGCAAAAACCAGGTGTCGAAGCGATGGAGGCCGCTGCTTCTGTCATGACCCCTGGGTTGGTGTCAGTCACTGTGCACGTAAACTGACAGCCGGGTGGGGGTTATACTCGTCGAGCAGCTTCCAGAGTGAAAAAATGGAGAAAAACGATGGCTAAGTACAGCAACGTGGTGCGTTTTAGGGTGAAGCAGGACTGTGGCGCCGAATTGGAGACAGCCTTTCGCGATTGTCCATTGTTCGATGGAATGCTCGGTCAATCATTGATTAAAACCGACCAGCGACAATATTGCGCTATTGGCTTTTGGGACTCAGAAGACGCGTTGGTCTCGGCAAGGCCAGCGATGATTGCCTTTTTAGATAGCATTCGTGATCTGCTGGAAGAGATCTCTCCCGAGTTGGGGGTAACCGATGCATTGTCCGGTCCAGTGATTGTTGAGAATTAGTCAACACAATACTGCCTCTGGCAGCGGGTGATGGCGTGGCGGCAGGTAAGCGAATTCCGCTTGGTCGGGTCGGTACTTCGACTTAAGATTCAGTAATGACAGGCATTGCGGCGACATTTGCGCGCGAATTGTCGGTTGCCCTTAAGAGCGCTGATGCGCCTACTAACCCGGTGACTGACGATGTCAGTGCTTGGCTAGAACGATTTCGGACTGCTTTGGATGGTGTAGGCGACGCACAGGATGATTCTGGCGCCCCGGTGAAGTTGCCCGCCGGTCCAGCTGAGTGGTTGCGGATAGCGCGCGATGAACTCGATGGATTGCCTGCATTGGTCAGTGCAATCCACGCCGCTGCAAGTGGGGGACGTTGGTACCAGGTTTATGCTGTGGATGAAGATTCAACCGAAGTGTCAGATAACCCGATGAGGGATCTTGCGTCGGGAATGTATGCGGCTCAGATGATCGGCCCGCGGGGGTTGATTAAATCAACCGAGTTGTTAGCGGGGCTTTTCCTGCTTCGGCCACGGTTGCACTACCCGCTTCACCAGCATCAGGCGACCGAAATTTATTTCGGCGCATCGGGAACAATGCACGTTCAACAGGGCCTTGGCCGGGTAGAACGTGCGCTTGGCCCGGGGCAGGTCTCACTGACGCCTTCCAATCGACTGCATGCGTTAACGATAGGGAGTTCGCCGGTGCTCCTGCTTTACACTTGGATGGGTGAATTGGGTGGACGCAACTGGTGGTGGCACCAATCTGATGAAGGCGTCTGGCAGCGTGATGCGTGGGAGAGACGACCGAATGCGGCGTGGGCTAAGACAGTGACCGAAGTTTTGCCACCGGAGCACACAAAGATAGAAGAAGGTATCGACGTTGGCCGAGGCCTTCAGTAGGCGTGATATTTCGTCGACAGTCACGAAGGTCACGTGCTGGATCGAGTGCGGCTGAATTATCGAAAGACTGGGTTGACTGGAAGCTTTCAGTCACTCATCTACAGCTGATTACTGTAGCAGGTAATCTGTACGATGCGATGCGCACACTTTTGCGCGTTCGGTAACGAAGGCCCGGCCTGATTCATTCTAACGACCCGACCGACACTTTTAGAGAGTACCTGACTCATGCCATGTGCCATCACGATATTTTCTGCCCAAAAAATCCTCACGATGAATGCCTACCAGCCCGTAGCAACCCATGTTGCGGTCTGTGAAGGACGCATACTTGGAGTGGGGTCACTGGATGATTTGAAGGGTTGGGGAGACTATACGCTGGACACACGGTTTGCCGATAAAACGCTGTTACCTGGTTTTGTTGAGGCCCATTGCCACGCCATGAATGGTTCGGTTTGGGAAAACACCTACGTTGGTTACTTCGATCGCACGGATCCGGATGGCCGTGTGTGGCCAGGCATTAAGACGCTCGATGGCGTGCTTGAACGTCTGCAGGAAATCGAAAGAACGTTGATTGATTCCGAGGAGACCTTGGTGGCATGGGGCTTCGACCCCATTTATTTCGATGATGGAATTCGCATGACGGCGGCCCACTTGGACACCGTCTCTCGCGACCGACGCATTCTTGTGCAGCATTCCAATGGCCATCTGTTGAATGTCAGCCGAAAGGTGTTGGAACTGGCAAGCATCGACGAGAATACCGATGTCGAAGGCGTCATGAAAGATGCGGCGGGCCATCCCACCGGTGAACTGGGCGAAATGGCAGCGCAATACATGGCCTACCGGGTAACCGATGTCCGACGTTTCGACGGTATTAATGCCAACGATTTATGGGCGTTTGCCCGAACAGCGACCAACGTTGGGGTAACCACCGCGACTGACCTGCATGCGCGCGTTCAGGATAACAATGTTAACGACTATTTGGCGGTGACCCAAAATGCCGATTATCCGCTTCGCCTGGTACCGGCTGCTGCCGGTTTGACGCTGTCGATAGAAGAAGGGCCTGGGCATGTCGCAGGCCTCAAACGTCACAATAACGACAAACTGTTTTTTGGCCTGTGTAAGATCATGACCGATGGTTCGATACAGGGCTTTACCGGACGCTTGAAATGGCCTGGGTATTTCAATGGCAAGCCCAACGGGATCTGGAATCTTCCCCCGCAGACGTTAACCGATATGGTGGAGGCTTATCACGCGGCTGGGCTACAGATGCATATGCACACCAATGGCGACGAGGCCTCAGAGTTGATGATTAACGCGATAGAAAAAGCCTTAGTCAAAGCGCCCCGGGCAGATCATCGTCACACGTTGACCCACTGTCAGATGGCGGATGAGTCTCAGTTTCGGCGGATGGCGCAGTTGGGTATCTGCTCCAATTTGTTTACCAATCATATTTATTACTGGGGGGATCAACATCTCGCGTTGACCATGGGTCCTGATCGTGCGATGCGAATGGATGCTTGTGGGACGGCAAAGCGTCTTGGTGTGCCGTTTACTATCCACTCAGATGCTCCGGTGACACCGTTGAGCCCGTTGTTTACCGCATGGTGTGCCGTCAATCGGCAGACTGCGAGCGGGCGTGTGCTGGGTGCCAATGAGTGTATTGATGTCAACGATGCCCTCAGGGCGGTGACGCTTGGTGCCGCCTTCACGCTCCACCTGGATCATCTCGTTGGTAGCATTGAGCCCGGAAAATATGCTGACTTTGCAGTGCTGGACGAAGACCCGACTGGCGTGCCCGTCGAGATGCTGAAAGATGTGCCGGTCTGGGGCACGGTGATGGGCGGCACGGTTTATCCGGGGACACACCATAAATTCTGATCCAGTGATGTTCACGCGGCCAAAGACGTTGTTGCCTTTCACGGTGCTCGGGGGGTTTCTGGGAGCTGGGAAGACGACGCTTTTGAATCGTCTATTGACAGAAACACAAGATACCCGTTTCGCCGTTCTGGTGAACGATTTTGGTGAGTTGAATATCGATGAAGGCCTGGTGACTCGGCATGACGGAAAAACTATTTCACTGTCTAATGGTTGCATGTGTTGCAGTATGGCGGATGGTTTTCTGAGCACGCTCTCGATGGTGATGGATCGTGCTAATGAGTTTGATCATGTGGTAGTGGAGGCTAGCGGCGTGGCCAACCCCGGACGGATTATGGATATTGCAAAACTCGATCCGGGCTTGGTGCCGAATGGATCGATTGTGCTGGTCGATTGCCCTCAGTTTTTATCGCAGCTTAAAGATCCATTGATCAATGACGCAGTGATTACTCAATTAATGGAAGCGGACATCATCGTAATGAATAAGCTTGCACTGACCGATGCCGCGACCATCACCGGTGTCCGTCGCAGGATCGGCCAGTTAAACCCAGATTGCCCGACGGTGGATAATGTCGGTCAGAATCTTCAGCCGACTTTGCTACTCGGCGGGGACAATTGGCTTAATACAAATACGACTGTGCCGACCTATCGACCTGCTTCGTCAGTGCCGGGACAAAGCCATGACCACGGGGATGGACACTTTTCTAGTGTGGTGCTTCGGCAGAGGGAGCCCATCAATCGAGAGGTTTTCAATCGATGGGTGGACGCGTTGCCTTCATCAATTATTCGGGGCAAAGGATTTCTCGCTTTTGCAGAATCGCCCGGGGAAGTATGGTTATGGCAAAAGGTGGGGCGCTCAACCGTCTTAGAGGGGTACCCTGCTGTTGAGGAGGCTGAATTGGCGCTGGTTCTCATTGGTACCAGCGCGATGCCAGGGCATAACGACTCGAGCCTGACGGGGTTGTTCGTCAAGACCTGATCAGCGTCCCGCGGTTGAAGTACTCTCGGCAACTCAGGCGGTGGGCTTGACGAGGTGACAGGCAACGCGATGATGCCGGTCAATGTCGATGAGGGGTGGCGGATCTACCCGGCATCGGCTTTCCACCAGTGGGCAACGAGAGGCAAACCGGCAACCAGGTGGCAAATGGATTGGATTGGGCGGGTCTCCGGAAATCATGATGCGTCGCTCCCGGTTTCTCCGGTTAATGTCTGCCGAGGGAACAGCCGACAGCAGTGCCTGTGTGTAGGGGTGTTTGGGCGTGTTAAACAGAGATTCCCGATCGGCTTCTTCTACGATTTTTCCCATGTACATCACCGCGATCGTGTCACACATGTGCTGAATAACGCCAAGGTCGTGCGAAATAAATACATACGTCAATCCCAGTTCGTCTTGAAGCCGCCGCAACAGATTCAGGATTTGCGCCTGGACGCCGACATCTAGGGCGGATACCGGTTCGTCGCAGATGACCAGGCTGGGATTAGAGGCAATGGCCCGGGCGATACCGATTCTCTGTCGCTGGCCGCCGGAAAATTGATGCGGAAATAACCGTTGCTGGTCGTGGCGCAGGCCCACCTGATCAAACAATTCCCGGACGCGGTCATCGCGGCGGTTGACGGATCCAATCGATAATCGATCAAGCGGCTCTCGAACGATTTTTTCAGCTCTCAGCCTGGGGTTCAATGACGAGTAGGGATCCTGGAAGATGAACTGCATGTGATGGCGTTCGTTGCGCAGTGTTTCACCTCTGAGGCTAAGCAGGTCGACCCCATTCAAGTGGATCTGTCCGCGAGTTACGGGCAGCAGACGGGCAACAGCCAACGCCAGCGTTGTCTTGCCTGAGCCGGATTCACCAACGATACCCATGGTCTG
This sequence comes from Gammaproteobacteria bacterium, assembly GCA_022451485.1. Lineage (GTDB taxonomy): Bacteria > Pseudomonadota > Gammaproteobacteria > Arenicellales > UBA868 > UBA11791. The sequence goes on from JAKUQS010000020.1 coordinate 5,689, forward strand.
ACCTTTGCGGACTGACAGAGTGACTCCATCGACTGCTCGAAGAAGCGGTGGTTTAACGAACAGACTTGATCGTTTGAGGGTGAAACATACCTCAAGATCCTGCACTGTCAGGAGTGCGGTGGATGTAACTGGGGTATCAGGCATCGGCTGAGATTTTTGCCTCTTCAAGATTCCAGCAGGCTGCTCCCTGAGTCGACGTTACCTGGGTGACCTGCGGTTTTTCCTGCCAGCAGCGGGTTTCAACCCGATCACAGCGGGGTGCGAATAGACAGCCCACGAATCCAAATTCTGACAACGGTGGGACCATGCCCGGAATCTCCTGCAGGGAGGGGCGCTCAGCGGAGACGGTTTCTAATAGGTGCGGTACGCAGGCGATGAGTCCACGAGTATAGGGATGACGCGGCCGCGCGAGAATGTCGTCTACATAGCCTTCCTCTATTTTACGTCCGGCGTACATGACGACCACACGTTCAGCCATTTCGGCTACGGAACCCATGTCGTGTGTAATCAAAATGATAGCCGCGTCTGTTTCTTTTCCAACCGCCCGCATTAAATCAAATATCTGTGCCTGGACTGTGACATCCAGAGCCGTGGTGGGCTCGTCAGCAATCAAGACTTTCGGACGGCAGGCAAGCGCCATAGCGATCATGACGCGTTGGCGCATTCCACCGGACAGCTGGTGGGGATAGTCGTTAATTCGCCGTGTAGGTAGAGGAATCTGCACCGCATCGAGCATCTCAATAGATAGTGCTTTGGCCTGTCGACGGTTCAGCCCCTGGTGTCGTCGCAGGGTTTCACTGATTTGTTCACCCACGGTAAAAACCGGATTGAGCGAAGTCATGGGTTCCTGAAACACCATAGAGATGTCGTTGCCCCGAACTGCACGCAGTCGGGTATCGCTTGCTTGCAGTAGGTTTTCGCCTGCCAGACTGATCGAGCCACCAGCGACTCGTCCGGGGGGTGATGGGATCAGTCCCATGATGGCCAGTGCGGTCATGCTTTTGCCACAGCCGGATTCGCCGACCAGGCTCAGTGTTTCACCCGGTGCTAAATCAAACGAGAGGTCATCGATAACCGGGGCTATGCCATCACGTGTAGTGAATTCGACCGTGAGATTTTTAACCGATAGGAGTGCCGTCATGTTGAACTCAGCGCTTTCTGAGTTTGGGGTTTAATGCGTCGTTCAGTCCATCACCGATCAGGGAGATTGACAGTACAGTCAAGAATATCGCCAACCCCGGATACATGATCGTGAAGCCGTGCAGGAGGATGTAAGGCCGGTTGTTGCCCATGATTGCACCCCAACTCATTACGTTGGCGTCACTGAGTCCGAGGAAACTCAGGCCTGCCTCAAAGAGAATCGCAAAGCCGATCAGCAGTGCGGCCTGTACTACGATGGGCGGAAGCGAATTTGGGAGAATGACTCTAAAAATGAGGTTCGCGTTGCTGGCACCGCTAGATCGAGCGGCAGTGACGTACTCAAGTTCTCGAATCTTCAGGAACTCCGCCCGCGTAATACGGGCGACACCGGTCCAACTGACGATGCCGATGGCAAAGGTGATCATGGCGAGTGAGGCACCAAACAAAGCCACCAGGACCATCGAGAACAACAGCGTCGGCAGGACCTGAAAAAATTCGGTGATTCGCATCAGAATTTCTTCCACCCAGCCACGGTAGAAACCCGACAATGCTCCGAAAGTAATCCCTATAAAAACACTCAACAGTGCGGCCGCACAGCCTACGGCGAGCGTTGCGCGGCCTCCGTGAATAATCTGTGCCAGAAGATCACGGCCCAAATAATCGGTGCCCAGCAGAAAGCCCTTGGCCCCGGGGGGACTAAACGGAGACCAGACCATTTCAAACGGGTCTGTTGGATAGAGCCAGGGCCCAGCCAGTGAAACCATGATGATGATCAGGAGCATCGCGAGTCCGCTGAGCGCTGCCCGGTTTAAGGCAAACATACGAGCAGTTTCTATGACGGGGTGCTCTACGCGCGCGGCGGTAGGCTCAAGTGATGGCTCCCGGATTGAATAATCTGTCACGAGTTCAGGTCTCGGAGGTTTCAGCGGTCTTGATTCGCGGGTCAATAATGCGATACACCATGTCGGTGAGTAGGTTGGCAACGACTACAACCAGCGACGAGAAGAACAATATTCCAAGAATTGTTGGTGTGTCTCGGGCAATGATTGCCTGAACCGCGAGCGTTCCCAGTCCAGGCCAACTGAACACGGTTTCTACCAGCACTGCACCCGACACGATACCGGAGAATACCAGGCCGGCCGTGGTAACGACCGGCAGCAGGGCATTCCTCAGGGCATGTTTGAAAACTACCTGAAATTCAGAAAGTCCCTTGGCCTGTGCAGTGCGAACGTAGTCTGATCCCAGAACGTCCAGCATGCTGGCGCGCGCCAAGCGGCTATACAGCGCGATAAAAATTGAGGCCAGCGTCAACATAGGCAACACCAGGTGGTGTAATACATCAACCATGTGCGCGAATCCTGTTCTTTCGACAGAAACGTCGACCATGTTTCCGATCGGAAATAAAGGAATCATTGATGCGAACAAGATAATCAGCATGATCCCCGTCCAGAATACCGGCGCTGCATAACCTACGAGAGAAAGGACAGTGACAAAATGACTAGCAACCCCGTTGGGTTTTCGAGCTGCAATTACACCGAGTACCACGCCGACCAATATAGAGACAACTTGGGCGCTGATGATTAGCAGTAGTGTTGCCGGAAGTTTTTCAAGAATTAGCGTGGTAACGGGTTGGTTGTAATAGAAAGAGTAGCCCAAATCGAGTTGCGCAACGCCGTAGAAATATTTGAACAGCTGTTGCCACAATGGAAGGTCGAGTCCGTAATCTTTGCGAATCTGGGCCATCACTTCGGCATCCAGTCCACCTGCGTCCTGTGCGATCGTGTCTGCAACATCGCCCGGCGCCAGGTGCATCAACAGAAAATTCAGCACCAGGACTGCAAACAGTAATCCCAGGCCTAAGCCGCACCGCCTTAGAGTAATGACTAAAAACTGCATAACGCTTTTATGAATGAAGTCCTGAACTTGAAACAGAAATGCCTGCTGCCAGGCAGCAGGCATTTCAAGAGCCGCATTAGATCCCGCCGAGGATCAATTCTTCAAATACACCTCGTCCAGCGGTGAGCACGTACCCCAGATCGTTGCCGGTGGATTACCGACCTTCGTGTGATTGAAGATGGTGTGATAGGGCACGGTATCGGTGAAGTAGATGGGTACGTCATCTGCGATGATCTTCTGCGCACTCGAGTAGAGCGCGATCCGCTTCTTCTGGTCATTTTCCTGGCCGGCTTTATCGAGTATCGCATCGACCTTGGGATTGCAGTATTGCTGGGTATTCGACCAGATCACGCCTTTCTTTGCGTTGTCGCACAGATAGGTGCGGTGCACGCCGATGACGGGGTCTCCCCAGTTAAACACGACATCCACAGTCATGTCGAAGTCCCAGGTCGAAACCGTCTTGGCCCAGGCCGGAAACCCAGCAGAGGTTCTAACCGTTACATCGATACCGATCTTTTTCAGCTGTGGTTTCATGTATTCGGCCATGGGTTTGGCGCTTGGCCAGCCGTAGTCAACCGTCAGCGCAAAACGCATACCATCAGCACCGCGAGCGTAGCCCGCCTCATCCAACATTGCATTGGCTTTGTCAATGTCCAGGTCGTAGCGTGCTACGTTGGGTTCATGAAAAATACTGTCTGGGTGGATGCCAGTGTATGCGGGCCTTGATGTGCCCATCATGACGGCGTTCACTAGAAAATTTCTATCGACAGCGTAGGCAATTGCCTGACGGACGCGTTTATCGCTAGTAGGCTTGCTTTTGGTATTAAATGCTAGCCACGTTATCGGACCGATCGCGGCGTAGCCTTGGTCTGTTGCCGTCAGGTGCGGAACCTTCTTGGAGTGCAGAATATCCTGTGGCGTCGACTCAAATGCTGACAGGTGAATTTCTCCATTTTCACGTCCAAGAGAGCGAGCAGAGGGGTCTTTGATAATGCGTATCACGAGTTTGTCCAAATAGGGACGACCCTCTATAAAAAAGTCTTCATAGCGCTCCATGATGATGTGTTGATCACGCACAAATTCAATCAGTTTGAACGGACCTGAACCGACAACGTCCTTAGAGTTGCGTGGGTGTTTTTTGGGGTCTTGGCCATCACCATAAATATGCTCTGGAATAATCGATCCGAGTTGAGAGGACAGCGCCAGCATGAGCGCTGGATGTGGCTTCGATAACTTAAATACAACGGTGTTGGGGCTCGGCGTCTCTACGCTCGAGACTGCTCGGAACATGGTTTTAAAGGGGTGATTCGCCTTGATCGTCTTGATCGAAAAAGCGACATCCTTCGATGTGATCGGTGTGCCATCATGGAACGTGGCCCCGTCAACCAAATTGAAGGTGACGGCTAGTCCATCGGTAGAAGTCTGCCATGATTTGGCAAGATAAGGGTGCGCATTCCATTTGTCGTCAAAGCGAACCAGGGTTGCGAACAACTGGGCACCCGGTGCACCGGTCGCGATGCCCGATTGCACTGCTGGATTAAGGTGCCTAGGTGTGGTGCCGATGGACCACACCAGTGTTCCCCCTTGTTTGGGTGTTTCTGCTTGCACACTCACGGCTGACAATGCCAGAAGCACTGCGCCAAGCGCGCTTACCCATTGTTTAGTCAATCCCATTGCCTGTGTCCTCTGATAGTCATAATAAGCTGCGATCAGCGTGGTGCTGATGGGTGTCATTCTTTACTTAATTGGGTATCAATGCAACGAAAATAAGGGCTCCCAATGCATCTTTGGTCCTGCAACGCACTGGGGGCCGGGGCTGTTAGTTAATCTGGGGCCATGGGAGTGGTTCTATCGGGCCCTTGAACCTGTTTTCCACGGTCAGGCGGTATTGATTTTTCCAGCAAGATGGTTAAATCACTTACCCAATGAAGGTCGTGCCCGGTGCGATTAGTCTTGAGCCCTGATCGTAATCTCGTGATATGCCGGATTTTCTCTTGTCATCACTCGAATAAATGATCGTCTATGACTAACCCCAAAAATAGTCTGGGAGACACATCACTGCAAACCGTTTGCGTGCTGGGTCATCTGGCGAATGACTGGGCACCGGCTGCCATCTGGTTGCTGGCGCCCGCGATCGGGTTGGCTTTTGATCTTCGCCCCTCTCAAGTCGGATTATTACTGACGATCCATTCCATTGGTGCCTCAATGGCTTATTTCCCTGCGGGGGTTTTGGCCGATCGAATGCGTAAACAGGGACGATTACTGGTCGCAACCTTTTGGTGGGTTACGCTTGGTTATTTGCTTGCGTCCCAGGCACCAGGGTTTTGGTCGCTGGCCATCTTGCTGGGTGTGGCGGGCATGGGCGATGCGGCTTGGCATCCGATTGCGACGGGAATGCTGGTTCGGCAAATGCCGAACCGAAAAGGCCAGGTCCTGGGCGTGCATGCAGTCGGCGGGACCTTGGCCGAAGTGTTGTCACCGCTGCTGGTCGGTTTTCTGTTGGCTACGATGGACTGGCAAAGCGTGCTGCAGGTTTCGGTCATACCCACGGCATTGATGGGCGTTGTATTTACCGTCTTGGCGGGAAGAATTCCGCGGCGCCAGGCGAGTGCAGCAATCTCGCGCGCCGACCTGGTGACGTTTGTTCGGCAGTGGCGCTCGGTACGTGGTCTGTGTCTCATCGGCGGACTGGCGACTTATAACATGGCGTTGTTTGCATTGATGACCATGTCGCCCCTGTTCGCCCAGAGAAGTCTCGGCCTCAGTCCGGCACAGACGGGCGTGGCCTTCGCGTCTGCCATGTTGCTCGGCTCTGTTGGTCAGCCCCTTATCGGTCGAATCTCTGATCGTACTGGGCGCGTCGGTATTTTTGTGCTGGGCTCTGTCACGGCAGCGGCCCTGACTGGCGGGGCGCTAGTGATTGACTCGTCGCTGGGCACGATCACTTTACTCACCGGGGCGATGGGCGTTCTAGTGGCTATTCGTTCGAGTGTGCTGGCCATGGCGGTAGATTATGTTAGTGAACGGGAGGCAACCGCGCTGGGTTTCATTTTTGTAATGCTCGATGGGGTGGGCGCGCTGGGCGCGGTTCTCGCAGGTTTCGTTGGGGATTTTAGTTTGCATTACAGCTTTGTTCTCGCGTCGATTTTGTCCTTAGTCAGCGTAGGCATTATCACCGTCGGATTGCGCCAAAATGCTCATACCCCGCACGGATAAAGCGACAACAATTAGCGTTGTTTGGTTGGGTCGGTGTGTTGTCAATCCCGGCCGTTGGCGCAAAACCCGAAATACCGGGCGGGTCGCGAGTGATTGTCAGGGTTTCGCCCTTGTTCGTGCGTAGAGTCTTTAGCGGTCGCGCGGAAAACTCCGGTGGCTGGAAGTCACTCGGATTTTAAGGATGTACGTTGTCTAGGTGCGATGAGAGGGGTGCATTATTAACTTATAAAACTAACGAACACCGATCGTGGGATTGTTTTTGAATACTTTGCTTGGTTGAGTATGATCAAGATGTTCCCCTTCAACGTGTTGTCACGATCGATTGATGCGTATCAGTCAAACCCAGGAGCGATTCATGTGGCGCCACTTAATCATGTCGTTAACCTGAGAGAGAAAATGAAAATCACTAACATCAAAGCCTTTCCCATCTCGTATCGAGTGCCCGAAGGGGAGAATGTACGGTTAGGAATTGGGCTTGCGGTCAAGCGCGACGCTGTGCTTATCAAAGTTGAAACGAGCGAGGGTGTTACAGGCTGGGGGGAGTCTCATCACGGAAGATGTCCCGGGGCGATCGCCAAACTGATCGACACTACTATCAAGGAATTGGTCGTGGGCATGGATGCCCTTGATAACGTCGGAGTTTGGGACAAGATCTACCGGATGCAACTTGCCAGCCACGGGATGGGGTATGCATCGACCATGGCCTTAAGCGGTTTGGATCTTGCTCTGTGGGATATCAAGGGCCAGGCGCTCAATAGACCGTTGTTTGAAATCCTGGGTGGATCCCGTAAAAACATACCCGCGTACGCGGGTGGTATCGCGTTGGGGTGGCAAGAGCCAGCGGCGCTGGCGGAGGAAGCCATGGCGCATCTGGCCCGCGGATACAAAGCCATTAAGTTACGTGTTGGTGACAATGTTCGTGCTGACTCAGACAGAGTTGAAAAAGTTCGAGAGTGCGTTGGTGATGATGTAGATATCTTGGTTGATGCCAATACCGGATATTCATTGGGGCAGGTTAGAAAGATCATGCCGCTTCTTGAGGACCTGGATGTTGGATGGCTTGAAGAGCCTTTTCCAGCGATGGATTTTCATAATTACCGGCTGGCAGCGACCTATGGCGGTGTGCCGATCGCAGCAGGAGAGAATCATTTCACACGGTACGAATTTGCCCGGTTGATCGAAGACGCTGCTGTTAGCTACGCGCAGCCAGATTTGTCAAAAACAGGTGGTATGACGGAGGCAATTAGAATTGCTGCCTTAACCTCCGCGTGGAAAATACCTATTCACCCGCACACCTCATTGACTGGAATCAATATGGCAGCCTCTATTCACTTATTGTCAGCAATTGACAACGGTGGTTATTTTGAAGGAGACGTGACGCGCTACAATCCATTTCGTGATGACATGGGCCAAAGACCGTTTAATATTAGTGGGGAGGGTTTTGTCTCTGCGTTGGAGGAGCCTGGCATCGGTATCACTATTAACGAGAAGTTTCTTGCGAAGTATCCATTGATCGAAGGGCCTTGTTACGTGTGAGTGTTTCACCATCGTGGCGTTTCTTGGGCCGTGCGAATATACGAACGATAATAGCTGTAAACTTTACCTTCCATCAACGCAGTGCTCGAGGAGCATTGGTGAGGGTTAGAACAGTAAGATGACCAACTTAAGCGAAACTTTTGATTACATTGTCGTGGGTGGCGGCTCAGCGGGTTGCGTCTTGGCTAATAGGCTATCGAGCGATCCGGCAAACAAAGTGCTCCTGCTTGAAGCGGGCAATAAAGGCCATTTTTTATCCAGAGTGCCTGTCAGTTTCTCGTTGTTGATTGATAACCCGGCTGCTAACTGGTGTTACCGCTCAGAGCCCGAATCGGGGACTAACAACCGACACATCCCCATTCCTCGGGGTAAGCTTTTGGGGGGATCCAGTGCGATCAATGGTCTGGTCTACGTGCGCGGTCAACAACTCGACTATGACACTTGGGCGCAATTAGGTAATCGAGGCTGGAGCTACGCGGATGTGTTGCCTTTCTTCAAGTCGATGGAGTCCTTCGACAAAGGCGGGTCGGCCTACCGCGGGAGGTCAGGGCCGCTCCGGGTGACCGAAGTAGTTGACCAAAATCCGATTTATGAGCAATTGTTCAAGGCGGGTGCTGCGCTTGGCATTGTTCGAAATGACGACTACAACGGTGCAGATCAGGAAGGTTTTTCTCGAACGCAAACAACCAGTAGTCGCGGACGAAGAATGAGTGCAGATTTTGCCTATCTTCGACCCATTCGTCATCGCAAAAATTTGACCATAAAGACCAGGGCGCTGGTCACTCGACTACTCTTTAATCAAAAGCTTTGTATTGGAGTGGAAGCGGTAATTGAGGGGAAAATCGTAACATTTGAAGCCCGCAAAGAAGTCATTCTCAGCGCTGGAGCAATCAATTCGCCCCAAATTCTGGAGTTGTCGGGCGTAGGGCAACCTGCAATTCTAGAGAAAAATGATATTCCGCTTGTGCAGGCGATCAACGGCGTTGGGGAGAATCTGCGTGATCACATTGGTCCCAGGTTGGTTTTTCGTATAACGAAACCCGGTATTGCTTATAACGACTCTGCTCGAGGAATTAACCTGCTTAAAGAGATTGTGAAATATGCAGTCAATGGAAGTGGGTTCTTAAATCTACCGTCTGCCCCTGTGCTTGGGTTTTTCAAAACCCGAACAGAACTGGCGGGGCCTGATATTCAGGTCCATTTTATTCCTTATCGTGTGGTGCTCGAGAATGGGAAAAGAAAACTTGGTGAAGAGCCAGGAATAACGTGTACGGTTAATCAGAACCAGCCAGAGAGTGTGGGTTCTGTACATATAAAATCGTCGAATCCTCAGCAACACCCAGCAATTCGATATAACTTTCTTTCTTCCAGGCATGATATCGACACGTTGGTTGCTGGAGTTCGATTAATTCGGGACATTATGAATACTGATGAAATGCAGATGTATTGCGGTGAAGAGATGTCCCCCGGGAGTGATTGCGCTTCAGATGACGATATCTTGGGGTTCATTCGCAATAAGGCCGAAACCCTGTATCACCCGGTTGGCACCTGCAAAATGGGCAATGATGCGAAATCAGTTGTCGATGAAAAGTTGCGTGTTCACCAGATTAAGAATCTACGCATTGCGGATGCATCCATCATGCCGACCTTGACCTCAGGTAACACTAATGGTCCGTGCATGATGATTGGGGAGAAATGCGCAGACTTTATTATGAATCACTGACGGACGCCATCATCTGCCTAGTGGATGGGCCCACACGAACATGTTGAGCTGGCTGGATTCCATTGCTCTCCAGGATAGTGAGCCATGCCCCTGAAGGTGGTCGGTGTTGGTGCCGGTTATTTTTCGCACTACCACTACGATGCATGGCAGCGAATCGATTGCGTAGACTTGATCGCCGTCTGTGATCGCGATTTAACTCGAGCCGAATCCATGGCAAAACGTCATGGGATTCCATTGGTGTTTGAACAATTATCTACCATGCTGGATGAAACAGAGCCAGACATCATCGATATCATTACGCCGCCGGAGTCGCACGAGAAACTGCTAAGCATCGCTCTTGAGTCACATGCCGCCGTTATTTGTCAGAAGCCTTTAGCGCCAACGTTGGCCGATGCCCGACGCATGATTGCCTCGGCAGAGGGCAAGAGTAGACGTTTTTTTGTCCACGAAAACTTCCGCTTTCAGCCGTGGTATGTAGAGATTAAAGCGTTACTTGATCGTCACGTTATCGGCACACCGTATTCCGTTGGTTTCAGGCTTCGCCCTGGGGATGGGCGTGGCCCGAATGCTTATCTCAGTCGGCAACCTTACTTCCAGCAGATGGAACGCTTTTTTGTGCACGAAACTGGTGTGCACTTTATTGACACATACCGTTATCTCTTCGGTGAGGTGAAGCGTGTGTACGCGGATCTGCATCGACTCAATCCGCACATCTGTGGCGAGGACGCAGGGATTATTCTATTTGAATTTGAAACAGCGGCTAGAGGTGTCTTAGATGCCAATCGCCTCAGCGATCATGAAGCGGAAAATACTCGTCTGACCATGGGAGACATGCTGATCGAAGGGGCTCAGGGGGTCTTGCGACTCGATGGCAATGGCCGACTCTTTTCGCGAGCGCCTGGTGAGGTCGAGAGGGAACATGAGTACCGGTGGAGCGATGAAGGTTTTGCGGGCGATAGTGTACACGCTTGCCAATCACATCTTGTTGAATGTGTTGAGACAGGAAAGGCGTCGCCCATTTCAGCTCGAGAGTATCTGCGCAATCTTGAAATCGAAGAGGCGATTTACGAATCGAGTCGTACCGGGGTCCGAATCTCGGTTTGACAGTGTCGACCGCAATGTGTTGCCTTGAGGAGCACATGTTGCGGGCAAGCGGACGATCCCGTCGCCGAGCTATTGACCTGCACATGGGTCGAATCGCTTGACACTGAGTTGATCAAATTTGCCGCGGTTTAGAAGCTGCGTTCCCGTATTTGCGAGACTTTTGAGAGAACACCGTCTAGCAGCTGCTCGGTTTGATCTTCCATCTGGGCATCACCAGCGCCAATTGGCCGAAGGATAAATTTTGAGATTCCGTGATCGGCATAAGCCTGTATGCGTTGCAGTATCTCGTCTGCACCGCCCACGACGAACCCGCGGCTGGCTGCGTGCCCCGTGCGTCTTTCGAAATCAGCGGCCATCTTTTTTACGGGTTCATCACCCCAAGAGCCAAAATGAATACCGAAGCCCGCACCGAAATGATCCGAATCAATGGATCTTTTGTGTCGGTTAGCACTGGCAAGAATCTTGTCAACCACCTTTCCCGCTTCTGCAGGCGTTTCAGCAGCGGCTTGCCAGCCTGTTCCATACGCAGCAGTCCGAGCAATAGCGGCCTCTGAACTGCCACCGATCCATAGCGGCAACGGGTTCTGCGTTGGACGCGGCGCGATCGTCGCCTTATCGTAGCGGAAATATTCACCATCGAAAGTCACGTCATCTTCGACCCACAGTCGAGTCATGATCTCCAGCGCTTCGTTCATGCGCTGGCCTCGCCCCACGGTTGTCGTGCCTGATGCGACGAAATCTCTCGATCGATTACTCCCGAGTCCAAAGGCGGGCAGCAAGCGCCCACTCGACAGATAATCGATCGTTGCGCATTGCTTGGCGGTTTGCAGTGGATCTCGCAATCCCATCGATGCAACGTTCATACCGAATTTGATTTTGTCGGTGGCACCGGCCAGCCCTGCCATGACACTCATGCACTCAAGAAATGGATCTGTGGAAATAAGGCGATCCGTTTGCCACAGAGAATCAACGCCGGTCTGGTCGCATCGTTTGACCCATCGCCAATAACCTTCCGCACTTGAGAAGGTGTAGGTTGCTAGGCCTAATCCAATGCCAATGGTCATTGCGGATACTCCTGCGGGTAGTGACGTGAATGGGTCTGGTCTAAAAAGGAATGTAGTTCGCGCGCCACACTGCTCGCCGTCTACACAGTTGTTGGGCCACTTTGAGTTGCCGAGTACGGAGACTGCGTGGACATTAAGTGACTGTTGCTCTGGTTTTGTATTTTTCCTGATCCCACAGTCGATTTGAGATCACTTCTTCAAGCAGGGTCGCTGCCGTCATGACATCATTTTCGTCAATGTACAGTGGTGCAAACCCGAATCGCATGTTGTCTGGCGCACGAAAATCACCGATGACACCACGTTCAGCCATTGCCTGGATGACGCCATAGCCCTCTTCGAAGCAAAAGGACACCTGGCTGCCTCGTTCTTGGGCATTGCGTGGGCTGTTGAGGCTCAGGCCAGGGCATCGGGCTTCGACCTCCCTGATAAATAGTTCACATAACGCGATTGACTGTTTTCTTACCTGATTGATTGTTACCAGGTCCCAGATATCAAGCGCGGGCTCCAGGCACTTGAGGGCGATGACGGGTGGCGTCCCTACACGCAGGCGCTCAATGCCATGCGCTGCACGGTAGTTGAGTTCAAAGTCGAAGGGAGCGGCATGACCGAGCCAGCCGGAAAGGGTCGGTTGAATCTTGTTCACATATCCAGGAGCGACGTAAATAAAGGCGGGAGCGCCCGGTCCGCCATTGAGATATTTGTAGGTGCAGCCCACTGCGAAATCCGCTCTTGAGTCCATCAAATCGACCGGAAGCGCGCCCACGCTGTGCGCCAGGTCCCAGAGTGTGATCACGCCATGTGCGTGAGCAGTGGCGGTCAAAGCCTTCATGTCGTGTTTGCGGCCTGTGCGATAGTCGACTTCCGTCAGCATCAAGACTGCAACGTCGTCATCAATGTGATGACTAACCTCCTCGGGTGCGACAGTCTTCAATGTGTGGCCGAGGCCAAGCGTCTTGATAAGTCCCTGAGCTATATAGAGGTCTGATGGAAAGTTTCCATCGTCCGACAGGATAACCCTCCGCCGAGGGGTTAGCGCCAACGCCGCGGCCAGCGCTTGGTGTACTTTGATAGACAGGGTATCGCCCATGATCACATGACCGGGTTGGGCGCCAATCAACGGTGCGATGCGATCACCAATCTGTGTTGAAAGTGACATCCAGCCGGCATCATTCCAGCCCCTAATCATCTGTTCTCCCCACTCGTCACCCATCATCGTCGCGACGTGTTCCCTGGTCGTAAGTGGCATGGGTCCAAGGGAGTTGCCATCCAGATAGACGATGTTATTGGGCAGGTGAAATAAGGTTTTGGTGTGAGAGAATTGGCTCAATGGTAATTGTCCCTTTTATACTCCGGCGTTATACACTTTGTCTGGCACGGTGGTCAGATTCCTCGCCTATGGTAACGGGCTATAGTGCATGGGCGAAAAACTTTTTAGCCGTTATCTCTCCAGTCAGATCGTTCCTGTTCATTTTCCCATCACGGAGAAACTCATGAGTCGTGTGCAACTAGCCATTAATGTAGACAATCTGGATGAGGCCATTCTGTTTTATTCAAAGTTGTTTGCGACGAAGCCGGTAAAATCCAGGCCGGGGTATGCGAATTTTTCAATCACAGATCCACCACTTAAGCTGGTTTTGTTTGAGAATCCAGGCGATGGAGGAAGCATTAATCACCTGGGAGTTGAGGTGGAATGCACCGAAGAGGTGTTAACGACAGAGAAACGGTTAGCAGATTCGAATCTGATCACTACAGGCATCGACGCGACGGAATGCTGCTACGCTGAGAAAACGGAAACATGGGTTAATGGCCCCGACGGTGTTCGTTGGGAGTGGTACGTGAAGCACGCCGACTCGGAGCAGTTTGAGAACAAAATTCTCGAACGATCGGCTTCTGAGGCGGACTGTTGTTCGTGAAAGCCCGCCATGTTTCAAAGCAAAGGTGGGATCTAGCGCATCTATCAGTGATAGTTTCTAGTGATATTCGAAGTTCGCCGCCGAAGCGCATCTAGAATGTGGGAATGATCATTATGATGTGGCGGCGGATATTTCTGCGGGCCACTTTGTTTTAAATAAAAATAATTTAGTACAGTAACCGCGTTGCTATTTTTTCAATGAAATACTTTGTCGATGAGATGGCGCATTCAGTCAATTCCCACGGAGAGTGTGTTAGCGGTGGTCACAACGGGTCCGGCCGATGTGGGTTGCTCTCAGGATTAAGGAATTTGGATTGTTTAGTGCAGCATAGAACGTATCCTTTTCGCTCCTTTTCAAAGGGAATTGATAAATGAATTCGAAACTTCAGTACACGAGGTTTGTTGTTAAAGCGTTTTCATCTAGGGGAGATCGGCCTCGCGAGTTGACACGAACCATGGCTCCCCATCCCTTAAGTTTTCAAGAGTTGCCTTACGATCCGGAGTACACGCTTTACAATAAGCGACTCACGCCTGAATCACTCAATCATATGACAGATGATGAGATGTACTGGGCAGTGCGCACGGGCGTGATTCTTCGTCACACGGGAGAATTGCCTATTGAAATCAGCGGACCAGATGCCGAGACGTTACTCAATCGGGTGTTCACCCGGGATATCAGCAAGGTGAAAACGGGTCGCTGTAGCTATCAGTTTGCGTGTTACCACGACGGTGGAATGATTAATGACGGTGTGTTGCTGCGTTTGGCGCACGACCGTTTCTGGATGGCGCAAGCCGACGGGGAACTGTTTTCCTGGTACAAGGCACATGCGGTGGGGCTTGATGTTGACATTCATGATCCCAACGTTTGGATCAGTCAGATTCAGGGACCACGTTCGCTGGATTTCTTGCGGGCTGTGCTTGATGGAAAGTATCCCGAACCTTTTAATTACTTTGATTGCGCCACAGTCACTATTGCCGAGCAGACAGTGGTGATCAGTCGGACGGGTTTCACCAATGAACTGGGCTGGGAGATTTACATGTCACCGGAAATCGATTTTGAGAGACTCGGTGCGCACTTGCTTAAGGTGGGGGAAGCATTTGATATGCCACTGACAGCCATCCCTGTTTTTCGGGCGCGACGCATCGAAGCAGGGCTGCTTAGTGCGGGTTGTGATTTTGATCAGACTACAACGCCCTATGTTGCGGGGCTCGGCGCTTTTGTCGACTTGGATAAGTCGGATTTTGTTGGGAGAAAGGCGTTATTGACGGCGCCAAGAGATTGTTTGATATGGGGTATGCGTGTGGATGAGAGCGTTGCCTCGCTGGGGCGTGGTATCACGATCGACGGCAATAGCGTCGGGCGTGTCTGTTCAAGTACGTGGTCGCCTTATTTGGAATGTGGGGTGGCGATCGTGCGTATGGATAAGGTAGAGCATGGGCCAGATACCATGGTGACGGTGGACTGTATTGATGAAAAATCCCACAGCGCTGTATTGTGTCGCATGCCTTTTTACGATGAAAAGCGGGAGATCCCTCGCGGTAAGTTGGTCGCCATTCCTGAGCGAAAGTGGTCGAGTACAAAACAACATCATTTGTAATCGCGGCTTAATACTCCACCAATGTATCAAGTTGAATTAACCGAATCGTATTGTCCGGCACAGGCTGACGAGGTTGTGCAGGAGGTGACGGTTGGCGATGCGCTTCGGAAAGCCGCCCACGACCGCCCTGATACCCTTGCGTTGATTGAGATT
Source organism: Gammaproteobacteria bacterium (assembly GCA_022451485.1). Lineage (GTDB taxonomy): Bacteria > Pseudomonadota > Gammaproteobacteria > Arenicellales > UBA868 > UBA11791. The sequence continues at coordinate 21,031 of JAKUQS010000020.1, forward strand.
AACGCTGTCGGTAAACGGGATTCAGTACTCAGTTATCAAGAATTACTCAATCGTTGTGTCGTTCTGGCGCGAGCGCTAACGAGTCGCTTTTCAAAAGGCGAACGGGTGGTGGTATGGGCACATAACGTTGCAGAATGGTTAGTGATGGAGTACGCCTGTGCATTGGCTGGCGTAGTCTTGGTAACGGCCAATCCATCTTTTCGGGCGAAGGAGTTGCGGTATGTCCTCGAACAATCAGGCGCAGTGGGTTTGTTCCTGGTAAAGGATTACCGCGGTAACCCGATGGGTGTGATCGCTGATGAGGCGGTTAAGGGCCTTAATCTGAGAGAAGTGACATACCTCACTGACCAGGATGCCATGTTACTTGGTGCTGATGGTTGCAATGCGCTTCCCCAAGTCGAACCAGGGGATCCATTTCAGATTCAATACACCTCCGGTACGACGGGTTTCCCCAAGGGGGCAGTGATTCACCATCGTGGTTTATTCAATAACGGGAGGTTCGTCGCAGGCCGGGCATTGATGCACGAAGGCAGCGTGCTGGGTAATTTTATGCCGATGTTCCACACTGCCGGTTGCGGTATCTGTGGCATGGCGGCACTGGCGTACAAAATCCCGATGGTATTGTTTCATCGGTTCGACCCGGACGAAGTGGTACGGGTCATTGAAGAAGAGGGCATCACGACCTGCTTCGCGGTGCCTACGATGTTGGTCGGAATGCTGGAGGCATTACAGCGTTGCCCGCGTGACATGAACACGATGGAACTGATTATCTCCGGCGCTGCGCCGGTGGCACCAGAGTTGGTTCGCGCTGTCCGGGCGGCGATGAACTGCCAGTTTGAGACGGCGTTTGGGCAGACCGAGCAGTCGCCGGTCATTTGTCAGAATTGGGCGGATGGGACACCTGATGATATCTCGTATAGTGCGGGACAACCGTTGCCGCAGACAGAGGCATCTATCCGTGACCCCGAAACCGACGCGATATTGCCCATAGGTCAGGTCGGCGAGATCTGTGCCCGAGGCTATGGCGTAATGCTTGGTTATCACGACAGACCCGAAGCGACAGCACAGGCGATCGATGAGCACGGTTGGTTGCATACGGGCGATCTAGGCACTATGGATAGTCGTGGAGTGATCCGTATTACAGGCCGCATAAAGGATATGATCATTCGCGGTGGCGAAAATCATTTTCCTGTCGAGATCGAAAATGCACTGCTGGAGCACCCGAGCGTCGCAGAAGTGGCCGTCGTCGGACTGCCTGATCCAAAGTGGGGTGAAATCATTGGCGCTTTTGTACGCTCTGATGGTAATCGACCCATTGACGTTGAGACGTTAAGAGAACATACCCGCCAACTTCTGTCTGCTCAAAAAACTCCCGTTGTCTGGTGTCAGGTGGTCGAATTTCCGTTAACCGGGTCGGGAAAAATTCAGAAGTTTGTTATTCGCGACCGATTTGTCGCTGGTGAATATCAGGCAGTCGGTGGGAGTTGAGTAGCGTCACTCGACTAGTGCAAATAGCGCGTCGCGGTATTTGATGCGATGACGGGCCGGGGCTGTTTTTGATAGGGACAGCGGGATTAAAATCGAGTTGGGTTGTTGGGGTGGCTATTATGCGAAGCGATGATTCTGATCATTGTGACATCGGTGGAGACGTCATACTGCTCGGGCAAGACAAAGATTTTTATTCAGCGAATGTGTATTTGCAGTTCCAATTCCAATTGTATTGTTCAGTTCGAATGTTGTAATCATCACCGAGTCGAGACATGGTCGTCTGACATTGACACAGCTGGCCGTTTGGTATGCAACTCAGACCGCACTGGTAAAGACATAATGGACTCCAATGAGTGATCCGTATGAACAATTGTCTGGAGCCGTGGGCGCGTCAGCAGAGTGGCGACGGGCCGCGATTCTCGCTACCTGTACTGGTATTTGTTTTCTCTATGCAATGACCGCAACCGTCGCGAATGTGTCTTTACCGCAGATGCAGGGAACATTTTCGGCAACGCAAGACCAAGTGGCCTGGGTGGTCACCATGAACATTGTTGCGACTGCGGTAGTGACACCGATGTCAGGTTGGTTGGTGGTTCGTTTTGGTGAACGTCGGGTTATTTTGTATTGTCTGATGGCGTTTGGATTGGCTTCTGTGGGCTGCGGTGTGGCTAATTCTCTGCCTGAGTTGGTCGGTTATCGTATTTTGCAGGGTGCATTTGGGGCGCCGCTTGCGCCCGTTACACAGACCTTAGTGCAAGCGAGTTTCCCGAGGCACCGACACGGCCCCGCTATCGCGATCTGGGGTCTCGGCGCGGTGTTGGGTCCGGTGGTGGCGCCAACTGCTGGTGGCTATTTAAGTGAAATTTATAACTGGCGTTGGGTTTTCTACATGATTCTCCCGTTCTCTGTTCTGGCTCTGGCAAGTGCGTGGATTATGATAAAGAATCGTCCACGCTCTACCGACGCACATCTTGATTGGACTGGATTGCTGGCCTTGGCGATAGCCATTATGTGTCTCCAGCTGGGACTCGACCGGGGTGAGCGCGCTGATTGGTTCCAATCGTCAGAAATTGTCGCCTATGCAATATGCGGTGGGTTCGCCCTTTATTTTTTTCTGGCACACATCCTGACCAGCGAGCGACCCTTTTTAAGGCCAGCTTTATTTTCAGATCGTAACTTTGCCTTAGGCATGTTACTGACCCTTTTGTTTGGCATGCTTAATTTAACGCCGATGACTTTGCTACCGGGGATGCTTAAGAACGTCGGGGGTTATCCGGACACAATTATTGGTTACGTGCTTGGGTTACGTGGTATGGGAACCGCCATCGCATTTTTTTTGATGATTTATCTCAGTCGGTTCAATCCAAAAACACTGCTCATTTGTGGTTTTGCGTGTCAGGGTGTTGCCGGGTGGCAGTTGACACAGCTTGGGTCGAATATCAGTTTATGGGATATCGCGCTACCACTTTGGTTGCAGGGTTTTGGTGTCGGGTTGTTGTGGGTTCCATTGACTTTAATTTCTTTTGCGACGCTGAAACCTGAATTCATGGCGGAGGGTTCCGGCATTTACCATTTTCTCCGCAACATGGGTGGCTCTATCCACATCTCGCTCAGCATAGCGGTAGTGCTGCGGATGAAGCAGACAAGCTATACCGATATGACAAGTCAAGTAACGCCGTTTAACGAAGCATTCTCGTTGCCCTGGGCGGTGGGGGGTTGGAGTATTGAGACAACAAAGGGCATGGCAGCGATGACAAAGGAAATGACTCGGCAAGCCATGATGGTGGGGTATATCGATGCGTTCTACTTTTTCGTGGCGACCGTGTTGTTATCCGTGCCGTTGATTATATTTGTCCGTTGGAAGAAGCCTAAGTCGTAGTGTTGATATGGTTTGTTGGGATATTTGTTACCCAAATAGATTGATGTCATTTGTTCCGCCACTCGTAGCATTTGCATGTTATGACGCGAGTGTTAACGGGAAATGCTGCTTATGCGCACGCTCAAGTGAGTGACAAATGATGGGCTTGGGGGAAATGGGATAACCAATCCCCCACTTTTTTCGTCTTTCGAACGCAATATAACGCGTCGGTGAACTCTATAATGAGGTTGACTCTTTAATTCGCCAAAAGGCACAAGCCATGTCATCTTTGTCTCATCTCAAGGTGTTGGATTTAACCAGTCATCTATCCGGTCCGTATTGCGCCATGATTCTTGCGGACCATGGCGCAGACGTTGTGAAAGTCGAGAATCCGAAAGGCGGCGATGCGGCACGCGAGATTCCGCCGTTTCAAAACGGTGAAAGCGCAGCGTTTATGTTGTGGAATCGAAACAAGCGGTCGGTGGTGCTAGACCTCAAAGATTCCAGTGATCATGAGCGGTTACTGGAGATGGTGCGCGTGGCGGATATCATGATCGAAAACTTTAAACCGGGGACGGCAGAAAGACTCGGTATTCATTATCAGGCGATGGCGGAACTTAATCCGGCTCTGATTTATTGTTCCATTTCAGGATTTGGCCAGACGGGGCCGTATGCTGCGCGCGGTGGTTTTGATCTCATCGCGTGTGGGATGTCGGGACTGATGTCTATCAACGGCCCCCCAGAGGGCCCGCCGTATCGAATACCAATGCCCGTGACTGATCTGTGTGGTGGTATGAATGGTGCAATTGGGATTTTGAGCGCATTGGCCGCCAGGGAGCAGTCAGGGAGAGGGCAACACGTTGACACTTCGCTCTATGAGTCGGGCATCGCGCTAGGCGTCTACGAGGCGGCTAATGTTTTTGCCAGCGGAGAAGTGCCAGAGCGTCTCGGGCAGGCCCATCGAGGGAATGCCCCGTATCAGCTTTTTCCGACCTCGGATGGCTATATCACGGTGGGTGCGGCACAGGATAACTTCTGGGAAGGTACCTGTAAGATTCTCGGCTGCGAAGAGTTGCATGATGACCCAAGATTTCAGTCAACGAGTGATCGGGTAGCTAACAATAAACAGCTAGTGCCCGCACTAGAGGGATTTTTTAAGAGAAAGACGACGGCGGAGCTTTGTGCAGCCTTCGATGCGGCCGGTATTCCCGCTGGCCCGGTTATGAATCATGTTGACGTGTATGAGGATCCGCAGACCATTGCACGAAACATGGTCACTGAGGTGCGGCATACGACGGTTGGCGCGATGAAAGCGATTGGTGTGCCGGTTAAGTTATCAGACACGCCTGGGAGTGTCCGGTCGGGCGCCCCATTGCTGGGGGAGCATACGGATGAAGTGATCGCAGAGTGGGTGAAGCCCTCAAAAGCGTAAATCCGAGAACAGTGCCCGTGATTATTGTTTAGCTGGCGATGAAGGTGCCAATATCATCGCGCACGTCGTTAGAAGTTGTCCCAGGCGGCAGTGACAGGATCAAGTTCACTGTTCATCTCGACTGCGGTGGGTGCGTAGACAGCGTTTCTTGGGGAACCGTTCTGGTGAATCTCTGGTGAGCGTTTTGCGCAAAGAATATTCCCGATACAGGGGCTCAGTTGGTTGACCTAATCTACCAGCACAATACAGGTGAGCGCTGCGGCAAATGACTGATTGCTGTCAGTGCTCGATTACCATCATGTTGGTGGATGAAAATTGTTGGTAACTCCAATGCGCTTTCCCTACGGTTTTGAGGAATAATACTGCCAAAGGATAGTTTAGTAATTGGGCGATGACCTTGGAGTCCTGACGATGGACGATGGCCTAGGGCGACTTGCAGAGTTGCCGCGTACTTTTTTAGCGCATACGCCAACACCAATTGAGCATTTGCCCAATCTGAGTGCCCAGTTAGCGGGAGCATCTTTGTATGTTAAGCGTGACGATTGCACCGGCCTTGCTTTTGGCGGCAATAAGGCACGCCAGCTCGAGTTCTATCTCGGTGAGGCCTTGTCTCAGAATGCAGATACGATTCTAATTTCCGGGGCAGTGCAGTCCAATTTTGTCCGAAGTGCAGCGGCGGCGGCAGCCAGACTGGGCCTTGCCTGTCACATACAACTCGAAGAAAGAGTCCCTGATGCGGACGCTTTGTACCGGAGTTCAGGAAACGTTCTCCTCAATCACTTGCTTGGCGCGACTTTGCACAGTTACTCGAAAGGGGAGGATGAGTTTGGCGCTGACCAACGACTTCGGGACATTGCGGCTGATCTCACGAAAGACGGTAGGCGACCCTATGTCATCCCTTTAGCTCCGGGGCACCCGCCGCTGGGCGCGGTCGGTTATGTGGTTGCAGCACGTGAAATCTTGGCACAACTCGATACAACGAATTACTCAATCGATGGCATGGTCGTGGCGTCGGGAAGCGGACACACGCACGCTGGTCTGCTATTTGGTTTGAGGGCGATGGGCGCTTCTGTTCCGGTTTTGGGAGTTTGTGTGCGTCGTGGTGCCAGCGCTCAGTTGGATAGAGTGCGGGCGCACTGTGACGAGTTAGCCGTGTTATTGGGATTACAGTCGCCCGTGAAAGAGGCCGATATTCAGGTTACCGATGATCACTTTGCCCCCGGTTACGGGCAACTGAATGCGACGACTAAAACTGCGATAAGCCTAGCGGCACAATATGAGGCTTTGTTATTAGATCCTGTCTACACGGGGAAAGCCTTTGCGGGCACTCTTCAACTGGCGCGGTCGCTTGATGACAAACAAGCGCTTTTGTTTATCCATACCGGGGGTACGCCGGGCATCTTCGCGTATGGGTCAACATTGCTAGAGGAAAAGGATCAATAGCGCGGATCGATAGAAGATAAGTCACAGCCCAAGGCAACACGTTCTCAAAGTGATTCATTCCCATGTGCTCAACCGTCAATCGTCGGCAACACAAAGCATACCAATACCCATGCTGACTTTTTCTGCATCACTGTCTGTGTGACGCTACTCGATAGCGTTGTATCGGTTTTGAAGTTGGCAATGTTTTCTCAACGATATGCATGAAAAAAGTGATGTTGCGCTGTGGTCGTTTGTGCCGGTACCGAAGGCGATAAAGCGACTTAATCAGGGCAGTACGTCATGGTTAGTGATAAATGGTCCAGGTGATAGGATTGAAAGCGACGATCGCTGTTTCTCTAATTTAGTTGCACGCGAGTCTGCGTCGCACAAACGGAGTGTTTTCTAGAGGCGTGTCGCCATACAGGGATCGATTTGGCAGGGACATTCATTTCTTTTTAGGTTAATGCATTAGATACATAATGGTCCCACTGGTACTGGGTTCTACTTTGGGGATATGATGGTTGATCCGGACGCTAGAGTCGCGATTGTAATGAAACTGCTGTGCGTGGTTTCTCTACAGAGTTTCTAACGGTTTGTGGTTTGGCCGAATTATGGGTAAGGAGCATGCAGATGACGCGCTTATTGTTAAAAAATATCGTAGGAGGACTGCTATTACTGGCAGCGAATAGTGTGAAGGGGGCAGATGTATCACTCGGTGATTTGGGTGCTGGCTTCACTCTTGGTGGATCCTCGATGTTTGTCCTTATTGTTGTTGTCCTGGCGGTAGTGGTGATATTCAAAGGTGTAAAAACCGTACCCCAGGGTTATGAGTTTACGGTTGAGAGATTCGGTCGGTTTACTCAGTCTCTAACGCCCGGTTTGAACCTGATCGTGCCCTTCATTGATCGAATCACTCACAAAGTGAATATGATGGAACAGGTCTTGGATATTGAGTCCCAAAGCGTGATTTCTAGAGACAACGCTGTCATTCAGGCGGATGGAGTCGTTTTTTTTCAGGTGCTGGAGTCGAGCAAGGCCACATACGAAGTGAATGATCTCTACAATGCAATGCAGAATCTATGCTTGACGAATATTCGAACGGTCTTGGGCGCCATGGCACTGGACGAGATTCTTTCGAACCGCGACGAGATCAATGCGAGTTTGTTAGGCGTCGTTGATGCGGCTACGGATCCCTGGGGCATCAAGGTTACTCGAATCGAAATCAAGGATCTTGAACCACCTGCTGACTTGGTTGAGGCGATGGGGCGTCAGATGAAGGCTGAGCGTCAGAAGCGTGCGGATATCCTGGAGGCAGAAGGCAAAAGACAAGCCGAAATTCTGCGCGCAGAGGGTGAGAAGCAAGGAGCTATTCTTGATGCTGAGGGTCGGCGGGAATCTGCATACCGAGATGCCGAAGCGAGAGAACGGCTTGCAGCAGCGGAAGCCAACGCGACCAAATTGGTGTCTGATGCGATCGCAAGTGGAGATGCCAGAGCGATTAACTATTTTGTTGCACAGAAGTATATTGAGGCTTTGCAAGCGATTGGATCAGCAGAGAACGAGAAGCTTGTGCTCCTGCCGATGGAAGCCACCGGTATCCTAGGATCACTGGCCGGAATTGGTGAGTTGTCTAAGGATATTTTTGGTAGGAAGACCGGGTCCTGATGGACGAACTCTTTAGTCATGTCGTTCACTGGACTTGGTGGATTATTGCCGTTGTCCTGATCATCCTGGAGGTGTCAGCGCCAGGGACGTTCTTTCTATGGATGGGGGTGTCTGCGGGTGTGGTGGGGGTCGGACTCTTATTGGTTCCAGAACTAGCGTGGGAGTTACAGCTCACCTTATTTTCCACTTTGTCAGTTATTACCATCCTGCTCTCGCGCAGATATCTGCAGAAGAACAAAGGCGGCCACTCGAAACTCAGTCAGAGAGGGAAACGCTATATTGGGAGAACTGTGACGGTTGCGGAAGTCATAACAAACGGTATTGGAAAGGTACAGATAGAAGACACGTTATGGAGAGCGCGGGGAGCCGATGCTGCTGTTGGGGAGCAGGTAAAGATAGTGGCTATCGAGGGCGCGACCTTTGAGGTTGAAGACATCGCGGCAGAGTCCAGCGAATCAGCGCAGTGATTGGTGTAAGCAATCAACATTCAAGGGATCATCTGTTTGTCCGACCCAAATGAGTAGAGTGAAGGTGGTCGAGTGCCGACTGTCAACCATCGCCAAGATGGCTTAGCAACGCGATAAGTACGCAAGCGTCCGGTGTGCGCACTAGGGTGTGCGAAACGTGAATGAGCCTAGGGCCCCCTACCAAAGAATATTGATCACAAGTTTTCTGCCCCCGATTCCACACATTCGGGAACCGCTTTTGGTGAGTGCAGAAAATCTGGGTGTGCGTTGGTGGGTGTAAGCGCTTTCAAGGCTGATATAGCGTCGCCTCTTGACTGTCATGTTGACCGTAGAGACGTTGTTGAAAGTGATTTGTCGCTCGAGAGATACGGTTTGGTGATGTTACGTGATACATAACAAGCCATCTGCAATGTTGCTGGTCTGGTCTGATGGAAGCCATGATGCAAGCGTTAATGAGTTTAAAGAGAATAAACGATTGGGCAGAGGGCGTCGCCATTTTCCACGCGATTGACTTTGACAGGGTGCCACAAAGGCTTACTATGGATTGATGCATCAAAGTCCGAAGCAGAGCTGACAATTCTGAATCAAACAATCCCCGTCGATAGTTGCCAGATGCATCAGGAGGGTTCTCTTTTTGTGTCTGGGAGGATTAAAATTTCTAACAGAAGCCGGGAATGTAGTCGAAGCGCACTTGGGGGAAGTTGGTCTATCTTGATGTTGCCTTAAGTTTTTCCTTCCCTCCTTCCATCTGGAGAACAAAATGACGAGTCGGCGGCGAGCGCGAAGGAAGGGCAAGGATTCTCGCACTCGAACAGCACACAGCCCTGCATTTATTAATAGAAAGATTCCCTTTTTTGAGTTCCTTGCCGAGACGGATTTGCAGCTGATTGAAGATCAGTCGGAATGGTTGATGCAGGAGGTTGGTCTCGAGTTTCAGGATGATCCGGAGGCGCTTACCCTGTGGCGAGCCGCGGGTGCTGACGTCACGGATACCCGAGTAAGGGCACCGCGCGGCATGGTGCGGAAACTGTGTGCGACTGCGCCGCGCCAATTTACCCAGGTCGCGCGCAATCCTAGTCGATCCGTCAGTATCGGAGGGGATAGCCAAATATTCGCACCTGTTTATGGTGCTCCGTTCGTTCGAGATCTGCGGGGCGGACGTCGATATGGTTCGATCGCTGACTTTGAGAAACTGATTAAACTCACCTATCAACTGCCAAGCCTTCATCATGGTGGCTTTGTGACATGCGAGCCATGCGACGTACCTGTTTCAAAACGTCACCTGGATATGCTCTATGTCCATATGCGGTATTCCGATAAAGCGCACTTAGGGGCAATCACAACTAAGGAACGGGCCGAAGATTCTGTGGCGATGGCGCGTATTGTGTTTGGTGAAGCCTTTCTGGAGTCGAACTGTGTCATCCTTGGGAACGTCAATACCAACTCACCGCTCCTGGTCGACAAAGTAGTTACTGAAGCGATACGTGTGTACTGCGGATCTGGTCAAGGCATCATTGTTGCCCCGTTTGTGCTTTCGGGAGCGATGGGGCCGGTCACTACCGCAGGATCCATTGCGCAGGCACTAGCCGAAGGTATGATGTGCTGTGCCTACAGTCAGTTGGTGCGACCCGGCGCACCCTTTGTTCTCGGGAATTTCTTATCTTCGATGAATCTCAGATCTGGTGCTCCGACTTTTGGAATGCCAGAAGCGGTTATGTCGAATTACATTGTGGGCCAGCTGGCGAGACGGTTGGGGGTTCCTCTGCGATGTGGAGGCGCATTAACGGCTTCGAAAATTTCTGACGCACAGGCTGCCTATGAAAGTGGTGATTCAATGCATTCAACAGCGCTGGCGGGTTCAAATTTTACCCTCCATGCAGCGGGTTGGCTTGAGGGGGGGCTATGTACCGGTTTTGAGAAACTGGTCATGGACGCAGATCGACTGGGTGCTTATGAGGTGCTTCTTAAGGGTTTGCCGCTGGATACCGATACGCTCGCGCGGGATGCGTATGCAGAGGTGCAGCCCGCCGGTCATTTTCTTGGGTCAAGCCACACCCTTAGGCACTACGAAACAGCATTGTTTGAAGCACAGCTTTCGGATAGCGAGAACGCGGAGAATTGGCAAGAAAATGGCAGCGAGGATATGCAACAAAGAGCATTTAAGCGCTGGAACAAACTACTCGATGTTTATACCCCGCCACCGATAGACCCGGCGCTAGATGATGCGTTGAAGGAGTTCGTCTCCAAACGGAAGGCGCAACTTCCGGACCAATGGTATTAGATGAAGGCGTTTGTGGGAGATTTCGGGATGAGCCTGTTAACTGATTACCGGGTATGTGGCCAAAGTAATCAGAAAAACCAACACAACTATTCTCCAATTTGTCGATTGCACTGCCACGCACTCATACGCTAGGGCATGATCACCGTCGAGCGAGGAACAAAGACACTCTCATGCGCGTAGATACGCCGACACAGTTTGCCATCGTGGGCGGAGGCCCCGCGGGTCTCTATATGGCTTATTGCCTGAAGCGGCGTATGCCCAATGCTGTCGTGTGTGTTTATGAGCAAAACACTGCCGATGCAACTTTTGGTTTTGGCATCGTGTTTTCAGACCAGGCCCTTGCTTTCCTCAAGCTCGATGATCCGGAAACAGCGGCCGCTATTACTCCCCACATGACAACATGGCAGGACATGTGTCTCAACCATCGCGGCGAGGCCATTACGCTTGACGGTATCGGGTTTTCAGCCATAGGTCGCTTGCAGTTACTACAGCTCCTGCAACGGCGGGCGAGCGAAGCGGGTGTGAAGCTCTACTATGGGGTTTCCATTGAGAGTCTTGAACTGCTGGATTGGGCTCACCTCGTTATTGGAGCAGATGGATTAAATTCAGTTGTCCGTCAGGCCCATGCGCGTGAATTCGAGACCTCACTCTCCTATTTTTCGAACAAATTCATCTGGTATGGCACCACACAGACATTCGATACCCTGACGCAAACTTTTGTCGACACCGCGTGGGGTCCATTTAATGCCCATCATTATTGTTTTGCTGCGGACTGCAGCACCTTTATTATCGAGTGCAGTTCGGATACCTGGCAACGAGCCGGTTTTCATCACATGAGTGAGGTGGCGGGGCGGCAACGGTGCCAAGCTATTTTCGCCGAGGTATTGGGCGGCCATCGACTGATTGCAAATAAATCTGCTTGGAACCAGTTTCCAAAACTCTGGAACGACACTTGGAGCGTCGCAAACCGCGTATTGATTGGTGATGCCCTACACACAGCCCATTTCAGTATTGGCTCTGGCACACGCCTTGCTATCGAGGATGCAATCGCACTCGATCGTGCGTTGGCCCAGACCCCCAACGATTTGCCCTGTGCCTTGGCGGACTATCAGGCGACGCGCCAACCTATCGTTCGAAAACTCGTTCAGGCGGCCAACACGAGTGCGCTCTGGTACGAGGATTTCGGACGTCGAATGGCGCTGAATCCCATCAATTTCGGATTCGATTACATTACCCGTTCAGGTCGGGTCACCATCGAGCGGCTGCGCCAGATTGCGCCTAGATTTGCGGCCACCTACGAAGCCAGGCCTTTGGCGCAGATGAGTGACCCCGTTGCCGACGATGCGCCAGGTGCCGATGAAGTGGGTTTTCTGAAATGTCGACACGCGAACGCAAGTGAGATTCTGTTCGACAACTTGACGAATGGAAACAGGGATCGTCCGGCTATTAAATCGCAATCGGGCACTGTCACTTATGCTGAACTTTGTGCCAATGCTGCTCGTTACGGTAATGCCATGCGCAACATAGGCCTAAAGCGTGGAGATCGAGTCATTCTTATACTTGATGACACGCCTTCTTGTCCGGCAGCATTTTTTGGAGCTATGCGCGCCGGGTTCGTGCCGGTTGTTATTAATACGCTAACGCCACCGGATCTCTTGCGATTCTACCTTCAGGATACCGAAGCGCGTATTGCAATCAGCGAAGCGGAAGTTGCTGTCACATTTAATAAGGATGTCGTAACGGGAACACAACTTGAAAAACTTGTCATTGTTAACGGTAAAGGTACCAACAGTCGCGAAGCTATCACGGAACAAGAGTTTCTTGCGAGTGGTGAAGATAACCTTGCCGTTGTATCTACTTCACCTGATGAGATGGCGTTTTGGCTTTATTCTTCAGGCACGACCGGTCGCCCGAAAGGTATTGTCCATCTGCACCACGACATGGCCTACACCGTGGCAAGTTATGCTGACAACATACTCAAGTTGACGCCCGATGATATCTGTTATTCCGTTCCCAAAATATTTTTTGCCTATGGCCTTGGAAACTCTCTAACCTTTCCATTCAGCGCCGGCGCGTGTTGTGTGCTGGTTTCTGGTCAACCGCGGCCCGAAACGGTATTAGACGCCATCGAAACCTATCGCCCAACGGTCTTCTTTGGGCTACCGACTTTGTACACTGCGCTTGCGCGCGCCGCATCTGCTGTCGGCACCGACTTTAGTTCACTAAGGTTATCCATCTCTGCGGCGGAAACATTGAGTGAAGCGGTGTTTGACGAGTGGCGTAAGCTTAGTGGGCAGGAAGTCATCGAGGGATTGGGCTCAACGGAGTTACTCCATATTTATCTGTCAAATGCTCCGGAAAAAAAGAAACTAGGAGCTGCCGGCCGGCGTGTACCTGGATATGAGCTTGAGCTTCGTGATGCCAACGGCAATGTGCTCGATGACAACGAAGAAGGTGTCCTTTGGGTGCGTGGGCACTCGAGTGCCCCGTTGTATTGGAATCGTCCGGATAAGAGTGCCGAGACCATGCAGGAGGATTGGGTCAATACGGGAGATCGCTTTTCTCGCGATAAGGAGGGTTATTATTTCTTCAAGGGTCGTGCCGACGATTTAATTAAGGTCAGCGGCCAGTGGGTCCATCCGCTGGAGGTCGAACGCTGTTTGCAAACCCATGTCCGTATTGCTGAGTGCGCCGTCTTGACTCATCGATTGGAAGACCAACGGATGACCCTGCGGGCGGTCGTGGTTCTTAAGGACGGCGTGCCCGCCAATGTTGAATCTGTAACGCGAGAGTTAAAGGATTTTGTGAAGCGCATGTTGTTGCCATACAAGTACCCCCGTATCATTGAGTACTTGGACGAACTGCCCAAGACGGGAACTGGAAAACTGGATCGTCAGGCGTTGAAATCAAAAGTATCTGATGAGTGCGCGACCCTGCTTTGACTGATCGTTACGCTATCTGTTGAGAGGTAGAAGGTGATTGGGACAGTGTGCGAGTCGCTTGTCTGTTGCATTACTTAGGATGAATCGGCGGTTTGTGCTTCGTGAGTGTTGCGGATAGCACTCCAGGTCTCATCCGCAACGTCATGATCAGAATCCAATAATTCCTCCATGGAAGCGAGGGTATTGCCATAGCTGCAGTTGTAGCGGCGATGCTGCAGTTGATGATAAAAGTGGCTCAGATGAATGACTGGTTTCCCGCGGCCTGTCAATCAATCGTAGCCGGTAATGCGGGTCTTTATCCCCTTATTTGCACGATCACCCTAGCATCCCGTAAGCTTATCGCCTTGTGAAGGTGACGCTACGTGTCTGTATTACCCACGCATAGCGAGCATTCAACCTGGCCCAATGAATAGGGTGTTTCTCATGAACAATGATGTAATCGAAGTTGCCCCCATCGAGGATTCTGATTTCGAGACCTATATCCGCGAAGGCGAGAGGGCAGCCTTGGCATTGCCTAATCGAGGTCCGATGCGGTTCGACGATGAGGGTAACGTTCATCCAGAGATTCTTGCCGGATTCGATGAGTATGGATTTTATGTATTGGAGAGCGTGCTCAGCAGTGTTGAATTGGATGACTGGGAAGCGGATCTACAGGCGATTCGTGAAAATTTACCGATACACAAAGATGCCCAAATAGATGCAGCCGGAAGACCCGCTCTGGGCATAGACAGTATAGGCCCCTGTCTTATGTGGGCGAAGCCGCTTGGTGATCCTTTGGGTGGCACTACATTTAGCGGCGGTCGTCATCCCGTAAAGATGCAGGAACACACGAGGAAGGCGGGCATGCCGGAGGACATTGTTTATCTGATTATGGGGGCGCTGCGTTACTCTGACGCGCTCCTTCGTATTTCCGGTCATCCTCATTTGCTTGCCATTGCAGAGGCCGTCAATGGTGAAGATTTTGTTCCATTTAATGAAGCCATCTGGATCAAGGAACCGGGGTTAGGTTCCTCTACCGCGTGGCACCAGGACGGTATCACCCATTGGAGTCATCCAGATTGGGATCAAGGTATACACGGAATGACCTTCCAGGTGCTGCTTTACGGGAGTTCTGGGGTGAATGGCTTATGGGTTTTGCCTGGAAGTCACAAGTCCGGCAAGGTCGATCTTCAGGCGCTAGCGGATGCTGCGGGTTCAGATCGATTGCTTGGTGCGGTGCCATACGTTTGCGGGCCAGGAGATGTCGTTATACATAATCGACAGCTTGTTCACGGTGCATTCGCAAATAGGAGTAAAGATTTTCGTGTGTCATTCACATTTGGCACGCACAGACGATCTTCGATTCTTGATGTTGAGGCGGGGTTACATAATGCGACCGCCGTTTATGACGCGGCGCGGATACTCGAGAGATCTCGGATGATTGGTTATGCTATTGATGCCCGGCGACAGTATTTTCCAGACGAAACGCCGTACTGTTATAAGCCACTGGTAGGTATCGATGACGTGCAAGGGTGGTCGCCTGAGGTAAAAGGGTTGCTCCGTAATTACAACCTGCTTGATCTCAGTATTTGATTGATGTGTGAGACCGGTGAGTGGGGACAGTCCTGAATCCAAGACAAGGATGAGTGCCGTCAATGCGTCATCAGTGTCTGGAATGACAGATACAGGGTGTGTGCCGTAGCAGGTTTGATTCGTGAGGACAATGCCACCACGGAGTAGAGTCGAGCTGGGGGTTTCGTTATTGTGCTAAGTCGCCTTTTTGTAAGCGATTTACGTGCGCTCAACGTCTGTTGCCGGCGTGTATTCCGAATCGCGGAACGCGACAGGGTAGGTCTGACCGAATAAATTCACTTGGCTTACCGCCGGTTGTGATCGCGCGATAATCTCGCCGCGGCGAATAACGTACAGCCGCGACGGTCGAAGGCGCAGGGCTTCGGCGGGATTGGAGGCTTGTAGAATAACTAGGTCGGCATAGCAGCCGGGAGCCAACCCGTAGTCTTGAAGTTGCAGAATTTTCGCGGCATTGGTTGTAACAGCAGCAAAGATCTTGTGTACGTCCTCTTGCCCTGTCATCTGTGCAATGTGCAGACCCATCTGAGCGACTTCAAGCATGTCGTGGCTACCCTGTGCGTACCACGGGTCCAATGCGCAGTCATGTCCCATGGCAACATTAATATCCCGTTCCATCATTTCCTTAACGCGAGTCATGCCGCGGCGTTTCGGGTAACTATCCATGCGCCCTTGAAGGGTAATGTTGATCAACGGATTCGCAATCACATGCAGTTGGGTCTCTTCAATTATCGACAGTAACTTGCCGGCGTAATAATTATCCATTGAATGCATTGAGGTTAAATGCGACCCCGTTACCCGATCCTCAAGGCCTAGTCGTTGCGTTTCCGCGCATAGGGTCTCAACGTGACGTGAGTGGGGGTCGTCGGATTCATCACAGTGAAGGTCAGCCATCAGTCCGCGACGTTCTGCGATTTCGCAAAGGGCCGTAACTGATGCGGCTCCCGCATCTTGTGTTCGTTCAAAGTGGGGAATGCCTCCAACAACGTCAACGCCCAAATCGAGCGCCTTATCAAGAAGTCGGGTTGCTTCCGGATGTCTGAAGTACCCATCCTGTGGAAACGCGACCAACTGGAGGTCCAGGTAAGGAGAAATTTCTTTCTTGACTTCTAACAGTGAATGAACAGCGGTCAAAGCGGGGTCACAAATGTCGACATGACTGCGGATTGCAAGGTTGCCCTTGGCGATTGCCCAGCGGCACAGGGCATGGGCACGCCGTTTGATGTCAGCACTAT
Organism: Gammaproteobacteria bacterium; assembly: GCA_022451485.1. Lineage (GTDB taxonomy): Bacteria > Pseudomonadota > Gammaproteobacteria > Arenicellales > UBA868 > UBA11791. Next base: position 37,390 of record JAKUQS010000020.1, read on the forward strand.
CGATAGAGGGCTTGAGCTCCGACCACAGCGCAATTCCTTCTAGCAATGTGCCGCTTCTATTAACGCGTGGTCGGCCATACGTCAGAGTCGCATCCATGTGGAAATGGCTGTCGACAAACGGTGATGTCACAAGGCAGTGGCTGGCATCAATCTCAGTCTCAGCCGAGGTTTCGATTTGAGGGGCGACGACGCTGATGCGGCCGTCATTGCAGGCGATGTCAACGTGCTGCGTCCCATCTGGCAAATTGGCCTTTCGAATAATCAGTTGGTGCATAGTGGAGACTCTACTGGCACGGTGTTAGTCAGTGACAGGTCGTGAATAATAGGGCAATGTGTCAATTCGCGGTTCATACTTTCCTTGTCTATGTAGTAGGCGAATATATTCAGCGATGTTTGCCATGGTCGTGATCCAGACATCTTCGCGTTCCACAATGCTGGCAAGCCAACGATCCACTTGTGACCAACGTCCAAGCCTTCCGGTGACAAACGGGTGCCAGACAGGCACAAAAAGCCCGCCCCACTGATAGACTGCATCAAATTCTTCGAAAAATCCTTGCAGCCCAGCGCTGGGTGCACGAACTGGCATCTCATACTTGAGATCAGGAACATGCGCGAACGGTGGCCAATCATCGCAGCCCCAGTGGCTGGGCAATTCAACAAGCTCGTGTTGGTTGGAAGACAGCAGATAGGGAATGTCGTCACCCATTAACGAGGCGTCGTATTCGAAGCCTCGCTCGACCAGTAAATCAAAGGTATGGTCAGAAAAATTGTACAGAGGGGCACGATAACCTCGAGGTCGAACCCCTGCAACATCTGTAATCGCGTCAATCCCGCGATCGATAATATCGGCCTGTGCTGCGGGTTCCAGGCCGATAGGGTTTTCATGCAGGTAGCCATGATGCGCGACCTCGTGCCCGCCTGACACGATACGTCGAACGACATCGGGGTACTGCCTCACACACCAGCCGGGGATAAAGAATGTTTGCTGTAGGCCCAGACGCTCATAAGTATTAAGGATTCTCTCGATTGCAATCTCCGGTCCATAACGAAGCATGGAGATCGTGGATACACGACGATAACTGTCAGAAGGGTGCTCCAAGTGGATCAAACTGTCGGCATCCATATCAAAAGTGATAGAGACTGCGCATTTGCAGTTATTCGGCCAGGGTGGTGGGTTGCGGATCATGTTATGGTGGGCAACAGGTGTGCATGTGCTAGGTCCCAGTTGATATATAACGTGCTCCCTGGTTGTATATCGAGTTCAGAAATTTCTCTTTGTTGTTTCTGTATTTTAAATTCGGATCCGTGTTCGCTTTCGGTCAGTAAGGTAACTACAGATCCGATAAATTCCTCGCTGATGAATTGGCATTTTAGTTCGTTTAGGCTACCCGTTGGATGCATCGAAATGTTAATTAGGTCGGCACTGATGACGAAACTGACATGGCTACCAACAGGAGGCGAAGGTTTATTTGTCTTGTTGCAGCTAAAAAGGCCAAGTTGACTGTCGATGACGATGGTGTCACCCCCGTCCTTTACCGTGCCGCTGAGAATATTGTTGGATCCCACAAATTCTGCGACGAAACGTGTTTCGGGATTGCGATAAACTTCGCGCGGAGTGCCGGTCTGCTCAATTTGTCCATTATTCATAATCACGACGCGATCGGACATTGCGAAAGCCTCTGATTGACTGTGCGTGACGTAGATGAAAGTGATACCTAGTTCTTTCTGTAAACGTGCCAGAACGCCTTGCATTCGGACTACTAGATTGGCATCCAGTGCGCTCAGAGGTTCGTCAAGCAAGAGGATTCTAGGTTCCGTAACCAGTGAGCGTGCGAGGGCAACCCGTTGACGCTGACCGCCTGACAACTGTCGCACGTCACGGTTTGCAAGTTCCGCAATGTCGAGTCTCTCGAGCCATTGATTCGCCTTCTCACGGCGGGCCGTGGGGCTCTGGCCACGCATTTTGAGGCCAAATTCGACATTTTTCTGAACATTAAGAAATGGGAATAGGGCAAGTGATTGCCACACCATTGGAGTATCGCGTTCGGACGCGCTGACTTCATTCATGCGAGTGCCGTCTAGACGGATTTCACCGTTGGTCGGTTCTTCCAGGCCGGCAAGCATTCGTAATGTGGTTGTTTTTCCACATCCTGAAGAGCCCATGATGGCGAGAAATTCTCCCTCGCTAATGGTGAGGTGAAGGTTAGTCACCGCAACAACATCACCGTAATGTTTAGATACGTTGTCAAATACAACCAGTGGTTCTGTCATTGGTCTTGCCTGCGCGTGATAACCCCTGTCAGAGCTCTCTGATCGGACGCCTTCGTCATATAAATAATCTGCGCGAGAACAACCAGTGTCATCGAAGTAATAAATACTATCGAACCGATCGCGTTGATCTGGGGGTCGGTATTGCCCTGCAGGATCTCCAGGATAATGACCGGTACAGTCTTGTTTAGTCCTGAGACGAACCAGGAAACTGCAAATTCATCAAAAGAAACCGCGGCAGTTAGACAAAATGCCGAAACAATTGCCGGCGCGCAGAACGGGAGAATCACTTGGTGCATCGCACGCCACTCACTGGCGCCCAGATTCCATGCGGCTGATTCCAGATCCGGATCGATTTGTGCTAGACGCATGCGGATTACTGCCATTGCGAAAGGTGAACACAACACAACGTGACTGACGATGATGGAATAGATTTCTCCTGACATATTGATTCTAGAGAGCAGCGCCAACATGGCAAGGCCCATGATGACCAGCGGAATTGTTGGTGGTAGTAGAGCGAGGGCAAGGTAAATACTCTTGCCTCGAAAGTTAAATCGATAATCCGTATAGGCTGTGCAAAATCCAATGAAGGTTGATAGCACTGCGACTGATGCCGAAACAATAGCGCTTACGCCAAAAGCCTCCCAGATATCGGGGTCGTTGAAGATGGTTTGGTACCAGTGGGTAGTGAAGTGACCCAATGGGAGGCTGGGAAAACGATCCGAATTAAAGGAGAACACAAAGCTTGTGATGATGGGCAGGAAAACAAATACAAACACAGCACAAACATAAAGATGAAGAAATAATCGCAGTATGCGCTCTTTAGTCATGCCCGTTTCCTGTAGGCGGTAGTTACTGCTGCAAAAGCAACGCACAGCAATGTGACAATCATGGTGATAGCTACCACAGCGGCGCGCGGCCACTGTTGGCCTGACTTGGTGGTGTCAATGATCAGGATGCTGAGCGTCGGCGGTTTTGATCCACCCAGATAATAGGGGCTGACAAAATCGCCAAAAGATAAAATGAAAGTAAATACCGCGGCGATAATTATTCCGACTTTTGCAAGGGGGATGATTACTGAGAAGACAGTCCGTAGACGCCCGCAACCCAGGTTATGCGCAGCCTCAACCAGATTGCGATCTACATTCGCGAGTGAAATCAATTGGAGTACTACTGCGAGGGGTAGACAAAGCGTGAGGTACCCTACCAGGGTGCCAACGGGTGTGTTTAGCATTGGGTAAGGCCCGAAGCCAATCATTCCGATGAGTTTGTTGATGACACCATTTTCTCCCAGGAATATCTGCCACGAGTAGATCCGCACTAGGTAACTTGTGAAGAAAGGTATGATCAAGAAGAATAATGCCCAACGGCGTACGTTGGCAGATGTCTTGAATGCCAGAGCAAATGCACAAGGGAATGCGAGAACACTCGTGACGATGGTCGCTACACTCGCATAGATTAGCGTTCGCCAATAGGCATCCCAGAAGTATCCCTTTGAATACATTTTTTCCCAGTTGATCGAGTCAAAGCCAGGTACCATGCGATAGTTTTTAACGAGCCAGAAACTCATCAACAGCAGGAACATCAGAGGGAATATAAAAAAAATCAGCTGCCACAGGACCATAGGCATGGCCCATGTCAGTCCGTAGACTGACACGTTACGTCGTCCGGTTAAATGGCGCGTAATACTGGTGCCGGGAAAATCAGGCATTGCATCGGATCAGTTCACAGATGCGCCGGCTAGTTCCCAGTTTGGAGTTTCCCAACCTATCAAAGTCTCGAGAAAGGCACGACCCGGGCTGTCTGTGCTTCCAGCCCGGGCCATTCTTGCTGCTTAGGCGTTTTTGTATTCTGACCAAAAGTCGTTCCAATCCTCGAGCGACTGTTGTTTCGGTACGCCGCGAAAGTGGATACGGCCTTCGCGTAGGTCATCGATACAATTCGGTCCGTCAAATGTCATCCGCTGTCGTTTTGCCTCAGCCGGGTTTGCCTCATTGATGGCCTTCCAGCCACTCTTGTACGGTGACATGCCGGGGTAAGCGGCCATCTGGATAGAGCGCACTTGGCCCGCACCAGAGGTGATATAGCGGACAAACTCCTTTGCGAGATCTTGTTTTTTCGATCCTTTGCCGATTGAATAGGACTCGGTCCACTGAATGCCACCCTGTTTGGGTACGACAGAGTCGACTGGGGCACCGTCTTTTTGAACAACGCCGGTAATCCAATCACCAATTCCGCACATGGCATTAATTTCACCATTCTTTAGAGAGGCGAATGTTCCACCGTAATCAAAATAACCACCAACCTGAGGTTTGAGTGATAGTGTTGTCTCCTGCAGTTTTTTCCATTGGCCATCGTTGATATCAAACGGGCTTGGCTTGTCGTTTCCATCACGAAGGCTCAGGCAGCCGAGATTGGGCAGATGCCAGTCAAAATGACCCACCTTTCCCGTGAGTTTTTTGTCCCAGAGGATGTTGTAGTCCATCGCTTCTTCGTGGCTGATGACAGTAGTATTGAAAGACACGCCAAGATAACCAAATCGAACGATAACCGAGAATAGTTTGTCGTTTTTCCAGTGTCCGGGAAAGTTTGTGTATTCGTCGTAGAGGTCGTCCATGTGATATTCGTTGGGGTTCATCTCCTCGATGTACCCGGCTTCGTTCAGGAGCTGCACGAACTCTCCGTCGGACAGAATTAGGTCATAGGTTCCCGGTGGTGACTGGGAGATCAGGGCCAACATATTATCTCCGCCGGCATAATATTTGGCTTTAATCTTGACGTTATGCGTTTCCTCGAACTCCTTCACCATGTCTGGCTCACCGTGGCCATACCAGGCAATCATGTTGAGTTCAGTAGCGGCCTGTGCACGGGGTGGCACGAGTATTAGTGGCGCGCCGAGTACGGTGGCCGCGGACGCGGCACCGGCTCCCTTGATGATTTTTCTACGGGTTAGGTCTGTCCGCTTGGCGGGTCCGGTTGATCGATTTTTCCTCATCGTATATGGCTCCGTTATAAACTTTGGATCGAGTTATAGTTCGCATGCCGATATTCCCTGTTTTTAGGGTGGACAGCAATGGAAAAGTTTGAATCGACCACCGAGGGCGATAGTTGTCACGCTGCTGTAAGGGCACTAGAGAGATCTGACGCTCGTACTAGATACGCACGGTCAACAAGTTAGAGCCTAATTATGAGATGGAATCTATGCCAAACAATAATTTGGCCCTGACAGATGCGCCTCGCCGACGCCTGCGCTTTAAGCCAAAGGTTTCATGATCCCAGTTATGCCATCCGTGATGAACCCTATGTTGCGCTCTGAGTTCCACCGCTTGTTCAAGTGTGTGGGCCCTAGTGTGCTGCCGGTTATCCACGTCCAAGACGTTGGGCAGGTCTGTCATAACGTAGAAATAGCGATTTCGCAGGGTGTTCAAGGTGTTTTTTTAATTAACCATGACTTTGATATTGAACTTTTTATTCCTATTATCGTGGAACTTCGTGAGTTGTTTCCTAACCTTTGGCTCGGTGTTAATTTCCTTGCAGTCACTGGCAAGGATGCGTTTCTACGTTTAGGCGATCTTCAAAGGAACGGTATTCCGGTTGATGCCTACTGGGCCGACGATGGGTGCATCGATGAACGCAAGACAGATCAGGTCGCGGCATCGGAGATCGCCGATGTTCGCGCAGCCAGTGGATGGGACGGAACGTATTTTGGTGGTGTTGCGTTTAAGAAACAGCGCGCGGTAAGCGCCGATGGTTACGGAACGGCCGCCACTCAGGCAGGTCAATGGATGGATGTGGTGACAACCTCTGGTGTGGCGACCGGCAGTGCTGCAGAGCTCTCTAAGATCAAGGCGTTTAGAGAGGCTTTGCCAGAACGCCCACTTGCGATCGCATCGGGCGTGACGCCGGAGAATGTGCATCTTTATCGCTCATCGGTTGATGCCATCTTGGTTGCGACAGGTATTAATTGTCCGGGTGACTTCTACAACATTGATCGATCGAAGCTCGCACGCCTCATGATGATGTGTAGAGAGAGTGAGGATACGCGGGACGCTAGAATGAGCGCATCGAATCGAAGCCAGCGTTGGTACCTCAACAACATGGCCCCCAATGTCAAAGGCGAGCAGTTTGCGTGGCTCGATCCGTCGGCGGCATACGTTAACGGACAGGCGTTTAACGACATGCTTGATGATCTGCTTGAGCCATTCGACCCCGATGAGATAGACGTTGTGGCGGGAGTTGACGCGGCGGGCTTCGTGCTGGGTGGGGCGATGGCCGCGCGTCTTCGCAAGGGGTTTTTGACGATACGAAAAGCAGGCAAATTGCCTGTTCCTGCCGATGAGGTTGAATTTGTTAACTACACCAAGCGGACCCAGTCGATGGAGATGCGCAATCCTGGAATGCGCCCGGGCACACGAGTGTTGCTCGTAGATCAATGGGTGGAAACAGGTGGCACAATGGGAGCTGGTATCGAATTAATTAAGCGGCAGGGAGGCATTGTCAGTGGCATTGCAGCGGTTTGTATCGAAGACACACCCGCAGGCAAACAGCTTCGGGACTCCTACAAGTGTTCAACTGCGGTGGAACCAGGGAGCGATTACCAGGCCCAGTGTAACCAGCAATACCTGGATTTCTTCAATGATTTTGATTGGGAAGGAGTGCTGCCGTAGCTTCGTCGGATTGTCCATGCAGGCCCGAGCCGATTCCGTATGCCCAGAATGAAAAAAATCAATCGCAAAGTGGATAGCTAGTTAGTTAGGGTTCTATAAAGAGACATCACCAATTCTTCGTAGGTGTAGGTAATGGGATCACCTGCCTCTAGGCGACATAGGCTAACCGGAATGCGTGCTTGTTTATCGTTGGAGACTGCAAAATCTTTGAGGCAGGCGTTATTGCCCGCAGACAGTGGCAATTTGGTATCGGTGATTTGCAGGATCTAGTTCACCTTGATCATCATGTTCTCCCGAGGGGTCTAAGCCGTGTCGCCAGTCAGCGGTTATAGAGAATTGTGAGTGCCGTCACACAACGGTTTGCCCTTACTGTGCTTACAGCCACAGAAAAAGACCTTTTTAGATTCTTCTGCTTGGTACTTTATAGGTGTAAACGGCGTGGATTTGTGGGAACCATCACAGAAAGGTTGTTTGGTGCTGAGGCCGCATTGGCACCAGAAGTAACTTTTACCGGCCTCAACTTCGATGCCGTAAGGTTTTTTTTGGCTAATCGTAGGCGTATCGGTCATATTGCGCTCCAGTTGTGTTGGTCGCGTAAGTTTGCAGGACATAAAGAGCGTGAGCAAGAGACGACTGTTTGGTGGGAATTAAATTAACGACGTCTAGCGTGCGAAAGAGCCCACACCGTAGAAAACCTTGTAGCCTTGGTGCCCCACATCTACGCAGCGACTCCCGGAATGGAATGAGAGAAGACACGGATGTCCTGATATATGCGACACTCTTTGCTGTGGTGTTTGAGTTATTTGATGTGCTTCATTTTAAAATGGTGAGTTGGATCATTCTCTATCATCTGGCATGCGCAATTTATATTTTTCTGCGAATGGTCAGGCATGCGGGTTTGGAGGTGGTCGATAATCAGGGTTGATGTCCGACAAGAGATCCTGCGTCGTGTAGGGCATGTGTTGGTAGTAGAGCCGGCAGGGATCTGTGTTTCTAACAGAATAAAGAAGGTGGATTCGTGAAACTAATGAGTTTTCTTCGCCTGGGCAGCCCAGGATTTGGTGCAGTGGTCGATGACGGGATCATAGACTTGACTGCGATGTTGCCTGGCCAGCCCCGTTGTCTAAGGACCGCGATAGCAGGCGGCCAGTTGGCAAGTGCGATGGAGTATGTCGAAGGGCGCGCGCCGGAATTGTCGAGTGCCGACGTCATTTTTCTGCCACCCATTGCCGATCCCGCTAAGATCTTGTGCGTCGGTTTGAATTATGCAAAGCATCAGGCAGAAACGGGCCGACCTGATGTTGATCATCCGACGATCTTCACTCGGTTTGCGGATTCTCAGGTCGGTCACCTCCAGCCCATGATTAAGCCTGACCAGTCGATACGATTCGACTATGAAGCCGAGCTGGCGGTTGTTATAGGGCAGGGAGGTCGATTTATCTCTGAGGATGATGCGTTGTCACATGTCGCTGGATATGCCTGTTATAACGACGGTAGCATTCGTGATTGGCAGCGTCATACCTCGCAATTCACACCTGGCAAGAACTTTCCCGGAACAGGCGCTTTTGGTCCCTATCTGGTTACGCCCGATGAAGTCGGGGATTATAGAAAACTGCCAATTGAAAGCCGATTGAATGGCGAGGTGATGCAGAAAGCGACCCTAGCAGACTTAATTTTCCCGATCCCACGTTTGTTGAGTTACATCTCAGAATTTACACCGTTGTCGTCAGGTGATGTTATCGTTACTGGCACACCTGGTGGTGTGGGCGATCGCCGAGAGCCACCTGTTTACATGAGGCCGGGAGATGTGATCGAGGTCGATATCGGGATAGTGGGGACGCTGGTCAACCCGGTTGTGTCCGTAGCCAATATCTGAGACGTCTCGGAGACGGTTTGGTTAAGGACAGACTATTAATACAGATGTACTCGTAGTTGAGATAGTTGCTACAAGCATTTAATGAGAATCACTAAGTAGGACCTGGAAGGGCCTCATTATCCCAGTAGTAGCTTCTCGTCGATCGGTTTGAAATAGGTAGCTTCGGCAATCAGGGAATAAGCGGTTAAAGAAGGGACCCCATATATTTCGCTGTCTGTCTTAAATTTTGTTTTAATTTCCTTTATCAATAAATCGAAATCACCGTCACCCGATGCCAACACGACAATGTCTGATTTTTGCGCATATTCGATAACATCAATTGTAATGCCTACATCCCAGTCTCCTTTTGACGAGCCATCGCGCCTTTGAATGAATGGCTTCAGTTTGACGTCGAATCCTATCGCTCGAAGAATATGTTGAAACTCTTCCTGTTTCTTGTCTCCGCGAGTCGTTGTGTAGGCTCTCGCTGTGACAACCTGCCTGCTTCGAGTTGTCTCAGCCCAGAATCTGTTGTAATCAAAATTGCGTTGATACGCGGATTTCGTTGTGTAATAAATATTTTGCACATCAACAAATATTGATACTTTTTCCATAATATGTTGCTTTGTGTATCAACCCTTAAGTTCCTCAAAGCGCTATTTAATCATGGCGTCGCTGTATGTTGGTTGTTCCCGCTAGGACGACGGCAATAAGTACAGCTCCTGCGAAACCGCCGTTGAGCCAGGTCAGTTGTTCGTCCAAAAGGAAGTAGGCCCCGAGCAGAGTAAGAAAAGGCTGTAATAGTTGTACTTGTCCGACGCGCGCGACGCCACCCAAAGCGATGCCTCTGTATAAAAAGAAGAAAGCAATAAACATGGAAAAAACACCGACATAGCCAAATGCAGCCCAGGCGCTCACGGAGACCCCGGTATATGACGGAGAAAAATAATAAAAAGCAATGATTGCATTGAGGGGCAGTGTGAGAGCGAGTGCCCAACTGATGACGGTGATCGCTCCCATCTGTTCGGCTAGTTTGCCGCCTTCGCTATAGCCGAGCGCGGCAAAGAATATGGCGAGAACAAGCCAAATGTCATCTGACTGAAGAGCGCCTGCCCCATCAATAAAGGAATACGTTAAAACAAGCAATGACCCGAAGAGGGATGCGATCCAAAAACGGTACGAGGGTTTTTCCTTGAAGCGGAGGACACCAAACATGGCGGTTGCTAACGGTAATACTCCCAGCACGATACCGCTATGTGCCGAGGGTAATGATGTCATGGCGATGGCAGTAAAAATCGGAAACCCATAAATGATGCCGATCGCAATTACGATCAGCCGCATTAGTTGAATTCGAGTGGGTGTAGGTGGTCTAGTAGCTAATAGCGTGAGGCAGGCGCAGATGCCCGCTAGTGTGGCGCGCCCGAAGGCGACAAAAAGAGGGTCTAGTTCTAAGACAGCAATGCGTGTAAACGGTAGAGTAAGACTCGCGATTGCAATGCCAATAAAACCAATTAGCATTCCTTTAGATTCCTTATTAATGCCGTTGTAAATTGTATGTCTCATTGGGGTTGAGTAGCTCAAGCAATAAAGCCGGTGTTGCATTCTGCGGACAGGAGGTTGGCTGACACTTATCAGTGCACTATATACAGGGGAGTGATATTTGTGGTGTAGGACTTTGCCCGCAGGGCCGATTAGAACCCGTTCTGTCTACTGTGTTCGTCAAAGAGGCCAAATGCTTAACCGAAAAAGAACTTTGCGGATGGAAAACCTCATCGGGGCGAGAGAAGAGAAAGCGGGTGAAACGCTAACGATGTTAAATCGACAGTTTACGCGACCTAATGTTGCAAGTGAGTAACCCGAATCGATTTGAAGGAGAGTTAAAAGCTACAGTGGGTGCCGTTTCGGATTACAGCATACTATTAACGGAGGTTGCATTACGTGCCGGTCTCAACGCAGTGGGTTACACGGGTTCGCGGTACTCGTTTCGCATGCTTGGGGAACATAGTGGTGATATAAATCGCTTTGAATCCCTGTTTTAGATGTGCTTATTTTGGCGGGTAGGTGTGTTTAATGCTGGTACGTTCAGGCGCCTCAAGGAAACCACAGGTTGTCACGAAATCTCATTTGAGCGGCGAAACCGATCTAGGGAAAATGTGAGCACAGTCAAGATGAAAGGGGTAAATTTGTATCAGGCAGTGTGTTCAGGCATTACCATGCCATGGGCTCAAGTTAACGTAGGGCGTTAGTTAAATCGGGTGATTAGGGACAAATGATATCTTCAACGGTGTTAAGAAATTCTCCATGTTGGCGGTAGGGCTGGAGTAGAACCAACCTGGTACTCAGTATTCGCCCATGTGTGCCTTACTCCTAATAAGCTTAGTCAGTTAAAAAGGTGAACCAAGATGGAAATGACCAATAGTTTTTCTGGTGATACCCCAGCAGAAAAAGTGGCTGCTGCGATTGCGGAGGATGGGTACGCTGTAGTGCGTGAAGCGGTCGATGCCGATACAGTTGCCGCTGTAGAAGCTGATCTGGCACCTTATTTTGACAAAGCCCATGGTGGGCACGAAGACTTTTATGGCAAGCGTACCAAGCGCTTTGGGGCGTTGCTGGCGAAGTCAACGGCGATTCAGTCGATGTTGATTCACCCTACGGTATTAGCAATAGCGGATGATGCTTTGTTGCCGCACTGTGTCCGCTATCGTGTGCACTATACCGGTGTAATGCACCTCGAGCCGGGTGAGACCCGTCAGGTGCTGCACCGAGATATCGGTATCTACCCGATCGCGAGTCCGTGCCCTCCGTTGACCATCGCGACAATGTGGGCGCTCAGTGATTTTACTCGCGAGAATGGCGGCACTCGCCTGGTGCCAAGATCGCATCTTTGGTCCAACGAGCGAGTGCCGAAGCCAGAGGAGGTCGTGGCCACTGAGATGCCAGCCGGTTCAGTGCTGATTTACACTGGGAACACCATCCACGGTGGAGGTGCGAACTACACGGACGGTCCACGTAGTGGAATTGCCTTGCATTACAACTTGGGTTGGTTGCGACAGGAAGAGAACCAGTATTTGGCTGTGCCGCAAGAGGTGGCTCGAGAGTTGCCGGATCAGATCCAGGAACTGATCGGTTATGCGTTAGGGTCGAGTAGTCTCGGCGTTGTCGACCATATGGATCCCAAAGATTATCTGCATGGGGTGCGTGATCAAGCACAAAGTGATCTTTGTCCTCCGGAAGTCGTCAAAAAAGTTGATGCATTGGCCCGTTTCCATGTGAGCCATAGTGAAAGAGGGCTTCCAGGCTATTACGACGTTGATACCGATTAGTGTGGGTTGGTGGTCATTTCTAATGGAGAAATACCAACAGGATGGGTTGCCTATAAAGTCGTAGCGCTTTATTACGTAAGCGGGTGTCATTGAAAACAATAATTTCATATCTTGTTGGTCTGGTGATTGTTGCCGCGCTGGTAATTGTCTCTGTAATTCCGTGGCCTTCTACCGCTTTTATATTGTTAGGCCTATGTAACTCGTCGATGCAATATATCGCTGGGGAGTGCTCTGTGAATACTTTCAACTGGGATTGGTGTGCAACGGATAAGTTTGTTCGCCGAATGCGGTCGTCAGAATGTACGGCTCAGGGTGGCAGGATTTTCTTCAGCGAGGCACAGGCGGTAGAACTTCACCACCGCCTTGCGGTGCCAGCTGCGGACTGAACCTTTTAACGGTGCCGGCATCGCGGCGGCCCTAGCTAG
>JAKUQS010000021.1 GCA_022451485.1 Gammaproteobacteria bacterium
GATCGACTAGTTGCCCATACGAGTGATGTCCCCGCCCGATTCTTACTAGTGGCGGGGCGGCCGATTGGCGAGCCCGTAGCACGCTACGGGCCCTTTGTAATGAACACCCAGGATGAAGTTCAGCAAGCCATGCGAGATTATCAAACCGGTCTTTTCTAATTTCGGGCGTCAGCGATAAACACTAAACCATCACACAGCCCGTCTAAGTAAAAAAAAGATCGTGCTTAACGGCATTACTCCCTATGACTCTCTTGGTCAGCGGTGGCGATCATTGCCTCTGCAATTTCCAGGCGTGATGATCCGCCAATGCACTTTAAACCAGCCGCTGCACTCCGCCGATCGGCTACAGAGTGGTTCTGTCCAACTTTCCATTTACCCTCTAACTGTTCTATCTCTATCGAAAAACCCACGATGCCCCCGCGCATTTTCTTGTAAGGGCCAGGATCGAGTCCTTCCACCCGCCACGGCACTTTTTCTAGCTCCCCCTCGCTATGATTGGTTAAGTCTTCAAGACCACCCATTAACCTCTGATCATTCACTCGCTGCGGACACCCCTTGGCGTGAACTGCCATGAAATTCCACGTCGGCACTTTGCCGGCACTTTCGTACCAGTCGGGGGAAATGTAGGCATGTGCTCCGGTGAACACCACGGTGACTTGCCGATCAGAGCAAAGTCGTTGTACAACCGGATTTGCGGCTGCAACATGGAGAAACAGAGTTCCGTAAGCATTCTTACCTGTATTCAATGTCACTGGTAAATGCTGCGCGTCGATGGAACCCGATGGATCAGCGGAAATCAATACAGCAAACGGATACGCCCGCATCAAGTCGTGCATCTTGCTGACCGAAGGTTGAACAAAAAATGATGGGATATACATACTAAGACTCCTTGATCGGTGGAGCGAAAAAGCAACCCTATTGAGGCACTGACCCGCTGATCATCCAATAATTTATCGTGCGCTGTTCCAACCCCTATTAGCGTAAGCTAGCCGACCGAGCGCCTTTACCGGATGCACTGCCGTAGAATGAACTCCCATCACTCGACGATACAACGCTCCCCACGAATGACGTCGAGATCCATATTGCTCCTGATTTTGGAAGGAAAACCTTGATGTGGTCTGATGCCATTCGACGGCATGCGGTTGCAATGATTGCCCTCAGTAGCCTGCTGGTTTCAGTCAATGGCCTTGCGATTCGCACTATTGAAAGCACAAATCCTTGGCAACTGATATTCGTGCGTCAGAGTTTCTTTGTCCCAACGCTGATACTAATTCTACTACTACGTTACCGAAAAAATATTGTTCCAGTTTTTATCAACATTGGCCTCCCAGGACTTTTCGGAGGTGCCGCTATCGCTCTCGCCAACGTCTGCATGATTCTGGCGATGACTTATACAACGGTTGCAAATACCCTATTTACATTGGGTGCCTGTCCACTGATCACCGCAGTCCTCGCTCGAATAATCTTGAAGGAACGGCTCACACCAGCGACATTAATCGCCACGCTCGTCGCCATGACTGGCATCGGCATCATGGTCAGTGGAGGTGTCATGGGAGGCGGTGTGGTGGGCAACCTGATTGCTCTTGCTTGTGCGCTCTTCTTTTCACTATTTGTCATTTGTCTTCGTATTGGGAAAGATCGTGACATGTTGCCGACCAGCGTCATCGGCGCAATTTTCAGTGTCGCCATCGGAGCCATTGGCTGTCAATTCGATTTTCACATGTCAAACCAAGACCTGTGGCTATGTTTTGTATGGGGCGGCTTACTGATGACCGCGGTCCATACTTTGTTTACACTTGCGTCGCGCTTTGTTGCGGGTGCAGAAATCATGCTGATCTCCCTGATCGAATTCATGCTTGGCCCGATTTGGGTTTGGCTCGTGTACAGCGAAGCACCCGGCACAACAGGTTTAATCGGTGGTGCCCTGGTGCTCGGCGCGGTCACCATCCGCAGTGTCATGTTGATCCATCATCAACGGAGCGATAGCCCCTGAGGAGGATCACGAATCGCACAACGTAGTCAATAACTCATCCAGCTGCGCTAGTGTTGTCGCAGGAGGCAGTAAAACTGCACGGAAATACAAACGATCCCTCCATCGGGACAAACTAAACCAACCCGGTGCATCGGCCGTCATGCGACGATGCCTGTCAGTAATCTCGTCTTCGGATGTCACACCGTTCAAAGAAAAGCATTGCAGATTAAGTTCAGGTCGGTGTGCCGGCTCCGTCGTCGTTCGATCCACCAACCTTCCATGAAACGCCTCAGTCAGCGCCATCGCGCTATCTATCTGCTCCCCGAGCGCACGAGTACCGACCACCTGAAGCAAAGTCCACAAAGTGAGGGCATCTGCACGGCGCGACCCCTGCAATCCCCACTGTCCCCGATGCGCAGCCCCTGTCACCGAATAGGGCAACGAAACACCGAAACGCGCGTCATGCTCAGCGCCCGCTTGAAACAATACCACCGCACACACTCGAGGAACATACATCCACTTTTGTGGTCCAATCACCACGGAATCGGCGACATCAATTCCCTCCAATTGGTGTCGATGCTGACCACTAAGACACAGGGCACCACCGTAAATTGCGTCCACATGAAACCAGGCGCCATGACGGCGACAAATCACCCCTATCTCCGCTAGAGGGTCAATCGCCCCGTGGATCGTTGAGCCGGCCACCACCGCGACAATATTGTGCAGCCCGGCATGACGGGAAAGTTGTTCCTCCAGCACGGCTGGCTGACAACGGCCTGTGTCATCTCCTGGCGTCACCACGATATGCGCCTTTGGAATGCCGAGTACCGCCGCCGCTTTCATAACCGAAGCATGGTGGCATTCCGACACATGTAGGCGCACCCGATCGCGGCCCTCGATATTCTCGAATCCACCGCAGGCCACAAACAACGCAGTCAGATTGGCGATCGACCCGCCACTGCAGAACGTACCCGTACTAGTGACAGGCAAGCCCAACCGCTGAGCGAATGCCCCAATCAACCCCTCTTCAATTTGGCTCGCAAAGGGCGACAACTCACGAAAGAGTAAGTTGTTATTGAGCGCGGAAACAATACAATCTGTCAGCGCTGCAACCGGATGCGGTGCAGTGTCCATGTGACCCAACATGGTTGGCTCAGCAAGTCTGGTGCTACGCTCAACAATCTCTTGCCACAGACCTGGCAAGGCCTCCACACCTACGCCTTCCTCCGGTAATACGGACGTCACCGGGGTTTCACTCGGTATCACCCGCCCCGTTGCCGGACGATAGATTGTTTCGAGCGTACGGCCCAGTGTGTTGGCTAGTGGCGCTACATCCAGATCAGAAAAATTTATCATTTCCACGCGAATAGATACCGTAATAAGTTTTCCTATCTAGCATTCATGCGAGAACCCCATAGACGCGCAATCATCAGATCTGAGTGCCAGGCACCTGTTTGGGGAAATAATCCTCGCACTTTCCTTCACGAAATACATCGGCGGTCGCACAGTGCAGCCCACCACCAAAGGGATAGGCATCTCGGAATGGCATTGGAATGACTTCAAACTGGAGTTTGTCCAGTTGATCCATCTGATGCACCTCACTGGCTTCAACTATTACTGTTTGGTGATTCACTACCAACACATTCATCGATAACCAAACACTCGAGTAGCATAACGGAGGGGGTTTGTCGTTCGCTGGTTGAGCCGCATCGATGATTTCCCAGTCATTCGCTTCGAAGATTTTTCTCTGCTCCGCTGGTAATGGTCGTTTGGGATTATTCATTACCAAACCAGGTCGCAGTGGAACAAATGTCGCATCGATATGAATCGGGTATGGATCACCTGGGAAATTGACCGCATGCACCCGGTGATCTGGGTAATGGCGCTTCAACCATTCCATTCCACGCCGGTTCGTGGTCAGTCCATGTTGGCAGAAGAGATCCTTACCAATGCGAAGTACATCAGCGGCGTCAAAAAGCGGTTCGTGCTCAGTGGTGACGAAATCTAACGCGGCTGTACGCCGTAATCTCTCTTCCAGGGTGATTTCATCAAAATAACCCACCTGATAAGCGTCAGGGGTCAGGCGGGGCCGCGGGGCCTGCTCCCAGCGAAACTCCGGGTCTTCATCGAAGTAACGCTGCATCAAGTCATGGTAAGCAAGATATTCCCAGTAGCGACAACGAAATGACATCGGTGCCGAAAGAATCTCCTTACCCACGGTCAACAACACATCGCGTGGTGGCATACAGCCAAACATTGTCCCCGTCATAAAATCCGGTGTTGTCACGGCCTGATTCCATTGAATCGGCGTTGGCCGATCGACCCGTATTCCCTTGGCTTCAAGCGCCTGCGTCAGTGTATCCAGTTGCCGGTTGGCCGCTTCTACCGTGTGCAACGGTCGTGGTCCCCAGAGGCCACGCATATCACTGTCCTCTGGAATTTTAGCTTCAGTCGCCGGTTCAGTAGGCGGGATACAGGTGAAGTCTGCGCGACCAACGATCACGTGACGCAACGAATCAAAGTCATTCCAAGAATTGACAACTGTCTTTGACATCAAATCCTTCGTCTCATTCATTCTTTAGTACAACCTGTGTCACAACATTGTCCGGGCTGTTGTGCCGTTGAACGGTTGAACGAATCACTCGCAACTCCCCGGTCAATCAGTCGCTCCACCAATTTTCTCCGCTCCGGAATAGGGTAGCGACGGTGAATCTCACTCTTCATCGCCTCCGGTGACCCGCCTCCATGCAAACTGATCACAGACATCCAGCCACCGGCATCGGTCGCTGTGATGTCCTCTATAAATCGCGCCACCGAGGCCCGACGCTCGTAAGACACGTCTGCCCGCCCCTGCAGCACCAAGGCAAGATCAGGCCCTGTTTCCGGATTGTGATCGTCCTCGGGCAAAGGCAAAGTGACGATCAATCCGCCCGACACCGTGTGTGCTAATCGATGCATGTCGTAAATCTGATTCGCGAGCAGCAATTTCCCAATATTGGCATAAACCGGTTCGGGCATTGTATTTCCAGCGGATTCCTCAGTGCCATAAACCGAGGCCGCAACGCCGCAGGCATAAAAACCCTCCACCACTTTAATCAATTCAACCATAGTATCCCGAAGGTTCGCGTTGCCCGTCATGCTAAGACCGTTCGCCTCAATCATTAACGCACCAGCACCAATCAAAAGATCACCAAAACCCGCCCGAGCACCAATGCAGGTATGCCGATGATGCGTAGCATAGCTCTTGGTTAGGTGATCAACGTGCATCCATTCACCACACAGGAAAACGTGCTTCCACGGCACGAAGACCTTATCAAAGTGACATAGGCCAGTCGTCTGACCGTAACGAGCGCTGAAAAGTGCCCCACTCTCACCGGGTCTGCCGGCCGGTCGGGCCACAATAGTGAGCCCCGGCGTGTCAATCGGTACCGCACAAGCCACGGAAAAATCTGTATCTTCCTTAACCATATTCCGCCCTGGCAAAACCAGCAAATGGTGCACATAAGGTGCGGCTGTCACGATTGCCTTGGTTCCAGAGATGACAATGCCATCGGCGCGACGTTCAATCACACGCAAATAACTGTCAGGGTTAGACTGCTGATGCGGGCGCAAACTGCGATCCCCCTTGGCATCAGTCATGGCTATACCGACAGTGAGGTCAGCATCCTGCGATTGATGCAGATACTCGAGAAACCGCGCGTGATATTCCGTTCCCTCAGCCTGATCAACTAACGCGCTAGATTGGTACACCGCGTTAAAACCATCCATACTCAAATAGCGCATCGCACAACCGGTCTCCTGGCAAACGAGACGGGTGTATTCCAGTTTATGCAATAGGTCGTCGGTCGACGAATTAATGTGCAAGAATCGGTTAACGACTTGCCCGCTTGTCTCTTGAGTCGCACACGCGAGGGGACGATGTGTGGGTGATCGTGCGTAATCATAGGTTACACCCACCGCATTGACACCCGCCGCCAACAGGGGTTCATCAGCAACACTTTCCACCCGCTGTCCACGAACAAAAACCGTTGGATTAAATGCTCGCAGGGACTCACGATAATCTTGGGAAGACATCAACATTGGCTTGAGCTCATTCTGAATAAAGTTATGGATACATCTTAAAATGTGTACAAGAAACTAGCGTTTAGGTTTTCTGGTGCGTCGGAATCATAACACCCAGGCCAAATACGCTGTCTTCCACGAGACGTTGGCCTTGCACGTTAGCTATCGCTCACGTACCTTTTGCTTAACCCTATCCTAATAGAGATGCTTATGTTTGACCCCCAACCAATGGCTGAGCGACTTTTGTCAGCCCGCCGCCCCGGCGATGCACTTCCAGGCATGCCAGATCACCTGTCGCCAACGACTGTTATGGAGGCTTATGCGGTTCAGGATGCATTAGTGACTTTACTGGCTACCCAGCACGGTGAACCAGCCGGTTACAAGATAGGTTGCACTAACGCGGGTGCCCGGGCGCTGTTGCAGGTCGATCACCCATTTATGGGACGTTGCTTTAAAAACGGTATTGTCAGTTCACCGACGCAGATTCGGGCATCAGAAATGCACATGACTGGCATCGAGCCAGAAATCGCCCTCCGCATAGGTACAGACATGCCCACTAAAACTACGCCGTGGAATACACAGGAAGCGGTCGAGCACGTTGCTCAAATAATGCCGGCCATCGAAGTGGTCGAAAGTCGCTTCAGCACGTGGCCAGCAGTTGGACCGCTCGGCGCCATTGCCGATAATGGAGTCCATCGAGTGCTCATTGTGGGCCCTGCCACGTCAGACTGGACACGTGAATCGGTGGACCAGGCCACCGTGCTTTTACAATCCAACGGCACCGAAGCCGATTCAGGCACTGCCGACAATGTCGACGGTGGGCCGTTTGGTGCCCTTGCCTGGCTAGCGAATCACCTCAATGACCGTGGGCGCCAACTACAAACCGGCGACATCGTCACCACCGGTGTCATGTGCAAAATCTACAGTGGCCACGCGGGGGAACAACTTATTGCCCATTACGGTGATCTAGGCGAAATCCAGCTCACGATTGAATAGGTCGGACCCACTGCCAGTGCATGACACGCGTCTATTGGAGATGGCGCGCAGTTCAAGGCGACCGTGGCGGATAGACTGACAAATCGATTCCGCCACGATTGGCCCAGACGACCATCTCCTGCCAGACCTCATCAGCTACCGGCACCCCATTACGCTCACGCTCAGCTAGACAATGCTGCTCAGGTTCACCGGGAATCAGCACCTCATCAAACCCTTCCGCCGGTGCGCTCAATTTAACCCAGTCAAGATACGCGTCCATTCGTGCCTGATAAGGTTGTCCAGCGCCCAAACGATCGAGATCAATCGCGATCATTATCCAATTCAATGCCCGCGGATCACCCAATACACCATGCGTGAGTAATTCCGCAATCAGCCCCAAGCCGTATCCCTTCGGCCCAGCGGCCGGCAATAACACACCCCCGCCATAGTAGTCGCGAACATCGGTACTCGGTCTTCCAGACTGATCGAGTATCAAGCCCGGCACCAGCGGTTCATTCGTCTTGCTAGCGGCAAGCAGTTTTCCTTGAGCGACCACCGACGTTGCAAAATCAACGACCACCGCCCCCGTGGGGCCACCGGGCAAAGCAAAAGCATAGGGATTAGTGGACATCACCCCTTCACGACCGCCGTATGGCGCGACTTTCGGTTTTCCGCGGGCATGACTACCCCCACCCGTAATAACAGCTAAGCAGTTACCCCGAGCAATGGTCTCAGCGAATGCTCCAATTCTGCCCGTATGTCCACAATTGATGACGGTTGCAGTTGCCATTCCTTGCTCACGTGCGCGTTCCAACACCGTTTCAGCTGCTATTTGCATTGCCGGCACGCCATGACCACCGCCACCGTCTACACGAATCAGGCTGTCGCCGCTAGAAGTCACGGTCGCCTCACCGGCTGGGTCAAATATTCCCTCAACGATCTGTTCTCGATACTGTGCAAATCGAACCACACCATGGGAATCCACCCCCCTAAGTGCGTTTCCCATCACATGGGCCGCGACGGTGCCTGCCGCACGCTCTGCCATGCCCCCTTTCACCAGCAGCAACGCGCCAAGCGTCTCAAGTACGTTCACATCAAATCGCACGTTTTAAACTCTCGCCCAAATGAGCAGTGATAACCGCCATTGGTGGTTCATCCGCTTCAGGTCCAAAGATCAGTGCTGAGGTAACGCTCACCGGTGTCAGGCAAGATCGCCAACAGTTCTTTTCCACGCGCCGCTTCACAACGCGCATAGGCCAACATCCCCGCCACCGCTGCACCGCAGGAAATACCACAGAAGATTCCCTCCTTTTGTGCGAGCTGCCGGGCACTGCTATACGCGGCCTCCGCCGTCACAGCAATAATTTCATCATAGGCCGACTGATCCAGTGTCTCAGGAATAAAGCTCGGAGCAGTCCCCATGATCTTGTGCTTCCCCCCTTTACCAGTGGAAAGAATAGGTGCATCAGCCGGTTCGGTCGCAACAATTCTCAATCCGGGAATGCGGCTCCGCAAGAATGTAGAAAGGCCCGAGATCGTCCCACCAGTGCCTGTCGTGCAAATCACTGCATGAAGTTGCGCTCCAAAATCTTCAAAAATCTCGTCTGCCGTTTGCTCGTGGGCAGCAGGGTTAGCCGGATTAAAATGCTGTCCGACAAAAAAATATCCCTCACTGGCTTCCAGGCGTCGAGCTTCTTCAATGGCGCCGACGGTACCCTTGTGAGCCGGCGTTAGCACTAATTCCGCACCGTACGCGATAAGAATCTGTTTGCGCTCCTCACTCATGTCCTCCGCCATAACGAAAATGGCCCGATATCCTTTGACTGCCGCTACCATGGCGAGCCCGATGCCAGTGTTGCCAGACGTCGGTTCGACAATTACATCACCCGCTTTCAACAGGCCCCGACGTTCAGCATCTTCAATCATGTTAAGCGCGGGCCGGTCCTTAACTGAGCCACCCGGATTGAAACTCTCCAGCTTCACCCACAGCGCACTGGCGATATGCTCATTAAATGACCGTAGGCAAACTACCGGGGTATGCCCCACTACATCGAGAATGCTGTTGTATTTCATCAACACACGATAACCCGCTTATACCTGGGCGAACAAGACAATTAGCTAAATCCAAGCCCGTATTGCACTCTGAAACGGGCACCCTCGACTCCAAAAACAGCACAAACTGTTACTCGCAACCGACGCGCGCTCTCACTCTCTGAACAGGGCTCTTTCCATCACTGACAGAGATCCCTATCACTCACTTGCGCGTAGTATGGGCTATCGTAGAAAACCAGAAAGCCACGGCAGCGCTAAGACCAACCCAGGTCGATCGAAGCTTGAACCTAATTGCACCACGCTTTCAACCCTCGATCTCGAAGGCTGACTAATATCATTCAGCGCGCCGCGCTGTAACCGCCAGCAATACCGTGCTTCGAGAACATTACCTGCCATACGTGGTTGGCGCGGGCACGAAAAGACCCTGCACTGATCAGCAAATAGTACTCGAACATGCGACGAAATCGCTCATCGTAGCGTTGCCTCAACTGAGGCCAGGCCTGTTTCAAATTCTCGTGCCACGCCATCAATGTTGGATCATAATCTGCGCCAAAATTGTGCCAGTCTTCGATCACCAACACATCTTCAGATGCCTTAACAATGGCATGCATGGATGGAATGACGCCATTAGGAAATATATATTTCTCGGTCCATTGGTCTGCTGTACAAGTATGATCTCCGGCACCAATAGTATGTAACAGGAACAAGCCCTCGGGCTTCAACAGAGAAGCGATCTTACTGAAAAATGTCCGGTAGTTTTTCGGTCCAACATGCTCAAACATTCCAACCGAAACAATTCGATCAAATGTACCTGTGACCTGCCGGTAGTCCACCAAATCAACCGTCACAGGCAGGTTCGCACAGCGCTCTCTTGCTAAGCTCGCCTGTTGTTCGGAAACCGTTACCGCTGCCACGCTGACATCGTATTGTGAAGCCATCCAGTGCGCCAGACCACCAAACCCACATCCCACATCAAGCACTCGCATGCCTTTTTCCAGTTCCAACTTACGGCAAATCAGATCCATCTTTGCTTTCTGAGCATCCTCTAGGGTTTCTGAGTTCCGCCAGTAACCACAACTGTAATTCATAGATGTATCCAACATGGCTTCAAACAGATCATTGCCAAGATCATAGTGGCGTCGTCCAACCTCAAATGCCCGAGAAAACGCTTGTCGATTGACCAGACCAAACAATAGAGAAAAAACTTTGTATCGGAAGTTATGACGCACCCTGTCTTCGAGACCCGCCAACATCGCACGACAAATCATCTGATCAAGTTGGGGGCAGTCCCACCAGCCCTCCATATAGGCTTCACCCAGTCCTAACGTTCCGTGCCT
Organism: Gammaproteobacteria bacterium; assembly: GCA_022451485.1. GTDB lineage: Bacteria > Pseudomonadota > Gammaproteobacteria > Arenicellales > UBA868 > UBA11791. The sequence continues at coordinate 10,399 of JAKUQS010000021.1, forward strand.
CACCACACGCGACAGCAGGCGGGCGTCATGCACTCTAATATCCCAAGCATTTGAACCATTTAAGCGAATCCCCGCTGGCTCTAACATCTCCTGAAAGAACCGGGCGTAGCGAGACGCCGGCAGTTCAAAAGCCTGTGTATTTATTTCATTCATGATGTCTTGAAATAGTAATCAAGTTATTTTGATACTCACCTGCACATTGGCTCCGCTACACCACTCGCTCCGTACCCCCATCAACAGGAACCTGTGCACCCGTGGTCTTCGCAAACAGGGAACCGGCCATAGCACACACCATACGAGCGACATCCTTCGAGCTAACCTGGGTTCCCAATAAATTGCTGGTCCGGTACTCGTCAACACTGAGTCCGTAATGATTCGCCCTGGCCTGCAAGACCTCATTGGTCCAGATCGAAGTATCAAACACGGCGTTCGGATGCACGGTGTTGATGCGAATACCAGATGATGCGAGTTCCAGCGCAGCGACTCGTGCCAATTGGGTCAATCCAGCTTTCGCTGCCGAATAGGCAGCTGCACCCGGGCCCGGTGCCGACACATTCTTTGATCCGACGATCACAATGGATGGATCTATACCATGCTCGAGGTATGGAACGCTCACCCGTAACAACCGCATAGCCGCCGACAGGTTCACATCCAGACTGCGTGACCAATCATCGTCTTTCATTTCGCTGATAGGTGCACTTTCAGTAAAAATTCCGGCATTGCTTACAACGATGTCGAGTCCACCAAAACGAAGCACTACTGTTTCAATGGCAGCCGCAACGTCGTCACTGTTCGTCACATCGCACTGAATTCCTAAGACATCACTCGTCTCATACTGCTCAGTGATCAGCGGGTTAACATCAAGGGCAGCAACAACCGCTCCGTTTGCCAGCAGTTCCTTGAGACAGGCCTGCCCAATCCCACTGGCAGCGCCAGTCACCAGCGCGATACGACCCTGGAACTCGGCAGCCGACGATCCCTTGCGAAGCTTCGCCTGCTCTAAATCCCAATACTCCACATCAAAAATATCGCTTGCGGGCAAAGCCTTCCAACCACCATGGCACTCCGCCTGAATAATCGCCTCCACAGTGTGCTCAATAATGTCAGCCACCACATGAACATCCTTCATGCTGCGACCAAAAGACACCGTGCCGGAGCCCGGCCACAATGCCCAGCGCGGTGCCGGATCCAGCATTTGCTGTCCTGCCCGAGTGTGAGCATCAAAATAAGTCTGATAGTCAGACTCGTATTCGGCCAACGCCTTTTCAGGTTGATCGGTCACCAGCAACGGCACGCGTTTGGTTCGGATAACATGATCGGGCGTCAGCGGACCACGGGTAGCAACTGAACCGGCATCCTCTCTGCAGGCAAACGCGTAGGCGCAAGGCGATCCGTCAAAACGGGCCAGCATCGCCGCACCAGCAGATCGAGAAACCAAACTCCGCAAAGTCGCCAGGGCAAGAGCAGATACGTTTCCGCAGGTGCTGTCGAGCGACACACCTTCACCGAGAAAATCTTCTGCCTCTGTCACAAGATCAATCATGCGGCGGTAACTTTCTCTAGCATCGTCAGCAAACGTAAACAGCCCATGACTCATCAGGACAATACCTTCAAGCGCAGTCCAATCCACCTCCTGGGTCATCCGCCAAATTGCTCGGGCCAAATCAAAGCCCGGCATAACGTAAGGCACAACCAAAACCCGATCACCATAAATCGAACGGATCGCCGCCTCACCCTCGGGTGTATTGCTAACGGTCACAACGGCGTCGGCATGACTGTGGTCCACATAACGAAACGGGATGATTGCGTGGAGGATGGCTTCAACGGACGGATTTGGTGCCCCGGCATCGAGCAACGCCACCCGTTGTGCTGATACCATATCCGGATCTGACAGTGCTGACAGTCGGGCCATTTTCTTGAGGACTGTTAACCTGACGGGCGCGAATCCTGGCGCTTCGATAGTCGCTAGATCCCATCCACTACCCTTGACAAACAACACCTCGCTCACTTCTCCGAAAATATCGGTGAACGGCGCCTTAACCGAGGTATTGCCTCCTCCGTGTAAGACCAAGGCCGCTTCCCGACCAATGAGCCGGGAACTGTAAACCCGCATCGCCAGCGGATCGTCTCCACAAGCCGCAGCCTCCGCCTCGTTCCATTGATTCTTCACGTTGTTCCCTGTTTCAACTCCAAACAAACCTGACCAGCATAGGCGCGTCTCCACCACCGCTCCATCCAGAAACACCGCCAATGAGCCTATCCGACTAATTTTCCAACTTCAAATATTATCGCAACTAGGCAGGTCTCGCTGGATCAGGATAAGATGCTCGTGTAGACAACGATCTGCCGGAACAATAGTCACCTTCCACTCAACAAAAAAATAGTAGATCGTTAAAACAAACAATTCACACACCAGGAGAGTTTTTTTCATGAGCATCCGACGAATACAAGTGGCTGAACGCATGAGTCAGGCCGTGGTTCACGGCAACACTGTCTACACCGCTGGCCAGGTCGCCCAAGGCGCGCCGGGTGGCACGATGGCTGCCCAGACCCAAGACGTCCTAGATCGCATTGACGCATTGCTTGCAGAAGCAGGCACGGACAAAAGCAAGTTGATCTCAACCACTATCTGGATCACCAGCATGAATGATTTTGCCGAAATGAATGGCGTTTGGGATGCATGGGTTTCACCAGGCAATACCCCAGGCCGCGCGTGTGTGGAAGCGAATCTGGCATCGCCTGATTTTTCAGTCGAAATCGCTGTGATCGCCGCTTTAGACTGAGCTCCGTTCAACTCTTATGCGCGTTGCTGTACTCGGTGCTGGTATCGCGGGTGTCACCACTGCCTGGGAACTTCTTCGAGACGGTTATCAGGTCACATTAATCGATCGAGGCAGCGACGCGGCCAACTTCACCAGTTTTGCAAACGCTGGCCTATTGGCTCCAGGACACGCCTATGCCTGGGCCTCGTCTCGCTCTCCTCGCATGATGCTACGGTCGCTGTGGCGAAACGATCAGGCGATTCGCTTTCGACCACAGCTCGACACTCGCCAATGGCGATGGGTCGCGGGCTTTCTCGGCCAATGTAATGATGCGCGCGCCACCATCAATACTCGCCGCAAAGCCCGACTATGCAGTTATTCCCTAGAACGTCTACAAGAGGTCGCTACGCAAACCAACATTAGTTACGACGGTAACGACGGCGGTCTACTCTACTTTTATCGTTCTGCTGAAACCTTCGAAGCCGCCGCCAGGAAATGTGAAATCCTGCGAGGCCAAGGGATCACCATTGAAGTACTCGACCCGGATGCCGCCATTACCCGGGATCCAGGCCTCGCAGGGGCGAGACCGCGTATCGCGGGTGCACTTTATTCGACATACGATGAAAGCGGCGACGCGCGGCTTTTCTCAAACGCCCTGATGGAAAAATGCCGTCAAGCCGGTGCCGAGATTCGCTTTAACACTGCAATCACCTCGCTGCGAAGTGAAGGAACACGGATCCGCAGTGTCACCACCAATCAAGGCGAAGTCACCGCCGATGCTTTTGTCCTTGCACTTGGCGTGTACAGCCCACACCTTGTCAAAGACCTCAACATTCAACTGCCGGTCTACCCGGTCAAGGGCTATTCGGTCACGTTACCCGTGACATCGAAGCATCAACCACCGACATTGGGCGGTGTGGACGAAGACAATCTACTCGCTTATTGCCCAATGGGCTCACGTCTGCGCCTCACCGCAACCGCCGAGATCAGCGGCTACGATACGACTCACCAGCCACGAGACTTCAGTCACATGATGAAGCTCGCGCGCGACCTTCTTCCAGAGGCCGCCGACTACGCAGCACCAACTTACTGGGCTGGACTGAGGCCGATGACACCCACCGGACTACCTATCATTGACCGCACAGACTTTGACAACCTGTGGCTGAATACCGGTCACGGCCATATGGGCTGGACCATGGCGTGCGGTTCCGCCCGCATCACCGCAGATCTCATCGGCCAACAGCAAACCGCAATCCCGCGCGAAGGCATGAGATTCGAAGGCGGCCAGCAAAGATAAAGCAGGAGTCCATTATGACAATGCAGATCTCAACGACAGAAGGCTTTACTCGCATTACGAAAATTCCATTTGACGTCGATACGGGTATCGCAGGACGTGCACGAATCGGGCTCATCGTCCTGTCCACCGATCATACGATGGAATACGAATACCGTCAGGTTGTCACCCTACCGGGAGTCGCGTTCTACGAATCGAGAATTCCAAACTCCCCGACGATCACACCCGAAACACTGAAACAAATGGCAAGCCATATTACGGATCAGGCATCGGTTATCCTGCCGGGCATGCCGCTTGATGTCGTCGCCTACGGCTGCACCTCGGCCTCAATGGTTATTGGCGAAGAACGAGTATTTGAACTCATTCGCGCAGGTCGACCTGAAGCCCGACCGACTACCCCAATCACCGCGGCCTTTGCGGCTTTCAATGCACTCGACATTCGACGAATCGGCGTACTCACACCCTACCGCGACGACATCAATCAGACCGTACGTCACTATATTGAAGCCAAGGGTTTCACCATCCCCGTATTTGGATCATTCAATGAAGAAGATGACAACCGCGCTGCCCGTATCACAACCGACAGTATCCGCAAAGCCTTGCTTGAAATTGGCCGTCGTCAAGACGTCGACGGCCTCTTTCTCTCGTGCACGAGTTTGCGACTGACCGACATCGTGCACGAAGTGGAAGGTGAACTGGGCAAACCGGTCACTTCGTCGAATCACGCTATGATCTGGCACAGCCTACGGCTGGCTGAAATTGATGATCCCATTGACGGCTTTGGTCAACTGTATCAGCTACCGCTGGCGGCTTCCTGATGCGCCTATCGCGACGAACTGTAGGTCTCGACCCCGCCCCCTAGCCCTCGGTTAAAGAAAATGACTGATCGATCCGATCCACGTTTGCTTCTCCCAGAACGCGGCTTTCCCGAAAGCGAATTCGAAGAACGTACCCAACGCATGCAAACGGCCATGCGCGCGCTGGAAGTGGATGGATTACTCCTGACTACCGAAGCGGAAATCCGCTATTTCTCCGGCTTTCACACACAGTTCTTCGAAAGTCCGACTCGTCCCTGGTTTCTAGTGGTACCTGCACATGATCGACCAATCGCCGTGATTCCAGAAATTGGCGCGAGCGGTATGGCAGCGACCTGGATAGAAGACATTCGCACTTGGCCATCACCCCGACCTGAAGACGACGGTGTGTCTTTACTGGCGAACACACTGAAAGAGTTACCTCAACGTTTTGGCCGAATCGGCGTGCCGATGGGGCAAGAGACCCTTTTGCGGATGCCGGTCACGGACTATCAATCTCTAACCGACAAGGTCCGGTCCATCGAGTTTATCGACGCAGCGATGCTAGTGCATCAACTCCGATTTATTAAATCGAAACGCGAAATCGAAAAAATTCGCTATGTCTGTCAGCTGACTTCCGCAGCATTCACCGCCTTACCAAGCGCAATCCAAACCGGCGAAACCGAGCGGGACATATGTCGCTCTTTACGTATTGATCTGCTACGGCGCGGCGCTGACTCTTGCCCCTACATCGTTGCAGGCTCAGGCCCCGGAGGGTATGACAGCATCATCATGGGCCCGACAGATCGCATACCATCGTATGGTGATGTATTGATCATTGATACCGGCACCACTTTTGATGGCTACTTCTGCGATTTCGATCGTAACTTTAGCTTTGAATCTTTATCCGAGACATCGCGCAAAGCACACGAAGTCGTTCACCGCGCAACCGATGCCGGTTTCGCAGCTGCTCGGCCGGGCGCGACGACCACAGACGTCTGGCTCGCGATGTGGTCAGTACTTGAGGCTGGTGGCGCGCTGGGTAACAGTGTGGGTCGCATGGGCCACGGCTTGGGAATGCAGCTCACAGAATGGCCATCGGTGCGCGCCGGCGATGACACACCGCTCTCGCCGGGCGCGATTCTGACGCTGGAGCCGGGGATGACATTTGCCCCTGGGCAACAATTGGTACACGAAGAAAACATCGTTATTACCGAGGAGGGAGCAGAGTACCTTACCGTGCGGGCACCGTTAGAGATGTCTATGGTGAAGCATTAACATTGCCCAAGCAGCATTCATTTCTCACCAATGGACGTAACCACCTGGATGATATGGGAAAAACTAGGGAATACAGATGATTATTGTCATCTTTGAATTTGAGCCAAAAGAGTTGGCCCAGTCACGTTATTTTGAACTGGCACAATTACTCCTTGACGAGGTTAAGCAAATCGACGGATTCATCTCAGTAGAGCGATTTCAGAGCGTAGCTAACAGTGGTCGCTTTGTTTCAATCTCGACATGGCGCGACCGCCAAGCCGTTGATAACTGGCGCCACCACCTCATGCATCAAACGGCACAGGAGGAAGGAAAAGCCTCGATCTTTGATGACTATCGAATCCGCGTGGCCGAAGTATTTAAAGACTATGGCCTTAACGACAATTAGCCCATACCGTTAAACAGCCAACTGTTGTGACTTAATCATCGAGCAGCGCGAGTAATTTCTCATTCACATCTAACGCCGAGAAATCCAGTTGTCCTTCAGCTCGCCAATACACATCACCGCTGCGATCGATGATGACCGTGGTTGGCAATCCTCGAATCTTCCATCTATTCCCACTCTTCATGTCGCGATCAATCAACAAAGGAAATGTGATGTCGGTTGGAAGTCGCTCGAGAAACGAAGTAACGACATCAGTCTCTTCATCACTCACCGCTAGCACCACCAATCCCTGTTGCCGATAGCGTTGCCACGCACTCTCTAAGCTAGGCAATTCCTCAACACACGGTGGGCACCACGTCGCCCAAAAATTGACGACCACTACTTTTCCACGATATTGCTCTAGCGAATGCTCAACACCCTTAGTATCGACCAACGCCAAGGGGGGCGCGGGCTCGTTACCCTCAGACCACAACCAGGCACCAGCAGCAAACGCGGCCAACGCGGCCATTAACAAAAATGAATGCCTTACCCAATGACGCATCAAACTAATGACAGGCTTTTCCGAGCGCTTTCAGTCGCCAGTAGTTATAAGGCAAGGGTGTAAAAAACCCGGCACACAACATTAAAGGCAACACTGACAGGCTAAGGACTGCACCACCCATCACCCACACATCCACGCTGTTCATCGCGACCTCCATTGCCACCATGGAGATCATGGACATTCCGCAAGCAGTCCGTAATGCCGGCGCAAATGCCATCTGTCGAAGCAAAACAATCGTCTCCAACGCGATAGACGTCAACAATCCATTAACGATGGCAAGTGACATAATGGCCATCACCGGCCACTCAATACCCGACCACTGAAAGAACCCGATAGTCCCGAGGTCACCGATCGAGCAACCGAGGAGACACCACCATGTGTTGATTGCTGCCTGACGCCAGGTGTGCACGCAACGCCAAGTAAATGCGATGTTTTCGTCAACGACAGTCATCGTAAACCACGCAGTCCCATCAATGTTTCAGGCCAGACAAACCCAATCGGAGAAACTTCATGTCATAACCTCAGTGTAGCCATTGCCAACAGTCGAAGATTCCACCCTGTGCGGGCAGCCTACTTTTCCCAGGACGACCCGAACCCACGGTCTAGCACCTGCGTGAAATTATCAGGCAGGAAAAATAACTGCTCGATACGATCGTTCATAAGATGGTTCGCGTTGGCCTCACATGTCTGACTAAACCTCAATCGTCCCGTGCCAACTGATCAACAGACTCGGACAGGGATTGATCAAGTATAGCAACCGCACGATCGATCTCGTCTCGAGTGACTGTGATCGGCGGCGCGATACGCCACACCGAGCCCCGTTCGGGTCGACGACGAATATTCATGCTCAAACCCAATTCAAAACACCGACTGGTGGTCAACGCCCCTAATTCGTGGTGGGGTTCCCGGGAATCACGATCCTTGACTAGCTCAACACCAATCAGCAGTCCGTCTCCACGAATGTCGTCAATCGCCTCATGTCGCTGCGCCAATATCTCCAACTGCCGGCGCAAATAATCTCCTTGTTCTAACGCACGCTGGCGCAGATTCTCCTTATCAATCACATCAATCACCGCTAGACCCACGGCCGCTGGCATCGGATCCGCTACATGGGAAGTGTAGAAATTGAACCCACGGCTGTGCGCTGTTTCCTCGACTTCATCACTGGTTACTACGCCCGCCAGCGGTATACCGCCTCCAAGCGTTTTTGACACCGTCATGATGTCTGGAGTTACGTTAATTTTCTCTGCTGCGGACCAGGCACCGATGCGGCCAAACGCGGTCTGCGCCTCATCAAATATCAGTTTCATTCCCCTGTCATCACACGCCTGACGAAGTTCAGCAAAGTAGCCCTCGGGCGGTACGATCACACCACCCGCACTAATAATCGGCTCTGCGATAACAGCTGCTGGCGCACCAACACTCTGCATATCAAACATTCTTAGACCAACCCTCAGACACGTGTGATCACATCGACGAAGACAATGATCAACTGGACAACGATAGGCGTTCGGCTCGGGCAACACGAATACGCCTGGCATGGTTGGTCCATAACCATGGCGATCCGATGCAAAAGACGCTGCACTCGAGGCACCCGTTACACCATGCCAAGAACCCCCCAACGCCACGACTTCGTATCCATCCGTGACTAACTTGGCCATACGGATTGCCGCCTCGTTACTTTCACTACCAGTGTTAACAAATAGTGATCGCGACAGCGGTGGCGGCAAAATGCCGGCCAAACGATGGGCCAGTTCGCTGACTGAATCAGGAATCATGCCACTGAAAAAATGAATTGCTCGCTCTGTACTGTGACGAATCGCCTCAACAATCGCCGGGTGATTGTGACCAATCGTTGCGCACATCTGACCGGAAGTGAAGTCGAGAATCTCCCTCCCGTTTGCATCCCATACTCTGGCACCATCGGCACGAACGAAAATTCCCTCCAGCGAATCACCCCCATAACGGATGAGGTATTTCTTTGCAAACGCTTCTAATCTGTCAGTCACGATATCTTGCTCATTTGGCGAAGGGTTATATTACGGCCGCCTACGACCCTAGGTACAAGCATTTCGATAATAGTTTCGGCCTACGGCTTTGCTACTGGCACACTCTGGCTATTACCAAAACGACGGTGACGGGCTTCGTCTCTAATTTGGACAAACAAGCCGAAGACGCTTAGCATCAAATCGCCGGCATTTTACGATGCTCCCTGTATCAGCGTGCAACACGGAAAAATATTTTTATGAAGACCTTTATCGCCTGCCTCGGCACTGAAACCAATACTTTTTCTCCCATCCCCACCGGTGAGGAGACCTTCGCTGAGACCATGCTGTATCACGGCGACGCCACATCACACGAACCCTCATTATTCTCCGGTCCACTTCACGTCTGGCGTCGCGCTGCTGAACTTGAACAACGCAAAGTGGTTGAGAGTCTCGCTGCCTTTGCCCAGCCTGCCGGCGTGACGATACGACAGGTTTACGAAAAGTTTCGCGATGAGATTCTTGACGACCTGCGCTCAGCCATGCCGGTTGAAGTGGTTCTGATCAATATGCACGGTGCCATGGTTGCAGAAGGCTACGACGACTGCGAAGGTGACCTGTTGGCCTGCATCAGGGAAATTGTCGGGCCGGACGTCATCGTTGGTGCGGAACTAGACCTTCATTGCCATATCAGCGAGGCCATGATGGACAATGCCAATGTTATTGTCACATTCAAAGAATACCCTCACATTGATCCACAGGAACGTGCACAAGAACTGTTTGATATTTGCTCAGCTGCTGCACGCGGTTCGGTGCGTCCGAAGATGGCAACCTTCGATCTCAACATGATTAACAGCTATCGCACGCCGATGGAACCCATGAAATCATTTGTTGCCCGTATGCAATCGTTGGAAGGTCACGACGGCGTGCTTTCCGTCTCAATGAGTCACTGTTTTCCATACGGGGACGTCGCCGACGTCGGCGCAAAAATGCTGGTTGTCACCGATAATGACACTGAACAAGCTCAACAAGTCGCGCAACAGCTGGGTCAAGAAATCTGGGACCTACGCGAAGCCATTGCGGCGCCGCGGGTAAACATAGATGAGGCATTGGACCTCGCAACTAATGCCCCACCGGGATCGGTGGTACTTGCCGATGTTGCAGACAATGCGGGTGGTGGCGCACCCAGTGATTCCACCTTTGTTTTACAGCACCTGCTAGAAACCAACACCACCAGCGTATTGTCCGGACTCTATTGGGACCCGGTAGCAGTGCGCTTCTGCCTCGAGGCCGGCGAGGGAAGCACTCTACAACTTCGCATCGGTGGAAAATGTGGCCCAACTTCAGGCACTCCCGTCGATCTTGAAGTGACAGTACGCGGAACACTGCGCAATGGAACACAGAGTTTCGGGCCGTCGACGAATCTTACGGGTGACATTGTGTGGGTACAGTCAACCAATGGAATCGATCTGGTCCTCAACGCTACCCGGACCCAGGTATTTAATCCGGACGTCTTCACGCAGCTAGGTATTGATCTGACCAATTACCGAATCATCGTGGTCAAATCGACCCAACATTTCTACGCTGGATTTGAGCCCATTGCGGCAGCCATTTATTACGTCTCAGGTCCCGGAACTCTCACCTCTGACTATGGATCAATTCCATTTACCAAACGAACTGCGCCTTACTGGCCTAAGGTGGAGAATCCCGGACACATGTAATCCTAAGTTCGCAGCGTACCGCTTGATCAAGCTGCTGGTGCGCGGGCCCGAGGCAACAACGCCACCGCACAAAATATCATGGCAGCAACGATGGCCAGCAACGAAAACAAGAGATCAAAGCCCCAACCGGCATGGACCCAGGCAATCATCGGTACCGCAGTTGCACTTACCGAAAATGTTATTAGATAGCGCGCGGCAAAAACCCGACTTCTCCACTCACTGCGCGTCACTCGGCCAAGCAACACGTCGTTAATCGGAATTTGACCGAACACCACCAACATGAACGCGACGGCAACGGATAACGCCAATAAACCACTTAAGCCAATCATCACCCAGAAAAAAAGCACCTGAAACGCGGCCACTGCTAAGAACACCCATTTCAGCGACCAGCGGTCAACCAGAAAACCTACAACTAACTGCCCGACCGACGCGGCAGCAAACACGACAAACGCGTACCAACCCACCGCTGATGCCGAAACAGCGACGTCAGAGAGCACTTCGTCGATCACCTTGGGCAAAGCAAACGTCGTACTCTGGAAAATAAGTCCCCCGAGCGCGGTAGAAAAAAATACGATAACAAGAACTCGCTTAAATACAGCGCTGTCAACATTAACTCGACCCGCCTGCTTTTTGTTTACAGTATCCGCCTCTTTCATCAACGGCTGATTCGAACCGTGATATAGGAATCCCGCGTACCCGATCCCGATGAGGAGCGTAGCCACCCCTGGCCAAATAAAAGCCGCCTGCCAACCACTGTGATCAACTAACAGACCTGAAAAAAGCGCGGCGCAAGCCACACCAAGATTGCCAAAAACGCCATTGACAGCGAGCGGAACCCCAGTACGTTCTCGGCCTTGGATCACCAGCGCTAAACCAACGGGATGGTAGATAGCACCAAAAACGCCAATCGAAAACAACCCCATCGCCATCTCAATCGGCGTGCTTGCAAAGGATGTAGCACAGGCACTGGCACCCATGCCTAGGAAAAACACAAGCATCATCCCCTCACGACTCCACCGATCAGCCAGCCAGCCCGCGGGTAAAGCACACAACCCAAAGGCAATCAACGCCGGTGTTGCGTAAGGAATCAATTCGGCGTAAGTCATGTCCCACTCACGCGTCAAAGTCAGCGCTGCCACCGTTGCAAACACGAGCAATAACAAGTGGTCAAAGAAATGGCCGAGATTAAGAAACGCGAAATGGACCCGGTCACGTGCCATAAGAAATATCTCTGGTGAAATTGAGAAACAGCATAACCATAATTTTTATGCTAAACCACCTGAAGTTCTCTTACGCAGCCTAGATAACAGAATGCCAAACTATCCGGCGCTATACTCATTACTTCTGCGCTACCTTTGGTAACAACACCAGGGTTACGTAGAGGAGGATTGACACCTTGGCAGACGACCGCGACATCTTGATCCATATCAGCGAATGGGCGAGCGCTGGACACAACATTGCACTCGCTTTCGTTCTCAAGACCTGGGGTTCTGCTCCACGACCCGTCGGTAGCTTGCTCGCCATCTGTGACAACGGTGAATTTCAGGGCTCTGTTTCTGGTGGGTGTGTGGAAAATGCAGTAATCGAGGAAGCACAAATCATCATGCGCACGGGGGTACCGCGTACCCTCTCCTACGGTGTCGCGGACGAAACTGCTTGGGAACTTGGATTACCCTGCGGCGGAACCATTGAAGTACTGGCGCTAAAGGTATTTGATCGCGCATTGATTCAGCGGCTGGCTCAGCCAGAACCCGCCGTCTTCATTGTCAATGCGGCGACCGGGCTGTCCGCCGTTTTCGGGGAAGACGAGTGGCAAGGCACATTGCCACATGATTCCACGTTGGTGGAAACCGCCCTACCCCTACTGACGTCAGGCAAGGTGCTGATCACAGATCATTCTGGAGAAGCGTTACTGCTACGCCCGTTTACACACCCTTACCGACTGATGATTGTCGGCGCAGTTCACATTGCGCAACCACTTGCCGAGATGGCTCGTCTGACGGGCTTTGAGGTGATGATCATCGACCCACGACAAGGCTACGCTACGACTGAACGCTTTCCGAATACCGAGTTGGTTCTTGAATGGCCCGACACCGCGCTGACGCGCCTCAAACCAAACGCCCGCACCGCCATTGTGACACTTTCGCACGATGTCAAATTGGATGACCCCGCGCTGCAGGCTTCCCTTGCCTCGTCTGCGTTTTATATCGGTGCCTTGGGCAGTCGCCGCAATCATGCTAAACGACTAGAGCGTCTCACGGATCAAGGCTTTACTGAGAAATCTCTGGCCCGTATTCAGGCACCGGTGGGCCTCGATCTCGGCGGCAACAGTCCAGGGGAAATTGCTCTCTCCGTCATGGCAGCCATCACCGCCGCGCGCTACGATAAATCTTTCTGAATCATTATTCTTAAGGGCCAACCACGCGCCCCGTTGAACCATCGTGGGAAAGCGAAATGGCTTTCAGCAACGTCTTAAAGGTCAAACATAACCGTACTCTTTCCAATGCAATCAGAAAGCGTTTGCATGACGCCAGCACCGTCGTACAAAATATAAGTTGACAGCATTTAGGCTCCACAACACTTAACCGGAGACGCCAATGACAGTCGCCGTCGAATCCCTGACTGAAACTTATACCCGTGATGGATTTGTCTTCCCGATTGAGGTTGTGGATAGTTCCGAAGCGTCATCCATCCAAAACGATCTCGAAAAAGCGGAAGCTGAGTTAGCACATGACTCGGAAAGACTAGGTCTCGTCAGAGCATACCCTGATCGACTGCTGCCTTCGTTTGATCGCCTAGTCCGTCATCCAAAACTGATCGCAGCGGTTTCCCCCCTATTGGGCCCAGACCTCATGGTGTGGAGCGGCGGCCTATTCATTAAAGAAGCCAATTCATCAAAGGTCGTGACCTGGCATCAGGATCTGAATTATTGGGGCCTCGATGAGGTTAACGAAGTAACTGCCTGGGTCGCGCTATCGCCTTCGAATATCGCCAACGGCTGCATGCGTTTTGTGCCCGGTAGTCATCAGCGATCACTAGTTCCACACAAAGACACTTTTGATGAGAATAATCTGCTATCACGAGGTCAGGAAATTACCGTGGATGTTAATGATGCTGATGGAGTTAACGTGATTCTGGAACCTGGCCAGGCTTCCCTCCACCATGGGCATCTCTTCCACGCATCTGGCCCAAATACCACTGATCAACGTCGTGTCGCTGCCGCTATTCGTTTCATTTCGACTTCAATGCGGCAAGAAACTGGTGATCGTACTCTCGTCACGCTGGTCAGTGGTGAAGACCATTATGGACACTTCACTGTGACCGGACCACCGCGAGATCGATTAGTTGAGGAAGACTTCGAGCTATGCCGTCGTGATGCGGCTATCAAGCGACAGATTCTCTACGTTGGTGCGGAGGGAAAAGTTGGTAAACGCCACGCTGCGACGCATGGCGCCTATTAGTTTAAGTAGTAATAGGTTTCCTCACGATCTAATGAAAACTAACCCACACCACTGTGACAACCAGGATGGCTTCTAAGGAAGACCGCATGCGACCTAACGAGTATTCGCAGGGTTGGTGAGCCACTCTACGATAGAGCTAATCGAACAGTAAATTTACTGGGAGGAACGATGGCCGTTCGCATCGAAAAATCCGGCGCGGTCTGGACGGTAATCCACTCACGACCAGAGGCCCGGAACGCAATGGATCCCGAAAGTGCTGACGCCTTATACGATGCCTTTATTGCATTTAATCAGGATGAGAGTGCAGCTGTAGCTGTACTCTGGGGCGAAGGTGGAGCGTTCTGCGCTGGATGGGACCTTAAATATGCGGCGACACTAAATGACAATGATCCACTGGGGGATCTGGATTTTCCGCTCCACGACAATCCCCCAAGAGGTCCTCTGGGTCCTACGAGGCTGGAACTCGACAAACCCGTGATTGGGGCCATCGCTGGACCTGCCGTCGCTGGGGGCATGGAGCTTGCCCTATGGTGCGATTTCCGTGTAATGGAACAAAGTGCCTACCTGGGCGTTTATTGCCGACGATGGGGCATTCCACTTCTAGACGGTGGAACGGTGCGGTTACCTCGCCTTGTCGGTCAGGGCCGCGCCCTTGAAATTATCCTGACGGGGCGCAAAGTACCCGCTAGCGAATGCGAACGAATTGGACTTTGTGAATATCTCACAGAAGATAATACCTCCCGTGAACGCGCAGAAAACCTCGCTCAAGACATCGCAAAGTTTCCACAACATTGCGTGCGGGCTGATCGGCGATCTGCCTTAGCGCAACACGGATTACCGCTGCGAGATGCACTGCTGCAGGAGTGGCAGAATGGAAAAAAGGAGTTACTCACTGGCGGGCTCGAAGGTGCTGCACAATTTCGCGATGGCAAGGGTCGCCACGGTAACTTTAGCGATGCCTAAGCGCACTAATTGTCTGTCGTTGACACAAGCAATGGTCAAGAAAAGATGTGATAAAGACGAGTCAGACTATATTCATCACGCGCCATGATTTTTACTGAATGCGATTGTGGTGAACTACCCTAACGCGTCTCCCCAACCAATGGAAGGCATACAGCATTCATGGAGGTGAGTCCTCACTCGCAGATTGCAGCGATTGTGCTCGCTGGCGGATTGTCTCGACGAGCCGGTTCAACTAACAAACTACTGTTACCTCTCGGTAATGAAGTCTTGATCGTACACTCTGTTGAGGCCGCCCTAACCTCGCTCGCAGAACCGGTTGTAGTAGTCACTGGGCACGATGCGGACCGACTGCGCGAAGCCCTGGGCTCTCGTAACGTCATCTATACACACAACATGGACTATTCAGAAGGCCAGGCAAGCTCCATTCGCTGTGGGATAAACGCATTACCGCTGGACACTGACGGCGCGTTGATCTGTCTCGGTGACATGCCGCGAGTCCAACCACAGCATCTCAACACCCTCGTTGAATCATTTACACCGAATACAATCAGTGTACCCACATGCGCTGGCCGGCGAGGAAATCCAGTCCTTTTCCCGGCTCGCCTCTTTCCACAGCTCAACAAACTGACCGGCGACATCGGGGGTCGTGAGCTCATCGACAACGACTCCATCTCCGTAATTGAAGTCGAAGTTAATAGCGATGCGATCTTTTACGATGTTGATCATGTAAAAGACCTCGATGGGTTGACCATTCAACCATGAGACAAATTAACGAGTCGTAGCGGTCAGAAAATCGAAATCACACCCCTCGTCGGCTTGCAATATCGATGTTTGGTAAAGTCGCGCGTAGCCTCTTTGAGGTTGCGGCGCACTCATTTCATCTGCGCTTTCCTTACGTCGCTGACTGAGGATCGCCTCGTCTACCAGCAAATCCAGACATCGATCACGCACGCTGAGACGAATTCGATCCCCGTCACGAACTAAGCTCAAAGGACCTCCTGAAGCCGCATCGGGCGCTACATGCAGGACAATGGTGCCATAGGCTGTTCCACTCATGCGGGCGTCCGAAATTCTTACCATATCCTTCACGCCCTGGGCCGCCAGCTTACGTGGAATGGGTAGGTAACCGGCCTCAGGCATGGCAGCCTCACTGGTCGGCCCTGCGTTTTGTAAGATAAGAAACGAATCTGCGCTCACCGGTAGATCGGGATCATCAATACGTTGAGCCAGATCATCGAGCGAGGAAAACACGACTGCCGTCCCCTCTTTCTCAAATAAACGGGTATCGGCTGCAGAACGCTTGAGCACAGCACCACGTGGCGCTAGCGTGCCAAATAGCGAAATCAACCCGCCCACCGCCTCAATGGGGTTGTCATGGGGGGCAATCACACGACGGTCCACAGGCTTTGCATCCGATCGAGTGATGCGCTCACCGAGCGATTCACCGGTAACGGTTATGCAATCGAGATGCAGTTTCCCCTTGAGTTCGTTCAACACGGCGCCTACGCCCCCGGCGGCAAAAAAATCTTGCATATAATGTTCGCCCGTCGGCTTAAGATTAACGATCACCGGCGTGTCATCACTCAGTTCATTCAAGCGCTCCAGTTTGACGGATACTCCGAGGCGTCCCGCAATAGCAGTCAGATGAATCACCGCATTGGTTGACCCTCCAATCGCGAGCAACACACGTAACGCATTTTCAACCGACCTTTCCGTAATCACCTGAGCCGGGGTGATGCCACTTTCGATCAGGCGATAAGCCGCTAAGCCTGTCGCCTCAGCAATGCGCAAACGATCTGCATGGACAGCGGGTGCACCCGCACTTTCCGGCAGCGCCATCCCCAAGGCTTCGGCAATACATGCCATGGTGCTGGCAGTACCCATGACCGGGCACGTCCCCGCCGTCGTCGCAAGATTGTCTTCGATTTCATTGATCTCCTCATCGGAGATCGTCCCGGCCCGATACATTGCCCAAAACCGGCGGCAATCAGTACACGCGCCGAGGCGCTCGCCGCGGTAAGTTCCCGTCATCATGGGACCGCCAACCAGCTGAATGGCCGGCACATCACAAGCGGCTGCACCCATCAACTGCGCCGGGACCGTTTTGTCGCACCCACCCATCAGAATAACCGAGTCCATCGGCTGTGCCCGTATCATCTCCTCCGTGTCCATCGACATTAGGTTTCGGTATTTCAAACTGGTTGGTGCAAGAAAGACTTCCGGTAACGCGATCGTCGGAAATTCCAACGGTAGTCCACCGGCTGCCGTCACGCCGCGCTTGACGGCTTCCAGTAGTTCCGGAAAGTGTCGATGACAGTTGCTGTAACCGCTGGGTGGATACGCGATACCCACCACCGGTCGATCCAAGGCCTCCGCCGAATAGCCCATCGACTTGGCAAACGATCGACGCAGATAACGTGCAAAACCCGCATCACCGTAATGGGTGAGTCCCTGGCTAAGTCCTGCGGGCTGATTTCTCTCTTTCATTGTGGTGATCCCTGTCTATAAGAGCGACGGCACCTCCGTGCGGAAAAACCTCATCTGTAATGGAGACAGTGTCACGTAGCCACAGCCAAAAAGTTTGCCAACAAACGCTCAGCGTTTCGTCGAAAACCTGAAAAATGCGGCTCAGCGTCGCTTTCCATTCCCGCCATCGCGCCGGGCCCGAGCGTCGCCTCCAAAGCCTCAGCATAAGCGGGAACGCTACCCCACTCGGGAATGGTCGTTGGCTCTAGTTCAACGTGAAATTGAATGCCCCAAGCGTTTTGGCCAACGCGCATGGCCTGGCATTCGCAAGCTGGGGAGGTTGCCAAGACTGTGGTATCGGGCGGCAACTCGGTCACTGCTACAGAGTGCCATTGCAAACATGGAACCGGCGAATCAATACCAGCAAACAGCGGATCATTGACAGCGGCCGGCGTCAGAGAGACCTCAAGAATACCAATCTCCGGGGACGACTGACGCGTGCAATGTCCGCCCAACGCATCGGCCAGCAACTGGTGACCCAGGCAAACACCGAGGAACGGCTTGCGTATTTCTTCTACCCAGCAGCGAATCGCTTCCTTCTCCGGTTGCAACCAGGGGCACAACGCCTCGTCCCATACGTCCATTGGTCCCCCCATAACCCATAACCCATCGTAATCTTCGAGCGGTGGTATCGGCTCACCAGCGTCGAGTTCAACGGGCGTCCAGTCGATCCCCGCCTCGGTTAGCAGCGATCGAAAAATTCCCGGATGCTCACAGGCAATGTGTTGAAAAACGAGTAGTCTCATCAATTTGTTCTCGGTCTTTGATCAGCGACCCGTTACACTGATTCGGTTCGCCCATAGTCCGCAAGATTATAAAGACACTCACGCCGCAGTGATGACTTAAACCTTTGGAGGTTATTCACGTGTTCCCAAAAGATTTCCAACCGATAGACCCCGCCGTGATTCCGCGGTTTTCGGACATCGCCACTTTTCTAAGGACTCGGCGGTATGAGCCTTCAGAGGAAGTCGATGTTGGACTAGTGGGTGTGCCATTTGACATAGGTCTGAATTACCGCAGTGGTGCCCGGCAAGGACCCGCTGGGGTGAGAGAAGCCTCTCGATTAATACGACGGGTTCACCCAACCAGCGGCATCAAACCCTTCGACCTGTGCAATGTGGCTGACTTAGGTGATGCCCCGGTCAACCCACTGAACAAAGATCAGTCCATTCAACTGATTGAAGAGTTTTTTTGCGATCTTCGATCTAAGGGCATCGTGCCCATTGCCATCGGCGGAGATCACACGATTCCATTACCGATTCTTCGCGCGCTAGCCGCCGACAGCCCTGTCGGCATACTCCATTTTGACGCACATGCTGACACACTCGATGAATTGTGTGGCGACCGCATCAACCATGCCACATTTCTACGGCGTGGACACGAAGAGGGATTAGTCGATCCAAAGCGCGTCATTCAAATCGGCATGCGCGGCAGTCGGTTCGATGATAATGATATTCAGTTTGGCTACGACGTCGGATACACCATCATTACGATGGACGAGTATGAAGAGATGGGGCGCGCTGCGGTGATAGAGCGGATCGATGAGGTGCTTGGCCAGGGCCCCATCTACATTTCACTGGATATCGACGGCCTGGATCCAGCCTATCTGCCAGGGACTGGCGTCCCTGAAATCGGCGGCATCTTGCCCCGCGATGCGCAGGTCATTCTACGAGCGCTGCGCGGTCGACACGTGGTCGGCGCTGACATCAGCGAAATTTCTCCGTGTTTTGACCCAACCGGTATTACCTGCGTCACCGTGGCCAATCTAATGTTCGAGATGCTGTGCATCATCGCCGACTCGATTGACGAACGACGCGCAAGCTGACGCCGCATCAAATCACGACGTACCAGAAATCACAATCTGCTACTCGAATTGAATCCTTGAGTCGCTTAACAATCCAGCGTGTGCTCTCGCTCCCACGGACTAATCGCGGCCGCATAACGGCCCCAATCCGAGTGCTTCAACTTCGCGTAACTATCGACCAGTGCGTCACCCAGACCGTCACGAATCACTTTGCTCTTTTCAAACACTCGAATTGCATCCAACAGATTTGACGGAAGCCGCCTTATTCCGCGGAGATTCTGGCCCTCGGTATACATATTAATCTCCAATGGCTTACCCGGGTCACGTTTGTTAGCCACCCCATCCAAGCCTGCCATGAGCACTCCCGCCTGTAGTAGATACGGGTTCGCGGCCCCATCCATCAACCGCATTTCGAAACGACCGGCCTCGGGCACACGCACCATATGGGTTCGATTATTTCCGCCGTAAGTGATGGCATTGGGCGACCAGGTGGCGCCCGACAGCGTGACCTGCGCATCAATTCTCTTGTAACTATTGACTGTCGGGTTGAACAAAGCCGTAAGCGCATCAGCGCTGTGCAAAACTCCGCCGAGAAACTGGTAGGCAAGTTTTGATAAGCCAAGATCATCCCGCGCATGGTGAAACAAATTTCGTTTGCCTGATTTATCCCAAACTGAGACATGGGCATGGCAGCCATTACCCGTCAGATTAGCGAATGGTTTTGGCATAAACGTTGCCCGCAACCCATGCTTTTCAGCAATCGTCTTGACCATGTATTTAAAAAAGACATGCCGGTCCGCCGTCACGAGCGCATCGGCATAATCCCAGTTCATTTCAAACTGCCCGTTCGCATCTTCATGATCGTTCTGATAAGGGCCCCAGCCCAAGTCGATCATCGCGTCACAAATCTCACTGATTACATCAAAGCGCCGCATTAGTGCAGACTGGTCATAACACGGCTTCTCCTGAGTGTCCCTGGCATCAGAAATGTCACCACCATCCGCATCAATCAGAAAATATTCACACTCCACGCCGGTCATCATGCGGTAACCCTTCGCAGCGGCTCGATCAATCTGCTGCTTGAGCGCGACGCGGGGAGACGCTTCGACCGGTACCCCGTTCATATAAAGATCACTGGCAAGCCAAGCCACTTCCGGTTTCCAGGGTAACTGCACCAGCGAGTCCGCATCAGGTATCGCAAACATATCGGGGTCAGCCGGCGTCATATCGAGCCACGCCGCAAAACCCGCAAACCCAGCGCCGTCAGCGTGCATCCCGTCGATCGCACGGGCAGGGACTAATTTTGAACGCAGCACACCGAACAAATCCACGAAACTGATCAGGAAGTAACGAATGCCCTTATCTTTTGCGATTCTAGAAAGGTTCTTGGCCATCTTCTTTATCCTCTCGTTGCGCTGGCATTACCGCTCGCCAGCAGTCATATCAGTCCTTCGACCCGTCAGCGTAATCCGTCATCGCCCGGTGTCCAGTCAGTGGTATACCCATCGCAGCGGCCGTTGGCAACGTCACACTGCGAAGATCTTCGGGTTCGAGATTATGCAATCTCGTCTTACCGGTACAACGCGCCATCATCGACGCTTCACCGGCGTTTGCGCTCAAAATGGCGCTGATTCCCTCGGCACGCTCTTCTAGTTTGCGATCAGCCACATAATTTAGGTTACCGTCTTCGATAACAGCACCTGCGGCAAGCGCAATCGACACGCCATAAATCAACGCACTGGCGCCCATGGCAATAAGTTTTGCGGCATCAGTTCCAGATCGCACGCCCCCAAAATACAAGAGATCAAGCATTTCTTCCTGACGACGCTTTCGAAGTGCTTTCACCGTGTTGTCCAATAACCGAAAATCAGGTGTACCCGATAACTCACCTGCTAGTGACGGAAACACCCCCGTCGCATCTAACAACAGCATCTGAATGTTACCTGCCAGTGCCACGTCGAGTGCCGCATCAATTTCTGACACGTCATTAATTAAGATGCCCCTGGCTTGGTTCGAGTCCGCACTTGCCAGCAGTCGATCAGCGTCAGACCAGTGGCAGATCACGCCCCGGGCCGTTACATCAATCGGGTTGACCGGCGTCACCATCTGTAACCAGTCAATTTCCGCCCCCAAAGACTTGCCGCCAACATATCCCCCGCCATCAACCAACGCTCTAGCCGCCGCTCTGCGTATTTCCTCTGGTGCCTCGTCGAAGCCACTCACCAGGAACGGTGGATCCAGTGACAGCACATCACCGAGTTGGACATCCGTGCGACAGTGCTCCCGATAGGGGTCAATCACCAATCGTGACAAATTGGCCGGCAAAAAAACCAGATCATCCAATGACGGCGGTCGGCCTTCAGGAAACGGGTTTTCCCGCACGGGCAAGCGCCGCGTCAACATGGCGCGATGCGTTGCCTGATCCAATGGGTTGATTCTGGCCATCGAGAAAATATCTTCGCGATGATGAACCGCGTAGTCAGCTGAGCCGGTCTCTGCGTCACAGCGATAACATCGGGCTGCTTCACGGCGCGCAACCTCAGTATCGTAAGTCTCTTCAATCTCTGGAAACGTTGCCGGTTGATCACCGATCCCATGAAACACGGGTTCCTGTAGCGGAAATAGTTCCCACGACAAATCCTGTGCGACCGGTACCCGTCGAGTGCGATAAGGCGTCCGATAGGACACCGGTGCTGCGTTCCCATCGAGAAAAGCCTGCATGTAGTACGCGACCCTTTGACCATGGTGCATCGCCATCACCAGTGTCGATCCACCGAATGCTCCATCGCCCGCAGCAAAAACCTTGGGATCGTCGGTTCTCATGGAGGCAAAATCAGTCTGCACTCGGTCGGCTGCCATCAAGTGATGCTTTTCGAGTTCCTCTGATTGGGCCTGTTGGCCGACGGCCGCGATCACCATTCCGCAATTGATCGCGTGTTCCGATCCTACAACAACCTCCGGGCGGCGCCGACCATCCGCATCGGGCTCCCCAGGCTCAGTGTGCATGCAGTTCAGGACTAAACCCGACGAGTTCGCCTCAAGCGATACCTGCAGCGTGTTATAGACAAACTCTACGTCTTCCTTGATCGCGTGATGTAACTCGATCTCCCTCGCCGGTATCTCATCTGGACCCCGACGGTAGATCACTTTCACGCTCTCACAGCCAGGCAAGCGTTTGGCCACGCGGCAAGCATCCATGGCGACATCTCCCCCGCCGATCACGACCACGGTATGGGGCAATGAAGGTCGCTCACCTGCATTGACTCGGCGAAGGAAACTGACACCATCCACCACCGCGTCATGATCCTCTCCAGCCACGTTCATGGGCTTTCCCCACCACGAACCGATCGCCAGCAGCACTGCGTCGTGACGACCCTTGAGCTCATCCAAGGTCACGTGCTGTCCTAAGCCTGTGTTGAGATGAAATTGTATCGAAGGGCATTTTGCCTTAAGTCGTTCGATATCTTCTTGAATGACGCCCGCGGGCAAGCGGAATTCTGGAATGCCCCACACCATGAGACCGCCTAGTCGATCCGTCATTTCGTAAACATGCACTTCAAAGCCCGCAACCGCGAGATCGTGCGCCGCGGTCAAGCCGGTCGGCCCAGAACCGACAATGCCAACAGTCTCCTTACGGGTGACAGACACGACCATGGGCACGTGGTCAGCGCCTAATTTATCCATGACATGTCGTTTGAGATTCCGAATCTGCACGGGACCGTCACTGCTTGTCCGCCGGCAAGCCGGCTCGCATGGCGCATCACACACTCTTCCACAGATGGAACTGAACGGATTGGTGGCAGTAATCGCCTCAAACGCTTCTTCGTAGCGTCCTTCCCAGATATAGCCAATGTAAGAAGGGGCATCAGTCCCGATCGGGCAAGCGACCTGGCAAGGGGCAGGGACGTAATGCGCGTCGCGCGTGTCATCTGGGTAGCCAGGTGGTGTCACCGGCACCGAGATTCGATTGATGTCATAAACACTCATTTCAGCCACCTGCTGCGACGGCAGGAACACGCCACTCTGGCTCATAAGGCAAACCGGTCATGGCGGCTGCCTCGGGCGTGGTGGCCACCAGATCAGCGCGGCTCAGATCCTGTACGTCCCGATAACCAAGCTCACGCGTCAACGCCGCAATCTGCCACCGCACCGTCTCCAGAAATCGATGAATGTTCTTGGATTCAATCGAGGGCTTGTAGCGGTCTTCATGCTCGGGATCTTGCGTCGCGATACCCGTGACACACTGGCCCACATGGCACTGCATGCAGGCAATGCAACCCCCGGCGATAATGACAGAAGTACCCAGTGCCGCGGCGTCGGCGCCGAGACAAAGCGCTTTGACCGCATCGATACCGTCTCGAATGCCACCCATTAATACGACTTGAATACGCTCACGCGCACCGATCTCCTCCAACGCCTCGAGCGCCTCAATAATGGCGGGCAGCGTCGGAATACCCACGTGATCAATGACCTCCGAACTCCCCGCTCCGGTCGAACCCTGCATACCATCGAGTTCTACAAAGTCGAATCCGTCCTTGGCTGCGATCTTGATGTCGTCGCGAATACGCCCCGCACCGAGCTTTACGCTGACCGGCAAACGATAACCCGTGGCTTCACGCAATTCTTCTACCTTGATCACTAAATCATCAGCACCCAGAATGTCAGGATGTCTCGACGGTGAACGCAGATCGATGCCGGCGGGGATACCTCGAATCTCGGCTAGTTCAGGGGTAACCTTTTTAGCCATCAATTGGCCACCGAGCCCAGGTTTAGCTCCCTGAGAGATATAAATCTCCAGCCCATCTGCCCGCTGCATGTCATGAATATTCCACCCCAGGCGTCCACCAAGACACTGGAAGATCAATTGGCCTGCCGCATCTCGCTGCGCATCACTCATACCTCCTTCGCCAGTATTCTCGGCGATACCCGCCAAACCAGAGGCCATTGCAATGGCCTGCTTCGTCGAACGACTGAGCGCTCCATAACTCATCGGCGCGATCATCACCGGCATACTGAGTTTGAGCGGATTCGCACCGTTAATACCGCCGATTTCGGTATACAAATTGACTTCGTCGATCGGGTTGCCACCGCGACCCGCCTGAGTCACATCTTTACGAAACGCTAAATCAGAAAGATGCGGAAGTGCACGGGCACCGCCATAGCCACGAATGCGGTAGCGGCCGCTTTGCGACTTGATGAAGATGTCTTCCTGTACTTTCTCGTTCCAATAATCTGATTTTCCGGAGAAACTGAAAAACGGAATACTGCGCATCTGACGTTCACTTGTGCCATAACGCAGTTTTTTTCCCGCGTTCACCACCTTCTGAAGGTTACCTTTAAAAGGCACTTCGTATTGGTCCAAAAATGACCGAATCGCCTCTATTTCAGACGCGTCCGTATCCGTTAGCATGGCGTCAGAACCAAGATCCCGCACCTTACCTGCGACGAAAATCTCTCCTCCCGTCATATCTTCGCCTACCCGCTCGCCGGAATCGCCAAGAATAATGATTCGGCCCCCATACATCATATAACCAGCCATGAAGTTAGCGTTGCCACAGCAGCACAAAGTGCCCGCCTTCATAACCTGCCCTGCACGAGAGCCCATGTTGCCGCGGATCACGATCTCAGCGCCGCGGATAGCGACGCCCGGAATAGCCCCCGCATTTCCCCCAACGATCACTTGACCCGTATACATGTTGTCGCCGACACCCCAACCAACGTTATGCGTCACTTCAAATCGGGCTGCGTCGGTGAGACCAGCACAAAAGTACCCCGCTGAGCCATGTACCGTGACTTTGATCGGGTGAATCAAACCCACCCCAATATGGTGCCGTGCGTCAGGGTTAGCGATCTCGACATCCTCGCCATCGGCACCCAGTGCTCTAAGCCGCTCGTTCGCCTCGCGGACGCTGAGCTGGCTTAGATCGAGCGTGACCACGTCGCGTAAGTGCCTGGTGGGGGTTCGCGCGTATCAAGAGCGTGGCCTGGAAACAATCGGTTAAGAGAGACTTCTTCCGATGCAACGGCCACGAGATCATCGGTCTCATACATGATCATCGGTTTCGCAGCCAGTCGATCCTTAGCATAGCCGATCTCATTCTCCGTCGAGACGAGAAACGAGAACGTACCGTCGAGATCGTCGATTGAAGTTGCCAACGCAGCCTGCAAGGAAACACCCTCGGCCATTTTATCCGCCAGATAAACAGCGATCAGTTCGCTGTCGTTATCTGTGGTGAATTCGAATTCGCGTTGTTCCAGCCGCCGACGCATTTTCCAGTAATTAGTAATTTGACCGTTGTGGACGATGGCGACATCGGAAAATCCTGTGGCCCAGAAGGGATGTGCCGCTTCTGGCTTGACATCGCTCTCCGTTGCCAGGCGCACATGGCCCAGGCCATGTGTACCGCGAAAAGACCGCACGTCAAAGGTTGCATCGACCTCATGGGCTACACCGACGTCTTTCACAATTTCGAGACTCGTACCAACCGAAATCAAATTGGTGACCCGCTGCAACGCATAAGCCAGCGCTTTGACATCGCCATGAAATTCGACCAAAGCCCGATAATTATTGCCGACTTGTTCGTCTTCAATGATTTTCGCACCGTATTTCTTCAGTTCTACCTGAATCCGATCAATGGCGATGGCTCGGGTCGTTTCCTCACCAACAAAAAACCGCAGGCGCAACTGATCCGCCTGCGAATCCGTGTACAGCGCGAAACCCGTTGAATCCGGACCCCGATGCTGGCAACCGTCCAACATGCGAATCAGGGCATCCCCCGTCTCGAAGCTTGCGTGATTACCCCGGTACATGATGCCGGCTATTCCACACATTCGTTGCATTACTCCCTAAACCTGACTGACCGGGCTGATTATGCCTACATTGCCCATGGTCAATCTACACTAGGCGAATTGGTATTATTCCCTGACCGGCCTCATTATTTGATCCACTTGATCTTTACCCAAACAACCCATGCTGACTTTATCTCCCGACCAGATCATGTCCTTTCGCGACGAGGGATTGCTGGTGGTGAACGAACTGATCGATCAGGCCACTGTGCTCTGTCTTCGTGAGCGATTCGATCGGCTCTTTGAGGGCGAGTTCGAAACCGGCGTACAACCCGATGAGATCAACTGGCAGGAAGGCAGCAGCGATCCTTCCCTGACTCGGCAGATCTGCAACGGCTGGAAGGCCGACCGTGACATCGCCCGTGTGGTTTTGCGTGAAGACCTTGGCAAGGCCATCGCCACACTGGCCGAATGGCCTGGCACCCGCATCGTGCAGGACAACGTCCTCTTTAAGCCTCCGGGGGCCCGTTCCATCGGGTACCACCGTGACAACGCCTACCTTGCGTGGTATCAGCCGACAGCCATGCTCAGTTGCTGGATCGCACTCGACGATACCAACGCTACAGGCGGGACCATCGAGTTTGCCCGTGGTTCACATCGCTGGCCACCTACTGAACCGAAAGGGGAATTTCACGGACCCAGTGATTACCGCGCCGCCCTAGAGCAACACTCGGCGGAACAACAACAAATCCCCGACATCGTGCACGTCGAGGTCGCGGCCGGTGGCGGCAGTTTTCATCACGGCTGGCTTTGGCATGGATCGGGCGAGAACCTTACCAATCGACCGCGACGCGCACTGGTGCTGCATGCCATGCGTTCAGATGCACGCTATGCCAAAGAGCACCTGGGAAAAGGCAATGGTCCGATTTATAGCCGTTATCGAAAGCTAGGTAGCGATGACATGGACGAGAACTATTTTCCCGTTCTATGGCGCTCAGACGGATACCGCACGACGATGATCGACGCATACCTCGCCGACTGAGCGTTATCCGGAACTAGATGACCTCAAGTACCAGCAAGGCGCACATCACCACCACGATGCCAATCGCCAGGATCAGCCCGTACTTGGCCGGAGGAAAAGCCACCCCGGCCATCTTGCGCGGCCGGGGCGGTTGACCACTGTCCGGAGTTTCATTCATAACCAACCAACGCACACAAAAAAGGGGCGCCCGTTACCGGGCGCCCCTCGATACCAATTAACATCAGTTTCGCAGCCGCGTCCTACCACTCGCTAACATTCTGCTTATAGCTGTCTCGATTATGTCCCCGAGACGCCAGTTCCGCCTGCTCTTCTGTCTCAGCAGCACTCGTTTTAAAGTGCCATGCGAGCCAGAAGACCACGGCCACAGTCAGCCATACCCACTCTGAACCCACCATTGGGTAAATAGCTCCATATTCGGCGAGTTTTTCGGTCGCCCAGGTTTCTATTGTTGCCATATCAAGTTACCTCCGTTATTGCTCGGCCGTGGCAAGACTATCCTGATCACTCTTAGAGGCTGCGATCAGGTTGTAGTCAAGTCCAGCGATTTCAGCTTCCCGCGGAATTCGCAGTTTTCCGGCACTGTTAAGGATCGTCGCAATAATCCAGCCCGGCAAGAACCCAAGTAGGCCAAACATGATGACGGCCCCAATGGCCATCCCCAACGGGTTGATTGCTGCATAACCCTCATAGGCCGACGATGGGTAACCCCACAGCATGAAGCCGCAGATCAAAAGGCCCACTACACCGGCATAGCCATGCACGGCCACCGCGCCAACCGCATCGTCGATCTTGAAACGCCGCTCGACCCAGTAGTGCATTTTGTACATGATAAAAACGCCAATCGCACCAATGATCATGGCCTGCAGCGGATGATAAAGATCGTTCCCGGCTGACGCGGTAATGATCCCAGCAAGGCCGCTGGAATAAGTCCAGAACGGATCACCTTTGGACACCCAGTACCCCATTAATAACCCACCCGCGAGCGACATCAAGAAATTCGCGGTGATACCACTCAGTGTGGTTGGAGTAAGGTAAATAGTCGTGGCCGTGAAATATGCTGTGCCGCCGCCGTAGTCACTACCGGCATCATAAATCGGCACGTTACAAGCCGCGTAAAAACCCCAAAACCCGGTATAAATCAAAAAGAGGCCAATCACAACCAGCCACGGGTTCCGAGGTCCAATATTACGTGGCGTGCCATCGCTCGCGAATTTACCGATCCTTGGTCCCAGGACAACCAGTATGCCGAGCGCAAAGCCACCGGCTACCGCATGGATCACCCCCGACGCATACGCGTCATGATAGCCGAGCATCTTCACCATCCAGCCGTTGTAGTGCCAGCCCCAGGATGCATCGATCACCCAGAACACGGAACCAATTGCTATCGCCAGAATACCAAAGGCAGAGGTACGAATTCGTTCAATCACCGCGCCAGAAACGATCGACGCCGCCGTCCACGAAAAGAGCAGGAAGGCCGCCCAGAAGACCATCATAATGTGGTCCTGCATATTAACCGCCATAATGGGATCCCATGGCAGTGCGAGTTCATTCGCCCCCCAGCCATCAGCTTCCAGAATCAGGCCCGCCCCTTCGAAGATCCAAGGACCATTGGGAAACGCCCAATAAATCCACCAGCCGAAGAAGAAAAAGGTCACGGTCACCAACGGGATCAGGATCGTGTTCTTCATCAAGGTATGGAGATGGTTTTTATAGCGGGATGCACCCACCTCATACATACAGAACCCAACGTGAATCAAGAACATCAAAACCACCGTAACCCAGTAATAGAATTCGGTGAAGATTGTGTTTAGGGCACTTAACTCATTGTCCACATCTACCTCCTTTGCCTGCTTAGCAATGTTTTGACGAGGTACTGCCTGACAACCCACATGAGGAGTAGCATCGAAGCCACAATCCTCTTGGATCATTAGTTTACTATATTTGAATGTAGTCAATAAAAAGCTGAATCCTTGGATTACTGGTGACTAGATTTACTTTTAATATCAAATATTTAAAGTTAAACTGAACACAAAGTGTCCCGGCCACCTGAACCGATGCTAACCCACTCGAACGACCCCATTCAGCCCGTATCACCGAGGCATACCGACCGATGAACTGGGCTCCCGCCCAGTCGAGTGCCCAGCTACGCGAACCCGGCCTGTGGCGTGCTGACCCCTATCTCGAGCGCTATCACGTTGCAGGCACATCACTGATTATCATTGCGCTCAACAGTGGTGACACACTGACCATCACTGATCCTGAGGGAGGACAAGTCGCCGAAGTGGTGGCTTTTGACAGCGACGGACAGCCTGACCCGGGCGCGCTTGGTGCCGATCCACATGTCCCGGCAGAGGGCTTTCTGGCTGTACTCGCGGACCCCGGCGCAGCGCATGTTCAGCGTGGGCTTAACCGACGCGGGATCGACCCTGCCCCTGGCCGGGCCATCCGCCTCTTCTCGATCGATAGTGGACCGGGTGAACGACGCCAATTCTCCGTAGAGAAGGACATTGTCTGTGCGATTTGTGCACCCGGACGACCCATGGCCGTTAACGACAGCCATCCGCCAACCTCTTTGACGGTCTGGGTTCGACGTTCGCCAAGCCGCCCCCTGGCCCTACCCGCGTTACCTGATCCGCTAGCTGACGCGCGACTCGATTTTGAGATCGAGCGCTGTACCGCGAAGGATTTCACCGTGCGCGCAGGCGAATACATACAGATCATCGATGTCGCTGGACGCGAGTGCTCAGATTTTCTGGCCTTTTCGACCTCGCAACTTGAGCAAGGTATTGAACGGGGCCTTGACCCCACAACCACCCGCACCCTGATGGGGGCTGCGTATCCGGGACCTGGACTATTCTCAAAGTTTTTCGACCAGGACATGCAGCCCCTCGTCGAAGTCATCCAGGACACCTGCGGGCGACACGACACGTTTGGTCTTGCCTGCACAGCCAAATACTACGAGGACATTGGCTACTTCGGACACCCGAACTGCTCTGACAACCTCAGCAGTGTTCTTGCACCCTATGGAGTTGCGGCGCGTCGGGGCTGGCCGGCCATTAACTTCTTCTATAACACGGGCATTGACGAGCATAACGTTTTGTATCTGGACGAACCCTGGTCACGACCCGGTGACTATGTGCTGTTGCGCGCGGTGTCTGATATCGTCTGCGCCTCCTCGGCCTGTCCCGATGACACCAGCGCAGCCAACGGCTGGAACCCAACCGAGATTCATGTCAGGGTATATCCCCCAGAAACCCTCGCATCACGAGCCATCGCTTACCGAATGACCGCAGACGCCGAGCCTCGCCTTACCCAGGACACCGGGTTTCATCCCCGCACCAGCAAACTCACTCGAAATTTCAGCGAGTACCGGGGGTATTGGCTGCCGACGGTGTTTAACAACGCGGGCGCCGTTGACGAATATTGGGCTTGTCGAGAAAGAGCCGTCATCCTTGACCTGTCAGCCTTGCGCAAATTTGAGGTCATCGGCCCTGATGCGGAAGCACTGATGCAATACGTGCTGACGCGCAATGTCCGAAAACTCTCCGTGGGTCAGGTGGTTTATTCAGCCATGTGCTATCCCCACGGCGGCATGCTCGATGATGGCACGCTGTTTCGTCTGAGCGACAACAACTTCCGCTGGATTGGCGGTGATGACTACGGCGGTATCTGGATGCGCGAACAGGCCGAAAAACTTGGGCACCGCGTGCATGTGAAATCATCAACCGATCAGTTGCACAACGTCAGTGTTCAAGGCCCTTTAAGCCGAGCGCTGCTCAGTCAGGTGATCTGGACACCGCCCGCACAGCCGACTGTCGAAGAGCTTGGATGGTTTCGTTTTACTATCGGCCGCATCGGGCACTTCGATGGCATCCCCGTGATGGTGTCACGAACCGGCTATACCGGGGAATTGGGCTACGAAGTATTCTGTCACCCCTCTGATGCACCAGCGGTGTGGGATGCTATTTGGGAAGCGGGCAAACCCCATGACCTCACACCACTGGGGCTGGATGCGCTTGATATGCTACGCATCGAATCGGGATTGGTCTTTGCAGGCTACGAGTTCACTGATGAGATTGATCCATTTGAAGCCGGTATCGGATTCAGCGTGCCGCTCAAATCAAAGGACGAAGACTTTGTCGGGCGAGAAGCACTTATACGACGCAAGGAACATCCCCAGCGCCAACTGGTTGGGCTCGAACTTGGCGGCAATGAAACGGGCGCGCATGGCGACTGCGTACATATCGGGCGCGCGCAAATAGGCGTGATCACCAGCGCTACTCGATCGCCGATTCTGAAGAAGAATATCGCGCTCGCACGCATCGATTCGAGTTGTGCAGATATCGGGAGTGAAGTCGAGGTGGGCAAATTGGACGGCCACCAGAAGCGTATTCCGGCAACCGTTGTGCCCTTCCCCTTCTATGACCCGAAAAAAGAACGCGTGCGTGCATAGCAGAGTACCGGATCTATCTTCCCAGAGGCCAGTTCCCCGATGGCATCTTCAATGATCGCGTCTTAGAAGAATAGTTCTAAGGTAATCCTAGTACTCTCTTTCTCTCGTTGGCCCAAGTCTGAATTAGATGGTCAACTGCCAAGCCGATGGATGCGACACAAAGCCCGAGCAATAGACCGTTACCGATACCTTGTTTATCTGATAACGCTTTGATAATGAACTGTCCCAAATCTTCGGTACCAATAAAAGCTCCAATGATCACCATAAATAGAGCGAAGATGACGGTCTGGTTTATTCCCAGCATGATATGAGGGAAAGCAAGCGGTATTTCAATTTTTATCCATCTTTGCAGTCGATTGACACCTGACATTGAGCCAGCATCTTGCAAGGATTCCGGCACGCTACGAAGCCCTTCCACGGTGTACCGGGTTGCGGGAATAGTGGCATAAACGATCACTGCAATTAATACGGAGGTATCCGTTACTCCAAAAAGGATCATCACCGGAATCAAATAAACGAATGACGGGAAGGTTTGAAAGGTATCGCATACCAATAAAATAACCTTTGTCGCTAATCTATTTTGGGCGCATAAAGAACCAACCGTTATACCAATAGCTGCCGACACAATGACTCCAAAACTCGCCATATAGGCGGTAATCAGAGCCCTATCCCACCACTCTAGCAGCGCGATAAATAACAAAAACGAAGCAACAATCAGGGCAGATCTAATTCCACCAACAATATAACCAATACCCATTACCAAAAAGAATGTTGCACTAACTGGCATAGACAAATACGACTCTCTCATTGGAATCAGCACATCTACAATTAACCATTTATTAAAGTCCTGCAACGCAAAGAAGAACGTGTCTAGAAACCAATCAATCCCCCCCTGCAATAGTGGCTCTAAAGTAATACCTTTGTTGTGAGGGATTAGATATAAATAATTAATACCGCCTTTAAAAAAGAAAGTGCCCATGTAAGCCACGATAGAACCTATAAATACAACCACAGCAAAAACCAACGACCATTTATGACGCTGTATAAAAGGAAGGTCTGCAAAATAGTCAACCTGCTTATTCGCCCAGGCCAAAGACAGTTTATCTAAAAGGACAGCGATCAGGACGATACAGATTCCCAGTTCTAAGGCTTGCCCAACCCTCAACTGATTAAGTGCGAGTAATAAATTAAAGCCTAAACCCTTTGCCCCAATGAATGAGGCAATCACTGCCATTGCTAAGCACTGCATGATAATTTGGTTTACCCCAATTAAAATATCGCGCCTTGCTGTAGGAATCAGAACCTTAAACATCAGTTGATAATTGTTGCATCCACTCATCATGCCCGCATCCAAGACCTCTGGTGATACTTTCTTCAACCCCAAAAGGGTTAGGCGTATCATCGGCGGCGTCGCAAAAATTATTGTTGCAATAGCACCCGCCTGATCACCAATTCCAAAAAACACCATGACAGGCACAAGATAAGAAAAGTGGGGCATCGTCTGCGCTATGTTAAGCAACGGCGTTAATGCCGACTCTATGGAACGACTTTTGTATGCCCAAACGCCAAAAGACAACCCCAATACAAAAGAAGCTGGTGCCGCAATCAATACAAACGATAGTGTTTCCATAGAAGGCTGCCATTGCCCGAAAATGGAAATATAGATAGTCGCAAACGCTGCCAATATCGCTAGCCCTCTACCCTGGAGGACGTAGCCCAAAAGAATTGCACCACCCGTAACTACGGTCCAGGGAAGCGCCGGCCACCGCGCCCAGTTATTTTCACTAACGAAATCCCAGCTAGTAAAAGTAACAATGGTTTTAACCCCTCCCAAAAGAATTTCACGAATAAACTCTATTGCAAAAAGTAAAGTAGCAGAAATACCTCGCGTGATTTCAAAAACCAACGCAGAGTCCTCGAATTCCTCAATTTCAGGGTCATAAATTTCAATAGGAAACCAGTGATACATCAAATAGTTTGCAAAGTCGGTAACTATGACAGGCATATCCCAAAAACTACTTGTCTCTGGTTCACCAAAAAACCAAGTAACCAAACTTGGAACTACAAAAAAACCACCCAACATAGCTATCAGCACATACTGAAATAACTTACCCCAGTTCCGCGTGCACCAATCAGCTAGAGAAATCTTTGATGAGTGTATTTTTGAATAGTAATTGTTAACCATCAATCCAGCCATAATCAATAAAGCTGTCAGTATGTATACCGCGGAGGCATTAAAGACTGGATTGTAAAAATTTAACTCAGGTATACGCACGAATTGGGGCGGCAACTGGCCAGTTAAAATCATACCAAGTGACTCAGAAGCGCCGACGACGGCGACTATTTCTCCTTTTTGAACTGCCTTGGTAAAACCATCTCTAACATCAATAATGTCGCTGTACTGGCCCGTCATCAAAATGAGGGCTACAAAACCAATAAGAACAATTCCTAACTGTACTAATTTGACGTGCTTTGCTAGATGATTCACGGTCAAAGAACCGATCTAGAGTTTTGTTGCTGATTTACTGCCAAACAACACATGAATCACTTTAGAAGCATGTACGGCACCAACAACATTGTTATTAGCATCTGTTACCG
Source organism: Gammaproteobacteria bacterium (assembly GCA_022451485.1). Classification (GTDB taxonomy): domain Bacteria; phylum Pseudomonadota; class Gammaproteobacteria; order Arenicellales; family UBA868; genus UBA11791. The sequence continues at coordinate 44,789 of JAKUQS010000021.1, forward strand.
CGACCGGCTTCTGTTCATTAAGAACCGCTTCCGCAACTGTTTCGATCAGTGCATCTTTGGATACTTTTAGATCACTCAACTCTTCTGCACTATCTATAACATCCATCACAGATTCAATCTTAAGCACCTTCTCCCGTGGCACCTCCTCAGTAAATTTTCGAACGTACTCGGTTGCTGGACTCAGAACGATATTGGCCGGTGTATCTAATTGTTCGATAACACCCTCTTTCATGATGGCTATTCGATCAGCAAGCCGAAGTGCCTCATCAAAATCATGCGTTACGAACAAAATGGTTTTATTTAGTACACCCTGTAGCCTCAGAAATTCATCCTGCATCTCTTTGCGTATTAGTGGATCGAGAGCCGAAAATGGCTCATCTAAAAACCATATATCAGGCTCAACCGCCAACGAGCGCGCGATACCCACACGCTGCTGCTGACCACCAGACAACTCTCGCGGAAAATAGTTTTCTCTTCCGTCGAGCCCAACAAGATCAACCATGTCTTTCGCTCGTTTAATACTATCCTGGGTGCTGCTGCCTTTTATCTGTAGAGGAAAAGCGATGTTTTCCAGGACCGTTCTGTGGGGCAACAATGCAAAGCTCTGAAACACCATGCCCATTTTGTTGCGCCTAAGCTCAATGAGCTTTTTGCTGCTCATGGCCAACAAATCTTCACCGTCGATAAAGATATTGCCCGCAGTAGCATCCGTTAACCTTGATATACACCGGAGCAGTGTTGACTTGCCTGAGCCAGACAGGCCCATCACCACAAGCATTTCACCTTTGTGCACTTGGAAAGATGCGTTGTTAACGCCAACGATACAACCCGCCTCTTGAAACGTCTTATGATCTACTTTGCCATTCGATAGCTGCAGCAGCTTTTTTGCATTCTCGCCAAAGATTTTATAAACCGCATCACACTGAATGACCGGTTGTTGTGCTGTTTTTGGCGCATCTTGAGCAGGCATCGTTTCTTTCCTAACGCATTTGCTACACCACAATGATAACCGCCATTCCCACTACATCTAGCCACAACAAGCTCAAAAAAATCCCCCCCTAGTCGTTAGAACAAGGGGGGGACTGATATTACACCCTACGAAATACCCTACATACCGGCTTGCGTAAAAGGCTTCCAGACTTTCTCATTATCAGCCAGCCATTTTTTTGCCGCATCCTGGTGACTCATTTTGTCGATATCGACCAGTGCGGCCATGGAACCGATCTGACCCGCGTTAAATGACATTTGTGAGAACGCCATATAGGCCGCTGGATGCGTTTTCGGGAACTTATAGTTGGCCGCCTTTTTTAGCCAACCGATGGGTGATCCACACTTACTGTCGCCACCGTCTTGTTTTCTGCAGCCAGGTGAGTACGGCGGCCACTCAATGAAAACGAAACCCTCAGCGTCTGTAAAGTTAGGTGTCCAGTTAAAAACAATCGTGCCACGACCTTCTTTCTTTGCAGCAGCGAGTTCTGCCCATAAGGCATCAGCGCCACCAGCAAACTTAACCACGTAGTCGTCACCCAATAGTGCAGCTACACGGTCGGGATATTCCTGGCCATGCCAGCTTTGCGGCCCTTCCAGAATCCGTCCCTTACCCCCGGAATCAGGCGTTGCGAAGACATCTTTACAGTTTTTTAATGCCTCCCAATTGGGAAGGCCTGGGCACAAGTTCTTGTCAATAACCCATTGCGGCACACCCACTTCTTCCAGAGTCTTTGCTGCATGTGTCCCGGCATCAATGACACCACCTTTTGCCATTGCGGCATAAAAGGATTTCCCGAAAGTCGACTGCCACACTTCATGAGATATGGTGACGTCCCCATTACGAATGGATTCATAGACTGCTTGAGTATCTGCAGGTACGTACTCAACGTTGTTCCCCATACTTTCAAAGATTCCACCAATCACATAAGCCATCACGACCTGGCTTGACCAGTTATGTGTCGGGATCACAATAGGTTTGGAACTGTCGGCCGCGTTAGCGGTACCAACAAGACCTAGTGCCAACCCCATCAAAGCACCACTTATGAACTTTAACCTTCTCATCCTCCTACCTCCCTATTATCAAATACTACGTTCACAGCATTTGGCATCTAATATCCCAATCAGCGGATATCATTCCTTCGCCAGGCCTTGCCTAGCTAAAACTTTCTGTACGCCGCATTAAGTTCCACCATCGGGTGGCGCAAAGACATCTGAAAACGGATAAGCAACTCTCTCGCAATCATGTCACGATCCTGCTGACTATCGGGCAGATCCAGATCAGCAGGTACGGTTACCCAACCATTGATATTCCGGTCGAAAACCGCGGGACGACCTTCCTCATAACCCATGTGAACGTCCTCAAGCCAATTCAAATCAGACCACCCCATCTTCTCCAGGTATTGTCGAAGAAACGGCGTGAGGCGATCGTAGTCAGGCAACAGGTTAACGTCATAGCGATAACCAATATGTTGTCCGATGTCCTTTTCTCGATCACTATCCAGTCCGTCAGCATTAAGGTAATGGTCGATGTCTTTGATGTCTGCCATTATGTCGTCCCTAGTAACGCGTCATATCCGGTCGGCCGACCGTATGCTGTGTGCCCGCCAGCGGCACCATCGCCATCGCAGAAGCTTCCATCGTCAGCGCAGCGAGATCTTCTGGCTCTAACGAGTGCACATTGGTTTTACCGCACGCCCGTGCCAACATTTGACACTCAATCGCGAGCGTATGGAGAAAATTGTAAACCCGCTCCGCTGCCGCATCAGGGTCCAACCGTTTGCGCAACTCAGGATCCTGCGTTGCAACGCCGACCGGGCACCGGCCCGTATGACAGTGATAACAGTGGCCAGCCTCTACGCCCATTTCCCTTGGAAAATCGGCTTCCGGAATAGCCTTGTTACAGTTCAGCGCCATGAGCACGGAGTGCCCGATCGCCACTGCATCAGCACCTAACGCAATCGCCTTCGCCACATCACCACCGTTTCGAATACCACCCGCGTAAACTAGCGAAATCTCGCCTGTCTTACCCACATCATCGAGCGCCTTTCTGGCCTGCCGAATGGCCGCAATGCCCGGCACACCGGTCTCTTCTGTTGCCAGATGAGGGCCAGCCCCAGTCCCACCTTCCATGCCGTCGATATAGATGGAGTCCGGTCCGGTCTTCGCCGCCATGCGAACGTCGTCATAAACCCGTGCCGCACCCAGTTTTAGTTGAATAGGAATCTCCCCGTTGGTCGCCTCTCGAATCTCCTCAATCTTGAGCGCCAGATCATCCGGCCCCAACCAGTCGGGATGACGAGCGGGTGAACGCTGATCGATCCCGGCAGGCAATGATCGCATCTCGGCAACCTGGTCCGTAACCTTCTGCCCCATCAGATGACCACCCAACCCCACCTTGCAACCTTGCCCGATAAAAAACTCGCACGCATCAGCCAACTGCAGGTGATGCGGATTAAAACCGTAACGTGACTGAATGCACTGGTAGAACCATTTCGATGAGTAACGTCGCTCATCCGGAATCATGCCGCCTTCACCAGAACAAGTCGCAGTGCCTGCCATTGTGGCGCCTCGTGCCAATGCAGTCGTTGCCTCGTAAGACAAGGCGCCGTAACTCATGCCCGTCACATAGACCGGAATATCAAGCTCCAAAGGCCGCTTGGCGTTCGGTCCAATCACGGTCTCTGTCAGACACTTTTCCCGGTAGC
>JAKUQS010000022.1 GCA_022451485.1 Gammaproteobacteria bacterium
GCTACATGGACATCACGGCTACGTTAGGCGGTATCAGCCTAATGCAAACCGGAAAGGAAATGGAAACGATGATGATTGTGATGGGAGTTTATCTAGTCATATCACTGACTATTTCGAGCTTCATGAACTGGTTTAACCAGCGCATCAAACTTACCGAACGTTAGAACACCGGCTATGGCACAAAACCGAGCGATACATGACAACGCCCCCGGGACTCACCCCGACCTGCCACCCCCAGTACGAACCACAGGGGTGCTCGGCTGGCTCAGGAAAAACCTGCTCTCGTCGCCCCTGAACATTGCGCTGACGCTGGCGTCACTCTGGCTTTTATGGTTAATCGTTCCGCCAGCACTTAACTGGGCACTGACCGAAGCCGTGTGGAGTGCTGACACCCGCAAGGAGTGTTGGGCATTAATGAGCGCGCCGCGTGATGGCGCCTGCTGGGCGTTCATTCTCGGCAGTTTCAAACTATTGGTCTACGGCTGGTTCCCGGAACCGGAACGCTGGAGAGTAAATCTCACCTTTATACTTTTTGCTGTTACGATCTTTGGGGCCTTACGCGAAAACATTCCCGGCAAGAAATACTGGCTAATGTTTGCGGCGGCCTTTCCGTTTATTGCCGCGTGGCTTTTATTAGGTGGTTTCGGTCTGACGCCAGTCGACACTCAAAAACTGGGTGGCATTCTCCTCACCCTGGTGGTCGCGGTCACCGGCATTTCCTTCTCACTTCCGATCGGTATCGCCCTAGCACTTGGAAGACGTTCCAAACTACCGGCACTGAGAGCTGTCTGCGTAATCTTTATCGAATTCATACGCGGAGTCCCACTGATTACCCTACTATTTGTCGCTTCGACAATGCTGACCTATTTTCTGCCACCAGGATCGACCTTCGACCTGTTAATGCGGGTTCTCATTATGGTCACGCTTTTCGCTTCTGCCTATATCGCAGAGGTCGTAAGGGGCGGGCTTCAAGGACTACCAGCCGGGCAATATGAGGCCGCGGATGCCCTAGGCCTGACCTATTGGAAAGCCCATCGATTGATCATTCTTCCCCAGGCACTAAAGATATCTATTCCCGGCATTGTCAACACTTTCATCGGTTCATTCAAAGACTCGGTGCTGGTGTTAATCATTGGTATGATGGACATACTCGGCCTGGGACGCGCCCGCCTCAATGATCCGGATTGGCTGGGACTGGCACCAGAACTCTACATCTTTATCTCACTATTTTTCTTCATCAGCTGCTTTGCGATGGCACGTTACTCATTAAGCCTCGAAAGAAAACTCCAAACTGATCACAAGAGTTGATCTGTTATCAATGGATAACCAGACATGAACCAGAACACTCCTACTTCCAGCACTTCGGCGGCACCCGCCTCTTCCTCTGACGAGAAGATCATTACCATTAGCGCAATGCATAAGTGGTTTGGTGATTTCCACGTGCTTAAAAATATCAATCTCGAAGTGAACCGCGGCGAACGAATCGTGATCTGCGGACCTTCGGGCTCGGGAAAATCTACATTGATCCGCTGCATCAACCGGCTTGAAGAACACCAGCAGGGCACAATCACAGTTGACGGTACTGAACTCACGCACGATCTCAAAAATATTGAGATCGTGCGCTCTGAGGTAGGCATGGTTTTTCAGCAGTTCAACCTGTTTCCCCATCTGACCGTTCTGGAAAACGTAGCCCTCGCACCTATATGGGTACGCAAAATGCCCCGCACCGAAGCAGAAGAATCTGCAATGACCTATCTCGAACGGGTCAAGATTCCGGAGCAAGCTTCCAAGTATCCTGGCCAACTCTCTGGGGGACAACAACAGCGGGTAGCCATCGCGCGCTCTTTGTGTATGAACCCACGGATAATGTTATTCGACGAGCCAACCTCTGCACTTGACCCCGAAATGATCAAAGAAGTGTTGGACGTCATGATTGAACTCGCTGAGAGTGGCATGACCATGCTAGTAGTGACCCATGAGATGGGCTTTGCCACCGCGGTCGCACACCGTGTCATTTTTATGGATGAGGGGGAAATCATCGAGCAAAATTCGCCCGTGGAATTTTTTGAAAACCCAAAACACGATCGAACGAAGCTATTCCTTAGTCAGATTCTGCATCACTGAAACCGATACTGGACGCGGTGAGTACGAGGAAGAACGCCACTGTCTTCCTTAAGGTTATCCTATCGCTGACGGCTCTATCCCTGGGCCTGTGGTTTGGCCTCAACATCGACAGCAAGCCGAGTGCCGGCCCTCCGAGGGCCAATGGTGCAGTGTTTGAATCACCGCGGAAATTAACAGAATTCACCCTGCTTGATCACCATAGGCGCTCTTTTGATTTACCGCGGTTAACCAATCACTGGAGCTTCCTCTACTTCGGGTATACACACTGTCCAGATATTTGCCCAACCACCCTGGCCGCATTAAGTCTTGCCAAACGCGCGCTCACGCAGGACCTCCCACAGACCCCTATCCAATTCGTCTTTATTTCTGTCGATCCGGACCGGGATACCCATGAGCAGCTTGGGAATTATGTTGCTTTTTTTGACCCCACAATGATTGGTGTCACTGGAAAGCCTGACAACTTAGAATCCTTGACTCGTCAGGTTGGCGTGTCCTACAACCTCCCACGGGATCGCGCAGCAGGCTATACCGTTGATCACGCGGATGTAATCCTTATCGTCTCACCAGAAGCCGCTTTTGCTGCGGTCCTTACTCCTCCTCATGACGGCATTCGTATCGCCGACGATTTTAGACGGGTCGTTGCGTGGCATGAAAGCAAAGACTAACCCGGTTAAATACGCCTTGGGAGTATGTGTTAATGACAAAAGAAAATAATCTGATTGCGTAAGACAAATCGAACGAATGGCCGGTCCCGCAACAACCGATAAGCATGGTCATTACCCCTTGCCGTTCGAACATACGCCACATTTGAGAACTTACTTTTACTCATATCAAGAAGACCTGGTGTATTTTCCACCAACGCTAACAATGCCTCCTCATCAGTGTGCATGACAGTCAACCGCACGTCCCCTGGTCCACTGAGCAAACTGTCATGCATCTTAAGATACGATTTAACCCATACCGTTCGAAAAAATGAACCCTCCTGGCCTACCACGCCAAAACCTGTCCCCAGCAGAAAAAGGCAGAGCAACCATGCGATTGTTTTTCCACGAGCCATCAGACGCGGCGAGGCACCCATCAGCACAGGCAACCTACCCGGACAACACCTGATCCAGGTCTGCGGTTAAATCCTCGGCATCCTCGAGTCCAATCGAGAGCCTGAATACTCCGTCACCCGCCCATGCACGGTAATCCGCTAATGCCTTACCCTCGAGCTTGAAAGAATTCTGTACTAGGTCCTCTGTGCCAATCCAAAAAATCAGGCTTCGATGATGGCCAAGTGAGACGGCATAGTGAAAGATACTGAGGTTTTGCATCATCCTCTCAGCGAGATTCTGGCCATCTGGAATCTGAACAGAAATCATGCCCGAGAAATTGTCCATCTGCCGGCACGCCAACTCATGCTGTGGATGACTCGCGAGACCGGGATACCTGACCGATGATACTTTCGGATGTTGCTCCAAGAACTCCGCGATCTGGATCGCGTTCTTCTCATGAGCCTGCATTCTAATGGGCAACGTCGCAGCGCCACGCAGGATAAGCCACGCGTTGAACGGGCTGATAATCCCACCAAAATGTACCTGTCCTTCAAGGTCGATTTTTTGAAGACCGGACTTTTTGCCAATAACTGCCCCACCCATTGCATCTCCATGGCCGCCGATATATTTGGTTAACGAGTGCACCACATAATCAGCACCCAACGTGATCGGGCGAGTAGCGATGGGCGAAGCGAAAGTCGAATCGACCGCAAGTTCTGCGCCGACAGAATGCGCCAGTTCCGCGGTGGCCTGGATGTCTGTCAGTCGAAGGATCGGGTTAGCCGGCGTCTCAATCCACACCAGCCGCGTATTGGGCCTCAGCGCCTCCGCCACCTGCTCGGTCTTCCCGCTGTCAACCATCGTGACTTCAATGCCAAAACGGGGCAATGTGTTACGCGCCAGTTCCGCTGTACCGGGGTAATTCACATCACTCATGACTAGGTGATCACCGCGTTCAAGTAGGCTTAACAAGAGTGCCGAAGTCGCCGCCATCCCAGAGGCGAAACACACACAGGCCTCTCCCTCTTCGAGCAACGTTAATTTGTCCTCTAACTGGCGAACGGTGGGATTACCCCACCGCCCATAAACATAGGGCGCATCATGCTCGCGACTCTCCGCTGAAAAACTCAAGGGCGCATCCACTACAAAAGTGCTTGACATCACAATACTGGGAGAAGACGCACCGGTGTCTTTGTCCGGCCTCTCTCCGCCGTGGACTGCACGAGTGCTGACACCACGCAGCAATCTGTTGTCACGGGCCATATATTAGCGCTCCCTCGGTCGTCTCAGACAATTGCTCAATACGCAAATGTAAGGGACTATTGCGCGGGAAATGACCTAATAAAAATGCCATCTGGTCTGAGAGAATTTTCCGTCCTGAGAGATAGATGTATTCTGCGTGGGTCGGCACAAAAGGAACTGCCAGCAGTTCCATACCAGCATCTTCCGGCGTTCGACCCCCTTTATGGTGGTTGCATCGTCGACAGGCACTCACCACATTCTGCCAACCATCACAGCCTCCAAGACTCAAAGGATTAACGTGATCTCGAGACAGTTGGGACACACTGAACCTGCCTCCACAGTACAAACACAAGTATGCATCACGCCGAAACAGCGCCAAATTAGCTAAGGGTGGTTGATACTGAGGATGACGTTTAAGGTGGCCTCGGGATTGGCCCGACGTGCAAATGATTGAGTGAATATCAAGAGTGCTCTGCAGACCCGTGCTCGCATTAATGCCCCCGTTTAACGTCAGTAAACTTTTCCCCATCGGATAAAGAACACGATCAAGATAATACAACTTCGCGGCCTCTTCATAGCCCACCCACTCGATCGGCATACCGGATACATCAGCACGAAGAACGCACAACTCAGAGGCAGCCATAGCCTTCACAGCCTCAGTTTGTTTTGCGAGTGGCGCCTTACCGCTCGCAGCTTATTAGTTATCATCTGCCGTGACACCATCTAAACCAGCCTCAGGCAATCGCGCTCGCAGTCGCCACTCTAGACACCGGCTTCTCGCTAATCGGGAGGTGAATTAGAGCTGCCAGTACCCCAACAACAATGCCAGCCCACCACATTGCATCATAGGACCCGTATCGGTCATAAAAGACACCGCCGAGCCAAACCCCGATAAAGCTACCAACCTGGTGCCCGAAAAAAACAAACCCGTAAAGTGTGGCTACATAGCGGACTCCAAATACGTCAGTGAGCACGCCCGTCGTCAGTGGGATGGTTGACAACCACAAGAGCCCCATCAAAGCCGAAAACACATAAAGGGTTAACGCTGTTTTCGGAGCGAGAAGCAGGCCGAGGATAACCAGCGCTCGTCCGAAATAAATCCAACTCAATCCGTAAGTTTTACTCCAACGGCTTCCCACCATTCCAGAAAGGAAAGATCCGGCAATGTTGAAGAGCCCGATCAAAGCCAGGCAGTACGCGCCGACCTGCGGGGCAAGACCCAGATCAGTTACATAGGCTGGTAAGTGGATTCCGATGAACGCGACATGAAATCCGCACGCGAAAAAGCCAATCATCAGCAAAATAAAACCTCGCTGAGAAAATGCTTCCCGGACTGCTTCCCGGAGGCTCTGGGTTGTTGCTTCCTCGCCCTGGACCTCCGGGTTTGAAGGCAACAACACCGCAAAAGATATTACTAACAGCGATATAAAGCTGAGATATACCAGTGCATCACTCCAACCAAAATTACTGATCAGACCTTGTGCCATCGGTGAAAATATTAACTGCCCCACAGAGGTTGCAGCAGTACCAACTCCCATCACAAATAATCGCCGTTCCGGGCCAACCACTTTGACCATCGCCGCAATAGCAAGATTAAACGCAACAAATGAACTACCAAGACCCATTAGAATTCCGCCACTGACATGCAGCATGAACACGGAATCTGCGGCAGACATCCCCCATAATCCGAGAGAATAGAAAACTGCACCGGCACTAATGACCCACGACGCCCCGTAACGGTCAGTCAGCGCACCCGCAAATGGCAACAAGATACCCCACAACAAATTCTGAATAGCCATCGCTAGGGCGTAGGTCTCTCGCGACCATGATAAAGACGAAGACATCGGCTCCAGGAAAAGCCCAAGACTCGCCCGCGTCCCCATGCCGATAATGGCGATCATGCACCCAGCAACCATCACTACGGCGGGTGTGCACCATTTTTTTTCGTCTGTTGCCATTAGCAATTCAATCTACACTTCAAAAGGTCGTGGTAAGGCTGCCTCAAAGACAAAATACTCTCCTAACATCAACGGGTATTATAGGTTGTTGAGTTAAGGGCAACGAAAAATAGACGTTATTCGACAATAAGTATTGAGCGGGATTCATGGGCGGGTTCAACACTAGCAGTGATTCGCTACTGCCCGCGTCAAACCTCACTCGTCCCTGGGTCGGGCTGCTTTCGAAGCGGAATCAGCCCTCCTGCGGGCCATCAGGGTATCCAACCAATCGGGATCCATCTCTGGCACCGAAGAGAGCAATAGTTCCGTGTAAGGCGCGTGCGGAGGGGAAAGAATATCCGCCTTCGGTCCTTTTTCTACGATCACTCCCTCATGCATCACCACAACATGGTCGGCAATCGCCTTAACGGTCGCCAAATCGTGGGTAATAAATAGATAGGACACAGCAAGATTAGACTGCAATTGTTCAAGCAGCTGGAGAATATCTTCTGCTACCAATTGATCTAACGCTGACGTGACCTCGTCACAAATGATGAGATCAGGCTCCGCAGCCAATGCGCGGGCAATGCACACACGCTGCTTCTCACCACCTGACAACTGCTCCGGAAAGCGGTCCATATACTCCGTTGGCAATTCGATCTGCTCAAGGAGTTCTCCAATACGGGCCTTCAGCGCTTGACCTTTCAAATTAAGGTAAAACTGTAGCGGCCGGCCAATAATTTCACTCACCCGTTGCCGTGGATTAAGCGCAACATCAGGCATCTGGTAAATCATCTGAATCCGTTGCAGATCATCCTTGTTTCGCTTAGACAACGATGCCGACAGCTGACGCCCTGCAAAAGATACTCGGCCCTGTATGGGCGGAAGCAATCCTGTTATGACGCGCGCAAGTGTACTTTTACCACTGCCTGATTCCCCAACGACCGCAACGGTTCGACCCCGCTCGACCTGCACATCGATGTTACTCAACACGTCGAACTGCGTGCCCGGATAACGTGCCGTTACCCCTTCGACGTTCAAAACCAAATCCACCTCTTCTCCCACCATGCGTTTATTACGGCTGGACCGCACAGAAAGCAGTCGTCGCGTGTAATGCTCCCGTGGATCAGCCAATAATGCTCGCGTGTTGCCCTCTTCGACCAAATCACCGTCACGCAACACCATGATGCGATCTGATACCTGGGCGACCACCGCGAGATCGTGAGTAATATAAATAGCGGCTGATGCTCGGGCACGAACCGCCTCCTTGATCGCACTCAATACTTCAATCTGAGTGGTCACATCCAGTGCCGTCGTGGGCTCATCGAAGACCACGATCTCAGGCTGGCAACCCATCGCCATTGCGGTCATCATCCTTTGCAGTTGTCCACCCGACACCTGGTGCGGGTAACGCTGCCCGATATGATCCGGATCAGGCAATTGCAATTGGCGAAAAAGCTGACGCCCCCTTTCCTGAGCCTCAGGCTTCTTCAATCTGCCGTGCTGAATCGGGGCCTCAGTAAATTGATCCATCAAGGAATGGGCTGGATTAAACGCGGCGGCCGCACTTTGGGCCACGTAAGACACTTGTACACCGCGTAACTTGCGTAATTCTGATTCGGGCAAATCAACCAATTCCTGTCCACCCAGCACAATGGACCCCGATCGAATGCGGCAACCCGGTTTGGTATAGCCAAGCGCTGCCAGTCCCAACGTTGACTTGCCTGCCCCGGATTCGCCAATCAGTCCGACCACCTCACCCTGCCCAAGACTCAAACTGAGGCCCTTGACGATGGGTTGCCAAGTTCCCCCAACGTCGGCCTCAATCACAAGATCTTTAATCGTGAGCAAGTGTGGTTCCACGACCCCACCTTAACCAATGTGTCGCAGATTTAATAGTGCCGAATACGGCCCAAATCTAATACTTTGCTAATCCTGAACGCATACACATCGCCAAATCACTTTTCCTGAAAGCCGGTCAATAATCGACACGGTCATCGGCAGCCCAACACAACTTTTCTCAAATATCAGTGATGATTTTTCCCATCCCCGACCTCCGACACCCTGGATAGCACTCCACCAACATTCGATTGAATGTGGCTCATTGGAATTTCGGCCATTCCAACCGGTACTGTGAAAAAGCATTTCGCACTTTCGTTTTCGTTATGTTGATTGGTTAGACCAAACCACTTAAAGATATTTTCCGTGTGGCGATCGCCGTATACTGCGCCCTTCTATCACTCGTTCAGCAAACACCTCATGCCCAGACTCGAAGGCAAACGCGCCGTTATCACCGGTGCGGCGAGCGGCATCGGCCAAGCAAGTGCGCGGCTGTTTGCGGCAGAGGGTGCTCGAGTAACCCTTTGTGACCTCAATACAGATGCCGGTGAATGCGTCGCGGAGGACATTCGCAGAAACGGGTTCGACGCTACTTTCAAACAAACAGATGTCGGTGATGAATCTTCCATGCGAGAGGCCATCGATCACGTGATTAAAAATCACGGTGGCCTGGATATCCTCTACAACAATGCCGGCGGAGCGACTGCAGCTGACGGACAGGTTACCGACATGGATCTCGATGAGTTCTGGCGCACCATTCGTGTCGATCTATTTGGCACCTTCCTCGGTTGCCGCATAGCGATCCCCCACCTGGTATCCGCTGGCGGTGGCTCTATTCTCAACACAACATCTATCCGCGCCCTGATCGGCACTGCGGGTGCAGATGCCTACACCAGTGCCAAAGGTGGTGTCATCGCGTTGACGCGCGCACTAGCGTTGCAATGGGCACCCTCCAGGATTCGAGTCAACGCAATCTCTCCCGGTGTCATCTTAACCCCACGGGTGAAGCATATGCTGCGCGAAGATGATCCCACTCGAGTCAAGACTCCGTTAGGACCGAGCCTTCCGGAAGACGTGGCTCCTCTGGCGCTTTATCTCGCCAGTGACGAATCACACCAGGTTACCGGAAGTGTTTTCCCTATGGATGGCGGGGCAAGCGAGGTCTAGATGAAACCAGTCATCTCTCGGCAAGTGATTCTGGCTAACCGGCCAATAGGCGTACCCCAAGCGTCCGATTTTTCAATCAACGAAAAAGTTCTAGGCGCTCCCGGACCAGGCGAGCTCTTACTGCGCACCATTTATCTGTCACTAGACCCCTACATGCGCGGCAGAATGAACGCGGTGGCTTCGTATGCGCCCTACGTGCAAACTGGCGAGGTGATGGTTGGAGGCACCGTCAGTATTGTGGAGGCGTCTAACTCGCCCAGTTTTTCCATCGGCGACTTTGTTCTCGGGCACACCGGGTGGCAAAGTCACGTACTGCACGATGGTACCGGCTTGCGCAAGCTCGACCCACGCCAGGCGCCTATTTCGACTGCGCTTGGCGTATTGGGTATGCCCGGACTAACGGCCTATGCCGGTTTACTGGACATCGGCCAACCCAAGCAAAGCGACACCGTAGTCGTCTCGGCTGCGACGGGAGCCGTAGGTGGTGTGGTTGGACAGCTTGCCAGAATCTCGGGATGCCGAGTGGTCGGCATTGCCGGCGCGAAGGAAAAATGTAGCTACGCAGTGGAGGAGTTGGGTTATCACGCCTGCGTCAGTCACCACTCGCCCGACCTAAAGAACCAACTGGCCGAGGCTTGTCCTGATGGGGTTGATGTATATTTTGAGAACGTGGGAGGGATCGTATTTGATGCGGTCTTCGACTACTTGAATGTCGGCGCGCGCATGACAGTGTGCGGCATGATTTCCCACTACAACGAAACCGCGCGCTCCCCGGAACCCGATCGACTTCCCCGGATCATGCGAGCCATCTTGACAAGGCGCCTAAAGATACAAGGCATCATTGTCTTCGATTACGCACACCGAGAGCCTGATTTTTTGGCCGATGTCAGTAAATGGATACGAAACGGGGAACTTCGTTACCGAGAAGATATTGTCGATGGCCTCGATAATGCAGTGTCAGCGTTCCAAGGTCTTTTTACGGGCAACAACTTCGGCAAACTACTGATCCGCGTTTCTGACGACCCGACGCGTGAATAGAAACATAGATTCGAACCTGTTCACACCCTAGACTACCATTATGCCGCTTTCCGATTATCGTAAAGTTTTAATTACCGGTGCATCCAGTGGTATCGGTGAAGCGGTAGTTCGTCGACTAACGAGCCATAACCTCGAGGTCCATGCGTTAGCCCGTCGGCATGATCGCCTATCAGACCTTGCCGCTGCGACAGGATGCATCCCTTTGGCACTGGATCTCAGAGATACAGATGCAATCTACGAAACCCTCCAGAGCACTGAATACGATGTACTCATCAATAATGCGGGTTTAGGTCGAGGTTATAACTCCCTTGCGGCAGCCAGCCGAGAAGACATTGACCGCACCATAGAAACCAATGTGACTGCTGCCATTCATGTTGTTCATGCCTTACTACCCGGAATGATCTCTCGTCAGCGAGGGCATCTGGTTAACCTTGGTTCTATCGCGGGCCTATATCCAATGCCTACGGCTCTTTACGGAGCTAGCAAAGGTGCGTTGCATCTCTTGTCACAGGGACTCCGCATGGAACTTAAAGGCAGCGGTGTCCGATGCACGGAAATTTGTCCTGCCCGAGTACGTACAGAATTCTTTGATACTGCATTTGATGATCCGGCAAAAGCTGCACAAGCAGCTGTCGGCTTCCAATTACTTGAACCAGATGACATTGCTGATGCCATTATGTATGCCTTGGATGCGCCTTGGCGAGTCAACGTTAGCACTATTGAGATCACCCCAACCGAACAGTATATCGGCGGCATCTACATCGAACCCGTCCGGCAGTAGCATCCGGCGAGCTAGCGTACAACACACATAAGTGCCTCTTCGTAACGCCAAACGCTTGCACAGGTTGTGCGGCCTTAGACACACATACCCAATTAGTTAGGTTTTTCTACGGATAATTAAATGAAAATGCTACGCGGTTGGCTGTTCGACACGTTACAAAAACGTTTCTTCTTTGGTTGGGTCATCTTAGCCGCTACCAGTTTCAGCATGATCGGTACTGGACCCGGTCAGTCTCATTTAATCGGCCTTTACTTCGCCCCCATCGGTGAAGAAATGACCTCCTTTTTTGCAATCGATTGGATGCAGGCTAATCGCCAGACAGCCCTTGCCTACGCTTACGGCATAGCCACATTTCTCGCAGCCTTCCTTCTACCCAAGATGGGAAAACTCTTGGATCAACACGGGCCTGCCACGATGCTATCTATCGTGCTTGTAGGTCTAGGTCTGACTGCCTTACTGTTTAGCCTCGTGGCTGATTGGTTCTCCATCGCGATTGGCTTTGGATTTCTGCGCTTCCTGGGCCAAGGTGCCTTGATGCTGGCATGCGTCAACATGGTCTCTCAATGGTTCGATAAACGCAGGGGTTTTGCGCTAGGCATTATGTCACTGGGCTTTCCACTCTCGATGGCCATTCATCCTCCATTATGTCAATGGTTAATGGATGTGGTGGGTTGGCGACAATCGTGGATTTGGTTAGGGCTGAGTACATTGATCCTATTTTTGCCCGTCGCTCTACTTTTCGCTCACAGCAAACCCGAACCCCTCGGCCTGCGGCCGGACGGCGCTCATGCTAACCCAGAAGCTAATACTCAAGCCGAGGTCTGGGGGTTGACCCGCCGAGAGGCACTGCAGACCCCAGCCTTCTACATCATCACGACCGGTTTATTCTGTCTCTCAGCATTAGTGACAACGCTTCATGTTTTCTTCAAGAGCATCCTCACCACGCACGGACTTGAGGCGCAGACTGCAACAATGATGTTCACCATCAGTGGGATTACAGCAGCTATCTCAATGCCAATTATTGGCCAAATGCTGGACCGATATCGTACTGAATGGATGTTCTGCGGCGGACTCGTCATCATGACTGCGTCCTTAATCTCAATCACTCTGGTCAACAGTTTGCCAAGCGCGATCATCTTCGCAATCATTTTTGGCCTGAACAACGGAGTGACCATGACATTCTTCGGTTTCCTATGGCCACGATATTTTGGGAGGAAACACCTCGGCAGCATTCAAGGAGTCGGTCAGATGGTGGGGATCATTGGCGCATCGATAGGTGCGATACCCCTTGCCATCGCGATAGATAGATTCGGGGATTATGACCTTACCTTGCAAGTACTGGCCGTGTTACCACTCGTGGCTGCGGTACTTGCCCTTTTCTTACGCCACCCCCTCACTGAGACTACACAAACTACGCGGAGTTGATTGATGCAGTCATTTGTTGACGTGACGTGCGACGAGATAAAGCCCGGTGCCTACCAGTACGACTCCGGCCAGCACATGCCAAGTCACTTGATCACCCAACAGCAACACGCTGAGAAAAACACCCGAGATAGGCGAGACAAAGTTGAAGCTAGTAATCACGCTGGTGGAATATCGTTTCATTAAATACGTAAGCAACATAAATCCAAGGCCTGCTACGACTATGCCTTGGTACAGAATTCCAACGATAGGCCCTGGGCCCACATGCTCCCACTGAATTGACTCAGTCATTATCGCTACGACGCCAAATACAGGCACGGAAATAATCATCTGCCATAACACCACACGAACCTCGTCCATTCGCTGTAAGAGATGACCCGCGTAGGCCAAACGCCCCCCAAGCAGCGCAGCGCTTACAAACACGAGTGCGCTGCCCATCCCAACCGCCATCGGGCCATCCATTCGATCGCTTTGCAGAATAACAACAGCCGCACCCAGAAACGCAACAAATAGACCAATCATTCGTTGTCGTGTCAGGCGATCACCGACGATTAAAAAGTGCGCCCAAAGCGCGGCGAAAATCGGGTTGGTCGCCATCAAAATGGAACCTATAGATGCACTGGTATGGTCGAACCCGATATTCATCAAACCAATTTGAATAGAAAAGAAGACACCCAGGAGAACCAACCACCACCATTCAGATCGTTGGGGGCGCATGGGAATACCACGGAACCACGCCCACAGCACAACACAAACCACTGCGATAGTAAAACGAAGAAAAGCAGTCCACATCGGCGGGAACGCTTCGAGACCAATCTTGATGGCAACCGCGTTGCCGCCCCATAAAGAATGCACTGCAACGGCAAGGACCACTGTGCTCAGGGACAACTTTGACCAGGGCAACGCCCTGGCGGATGCTTGACGCTTCAAAGGTCAGGGCAACGTGATGCGGCCGCCATCGGCGACGAACGTCTGGCCACTAACAAAACTTGCCTTATCTGACAAAAGGAAAACGATGGCCTCCGCGATGTCCTCGGGTTGTCCCAGGCGTTTGACAAACGCTTCGTCGCGCATCGCGTCTTGCACATCAGGGGCTAGTCCCGCAATCATATCCGTCTCTATTAAACCCGGTGCAACGCAGTTGACGCGAACCTCAGGCCCCAATGCGGCGGCGAAATTTCGGGCCAGCGCTACCACCGCAGCCTTCGAAGTGCTATACGTAATCCCTAATGGCCTTGGTCTTAATCCAGCAACTGAGGCCACACAAACAATCCCACCAAAACCCCGCGAAACCATGCCATCCTTCACCGCCATAATGGGAATCAACGTGCCTTCAACATTTGTCGCCATGATGCGCCGGAAATCATTCAGGTCAAGGGTTGAATGACCTGCTTGCATCGACACGGCGGCGTTGGTTACGAGCAAATCAATCAGACCTAACTCAGCATCGATCGCCGCAACCATATCTGCCACAGCCAATTCGTCTGCGACATTTGCCTGAAAGATAGCCCCGACCCCTCCCACTGCTTCAACCTGACTTAACGTCTTGATGGCTGCCGACTCGTTCTGGAGATAATTGATAGCGACGCGGGCGCCCTGACGGGCAAGCGCAATACAAGTCGCCCGCCCGATCCCGCGGGAACCACCGGTCACGAGTGCGACACGCGACTCTAAATCGTTTGACATCATTTAATCCCTATTTCATGTAGGGACAATATTCTACGATATACACTTGAACTCTAGCGCGACACAGCGTAAACAGATGTGGCTGTAAAAGCACTAGCGCGACAATGCGGCCAATCACATTTAACAACATCTACGGTAAACCAATAACGGCGCAACTCCTATGACTGACACAGCCTCTCTTCTCAACGATCTTTCGCAGTGTTATGCCAGTGCTGTCCATGACGTTTTACGGACGATGGGCTACGGTAACTGTGTTCTACCCCCCACTATTCGTCCCCTAGACCCATTGCAACGCATTGCTGGAGAGATCTATACCATTTCAGGATACATAGACCGATCACTTTCCCGCCACGACTCCCTGCTTATGTGGTCACGCGTCCTGTCGCGCGTGCCTGAGGGAAAGGTGCTGGTGTGCCAACCCAACACCAAAGCGGTTGCCTTAATGGGGGAGTTATCTGCTCGCGCCCTTATGGTAAAGAATACCCGTGGCTATGTTGTGGATGGACATTGTAGGGACACTGATATGATCCTTGACATGGGTTTTCCAATCTACTGCGAATACAATACACCCGCTGACATTGTCGAACGCTGGCGTTACGACCGCCTGGGTGAGCCCGTTACTATAGGAACCGTCACTATCCATAGCGGCGACTGGATTGTCGGAGACCGAGACGGTGTGGTCATAATCCCTCAAGCAGTGGCTGCCGACGCGGTCGGCAAGACTATCGAAGTAATGAACACCGAGAGCGATATGCGTGACGCAATTATCGGCGGAATGGATCCGGAAGCTGCCTTTCTGAAGTACGGCAAATTCTAATCTCTAACAAGAATACTTTCATACGACCTCTAAAGGATAACAACCGATGAAGCTACTCCGTTACGGTCCCAAAGGTGCCGAGAAACCCGGCCTGCTAGATGACAACAGTCAAATTCGAGATCTGTCTAGCATTATTAATGATCTCACCGGCGACACTGTGGATCCTGACACCATGGCGCGGCTGTCAGCACTCGATACCGCCACGCTGCCCGTGGTAGAAGGCACTCCGCGTATCGGTCCCTGCATCGGTAGCGTCGGCAAGTTGGTATGCATCGGGCTCAACTACAGCGACCATGCCAAAGAAACGGGATCTCCGATTCCAACTGAACCCATCGTCTTCATGAAGGCAACCAGTTCGATCAACGGACCGAATGATGACATCGAACTGATGCGTGGATCGGTAAAAACCGACTGGGAAGTTGAACTCGGTTTTGTCATTGGCAAAGAAACCAAATATGTCGATGAAACACAAGCACTTGACCATGTCGCAGGATATTGCATTGTCACCGATCTCTCCGAACGTGAATGGCAACTGGAGCGACAAGGAAATTGGTCAAAAGGAAAATCCGGCGACACATACGGCCCGATTGGACCATGGTTAGTAACACCAGACGAAGTTGGTGACCCACAATCCTTAAACTTGTGGCTGGATGTAAATGGCACGCGTTACCAGGATGGCAACACCAACACGATGATTTTTCCGGTTAGCAAGATTATTTCTTACCTGAGCGAATGCATGAGCCTGCAGCCAGGTGATGTCATTGCCACCGGCACACCCCCTGGTGTGGGCATGGGTCTCAAACCCCAGGTTTTCCTGCGAGCAGGTGATGCCATGAAGGTTGGCGTGGAAGGACTAGGGGTTCAAACGCAACGGATTGTCGCCCCCTAATGCCTCTGAGCACTTTAATTAGCCATTAAAACACTTATAAAAAGGAATGAGATGTCAAACGATCGTTATTTTGTGACTGGCGCTATGGGATGTATTGGCGCCTGGGTGGTACACACGCTAATACAAGATGAAACGCCTGTGACAGTCTTTGATCTTAGCGATAACCGACACCGCCTAGAACTCGTCATGCCTGCAGACGCACTCGATAAAGTAGATTTCATACAGGGAGACATCACCCAAACAGACGCAGTGAAAGCCGCGCTAATAGATTCAGGTGCGCAACATATCATTCATCTGGCGGCCTTACAGGTACCGTTTTGCAAAGCCGATCCGCCACTCGGTGCAGCCGTCAATGTGGTAGGCACGGTCAACATGTTTGAAGCCGCGAAGGCGGCGGGCATCAATCATCTCGTCTTTGCGAGCACCGCCGGCGTCTATGGGCCCAAGAACAGGTACGAAGAACAACTAATGGGTCATGATTCGCGTCTGGATCCCGTTAACCATTACGGCGTTTTCAAACAAGCCAACGAGGGTACGGCCCGTATCTACTGGCAGGATGATGGTATCGGAAGTGTTGGGCTTCGACCCTACACCGTGTACGGTCCCGGACGCGATCAAGGCATCACTTCAACTCCGACCCAAGCCATGCTAGCCGCAGTTCGTGGTGAACCGTACCACATCAGTTTTGGCGGCTCCACGGGATTTCATTACGTCGGTGACGTGGCAGCATTGTTCATCCAAGCATCGCGGATTGCATTCAAAGGATCGGAAGTATTCAACATTGGTGGCGCCGTCGCCCACATGAGTGAAGCCGTCGACGCCATTAAAGCCGTCATCCCGGAAGCTGTCGTCACCCACGAAGACGCTCCCCTACCGTTTCCTGATGGTCAAACAGACGAAGAGCTTCGCGCTTTGTTGGGCGATATTCCAGACACCGCACTCACGGATGGAGTTCGGGAAACTATCGTCCATTTTCAAAATGCAATTAAGAGTGGCCGACTTAGCGCCAATAGTTGATGCATTTCAACCAGATGTCTTGATCTCCCAATAGCTACTCAATCCCCGAATGTGCGGCATAACAAGCCGCCATCGGCGATGATCACTTCACCGCTGACAAATGCACCGGCATCGCTGGCCAGCATCAGAACTGGCCCAACCATGTCTCCCACTTCTCCCCATCGTTTCAGTGCCGTGCGATCAGAAAACTTCTTTTTTTCCTCATCACTGAGAAGGCTCATCGGCATATCTGTGAGAACTGGCCCTGGTGCGAGGCAGTTCACCGTAACACCCGCCGGCCCGAGCTCTAATGTTTGTGCGCGCATCATACCGACCAACCCAGCCTTAGTTGCGGAATAAATACCTCGAGCATGATTTGACGCAAAAGCCAAAATACTGGACACATAAACCACTCGACCCCAACCATTCGCAACCATTGATGGAACGAACGCTCTCGTCAAACGCATCTGGCTCGTGAGATTGATTTCGATCATTGCATCCCAGTTGCTGTCGGTCGTTTCCAACAGAGTCTGGGGGTAATTGACACCAGCATTATTGACGAGGATGTCGACTTTTCCGAAATCACGCAACACTGTCTTAACGAGTTCATCTACGCTTGCTCGATCCGACATATCCACTCGGTAAAATTCAACACGACCTGACACCGTCCCTCGCATATCATCCACCACCAGCTCCAAATCCTTTTCGTTACGTGCCGCCAACACTACATCGGCGCCGGCCTCAGCCAAGCCTCTCGCAATCGCCCGCCCGATACCTCGACTCGCCCCCGTCACCAATGCCGTGCGGCCCTCAAGATTGAACAGTTTTTCGTACATGGTTGTCGTTTACTCTCTTTCGATAGCTAATTAAATTACGCCAACCGGCAAATAGGTTGCCACCCAACGGGGTTGTCCACGTCGCTTAGCCTGTCACAAGCGGAGGCGCCTTTTGATGCCAGTCGGTTGCTGATTGATACGCATATCCCGCCCGAAACAAAACTCCCTCTTCAAAAGGTCGGCCGTTCAATAGCAGTCCAATCGGAAGCCCTTCGGGCGACAATCCGCAAGGAATCGATAAACCGGGTAGACAGGCCCATGAAAAAGGAAAAGTGAAACGTGTTAGATGATGCGTAGTTGCCAACATATTCTGACTGTCAACCAGGCTCGGTGCAGTCACAGGCGCAGTTGGCGACACAATGATATCGACTTCATGAAGCACTCGATCAATAACTCGATCCCACCGCGCCTTGTGGCGTAGCGCCTCGGCATAATCACGGCCTGATACGTCTCGTCCTAAAAGAATCCGATCATGCACGTCTGTTCCAAACCGCTCGGGTTCCGCTTCGATCCGTTCACGGTGATATTCATACGCATCTGCCCACACCATCGGCATGACTTCGGCATGGATCGTTTCAGCCCCTTCAAGCCGCACAGGCTTAACAATTGCACCAGCTGCCTCAAGCATTTTTACTCCGATCTCAACCGCTTCACCGACTCCGGGCCCCAAATCATCAAAAAAATAAGCTTCGGGTAGCCCAAGAGATAATCCTTTTACGCCATGACCGAGGGTTGCCAAGTAGTTGTCCCAGGTGTGACGAACAGAATTAACATCACTGTCATCATAGAAAGCCATCACAGCAAAGAGGCGCGCGACAACATCTACGGAGAGGCCCAGTGGACCGACTGTATCAATCGCAGGACAAATCTGGGTTTTGCTACCGCTCATCGGGATCGACCCTAAAGAAGGTCGAAGGCCCGTGACTCCATTGAGCGCAGCGGGAGTTCTCACTGAACCACCCGTATCGGACCCAACCGCTCCGACACACATGCGTGCCGCTACAGCCGCGCCTGCGCCGCCGCTAGACCCGCTCGGAATATGCTCCGTATTCCACGGATTTCGCGTCGGCCCAAAATGGGGATTCTGAGTAGTCGAGCCGAACGCAAACTCATGCAGATTTGTCTTACCCACAATGACAGCGCCTGCTGCTCGCAAGGCGCTCACAATAGAGGCATCTTCGTTAGGAACGTAATGCCTGAAAAACTCTGTTCCGTTCGTACAGGGGACTCCCGCGACATCGATACAGTCTTTTACCGACACCGGCATTCCCGCTAAAAGTCCCTGGACATCACCACGTCTTATCGCGGACTCAACCGCCCGTGCCTGTTGCTGAGCACTATCTGCCATCACCGTAACATAAGCATTAACCTCGCCATCAAAACGATCAATATGATCAAGACAGGATTCGGTGACTTCGATTGGAAAATATGCAGTCGTCATGACTTGAGTTCCTCCAGGGCCTGTTAACCCCATGACAGTATTGATTTCTTTCCGCGCTTACAACCTCACGACTACCGGGGTGACACTATACTCATTTAGGAATACCCTTAAGCCATGATGCGACACCATAACCGGTTTCACCAAGCATTCAATTAACAACGCGACGTCCCAGTGGGATCATCCAAGGAATACGACCATGAAGCAACAAAATCTGCGACGCTTGTTCCGCAAAGAGGGCCTTAAAGTGGGCCATGCCCTCTTCGAATTCAATACACCCGGAATTGGGCAGATTTTGAGCGTCTCGGGAGTCGACTTTGTCTTTCTCGATATGGAGCACTCGGGCTTTGGGATGATGGAAACCAAGCAACTGATCGCCTACCTGCGAGCAGGTGACCTACCGGTGCTCGTTCGACCACCTTCAAAAAGCTACCACCATATCGCTCGCGTCCTTGACGTCGGTGCCGATGGAGTGATGCTACCGATGGTGGCAAACGCCGATGAAGCTCTCCAAGCACTCTCCCATTTGCGCTATCCCCCACAGGGCCATCGTGGTGTAGCTATTGGCATCGCGCACGACGGATACGCCCCCGCACCCCCATCGCGCACACTGGCAGCCGCCAATAGACGTATCGCGATGGCGGCCTTGATCGAAACCGCCGAAGGTGTCGACAACATTGATAAGATTGCCGCAACGCCGGGAGTCGACTGTTTATGGCTGGGGCATTTTGATTTGAGTGCGTCGCTCGGCGTCCCTGGGCAATTCGAACATCCCGATTTTGTTACCGCAGAGCGTAAAATTCGACGGGCAGCGAATCGCCATTCGAAAGCACTCGGCTTTCTGGTCACCGACGCAGATCAAGGCGCGCAATCTTATGCAAAAGGCTACGATGTGATTTGTTATCAACTCGATGTCGGCGCTTACCGTGATGCAATGACGCATGGGATCGCTCAACTGCGCTCTGCCTGTGCTAAACGAAAACCTCGATCAAAGGATTAAAAACATGACTAAGTTTCGAGTCGCGCTGTCCGGACATTTCCAAGACGGGGAGGGTAAACCTGCCCTACCCGATTTTGATCTTCAACCTCTCGACGCAGATCCAGACATCGAATACTTTTTTGTGGATGCGGATCCAACGACCAACACCATGATTGGAACCTCCCTTGAAGGGGTTGATGCACTAATTCTCCTGGACGAGTTATTTTCCAAGGATAGTATCCCCTCTGATGGACGGCTCAGTGTCATCGCGCGTTACGGCGTAGGTTTTGACAGTGTCGATGTGACGGCATGCACTGCAAACGGAATCGCGGTCGGCATTACCCCCGACGGTGTCCGGCGCCCCGTTGCGGTTGCAGTCCTAACATTTATTCTCGCCCTCGCAGGACGTCTACTCGAAAAGGATGCTCTAGTACGCAGTCATCATGACTTTTCAATTCGTGGACCTTACATGGGGCAAGGATTGGTTGGAAAGACACTGGCTTCGGTCGGGCTTGGCAATATCGGTGCCGAAGTGTTTCGACTATGCCGACCTCTAGACATGAATTTTATAGCCCACGATCCGTGGGCTGACCCAACGATTGCCGAAGAGCTCGGTATCGAATTGGTTGCCCTTGATACCGTTTTTGAACAAGGCGACTTTGTGACTTTAAACACGCCTTATTCTGAAGAAACCCACCACCTGGTCAATGGCCAACGACTCGCCCTAATGAAACCCACGGCTTACCTGATCAATACATCACGGGGGGGGGTTGTTGATCAACCGGCCCTGGTGGAAAGCCTTAAACGCGGCGCCATCGCCGGCGCTGGACTTGACGTGTTTGATCCTGAACCACCGCAAAAGGATGAGCCCTTACTCGAGCTGGATAACGTGATACTTGCACCGCACGCGCTTTGTTTTACCGAACAGTGTATAGCTGGCATCGGCGCCAACGACATCAGGATTATTCTATCCGTCAAGCAGGGAGAGATTCCTGCTGGTTTAGTTGATCCAGCGGTGGCAGAAAGTTTGATCTTTCGGGATAAGCTAGAAATCTATCGCGACCTATTTTCCTGATTCTGACTTCACCCGCTTTAGCGAGCATCAATTAGGTACCACCTATTCAACATAGCGTACCTTATCTGAACTCAAGTAATCATCTACCCACGGCATGTGCGTAAGTCCGCTTTTAACCTTGGCTTCAAGAGCCGCCTCCATGTTCCGAAGCTCAACGAGCTTATCAATCACAGTTCCAGCCTGATTCCGAGCGATGACCACAACTCCATCGCGATCACCGACAAGCAAATCACCTGGGTGAATGACCGAATCACCCAACGCCACGGGTAAGCCAATCGATCCAGGTCCACGTGAATAAGGAGAATTCGGCGAGACTCCCGCACAGAAGACGGGGATATCGGCCTCGAGAATCCCTTCGACATCACGAACCAATCCGTCCGTCACCACAGCAGCAAGGCCTTTGTTCTTTGCCATTACCGCCACATTGTCGCCAATGATCGCTGCCCCATCATAGCCAGCAGTTGAAATCACCAAAACATCACCCGGGGAGGCTAGTGCAATCGCCGGCTGAACCGGCAACATGTCTCTCGGTTCCGCCTGCGCCGTCATCGCGACTCCGGTAAAACTCATACCGTTAGTTAGTGGTTTGATCCGGTATCCCAGTGCCCCGGTGCCATTTTGCGAATCCACGATAAAACCGGTCGGAACGCCACCAAGCGCTTCAATATGCGCAGGTTCTGGGCGAGGAAATTTCTTTCGAACGGTAAGAAGGACAGGTTCTCCAATCATAATGATTCCTAAGGTAAAGTGACCATTCACGTGCTTTTGTTGCACCACGCGTGAAAAAATAGTTTATTACACAATCATCATCAGCACCTCATAAAAACAACACCCAAAGAATGGGCATTACCTACCGCACGAGGACATCGATTCCGTGAACATCGACCATCGCAAACTTACCGCTGTTGCTGAACGTATTTTCACCGCTATCGGGTGCGAACCAGCCGAAGCCGAAATCATCTCGAAGTTACTGGTAACAGCTAACCTTGTCGGTCATGATTCTCATGGCGTAGCCCGAATACCCCGCTACGTAGAATACTGTCGAAAGGGTGAAGTCGTGCCCAATCAAAAAGCAACGACCACCTTCGAAAACGACCAGATTGCCATATACAACGGCAACAAAGGTTTTGGGCAGTCGATCGGCTTGCAAATCATGACCGCTGGTATTCAGAAAGCCAAAACGAGTGGCCTCGCCATGATCGGCGTCGGTAACGTGGGGCACCTTGGTCGCATTGGTGATTGGGCGGAAATGGCCATTGATGCAGGACAGGTCTCAATGCACTTCGTGAACACTTCAGGCGCCGGCATGACCGTGGCGCCGTTTGGGGGTGTCGAGAGTCGCTACGCGACCAACCCGATCTCCATCGGTATGCCTAATCCTGCAGGCGAGTCTGTGGTATTCGATGCCGCAACCTCCATGCTTGCCGAAGGAAAAATTATGGTGGCACGCAACAAGGGGGTCGAACTGCCGGACGGCGCTCTGACGGGAAGCGATGGCTCGCCTACCAATGATCCTAACGCCCTCTATGAAACACCAAGCGCAGTAATGAACTCAATGGGCGCTCACAAAGGCTCTGGTCTAGCGATCATGGCTGATCTTCTGGCCGGCACCCTTGGCGGCGGCGGATGCGCCACGCCCGGAGTCGCCGGTTTAGCCAACGGCATGTTGTCCATATTAATTGATCCCAACATATTCGCGGACTCCACCGACGTTCAAACGGAAACGGCTCGATTTACCGACTGGGTTCGGTCGGCGCGCCCCGCTGATGCCGCGAAGCCGGTACTCCTTCCGGGGGATCCGGAGCGCAACACACGGGCTGAGAGAGAAAATAATGGGATACCACTTGATGAGACCACCTGGCGTTTGATTGAAGAAACCGCTGCCAGTCTCGATGTGTCCACCTAAAAACATCGACAACATGCTCAAACGCCCGTATTTACGAATAAAAGGATTCCCAACGTGAACGAACCAAACACAAACATCATACGATTAAGTCAAAACGACAATGTGGTCGTTGCGCGAACCGAACTCCCTCCCGGAGAGTCAGTTGGAGGATCCAACATCGTTACCAATGAACATATTGGAGCTGGCCATAAAATTGCAACAGAGAACATCACTAAAGGAGATCTGATCAAGAAATACGATCAGGTCATCGGCGTCGCTGCTAGCAATATTGTGGCTGGTGAACACGTCCATACACATAACTGCGCGATTAATACATTCGAACGAGATTACCGCTTCTCCGAAGCAATCAAGGCAACCGGTCTATATCCAATTCAGGAACGCGCCACGTTTCAGGGCTTTGTCCGAGACGATGGGCGCGTCGCAACGCGCAACTACATTGGCGTTTTAACTAGTGTCAACTGTTCAGCCACTGTCGCACGACATATCGCCGCGCAATTCTCCGACGAAATACTCGCAGACTTTCCAAACGTCGATGGCGTAATCGCCCTGACACACGACTATGGCTGCGGGGGCTGTGCGGGAATGGGTTTAAATTACATTCAGCGCACTATTTCTGGCTATGCCAAGCATCCCAATTTTCACTCCGTCTTAATTCTAGGGTTAGGCTGCGAGGCGAACCAGATAGGCGCGATGATGAATACGGAGAAACTTAATCCCAGCGACAAATTACACGCGTTCACCATTCAGGACAGCGGCGGTAGCGCAGCGACTGTGGACCGCGGCATGGCGTATATTCGTGAACTCTTACCGGATGCTAACCGCGCGCGCAGAGAAACACGACCTGCAGCTGATCTTATTTTGGCATTGGAATGTGGGGGCTCTGATGGCTACTCCGGCATTTCCGCCAACCCTGCCCTCGGGGCAGCCGCGGACCTGCTGGTCAAACATGGGGGTACAGCCTGCCTTGGAGAGACTCCGGAGATCTATGGCGCAGAACATCTCCTGACTCGACGTGCCGTCACCGAAGAGGTTGGGAAAAAACTTGTGGACAGAATCAAGTGGTGGGAAGACTACACTCGCAACAATGGTGCTGAGATGAACAACAATCCATCTCCGGGCAATAAAGCCGGCGGCCTTACGACCATTCTCGAAAAGTCGCTGGGTGCCGTTGCCAAAGGTGGCACAACAGACTTAGTTGATGTCTACCATTATGCCGAGCCCATTACCCAAAAAGGCTTTGTCTTTATGGACACTCCGGGGTACGACCCCGCGTCAATCACTGGCATGGTGGCTGGAGGCGCTAACATTACCTGTTTCACGACAGGCCGTGGCTCGGTGTATGGGGGAAAACCCGTACCCAGCCTAAAATTAGCGACCAACACGGCCATGTATCACCGCATGGAACCTGACATGGACGTCAATTGTGGGCGCATCATAGATGGTGACGCGACAGTTGAATCCGTCGGTGAAGAAATCTTTGCGACCATTCTGGAATGCGCGTCCGGCAAGCAGTCAAAGTCAGAAGCTTTCGGCATGGGAGAGGACGAGTTTGTGCCCTGGACAGTCGGCGCCATTCTTTAAACAAGACAGGTCAAGCGACCGCTTATGGTGGTAAGGAATATGCTCACCCAAGAACAAGTCACCCAATATCATCGAGACGGTTATGTCGTGCCGGATTTTCGACTCCCTCCTGAAACGCTGGACTCCATACGAGCGGATCATGCTCGGCTAGTCAACTGCCATCCCGAGTTCGACAATTATTGCCCTACCGTGCTGGCTTACGATCTTGCTTTTCTAAATTACGTACGCATTCCAGAAATACTGGACATGGTGGAACAATTGATTGGGAATGATTTCGCCTTGTGGAACTCCAGCTTCTTCGCAAAACCTGCACAGGGTGGTCAGGCGACGCCCTGGCACCAGGACGGCGAGTATTGGCCCCTCCGCCCTCTCGCAACCTGCACTGTGTGGATCGCCGTCGACGCTGCGACGCGCGATAACGGATGTTTGCGTTTGATTCCCGGATCACATAAGGCTAAAACATTATGGAAACACAGAACCAACAATGCCCCTGACCTCACTTTAAACCAGGAACTTTTATCCAGTGAATTCGACGAGGAAAAGGCAGTCGACCTTGTGTTAGAAAGTGGCCAAATGTCGCTACACGATATCTATATGGTCCATGGCTCGGAAGCTAACCATTCTGAGCATTCGCGGCGCGGTATGACCCTCCGCTACTTTCCAACCACTTCTGTTTTTGATCGCACACTTGCCACTGAACG
This sequence comes from Gammaproteobacteria bacterium, assembly GCA_022451485.1. Lineage (GTDB taxonomy): Bacteria > Pseudomonadota > Gammaproteobacteria > Arenicellales > UBA868 > UBA11791. Next base: position 25,492 of record JAKUQS010000022.1, read on the forward strand.
TGCGGTGGCTGGAAATTTCCTCGATCACAAAGATCGGACTTTATTTTTGATGCGTGGTGTCGATCGTTCCGGCGAAAACGACTTTCGACTGCGTTGGTAATCAACATAACTGAAGCACGGATACAGGATTCACAGACTATGAGCACAAACGAACTCGCTGGCGTTATCGTTCCCACCACCACTCCCTTTGACACCCGCGGTGACATTAATTTTTCAGCCATAGGCGAACAAATTGACTGGCTCGTCGAATGTGGCGTGCACGGAATTGCGGTGGGGGGTAGTACTGGCGAAGGACATTCCCTGGCGAGCGATGAATATGCACAACTCATTGAAACTGCCGTTTCATCGACCAATGGCCGCTTCCCTGTAATTGCCGGCATCATTACCGATTCGACACGCGAATCAGTCCGACGGGGCCAACTCATCAAGGACATGGGCGTTGCAGCTCTCCAGGTTACTCCGGTTCATTACCTATTCAAGCCCGATGATGACGCGACCGTAGAGCATTTTCGCATTCTGACGGAAGAAACCGGAATGCCGGTGATTATTTACAACGTCGTGCCTTGGAGTTATCTCAATCCTGATCTCTTATGTCGAGTCATGACTGAGGTTCCCGGCGTCATTGGTGTGAAACAAAGCGCTGGGGATGTCAAACTTTTCGCTGATTTGATGATCAAGATTACGCCAGGCCAGCTCGTCTTTAGCGCGTGCGATGCCCTGCTATATCCCTGCTATTCACTCGGTGCTCACGGGTCGATAGCCGCCATCCTAACCGCCGCGCCTAAAGCCAGTGTCGACCTTTGGGATGCCGTCAGGCAGGGCGATCATGAACAAGCGCTTGATCTTCATCAACGCCTACTGGTGCTTTGGAACGCGATGCTGGGCGATGACCTGCCCGCCGCAACGAAGATTGCGCAAGCTGCCCAGGGAATCAACTCTGGGGAAGCACGAATGCCGATGAAACTTCCATCCGATGAACGGCGATCTACTATTCGTTCCGCGCTGACCGGGCTCGGGCTTTCCTTGAGCAAATAACATAATCAGGCCAGTACATGGATATCAACAATGCATTTTGATTTGTCAAAAAAGGTGGTCGATCTTCAGGCGCGCCTCAGTGATTTTATGAGCGAAGAGATTTATCCCAACGAGCACATCTTTGATGAGCAATTAGAGCAAGGGGCAGATCGCTGGGCACTGCCGCCTATTATGGAGACGCTCAAGGAAAAAGCTCGCTCCGCAAACCTATGGAATCTTTTCCTGCCAAAGTCGCATCATGCGGAAGGGTTGACCAACCTTGAATACGCACCGTTATGCGAAATCATGGGGCGTTCCCCCATTGCCCCGGAGGTTTTTAACTGCAGTGCACCGGACACTGGCAACATGGAGGTCCTCTTGCGCTACGGCAGTCAAGAACATCAAGAACGATGGCTGACCCCACTTCTTGCCGGGGAGATTCGGTCAGGATTTGGCATGACTGAACCCGCGGTTGCCTCATCCGATGCCACCAACATTCAGGGTTCCATTAAGCGTGAGGGAAATGAATATGTCATCAACGCGCGCAAATGGTGGACCTCCGGAGCCGGCGACCCACGCTGTAAAATATTGATTTTCATGGGGAAAACTGACCCAACCGCTGACCGACATCAACAGCAGTCGATGATCCTTGTCCCCATGGACACTCCCGGAATCAACGTTCTACGGCCCATGTCAGTATTTGGCTATGATGATGCACCGCATGGACATATGGATGTCGAATTCAAGGACGTCCGTGTCCCAGCCGACAACCTTCTCCTAGGCGAAGGCCGGGGCTTTGAAATTGCACAGGGACGTCTAGGCCCAGGGCGTATTCATCATTGCATGCGATTGATTGGAGTAGCTGAACGGGCGCTAGAGGCGATGGCTAATCGAGCGACCGAACGCGTGGCCTTTGGACAACCTTTAGCGGAACAAGGCGTAGTCATGGAGGCAATTGCCGATTCTCGCATCGAAATCGAACAGGCTCGTCTGTTGGTGTTGAAAACTGCCCACATGATCGATACGGTGGGCGCACGGGCAGCTCGCTCGGAAATTTCGATGATCAAGGTCGCGGTGCCGAATATGGCATTGACGGTGCTTGACCGTGCCATTCAGATTCATGGCGCCGCCGGCGTGAGTCAGGACTTCGGCCTCGCGTATGCCTGGGCTCACTCTCGAGGCCTTCGGCTCGCCGATGGTCCAGACGCAGTCCATCGAAGAACTGTTGCCCGCCTGGAACTGCGCCGTCAAGACCGTTTGGGATGGACGACTCAGGGTGCCCAATTCGAGCACTAAATCAGGCCAGGTCTCTTAGTGTGATCCCGCGCGCGTTGGACCCTGAACTGATCGAACAACGGTCGGACGAAAGTCTGCCAACTGAACGGCTGGAGCCCTTTCTTCGTGAAAGACTACCCTCCACCACCGGGGAACTGTCCGTCATGCAATTTGGAGGGGGGCACGCTAACCTTACTTACCTGCTGCGATTTGGCGTGCAGGAATACGTGCTTCGGCGACCCCCACTCGGCCCGATTGCCCCAAGGTCCCACGACATGGCGCGGGAACATCGAGTGCTCTCAAGACTGAGCGCTGGCTTTCCCCTCGCCCCAAACAGTTTTCTGTTCTGCGATGATGACAAGATTATCGGGGCACCCTTTCAGGTCATGGAACGACGCCACGGTAAAGTCATTCGCCGAGAGCTGCCCGAGGAATGCAATGCTCGACCAGACATCAATCGCCGAATCGGGGAAATGATGATCGATGCCCTAGCGGACCTTCACATGATTCGGCGAGATGACGTCGGCCTTGAAGATCTGGGTCATCCGGAAGGTTTTACCCAGCGTCAACTAGACGGCTGGACAAAACGATGGAAGGACGCTGGTGCAGCCGATAATACCGACATGGAACGATTGATCGCCTGGCTCTACAAGCATCGCCCTACTCTCGAACAAAGTGCTCTAGTTCATAACGACTATAAGCTGGATAATATGCTCGTTGATAACAGTGAACCTTGGCGAGCAGTCGCGATTCTCGACTGGGACATGTGTACCAGCGGGGAACCCCTGGCAGACCTGGGCTATCTCCTCAATCAATGGGCACAACCTGATGACCCCCCACTGTGGATTGAGGAAAGCACCATGCCAACGGCCCAGTCGGGATTTCCCTCGCGTACCGAATCAATCGAACGTTACGCAACGCAGACGGGCTATGACTGCGATACGATCCACTGGCATTACGCCTTTGCCGCGATGCGTTTCGCCGTCATCATTCAACAGATCTATATACGCTATGTCCGGGGCCAAACCCAAGACGATCGCTTTGCTACCTTTGATACACGGGTCGCTACTTATATTGATAAAGGCTGTAGGATTGCCTCCCTGTGATCAAAGGAACACCATCTCCCACAGCCAACTACGAGATGCTTTTTGATCTCAAAGGGCAGGTTGTTATCGTAACCGGCGCTTCCCGAGGCATTGGTCAGGCCATTGCCCAGGCAATGGCAACACAAGGCGCCAAAGTTGCGGTCTCCAGCCGAAAAATCGATGCCTGTGAACTGGTCGTAGACCGCATAAAGCAATCAGGGGGCGACGCCATCGCCGTCGAATGCAATGTTTCAAACCGTACCGCATTGCAATCACTAGTCGATCAAGTGATATCGCATTGGGGCCAAATCGATATCGTCGTCTGCAATGCAGCGGTCAATCCCTACTTTGGTCGACTGCATGAGATCGACGATGCAGCCTACGACAAAACTATGCGTACCAATGTGCAAAATAATCTTGCATTATTTGCCATGGTGGCACCACAAATGGCCAGTCGCGGTGGCGGATCGGTGACCATCATCTCAAGCATCGCCGGTCTCAAAGCAACGCCAAAACTCGGCGCCTATGCGCTGTCCAAAGCAGCCGACATGCAGCTGGCGCGAAGCCTCGCTGTCGAATGGGGACGTAGTAATGTTCGAGTTAACTGTATCGCACCAGGATTAGTCCGGACCGAGATGGCCCGTGTATTGTGGGATGACCCAGAAAAACTCGCTCGAGCAGAAAATGCCTATCCACTTGGCCGTATCGGTGATCCGATTGATATCGCGGGAACGGCAGTTTTTCTAGCGGCACCCGCGGGCCGGTTCATTACTGGACAAACTCTCGTAGTGGATGGCGGTGCGACGATATACGGCGGAGAACCTTGAGTCGATCTAACTATCGCTCTTCAGTCGCGGAGCGTAACCACGCATTTCCCAACTACCTCTCTGCGCATTAACACCTTAAGCGCCTCCGCGCCTTCCGCAAGAGGAAAACGATGCGAGATGTTGGGTTTCAATTCACCCGCTGCATACCATTGAAACAGACGATCGAAATTTGCCCGATTGCGATCAGACTCAATTTCGCTGAAACGGCCCCAGAAAACTCCAATTAACGAACTGCCTTTTAATAACAACAAATTCGTTGCCGCCTTGGGTAAATTCTCACTATCTGCGGCAAACCCAACGACCAGAATGCGGCCGTTCCAATTGACACAGCGAAGCGCCTGTTGAAATGCTGTTCCTCCAACGGGATCATAAATGACATCAGCTCCACGCCCGTCGGTCATCGCCTTCACTCGCTCTCGCAGCTCCGGCCCTTCTTCGTTGTAATTGATCGTTTCAGACACACCATAAAGCGCCTTCAACTGGCTGAGCTTTTCATCACTTCCACCAGCCGCAATGACTTCAGCACCTAAGCGATGTGCAATATCGATAGCGGCCGTTCCGACTCCACCTGCCGCTCCAAGTACCAGGACTTTTTCACCCGAACTTAAATAACCACGATCTACCAGCGCGTGGTAGCTTGTCCCGTAAGTCAACACAAACGAGGCGGCCGTCTCATAATCCATTTCGTCTGGCATGGTGAGGCACCGACCCGCGTGCACCACAATTTCTTCACGCATCCCGCCGAAGCCGGTCATGGCAATCACTCGATCACCGACGTTAAAGCCTTCAACAGCGGCACCAATCTCAGCAATATCTCCAGCGACCTCCAATCCCGGTGAAAACGGCAGTTCCGGTTTCACCTGATATTTTCCCTGAACCATCAACACGTCAGGGAAATTGACGCCGCACGCATGCACCTCAATACGAACTTCATCGGGTCCCAGACTTGGTGCCGACACCTCCTCAACAACCAGATCGTCCGGCCCCCCAATCGTTTTACAGAGCAACGCTTTCATTAATTCACTACCTGCTTCGATAAATCGCTTTTAGAACCGAATTGCCAACTTTATTGGTGACCTACTTCCAAGTCATTTCCCGCACGATTTTCACCCCGCAACAACCACAGTGGTCGCGTTCGCCAATTCACCATATAACCAGAGCTTGAGCCAGTTAGCGATGATTCTCGATTCATTAAACTAGTCCCGGGCATGTAACGAATCGCCACTCCAGCCCGTCGTTTACCCGATCGGTTCGCATTGGAACCATGGATCATATGGATGTCATGCAATGAAAACTGGCCGGCCCGAAGTTCCACATCCTCGGCCATCGACAGATCAACCGTTGGATCGTCCACATATTGATTTAAGACTAAACCCTCACGTTTACTTACTCCGTGTTGGAAACTCCGTCTCGCCTTATGAGACCCGGGCACGAGTCGCAAGCAGCCATTTTCGACCGTACAGTCATCGAGCGCAATCCATGCGGTGCAACTCTCTAGTGGATCGATTGGCCAGTAGTGGCCATCCTGGTGCATCGGTACTTCCATGCCGTCAGAGGGTGGCTTACAAAATACCTGGCAACCCCACAAAACCACATCAGGTCCCATCACCGCCTCAACAGCATCAACAATGATCGGATCAGTAGCCAACTCAAAGAATGTCGCATCCCCACGCACGCCCTCATCATTCATTCGGTCAATATGAACGCTTACTAACCGTTCGGGTCTCACATCGGGATTCTTCGCGATCAGTCGTTGGACGGCTGCATCCAGCTCCTGAATACGGTCCGCACTCAGTTGAATACCTGGAACAACGTAGCCACGTTCATTGTACGTCTCAACCTCTTTTTCAGTGACGGACTGAATCATCTTGTTCTCCCGCGACGTATTTAGGGTTATTGGCGCAACATGCCTCTCATTATCTATTCGCGCTACAGCTTGATTCCAATGTTACCGCCAAGACATCACACACGACAATGGTCAGGTACACTGCACTCTCCTTCCTAGGGTGCGTATTTCATGGGCTTACCTGAATGACCTCATCGCGTGTCGGTGTCGCGGTTACCTATTTTCTTTTTTCGATAGGGCTAATTACTATCGTAGACACGGTATGTAAGCACTATACCAGCGAACTCTCGCCCATTCAGTTGGTATGGGGCTACTTCGTTGGAATGTGCTTAACGCTCGTCTTTTATTTTGGGGCGCGTCGAACTAACCCGAGTCAACTGGCCGCATCGAAACAAATTATGCTCCAGTGGTTTCGACCATTGTTTCTCGTTCTTTCGATTGCTACGTTGTTTGTTGGCCTGAAATATCTACCATTGGCCGAAGCCGTCATATTGGGTTTCATGGCACCTCTCTTTATCACAGCATTAGCTCACCCGCTCCTTGGAGAACGTGTATCAATACACCGATGGCTGGCAGTGATTGGCGGCCTCATCGGCGTCGCCATTGTCATACGTCCAGGTAGCGGAATCTGGCACTGGGCAGCCGCCATGCCACTTGCAGGGGCGCTTTGCTTCAGTTTTTTCCAGCTGTCTACGCGGAGGTTGGCGAGCACCGAATCTGTCGATGCAATGCTGTATCACACTGGTGTGGGAGGACTGGCGTGGAGCACCCTTCTGGTTCCATTCTTCTGGACAGAGACCCAACCGATACACTGGTGGGTCTTTCTGGGGACGGGTTTCTTGGGTGCGGCGGCACACCTATGCATGATACAGGCGTTCGACCGCGCACAAGCGTCCCTACTTGCTCCATTTAATTACAGTAAGCTTTTATGGAGCATCCTACTGGGCTATATCGTCTTCGGTCAGCTACCAACGATTAACACATTAGCTGGAACGACATTGATTATCGCCGCCGGCCTGTACATTGTGTACCGGGAATCACGAGACACCGGCGAACCACCAGTCTCCGGTGACCTAAAGGCCTAAAAGAACCGCTGTGATTAAACCGACCGCCTTGTTTTTGGCCTGGTTGAACTCGTCGAGTGGAACCGTTAAGGGCATCGGGTTTTTATTAATTTCGACATTGTCGATGTCAGCGATGATTACCGTCGTGCGGTACCTGAGTGCAGACCTTCATCCGTTTCAACTTGCATTTTTTCGCGCATTTTTTGGCTTTCTCGTCTTCACTCCCTTTTTTATTCAACAAGGACTGGCGCCTCTGCGTACAAAGCGACTGGGCCTGCACGGATTTCGAGCAATATTGCACTCTACCTCTGTCATCCTGTTCTTTTATGGCTTGACAATGACCCCGTTGGCGAAAGCGATCTCTATACAATTTTCTGCGCCTCTGTTCGCATCGGTGCTAGCTATTTTCTTGCTCGGAGAATCACTTCGCTTCGGCCGCATCGCGGCGCTGAGTGTCGGTTTTATTGGCACGCTCGTGGTACTAAGACCGGGTATCGTTGCGATAGAGATTGGAACAATTGCACTGTTGGTTGCTGCGGCTATGTGGGGCAGCGCAATCATCATCATCAAATCACTCGCTCGTACAGAGTCCAGTACGACCATGACGATCTATTCAACGTTATTAATGTCACCTATTACCCTTATATTCGCTATTCCAGTCTGGCAGCATCCAGACTTAGGACAAATTATTTTGTTACTCATCGTCGGTGCATTGGCGAGCGCAGGACATCTCGCACTGGCAACCGCCATGAAACTCGCCGAAGTTACCGCCCTCACACCAGTTGAATTCACCAAGCTAATCTGGGTAGCAATCTTTGGATTCTTGCTCTTTGGCGAAATTCCTGATTGGGGCGTATGGGTCGGTGGAGCGCTAATTTTCGCCGCAACAACTTATATGAGTCTGAGGGAACGACAACTGAATGGTAAAAACTAACCCCAGCATCACAGACGCGTCATTATCTTGGTCGATCGGTGAAGGCTGTCCGACCGCCTCAAATGCAATTAATATGCGGTAATAGTCGCGCTATACTGCTGCGACCCATCAACTCTCCGGTGAATTGCACGACTCTTGCTCAGTTTTACCCCACTACACCCTCTTTTTGCAGCCCGTGCAGAAGGTTTTATCGACGCGGGCACTATTAACGCCGACGTATGCAGCCAAATTAAAGCCGCATTACGGCAATATTCTGTTCTGATTTTTCCGAACCAAGCCATCGATGATGACGAACAAATCCACTTCACTAGACAGTTTGGGCCATTGGAAGCAACGAAGATTGGTACCGAGGGTACGGGGACGCCGCTCGTCATACTGCGCAACTTTGATGACAAAAACCGCCTTGTAGCAAGTGATCACCGACAAAACCTCAATAACCGAGCTAATCAGTTATGGCATACAGACAGTTCCTTTAAACCCATCCCCGCTAAAGCATCCATTCTCTCCGCCCGGGAGATCCCACTGTGTGGTGGCGACACGCATTTTGTTAGCATGCGTGCGGTCTATCGGTCCCTTCCCAATGTACTCAAGTCGAGAATCAACGACCGCTATGCCCTTCACAGTTACGCAGCCTCCCGCGATGCAATTGACCCTAAGTTGATGACCCAGCAAGAACGCATGGCTTTACCTCCGGTCCGCCAACCGATGGTGCTGCATGATGAAAATGGCCTGAATCCATCTCTCTATCTTGGGTCACACGCCTGCGCCGTCGAAGGGTTACCGGAATTCGAGGGTCAGCAACTCATTCAAGAACTAATGGAGTTTGCAACTCAACCCGAATTTATTTTCACTCATGCATGGACGCAATATGACTTGGTCATGTGGGACAATCGAGCGGTCATACATCGCGCAACGCCCTATCGACAGGGCGACGAGCGACGCCATATGGTCCGCACCACCATAGCCGGCAGCTGTCCAATAAGTGAACATTAAATGGTTCAGAGACCAGCAGACACTTACGATTTTATTATCGTCGGAGCCGGATCTGCTGGCTGTGTGCTTGCAAACCGCTTGACAGAACACTCCACCTTATCCGTACTGGTCCTCGAGGCAGGTGGTTCTGATCGGCACCCTTATGTACGCGCGCCCGCCGGGTTCATGAAAACCTTTGATCATCCGCGGTTTAACTGGTGCTATGCAACTGCGCCAAGTCCCACCATCAAAGACAGATCAATCTTTTTTCCTAGAGGGAAAGTCCTGGGTGGGTCCAGTTCCATTTCGGGACATCTGTACGTCCGTGGTCAAGCGCTGGATTACGACAACTGGGCACAAATGGGGAATGTTGGCTGGTCGTACGATGACGTTCTGCCCTATTTCATTAAGTCTGAAGATCGAGAGAATGGTGCAAATACCTTTCATGGCACAGGCGGGCCGCAACACGTCTCCGAATTGCCGGAACGTCACCACTTATGTGAAAAATTTATTTCGGGGGCAAAAGGCTTGGGTGTTCCGTCTAATCCAGACTATAACGGAAGCCGCCAAGAGGGTGTCGCCTATTACCAACGAATGATACGCCAAGGTCGCAGACACAGTGCTGCGGTCGGTTTTCTGCATCCGGTTCGCCACCGACCTAACCTTCATTTAAGAACACACGCTTATGTAGAGAAAATTGAAATAACTGGACAGCGTATCACTGGAGTGACCTATACCCACCAAGGGAAAAGGCATACCGCACAAGCCCAATCGTCTGTTCTACTCTGCGCAGGTTCTATTAACTCGCCCCAACTATTACAACTGTCAGGGATTGGCTCACCGTCTCTCCTCCGGTCCAACAATATTTCCGTCGTTCACCCACTGGAAGGGGTTGGTGAAAAACTGCAGGACCATTATGTTGCACGGGTTTCGAGACGAGTGATGCACACTGACAGCCTGAATCATCGATCGCGTGGGCCTCGGCTATTACTTGAAACACTCAATTGGGTGTTCCGAGGCCGCGGTCTACTGTCATTTAGCCCAGCCCACGTCGGGGTCTTTCTTCGTTCCCAAGACACCTTGGATACACCGGATCTTCAATTTGTTTTTACTCCGGCAAGTTATCGCGCAGGAGTGGTAGGAGGTTTGCATTCCTTTGCCGGGATGACCTGCGGGGTGTGCCAGATGCGTCCCGAAAGCCGCGGCTTTGTCCGAATCAATTCGCCAGATCCTAAGCAAGCACCGATCATTCAACCCAATTACCTACAAACTCAAGAAGACCGCGACGCCGTCATTCGTGGTCTCAAATGGTGTCGAGAGTTTCTCAACACCCCTGACCTGGCACCGTTTGCGGGTGACGAAATACAACCTGGCGCTGACTGTCAGTCAGACGCAGCGATTCTAGAGTACGCACAGACCCACGGCAGCACGATGTTTCATCCCGTTGGCACTTGTCGCATGGGAAACGATCCACTTGCCGTTGTCGATGAGCGTCTACGCCTGAGAGGGCTCGAAGGCCTCCGAATCATCGATGCCTCCATCATGCCCACATTGGTTTCCGCTAACACCAATGCGGCGACTCTAATGATCGCTGAGAAAGGAGCGGACATGCTCCTTATGGACTATAGATAACATCAACACAGGAGGAATACATCGCATGATTCAACTAAAAAACGTGGCATTGGATCGTCTTCGATCCGGGGAACTTGCCATCGGAATAGGATTGCGGCAATCGCGCACGGTCGACATCGCCAAGGCAATGCGCACCGCCGGCTTTGACTGGCTGTTTATCGACACCGAACACAATTCAATGGACGTTGATACAGCGGTACAGATCAGCGTAGCAGCCCAGGATGTCGGTATCGCGCCGATTGTCCGTGTCCCCGGTTATGAGCACTATCACGCAACTCGCGTACTCGATGGCGGTGCACAAGGCGTGGTGATACCTCATGTGGATGACGTAGACACGGCCGCACGCATTGCCTCTAACTGCCGTTACCCCCCACTCGGGCACCGCTCAGTCACCGGCGCATTACCACAGCTCGACTTTGTCGCCCATCCAATGAAAGAGGCAACCGAAGCCATTAACCGGGAAACATTGGTCGTAGTAATGCTAGAAAGCCCGCAAGCAATTGCCAATGCACACGATATTGCCGCTATCGAAGGTATTGACTCTTTACTGATCGGCACCAACGATTTGTGTATGGAAATGGGTATTCCTGGGCAGCTGGATCATGACGACGTCATCGACGCCTACCGCAAAGTGATTGAAGCCTGTGTCTCGAATGGCAAGTATCCTGGGATGGGCGGTGTTTACTCACCGCCGGTCATGCGACGTTACGTTGATATGGGTGCGCGTCTAATCCTTGCGGGCAACGATTTATCCTTCATGATGGCAGGCGCGAGCCACCAAGCAAATGAAGTTCGAGCAATGTTGGGCTGATCATTCATTAAAATCAGGCTCTTTCTAAACATCACTCAGCATAGGAGACACTTCAATTGATAGATCTATATACCTGGGGAACACCCAATGGCCGGAAAATCTCCATCGCACTGGAAGAATTAGGGATTCCCTACACAGTATTTTCAATCGATATTGGAAAAGACGAACAGTTTGATCCAGACTTTCTCAAGATTTCCCCCAATAACAAAGTCCCTGCGATTGTCGATCAGGATAATGGCCTCGCTTTGATGGAGTCCGGCGCCATTCTTCTTTACCTCGCCAAGAAAACGGGAAAGTTATTACCGCAAAATGAGGCGGACTACTGGGATGCACTGCAATGGCTGATGTGGCAGATGGCGGGTGTCGGGCCGATGCTTGGCCAAGTGCATCATTTCGTACGCTTCAATCAAGGCAAGAGCGACTACGCTGAAGCGCGTTATCTTAATGAAGGCCGTCGCTTGTACGATGTGCTTGATGACCGACTGTCAGAGCGTGAATTCATGCTGGGCGATTATTCGATTGTTGACATCAGCACCTGGCCCTGGATCTCGCGCTTCAACTGGCAAACGATTGATATCCGCGAATTTCCTAATGTCGAACGCTGGTACACCACGATCGCTTCCCGACCTGCGGTGCAGCGCGGCTATCACATCCCAACAGAAACCACCCCTATCCCCATGCCTGGCGATACAGCGTGACCTCAAGAAAACTCACCCGGGAGAGCATTCTCAGCGGGGAGACCCGCCGCATGGCGATGAACCAGGCGGGAAACCAGATGCGATTTATGGAGGATCATGAACGCCAGGCCATCGTCAAGAAGATGTTGGCGACAAAGGCGCCAAATGAATCCTTATGGGTATTTGGCTACGGCTCGCTGATGTGGAATCCCGCCATCCATTTTACGAGCCGCAGCACGGGTCAAATCTTCGGCTACCACCGACGCTTCTGCCTCTGGTCAACCCTTGGTCGAGGCTCCCCAGAGAACCCCGGCCTGATGCTGGCTCTGGATAGGGGTGGCAGTTGTCACGGCGTTGTCTATGAAGTTGCACCCACTGCTGCCGCCACCGAGTTGGATATTCTTTTCCGCCGCGAACTGATGACATCGGCCTATCGCCCCCTATGGACGCGAGTCCATCTCCACCAGGGGCAGGTGCGCCCTGCCATTACATTTGTGATTGACCCGGATCATGACCGCTATACCCATCAACTGGAAGAGCACACTACCGTCAAACTGATTGCTGAAAGCGAAGGCAGCCTAGGACGATGTTCGGACTATCTCTACGACACCCTCACCGCACTTGACGAAGAGGGTTTGAGTGACAAGCGTTTGGCCAAACTTGCCCGGCTGGTGCGCAATCATCAAACAAGCAAGGGAATCGACTGACTCCCTGCCCTAAAACTCGCGCAGCACTTTACCTGGGAGCTTGTCGATGGGAACCACGCCATCGGCATTCACAATGCGAGTACCGTTAACCCACACCCCGTGTACCCCCAGTGGATCCGTGGTCAAACGGCGCTGTTCTGCAGGCAAATCCCATACTCGGCGAGACGGGCCACGACCAACGGTATCAGGATCAAACAACAAGAGATCAGCAAACGCCCCGACCTCAATGCGCCCACGGTCTCGAATGCCGAAGATCTCAGCAGGATGGGAAGTTAAGCGGCGGATCGCTTCGGTCAACGGCATGATTTGACGATCGCGGACCCAATGGCCCATCAGATGCAGCCCAAAACCGGCATCACAAAAGAAGGTTAAATGGGCCCCAGCGTCCGACAGTGCGACCGTTGAGTACTCATGAGTTAACAATCGGGCCACTGCTGATTCATCAGAATTTAACAACACGGAGAGAAAGGTGGTTTCGAGTTCTTCTGAAAGTGCCAGATCGAACATAAAATCTAACGGGTCGACCCGTGCAGCCGCCGCAAGCGATGCAACGGACTGTCCCTCGTAGTGGCGATGTTTGGCCTTGGCAACTTCCAGCACCTGCAGTTTTTCCCACTCGCCATTGAATAATCTGACGGCAGCGGGTCGTTTGAGTTCTTGACGAATCGAGTCGCGAAACAAGGCATCGGATACTAAATCACGAAAATGTCTTGGGCTTGCTGCCTGCATCGCCGGTTTCCAGGCAGCCAGCGCCTCAAACGGGTAAGGCGCCAACAGCGTGAACTCCGTACTTAATGGACAAGCAGACACCTGACCCCACATCGCATGACCCCTGCCCTGAGCAGCGGTAATCGCTTCAAGATCATTAAACACGGCATCTGGGTCGGTGCTGTTGTGCAGTAACGCCGCTACCACCACGGGCCGACCGGTATCGGCTGCCAGTGTTTCCAGGAAAGGCACAGGTGTTGGCCCACCCTTAGTCAACATAAATACCCCGCGTCCTTTATCGCCCAAAACGCCGACTAACGCCTCCAACTCTGCATGCTCCGCCAAGCGCGACGGCATGGGATTGCCGTCAGCACCATTGTGAGAGGGCGAGGTAGAGGTCGCAAAACCCACGGCACCGCTATCCATCGCTGCGGCGACCAAGCGGCGCATTGACTCGACCTCATCCACTGTCGCCGCGCGCAGCGGTGCATCCGAACCCATCACGTAGGTACGAACAGAAGAATGGCCCACGAACGCAGCAATGTTCGGACCAACACCCTGTCGCTCAATCAAGGCAAGGTAATCATCAAAAGATTCGAAACCCCAATTGATACCGGCGCGCATGGCCTCGAGCGACATCCCTTCCACCCGCACCAGGTTCTGCATCGTCAGTTCCCTGTCTCTGGAATGACATGGCGCAATAGTAAAGCCACAGTTTCCGATCAGGGCAGTCGTTACACCATGCTCTGGTGAAGGCGTCACCATGGGATCCCAAGTCACCTGTGCATCGAAATGGGTATGGCTATCGATGATACCCGGCGCTAACGCTAACCCTTTGCCATCGATACGCACTTCAACCGGCATTGTGCTACCAACCTGCCCCACCGCCGTAATTCGATCGCCCGACACCGCCACGCTCCCGAGTACCGGCTCCAAACCTGAACCATCATAAATATCAACGTTATCAATAATAAAATTTGACATGATTAAATATCATTATCCCAATAATTAATGCCTATGGCGTTGAACTCTGAAACCCGCCACGTCAGTGAACCTGTTTAGCCCAACGAACGAGCAAAATCAACGGGATCGCCAACATCGCCGTGCCAACAAAGAAATAGAAGGAATCGATATAACCGATCATGATCGCCTGACGTCCCATTTCCTTGCTGATCGCGGCAATACCCTTAGTCGTTTCAATATCCCATGCGCCGGCCGACCAGGGCAAAGAAAAAGACTCATTGAACGGAGTCACTCGACTGGTCATCTCGCTGTAGCTACTTTGCTTCATACGCATCACCACGGCAATGCTCAGCGAGATATGAATGGAACTTCCCATGTTGCGAAAAAAATGAAAAATGGAAGAGCCTTCGGCAAGGTATTCGGGCTTCAATGTTGCAAACGTAACCAGTGTGAGTGGCACCCAGAGCATACCTACCCCAAAGCCCTGAAGGAAAAGTGGACCCGAAATATCCCATAAGACAACATCCACCCCCATATGCGCCATCTGCCACCCCGCAATGGCCTGACAAGAAAACCCTACCAACAAAAGAAGTCGGGGATCATACCGACTGAGATAAATCATTGACATAAAGGCCAGCGCAGTCCCGAGACCTCTCATGCCAAGTACGTACCCAATAATCGTATCCGGGTATCCACCGACAACATTGAGTAGCGGAGGAATCAAAGTCATCGGAGTAAAGTTCAACATACCAAACAGCAGAGTCAACACCATGCCCACCGTAAAATTTCGATCCCGGAACAAGGCCGGCCGAAGGAAAGGCCTCTCGGTTGTCAGCACGTGACTTAAGAAAACGTACAGTGCCAACGCGGCTACAACCGCATACATAATAATCTCGGAAGATTCAAACCAGTCGGCCCGTTCACCGCGATCTAGCCCCAACTGAAAACAGGCGATTGCAACCGAGAGCGCGATCAGACCCACCCAATCCAAACCCGCGCGATCGGCGTGCTCGCGGTTTCGGAACACGAGCCAAGCGCAACCAAATGCGATCACCGCAAACGGCACCATCATGAAAAACACCCAACGCCAGTTATAAAGCTCACTTAAGTAACCGCCAACGGTAGGTCCAATCACAGGCCCCAGGACTACACCCATACCCCAGACCGCGATCGCCGGTCCATGTCGATGTCGAGGAAAGCTGGACTGCACAATGGTCTGAGTGATCGGAACCAACGGGGCCCCAAAGCCACCCTGCAACACGCGATAAAAAACGAGCTCATCCAGCGACTGCGCCAGACCACAGGCCAGAGAGGAAAGCGCGAAACCCAACACACTGAAAAGGATCAACCGTCGTTCGCCAAATCGAGTCACCAGCCAACCCGCCATGGGGGTAACAACTGCCGTCGCGACGATATTCATCGTGACCACCCACGACACCTGATCCTGCGTGGCTGAGAATGCACCCTGCATCTGTGGCAATGCCACGTTTGCCACGCTCACCGTCATTGCATAGAGCAAACAAACCCAGGTACAGGTGCCGATAATCCCCCAACGCCGCCATTCAGCAGCACGGCTGGTGTCCTCGGCAAGCGTTTGATAATAATCAGCCACTGCGACCGGACCTGTTAATTATCAACACAAGCCCAACATAGCCGCCACCCAGCCCTGGTTAACACCGAAGGCCATAGAAAATGCTAAATGCGCCGCTCAACCGCTCAGCAGCGTGGCAAATCGATCAAGTGCCCGTTCCACGTTTTCTACGCTGTTAGCATATGAAAAGCGGACGAAGCCCTCACCCATGGCACCAAAACTAGTGCCGGCTACCGTCGCGACGCCCGCTTCCTCTAACAGTCGGTTCTGGAGCGTGCGCGCATCCATCCCCGTCCCGGTGATATTCGGAAAAGCATAGAACGCACCCACGGGGTTGCGGCAACGCACCCCTGGCAACCCATTGAGTCCGTCCACGATCACCCGTCGTCGTGAATCGAAAGCACTCACCATGTCCCTGACTGCATCTTGTGGTCCCTCAAGCGCCGCAATACCCGCATATTGTGCCGACGCATTGACACATGAATGACAATTGACCGCCAGGCGCACAGCGCCGTCAACCAAAGCTTTTGGCCAAACCGAATAGCCCATCCGCCAGCCGGTCATAGCGTAAGTCTTGCTCCAGCCGTCTAACAAGATCAGTCGATCCTCTAACTCCGGGTAAGAAAGCAGTGACGTGTGGGCATGCCCGTCATACATCATCTGTGAATAGATCTCATCGCTTAAAATAGCAACCTGAGGGAAATCAGCCAAACCGGCCACCAATCGATCAATCTGGGCTTTCGGTACTGCACCACCAGTGGGGTTGGCGGGGGAATTGATAATCAGCAATCGACTGCGTTCGTTCAAAAGACCCAACACCGCATCGGCATCAAAGGAGAAATCCTTCTCCTCGAGCAATTGCACTGGCACCGCGCGGGCACCAGAAAATTCGATCACTGATTCATAAATCGGAAATCCCGGATTGGGATAAAGGATTTCAGTACCCGCTTCTCCAAACATCAGGATGGCGAAGAACATCGTGACCTTGCCACCGGGTACAACCACTATCCGCTCCGGATCAACATCGACCCCACGATTCCGTGCAATATCCGCAGCCACCGCTTCGCGCAGTGCCGGTATACCGGGCGACGGGGTATAGCCGTGATGCCCGTCTCTTAAGGCTTTTATGCCCGCCTCGACCACATGGGGAGGGGTCTTGAAATCCGGCTGACCAATTCCAAGGTTAATAATATCCTTGCCCTCACGCCCCAACGCCTCCGCCCGGGCAAGCACTTCAAAAGCTGTCTCGGTGCCTAGCCGGCCCATTTTCTCCGATAGTTTCAAACCCATTGTCTAAATCCTAATACGCGTCTTTCGATGCGATCATACCTGACCCATACCAAACATGTGATGGCCAACCCTCTGTACCAGGGAGTGTTGTACAAAGCAGTACCTCTCAGTGTAAGTTTGCCCTTCATATTACCGGTTCGCAGTCCTTCGCTATTGCACATCAGCGAATTGCCATGCGCTATTGACAAAAAGAAGAGAAATTCAATGAAGTCTGTTCAACATGACAACCTACGCGCTGCCGTTCGAGCGATGATAAGTGCTGCCGGCAGCTTAGGGGATGAACCCGAACTCGTTGCCGATAATCTCGTTTACGCCAATCTGACGGGCCACGACAGTCACGGCGTTGGCATGCTTCCAACCTATATGGGTTGTGTGCTAACCGGTGAACTTAAGAGCAATCAACATGCCAGCGTGATCAGCGAAGACGGTGCCATAGTAGTTATTGACGGCAACGCGGGCTACGGACAGGTCATTGGCGGTGAAGCCATGGATATCGGTATCGACCGTGCGCGGAAACACGGTGTCTGTGTATTGGCTATCCGTAGTTCATTTCATTTATGCCGTATCGGCGCCTGGGGAGAACGCTGCGCGGCCTCTGGCATGGTGTCAATGCATCATGTCAACATGCATGGCCATTATCCACTGGTTGCGCCCTTTCGCGGCAGTGATGCACGGACGTCAACCAACCCCTATTGCTGCACCCTGCCCGCCACCGACAATAACCCACCGGTAGTGGTCGACTTTGCCACCAGCGTGATTGCCATGGGCAAGGTGCGCGTGGCGAATAACAAAGGTGAAACCCTGCCAGATGGCATTCTTTTTAATGGCGCTCGTGAGGCGACCAACGATCCCGAGGCCATGTTCGTAGAACCACGGGGAGCCATCAGACCCATGGGGGAACACAAAGGGTACTGCATGAACTTGGTCAATGAACTGCTGGCTGGCGCCTTCACGGGTAGTAAAACCTGTCGTACTGAAACTGATCATGAAAATCACACCATTCTCAATAATATGCTCTCAATCATTATCGATCCCCAAAGACTCGCGGGAGAAAACGGCTGGCAAGGCGAATACGATGAAGCGATCGCTCAAAGCCGCGCATCACCCCCAGAACATCCTGGTCAACCGGTGCTGATACCCGGAGAGCCAGAGCGGCAGATGATGGCCCAGCGCAAACGCGATGGTGTCCCCATAGACGATGAGACCTGGCAGCAACTACTGAACGCCGCTGACTCTGTCGGCCTTGCCAGCACGGAGTTTGCAAGGTTAGCCGGCCAAACCCTCTAGGACGATACCCCATGGCATTACTTCCCTTAGTTGACCCAAAGGAATTCGTTGGACTTGAAGGCATTACGCATTTGTGTTCTGGGGGGGAATCCCCCTGGCTAAAACGTCAGCGTACAGCCTACGATCTTTTTGCATCATTTAAGAGCGCTTCCTATTCAGGTCGCAGCGCGATCTACGAACACGGCGATAGCTGCCGTCACAAAATCGGACAACTGTGGGACGCACCGGCGAATCGCATCGGATTTCTCCCTTCCGCAGCGGAAGGCATGAACTATCTGGCCCGTGGGATCGATTGGCAACCCGGTGACAACATCGTCACCACTAACCTGGAATTTCCCTCCGTCGCCTATGCCTGGAAAAACCTGCCCGAACTGGGTGTCGAAATTCGATTTGTCCCTCATCAGAATTGGATCGTTGAGGAGGCCGACCTGCTCGCGGCCGTCGATGAGCGAACTCGCTTGGTTGCCGTCAGCCAAGTAAGTTTTTATACCGGTCAGAACTTGGATGTCTCACAACTCGCAGATGGCCTAAAGAATCACAAAGCGTTACTGGCTATCGACACTACCCACGCCTCTGGCGTCGTTCGAGTCGATGCGACGGCCGCTGATCTATGCGTCAGTTCGAGTTATAAATGGCTACTGGCTACCCACGGCACCGCTCCGTGTTATCTGAGCGAAAAAGCCGAAGAATGCACACGGGCTACCAGTTTTGGCTGGAGAAATCTTGCGGTGTGGCCAAGCCAAGGTGCCGAACGCGTGGATGCGGTTGAAGAGCAGCCGATGCCACAGAAACTGGAAGCAGGAAACCCTGCAATGGTCGTCATTCTGTTCCTCGAACAGGCGCTGGATCTGATTCTGGAAACTGGAATAGAGCGCATCGAAAACCATGCCCGAGACCTTTCGAATGAAATCAGTGAAGGCCTTGCCGCACTCGACATTGACGTAATCACACCTGCTACGCGGGCCCGACGCTCGGGCAATACCTGTTTCCGACTTGAGGACGCTCCTGACCTGGTCGAGCGCCTGACAGAACACCAGGTGTATGTCTGGGGAGAATACGGCCGTGTCCGGGTCTCAGGTCATCTCTACAACGGTAGCGCCGATGTCGGGCGGTTATGTGACGCCCTAAAAGAGATTCTCTAATCAAACGCGGTTAACTGCGTTCATCGAGATCAAGAAGCTCTCGTCTTTCAAGCCATGAGCCGTATTGTTTCGGCCAAAACGCGTAATCTGGGTCCACATCCATCGCCAATGCCGTATGTAAAGCCCAGTTCGGGTTAAATAACATCTCTCTACCCACCGCGATCAGATCCGCTTTCTCCCGGCGTAAGATCGTCTCTGCCTGATTCGGATCCGTGATCTGCCCCACCGCCATGGTCGACAACCCAATCGGTTGAATCGCCGGTCGCACCTGCTCAGCATACGCAATCTGACTGACCATCATGGAACGCGGCGTCATGTTAGCCGTCGCAGGCACTGAAATTCCCCCAGAAGAACAATCGATTACATCCACCCCTCTTTCGTGCAGTGCTTTGGACAAAACAATACTGTCGGAAACATCCCATCCTCCCGGTTCACCGTCAACGGTAGACAAACGATAAAACAACGGTTTATGACCGGGCCACTGTGATCGCACGGCAGAGGCAACCTCCAACGCTAATCGCATGCGTCCATCCATATCACCGCCATATGCATCCTCTCTCGTATTCGCGAGCGGTGACAAAAACGAGTGAATCAGATAGCCATGGGCGGCATGAATCCCAAGCGCATCAAAGCCTGCTTCATTCGCTCGTCTCGCAGCTTTTGCATAGGCCTCTATGACCTGCTCGATATCTTCTGCCGTTAACCTGGTAGGCAGGGGCCAACCCTCTCCGACCGGCGCATCGGTAGGCCCAACCGCTTGCCACTCCCGCTCTCGACCCGGACGGTCGGACGTCGCAAGCGGTCCATAACCAAACCATGGGTAATCCCGACTGGCTTTTCGACCAGCGTGACCTAACTGAAGTGCAGCGGCGGCTCCATTTTCTTGAATAAACTGTGCCAGGCGCGCTAATGGAGCAATCTGTTGGCTATTCCATAGCCCCAAACATCCATAGGTTACTCGACCAATCTCTTGAACAGCGGCCTGTTCCACGAAAACGAGACCTGCTCCACCCAACGCAAATCGGCCCAGATGAACGAGATGCCAATCACCGGGCACACCATCAACACAAGAAAACTGTGTCATCGGGGAAACTACGATACGATTTTTCAGATGCAGTTCACGTATCTGATAGGAAGAAAATAGAAGCGTCACAAGTGTGGTTATCTCTGAGCGGTCTAAGGGGTACTCAGATCAGCTTACTCACACATGCGTGGTCGAACAAGCCAAAGTGAGCGGTTTGCTCGACTACAGCGAAATTTCATTTCATCAATTGAAACGAAAAATAAGGCACTAAAGAACTGAACAT
>JAKUQS010000023.1 GCA_022451485.1 Gammaproteobacteria bacterium
TTTCCTCCGTTGATCAGACTCTCTGCACCACACCGGACGATTGTACCTCGCCACGATAGCTGATCAAGCAACTCCTAAATCGCCATATAAAGCTACCTAACGGCTATACAGCCGGACAATACAGTACGTTGCGGCGAGTCTAAAACTTAGACTATGGGAGCTAACAAAGCGCTATGTCCAAGTAAAATGGGCCTACCCGCACGACGTCGGTTAACATCACGAGGCTTGATATACTAACGCCGTGCCCTAATATTCACGGCAGGCCCCCGTAGCTCAGTTAGGATAGAGCGATCGCCTCCTTTGTCATAAAACAAGGGCACGAGAGATGGAAACGCTCTGCGTGAATCTGCTCAAACTCGGTGAAACCTCAGCACCGTTGGTGGTGGCAATACCGAGCCAAGCCCGCAGCGACGGGAAGGTGTAGAGACTTGACGGGCAGCACCTAAAAGCCTCACGGCTCATGGTGAAGATAAAGTCCAGACCACGAACAGCATGACTGGCAGTGAAAACTGTAGTGGTACGAAGCGATAGGTCGCAAGTTCGAATCTTGCCGGGGGCGCCAGATTACACTCACCACGATGGCTGAAATGGATTTCCAAACTGCTGGATTGGCCCGCCGACTAGCGGCGCTTACTTATGACATACTGTTGTTAACGGGAGTCCTTTTTGTTCTGGCCCTGCCTATGCCGTTGATTGATGAGGCCACCCGCGCAACCTGGTGGGTGCAATTAAGCATTCAATTCACAGTGCTGGGATTCAGCTTTTTTTTCTTCGGTTGGTTCTGGACACGTAATGGCCAAACACTCGGCATGCGTGCATGGCGTCTGACTATCGAATGCAACGACGGAAAGCCTGTGATGTGGCGTGAAGCCTTTATTCGGTATTTTGTAGCGCTGTTATCGTGGCTACCCGTCGGCCTGATTGGATGCTGGGTTCTGATAAAAATCGGTCACATTGACAATAGTAACTATGCATTGCTGTTACTGGTTTTTATAGTGCCCGTACCGGTGGTCATTGCATTGCGCTGGCACGATCAATTGTCTCAAACCCGCATGATCGTAGTGCCAAAGCCGGCCCGCCACAATTAACGCGCCGTCTCGCCACGTATAGCTCCAATGATTCTGCGGCACCCCTTAATCCGTCGGTTGTATCACCACTTCAATTGCCGCCAAGCCATGGCAATCATCCTCACATTGGTAATGACAACCCATTCCAATAGCAT
Organism: Gammaproteobacteria bacterium; assembly: GCA_022451485.1. Taxonomy (GTDB): domain Bacteria; phylum Pseudomonadota; class Gammaproteobacteria; order Arenicellales; family UBA868; genus UBA11791. The sequence continues at coordinate 1,223 of JAKUQS010000023.1, forward strand.
CTCGGCCACTCAACCATCCATTGATGACTGGGAACGCGGGGTGCCCGTCACAGCACCCCACTTTATGGCTGTCATTGCGCATCCAAAGGCAGCACGAGTAGCCAGACAAATCCTGGCTCAGGGAGGCAGTGCCATGGATGCTGCTGTAGCAGCACAATTGATTCTAAACCTTGTCGAACCACAGTCCTCTGGCATCGGTGGCGGGGCCTTCCTTCTATACTGGAATGCGGCTGAAAAACAGCTATATGCATTCGACGGACGAGAGACCGCTCCGGCCACCGCTACACCAAACCATTTTCTAAAGAAGGATGGAACGCCGCTTGGCTGGTGGGAAGCCGTCATCGGCGGTCATTCGGTTGGTGTGCCGGGCACATTGCACCTATTACACACAGCACATCGCCGCTTCGGCCGCATACCCTGGGCCAATTTGTTTTCGCCTGCCGTGCAGCTGGCAGAAAAAGGGTTTCGTATCTCACCGCGTCTGGCAAAATCAATTGAGCGTGCCAAAGATCGTGGACTCACCGCGTTTGATGCTTCTCGACGATACTTCTTCAATGCTGCAGGCACTGCTCGACCCGCAGGCAGCCTGCTACGTAACCCCGACTTTGCCCAGACTCTGCGCCAACTCGCCAAACGAGGCATTGACCCGTTCTATCACGGTGATATCGGTCGTGCAGTGGTAGACGCGGTGCGCAATGCCTCACGCAATCCGGGATCTTTGACACGTGCCGACCTAGCCCGCTACCGCACCATTGAAAGGACACCGGTCTGTATCGATTATCACCAACACCGTGTGTGCGGTATCGGTCCACCCAGTTCGGGCGGTCTAACAGTTGGGCAAATCCTTGGAATCCTGTCCCGATTCGATCTGGCACATCTTGGCTATGGAGAGAAAAGTCTCCACTTGTTTGCTGAGGCTTCCAAGCTCGCGTATGCGGACCGCGATCTCTATATGGCGGACCACGACTTCTCCCCCGTTCCCGTCGCTGGTCTCCTGGACTCTAGCTACTTGGAGCAACGTGCTGATCTGATAAAAGCCGACGCGGCTCTCAAAAAGGCCTCCGCTGGGCATCCTCCTGGTGCTGCGCTAAGCCACCTAATCCCCGGACAGCAATTGGATCGGACGGGGACAAGCCACCTGAGTATTATCGATACGTATGGCAACGTGCTATCCATGACAACCACAATCGAGACTGGTTTTGGCAGTCGACTCATGGTCGGGGGATTCCTCCTCAACAACGAACTCACTGACTTTTCGTTCCAGCCGCAAAGAAAAGATCGCCTTGTCGCTAACCGCGTCCAGGGAGGCAAACGTCCTCGCAGTTCAATGGCACCAACCATCGTGTTTGATCAAACAGGACAACCCGTCATGTCGATCGGCTCACCAGGTGGTAGCCGCATCATTAATTATGTTGCACAGGCGGTTATTGGGCTGATTGACTGGAAGCTCAACCCACAACAAGTTGCTAGCCAACCCCACGTTGTCAATCGTAACGGAACGACTGAAATCGAATCCGGAAAAACCGCCGCTACCCTTTCACGCGTATTACATGTTCTCGGTCACGACACTAAAATTCGAACACTGGAAAGTGGGCTTAACGTTATCAAGCGGGGCAAGAACGGCATGCTGGAAGGCGGCACCGACCCCCGACGCGAAGGTCAAGCCGTGGGGGGTTAAATCATTCGCGTATTCACAGCTCCCGTACCAGAAGCACCTTAGTTAAGACTGTCAACAATCTCTTCGTGATAAGCGCAGTCATCAAAGCGACACATTTCCTGTAACCCTGTGGGACTGGTGATATTGATTTCCATCAACATGCCACCAATGATGTCAATTCCAGCGAAGACAACGCCCGCGTTGCAAAGATTATCTTTCAGTGCGGTACAAATCTCCCGGTCACGATCGGTGACTTCTGACGCGAGTGCGGTACCGCCCTGATCAAGGTTATTGAGTTCCTCACCTTCGGCATGCAACCGCAACACGGCTCCCAGTGGTTGCCCATTTAACAGAAGAATTCGCTTGTCACCCTCGTTCGCCGCACCAAGATATTTCTGAGCAATCACCCAGTGACTGCCGCTTACCGTAATCGACTGAATGATGTCCATCAACCCAGCCTCTCCGGGCTCAACAAAAATAATACCTTTCCCACCGTGGCCATCGATCGGTTTCAAGACCGTTCGATCATTTTGTTCTACAAATTTTCTGATGATCTCTTTGTCACAACTCACCACCGTGGGTGGCGTTAGTTCCGGATAAGCAAGCGCCGCCAATTTCTCATTCCAATCACGAATCGATGAAGGTCGGTTAACCACCTTGACATTGGCAGCCAATAAATCGAGCAACAAGGTGGTATAGATATATGTTCTATCAACCGGCGGGTCCGTTCTGATCCAAACGACATCTAAATCATCAAGGGCAGTATCAACTTTTGATGTGATTGTAAAAGGCTCTTTTACATCTTGGTGGACACGCACCTCCTGCAACGGAGCCCGAACCTGTCTTCCTACGGTATAAAGATCGGACTGATCCAGATAATAGACCGTGTGCCCACGACTCTCCGCTGCGAGCATCAGGAAATAAGTGGTGTCCTTATACGCCTTAACTTCGCCCAGCGGGTCCATGATGAAACCATGCTTCACGACTCCAGCATACCTGCCCAAGCGACTCAGAACTAGTCCGCTTTGCGCCGCCGACGACGAGGGCGACTCACAGCAATAGGCGCCGTTCCTTCACAGTAGGCTCGCGTCCCGAGCGTTACCGGGCCCAAACGTTCGATTACATCATCAATCTCTGGAAAAGTCCTTGGTACATGATCGACCAGCGCCTCGTTCATAGCGGCCAAGTGTTCGGGCGTGGTTCCACAACACCCGCCAATGATTCGCACGCCGATGTCCCTTGATAGACGGGCATACTCCGACATTAGTTCCGGTGTGCCGCTGTAATGAATCTCACCATCAACAAACTGCGGAATGCCACAGTTTCCTTTCGCCACCAGAATCTCGCCATGCGTTGCCTGCTGACGCATCGCCATTAACGCACCCACAAGGTCGGCCGCACCGATACCACAGTTAGCACCAAACGCCACCAAGCCAGGCACCAATTCGCGATAAAGGTCCACCAACTGTTGCGGAGAAACTCCCATCATGGTGCTGCCATTGGTATCAAAAGTCATCGTCGCCACGACCGGCAGACCGGTAGTAGCGGCAGCTAGCGCTGCCGCGCGCATCTCCTCCGTCGAGGACATGGTTTCCAGCCACAGAACATCTGCACCACCGGCTGCCAGCGCTGTCGCTTGTTCTTGGAACGCGAGCTCTGCGTCACTGGCATCAACCAGGCCAACCGGTTTCAGTATTTCCCCAGTCGGCCCGATTGACCCGGCCACCACAATGGGTCGACCAGCACGCTCCGCCACACCCTTGGCGATAGCAGCTGCCGCGCGATTTAACTCGATCACACGATGGTCAGCCTGGTGCAACTTGAGACGATAACTGGAGCCACCAAAACTATTGGTCAATATGATGTCGGCACCCGCATCAACAAATGCCTCGTGCAGTCCGGATACTCGCGTTGGGTGCGTGACGTTCCATAACTCAGGCGCTTCGCCCGATTGTAATCCTAGTGAAAAATAATTAGTCCCCGTCGCACCATCACAAAGCAGCCACGGTCGATCCGACAACAGCTTAGCCAGCGAATTGAGCGCCATTAGTTCCCCTGTGTCAGGCGGGACAATGGTAACCACACATTCTTATGATACGACTTGGGCACTAGAACCCCGCGTTAGCGATCGCTAGAGCGGGGATTAAACTAACCGCGCTTTAGCGAATTTGTTAAGCGCCCGCAAGCTGAGAATCAAATCGGCGCAGAGCCTCCTAGCCTATGGTGAATGCCTATAACTGTCAAATACGTTTCGAGAGGCAACAGAGCGGCAGTCGATCACTAAAGGTGCGCTAATGGATTTGATGGGTCCACTCCCTTCATGAAGGGCACTCGGGGATCGCGGTCAGTAATCTGGTAAACGGTACCGAGCCAGTTATTAAACACTGCCTTCCCCGTATCGCGCCAGGTGTTGTCGACCAGTGTTGAGAGAATCTTTTCAGGAAACTCTTCAATCAATATTTTCGACGCTGTTGGTGCCATTGCCCGCAGTCGGTACGCTTCGAGGAGTTCGCTCGCCTCATCCGAGAAATAACCATCAGGGAACGGAGGGTAATCGGCAATGTCCTCATTCAAAAAGCGACCCACTTCTCGTTTGTATTCCTTTAAAAGGCTCACCGCATCGTACTCCGGGTGCCCCTGAAAATAAACAAATCGAAATCCGTCAGCACTCGTTGCAAGATGCACCCCAGCCAGATCGCTTTCGATCAACACACGCAGGCCCGCCGCCCTCATGTCGCTTGAGTAAATTTCGTTGAATCGCGAATGAGGAACATCAAATCGAGTGTTGACATCGCGAACCAACGGATGAGTACGATCCACCGGTCGATGGGGGAAAACCCCCCACCGCTTAAATCCTAGTGGCTCACGATCAAGACCATGAAAAATCTTTAGTGCCGCATGGGTTGCAAGACAGGCACACAATGTTGAGGTGACGTGCTCATTTGCCCAATCCAAAACCTGACCCAGCGGGTCCCAGAATGATTCATCCTCCAACCGCAACGAAATCGGGTTCGCGCCGGAGATAATCAATGCATCTAGTCCTTTTTCCTGCAGTACATCAAATTCAAAATAGTATTGGTCAATATGCCTGCGTGCCCCATCACCCCGAGGGATCACGACCGGAGAGAATGGATAGATATAAAACTGTGCGATACGATTGCAACTATCGATAAGTCGCAGAAATTGACGTTCGGTCGGCTCCAACGCAGCGTCCGGCATCATATTGAGCAATCCAATATGCAGCTCACGGATGTCCTGCTCCTGTGCTCGATTTTTCTCCAGCACCTCCATCCCCTCTTCTCGCAGGCGGCGGTAACTTGGAAGACCCGTGTTATCAACTAGCGGCATATTGATGCCCCAAATTTAGCTCAACGGCGATCGAGTGCGGCCGATACGATTTGTAAGAACTCTTCTTCGCTTCGTATGGCCATGATCTCATCGGCATCAACGATGACGCCGTACTCATCTGCAATGCGCCGGTAGAGCGGTTCCCGGTGCGCGATAAGCCTGGGGATAATCCAACGAAAAAAATCATCCGGATTAATCGCATCAATCGATGGCGTATTGGTATCCGACAAGTACTGTGGCAATTCCAGGTCAAAGAAATCATCCCGATAGTACATTGGTTTGGGTCTGGCCAGCGATCGTTCGATAATTTCCTGACGCAACTGTGTTGATGGCCGCAGATAAATAATTAGTGTGTCTTCCGCTAATTTTTTCATCAAACCCTCTTCATTAAGTTCACAAAGGCTGCCACCAGCGTCGTTAATGAAGTTTGGGTAACCGTAAGTCTCTCGCGCTCTCAGAATAAAGTCGGGCACGTCCAACATAGCGGATATTTCTGCCCGGCGATGCAATTCCTGGCGACGTTTGAACTCTTCAAGGCGAAGACCTCCATTCTTTCCAGCCCCTATCACTCCGAGAAATTTTGAGACCAGATCAAGATTGTTAACAGTAATGCGGTGTTCAATAGAAATCTCGTCGGCACGCAGAAGATCCCACAGCATCGGATCCTTCATCGCCTGACGCTTGATAACGTCTAGAATCGGCTCCTCAAGGTAGCGTGTTCCAATACGATAATCTCCCGAATAATGAAACCATGAGTCCTTCGGTAATCGATTAGCGATCGTGGTTTTACCAACACCTGACATACCCAACAAGGTAATCGCCTTATTGGTTTGGGTGGAAAATTCCTGACCCGTCATGTCTCGTTGGTAGTTCATAACGATGGTGTCCCCATACGGAAGTAACAATGGCACACTTTAGCCACGGGTCTCTTCGATAACGCTGGCGGTTGCTGTAGCCAAGATTCTAATATCATTACCTAGAGTCACTAGATCAAATCCTAGCGCTATCATTTTTTTAGCATACGACGGTGCCAGGCAATGAATGCCCGCGCGTAGTCCTGCATCCTTTGCAGTCGTCAAGATACGTTCAATCGCTGCAACAACCGCTGGCTCGTCTTGGTCAAGTTTGGGCGTGTAACCCATTGACAAACTCAAGTCGCTGGGCCCGATATAGACCCCGGTCAATCCAGAGGTCGAAATGATCGCATTCAAATTGTCCAGCGCTCGCGTGGTCTCAATCATAGCCAAGGTGACGATCTGTTGATTGGCGTCATTGGCATAACCCGCGCCGTGTTCGAAGACCGCACGCGTTGGTCCAAAACTACGCTCACCATCTGGTGCGTACCGTGCATACCGAACGAATGCCTCTGCTTCTTCTGGCGTATTGATCATAGGGCAAATCAAACCCACCGCACCGGCATCAAGCAACTTGCCGACAATCCCGGGCTCCAACCACGGCACGCGCGCGAGCGGAGTCGAATCACCGATCGAAATGGCCTGCAGCAGGCTAAGCGCAGACTGGTAGTCATTCAGGCCATGCTGCAGATCCACGGTTAATGAATCGAAGCCCGCGCGGGCGTTAATCTCGGCGGTAACCGTACTGGGAATAGAAAGCCAACCATTGACGACAGCCTTGTCTTCTGCCCATAGTTCTCGAACTTTATTTTTCAAAGTTACACCTCCCTAGAATATTACCGCTATGTATCTCGATTTCTAATTGACAACCACATTATTCGGACCTAACTCACAGCTACTTTAATGAAAACTAATGAGCCAATCTCTTCAGCGATTGATGGCGAAACACGCCTGTTCTTCATTGTAGGAGACCCAATTGCACAAGTTGGATCGCCCATGTTATTTAACTCACTGTTCCAGCAGCATCAAATTAGGGCGGCGATGTTACCATGTCACGTGTTACCGGCGGACCTGGGCGTAGTCATTAAGGGGCTTCGTCGGCAACAGAACCTAGGCGGAATTATTGTAACGGTGCCACATAAAGTCCGCGTTCGGCGTCTGATCGATTCTCTGACACCTGAGGCTATCGCGACCGGTGCCGTCAATGCCATTCGACGAAATACAGATGGCTCACTGCACGGCGCCAATTTTGATGGCCGGGCTTGCATCAGAACTTTTCAACAACTCGGTGCTGATCTTCGCAACCAATCGGTACTCATCATTGGCGCAGGCGGGGCCGGCCGAGCTGTGGCAGATGCCTGCCTTCGTGAAGGAGCTAACCGCTTACGAATCGTAGACAAAACATCATCACGGGCAGTGCGCCTAGCGCGGGAGCTTAAATCGCGCTTCTCCCATACCGTTATCGATGTCGGTGATCGCAACCCTAATGGCTTTACTCGAGTGATTAACTGCTCCCCAAGTGGCATGACCACAGCAGATGCAATGCCAATCGATGTAGCACAATTAGATGCCGGCACCGCTGTTGTTGACCTCGTTTTAAAACCAGTGACCCCACCCATGCTGAAGGCTGCACAAGACATCGGTTGCCGAACAGCCAACGGAAACACCGTTCTCAGTGCACAGGTGGATCTGATCGCAGATTTCTTCCTTATTGACCGTGGGTAAATTTGCGAGTATTCCCTGTAAAGAACTAGTTGCCACCCACTCGACAAACCTCTATAACGCTGTTGATGGAAAGTAGTATCGATGGACTGAAACTCAATAAGGAACGATCATGAAAGAACTACACGGCGTCTGCGTACCAGTATCTAGCGTTTTTGATGAAACCGGAGAAACGATTGACCCTGGAAAAATGAAAGCCCATGTGGATCACATGCTCGATGCGGGCGTACACATCATTCTAGCCAACGGTGGTACAGGAGAATTTCCCTATCTACGCTGGGATGAGAGAAAAGAACTCGCTGAACTGCTAGGCCATCACGTGGCGGGCCGCGCCGCGTACATGGTTCAGACATCGGCTGTTAGCACTAGCGACACCATCGAAATGACACAACATGCAAAAGACATTGGTGCCGATGCTGCGATGGTACTTCCTCCTTATTTTGAAGGCCCAAACATGGATGGGGTCTACGATCATTTTGAAAAAGTCGCAAGTGCGGTCGACATTCCGCTGATGATTTACAACATTCCCCAATGTTCAAACATTGATATCACACCGGACTTTTTTAAACGCCTACTCGAGATTGACAATATCAAATACATCAAGGACAGCACTGGAGACATTGTTCGGATACAGGAACTGTTGACGACCGGTGGTACCGTCTTCAATGGCGGCGATCCCATCACCTTCCAGTCACTCGTTGCGGGGTGTCCCGGTTGCGTATGGGGTGCGGTGAACGCGATACCACACGAAGCAGTGGAACTGTTTGATTTAGTCACTGCAGGAAAATTAGTCGAAGCTAATGCACTGTGGCAACGCATTCTTCCATCGCAACTCTTTCTATGGAGCCATCCATATAATCCCGCAGTAAAAGCCGCTACGCAGATGCTGGGGAACGACATTGGGCACTGCCGATTGCCACAGCAACCATTGACCGATAGCGAAGCATCGTCACTGCTGGCGTCACTGGCGCCATTGCTCAATACCGAGACTAATCGAAAAAACGTCGCCTAGTGTAATCAGGATGTCGAGGTCGACTATGCACCACAGGGACAGCCTCTATTTATGAAGATCAAACCGCTAGATGCCCATTTCGGTGCAGAAATACTAGGCGTCGATCTCAGCAGGAATGTCGATGGGGCGATGATGCAACAATTGACAGAGGCACTCTATAACCACCGCGTCATTGTGATCCGTGATCAGCATCTGAACGAGCATAGTTATTTAAAATTTGGACGGGCTTGGGGACAACCGATCCCCCATGTTTTGGACCACCTTCGTATGCCAGGATTCCCAGAAATGATGACTGTCGGGAATACCGATGCAAAAGACCAGAACGAAGCGGTAAGGAACGGCACGGTGCTTTGGCATACGGATCAGTCTTACGAAGCAGTGCCTGCTAGCGCGACTATGCTGTACTCGATCAAAACCCCACGAACCGGCGGTGAGACCCAAATTTGCAATATGGTAGCCGCCTACCAAGGTCTTGATCCAGGAATGAAGGATAAAATCAACGGCTTACAAGTCGCACATCAATACGGTCGAGGAAAATTAAGGTCGGCCGAGTATGCGGCCAGCCCGATTATCACTAAGAAACAAGATGATCAGCTGCCAACTTTCTTCCACCCGCTCGTGCTGAAACACCACGTGACTGGAGAAAAAAGCTTATACGCAGTTGGTCAAAGCTCCTATGCGATCAAGGGAATGAGCGACGGCGACGCCGTTACTCTACTTGAAGAATTAAAAGATCATGTCTTGCAAGAAAAGTATATTTACCGGCATAAGTACCGCATCGGGGATGTCGCAATCTGGGATACGTTTCAGACTATGCATTCTGGAACCAAGATCGACGTCGCCACAGGTAAACAGGATGCCAGACTACTCTGGCGTATCAGTGTCAGAGGTAAACCACTGATCCATCACTAGCGCCTAGGTCCGTTGACACGCCCTGGCCTAGCATTCTGAACATCTGCATCTGACGCAATGTGTTCTAGCTCGTAAAAGTTGGTTTGACTACCCGGCAAAGCCCCCAATTCTTCGAGGTGTTTAGCTGTCAGCGCAGTAGTCACAATGGACTGCATCGCATCTTCATCATACCCCTCGACGATGATGACCCAATTTGCGATGTCGTCCGGTTGGCTTCGTAATTTCTTCTCTTCCGTTTGGGTTTGACTCGCCACCTCGTCGGCTGTCAAGAAATGAGCACCCACAATTGAACCAACACTGACACATTCCTCGAGAAATGTGTTTTGTAACCAATGGCGTAACCCATCACTAGACCCTTCAGCGGGTGCCATTCGGCAAGTTAAAAGAAATCGACCAGTACCCAAACCACGCGTGTCCTCGAGTCGACACAACGTTCGGTTGGAATTCCGGTACCGCGAAAGCACCTGCTCGGTCCAGGGACTGGGATCATTCAGTCGATCAAGATAAGCTCGTGACGTTAAGACCTCGACCGAATCAACTTCATACATAATGAAGTACCGCGGTTCGCCGCGGAGTGAACGTCCTCTTCGACCCCTGAGAAACCCGGGCACCCCCACTCGCTCGTTCATATGCTCGTTGGAATGCCAATCCTTATAGTCATCATCACCATCAGCGATGTCATGCCAAAACACCATCGCCGCTTGACCGAGCAGACTCATCTGTCGCCTCCTCCCTTGATAAAGCGAACCGTTAATTCGCTAACCGATGCTCGATCAACAGTACCATCACGTTAACTAGTGAGCATTTTGATGCTAGTTATCCGACCCGATAACAAGATCCGTCTTTGGATCAATTAAATGCATGCGATTCATGTCTGCAGTGAGCATGACACGATCCCCCCGACGAACGGTGTGGTTGGGATCTGACTTAGCAACAACCTCCATGCCGTCAATAGTAGTAAAAACAAGCACCTCACCACCGGTCGGCTCGACCACTTCTATGTCCACTTGCATCGATGAACCATTGGCGATGTCAGATTGTTGATTCACCATTAGATGCTCAGCGCGAATACCAAAGTCGACATCAGTGTCCACAAATGGTTCATAAGTGTTGTGTCGGTCTGCAGGAACTTTAAGCGCAATGTCCGGTGTAATCACTACGTTGAGAGCACCATTGACTCTCTCAATGCGTCCCGACATAAAGTTCATTTTTGGAGCTCCGATGAATCCGGCCACAAATTTATTTTTAGGCTGCCGATAGAGAGTCATCGGCTCGCCGACCTGCTCAATAATGCCGTCGCGCATAACAACAATGCGATCGGCCAGGGTCATGGCCTCTATCTGATCATGGGTCACATAAACAACGGTTGTTTCAAGTTTCGCGTGCAATCGCTTGATTTCAACCCGCATCTGAGCACGAAGGTTAGCATCGAGGTTACTCAACGGTTCATCGAATAGAAATACCCTCGGCTGACGAACGATGGCACGCCCCATGGCAACGCGTTGACGCTGTCCGCCGGACAATTCACGAGGCTTTCTAGCCAACAGTTCCGTGATGTTGAGAAGGCCGGCTGCTTCTTTAACTCGCTGATCAATTTCTACTCGAGTCGATCTTTTCAATTTCAGCCCAAAGGCCATGTTGTCATAGACGCTCATGTGTGGATACAGCGCATAACTCTGAAAGACCATGGCGATATCACGGTCTTTGGGCGGCAAATCATTGATCACTTGATCGTTGAAAGAAATCGCACCCGACGTCACTGGTTCCAGCCCAGCAATCATTCTGAGAGTGGTACTCTTGCCGCAGCCCGAAGGCCCAACAAGTACCACAAACTCGCCGTCAGTGATGTCCAGGTCCACCTCACGAACCGCCTCCACTGAGCCGAATCGTTTGACTAACTTATTTAAGGCAACACGCGCCATATCCTTATCCTCTTAAAACGATGACCAGGCGTGAACTATTCAACATCGCACATTCCCAACGGTGAGTCCGCCCTCTAATAACTCGATCATATAGTGTGCCGCGTGACGCGCAAGCTATGTTGGCCTGAGAATCGACCAAATTACCTTGGAATATCTATTGCTTTTATCCAGGAGATTGCCGCAGTCGCCTGTCAACTGCTACTGAATTTTGACAACGACACGGCCGGTAACGTTACCCTCAATGAACTCCTCAAACGCACTGGGCAAATGATCAAAAGCAATCGTCCGACTCGCGATTAATGGGATATGGCGAGGCTTGAGATCAGTAGCCAGTCGCTTCCATGCCTGATCGCGCATGCCCAGTGGCATTTCCACTGAATTGATTCCAAGCAGTGACACTCCTCTCAGGATGAATGGCATCACAGTACTCTCGAGCTTGACGCCACCGACAAGCCCTATCGACGCGATATTACCCATTGGCCGAATAACTCTGGTCAGCCAGCCCAGCGTATCCCCACCCACATTGTCCACTGCGCCACCATATTCCGCCCGCTCTAGGGGTCGAGTACCCATCTCAATGGCATGGCGATCAATAAAATCGCTTGCACCCAGAGTACGGAGATAATCGTGTTGTTCTGACTTACCTGTGAATGCCAGCACCTCAAAACCCTTAGCCGCTAACATATCGATAGCAAAGCTACCAACCCCGCCGGTGGCACCGGTCACCACAATTGGTCCCAACGCGGGATCCTGATGATTGTCCTCCATACGCATCATCGCGAGCGCAGCGGTAAACCCGGCAGTGCCCAGCGCACCCGCTTCCCACGCAGTCAGCCCAGATGGCAAAGGCACGACGGCATCACCAGGCACACGCGCAAACTCCGAATACCCACCATCCAATGTTTCTGAGAGCCCCGCACCACAAACCAGCACGGCGTCACCGCCATGAAACCGTTCGTCTGTGGAACTATCGACAACTCCCACCAAATCAACGCCCCCATTGACCGCAGGCACTCGCGTAATCCGGCCCTTGCCCGTTGCAGCCAAAGCATCCTTGTAATTAATCCCGGAATACTGAACCCGAACAACGACTTCACCTGCACTGAGATCATTGATTTCCAACTGCTCAAAGCCGGCCTCAATAGCACCATCGACCTGCTTGATACGAAACGCCTTGAAGGCCATAGGCCCAATCTCCTTGTTGAACAATTAAATTTATACTCTAAGAGTTTACCGTCTACCGTCAATAATGGAACGCGATACCTATCAAATCCATCCTGTTATGATCGCGAGCTGCCAAAACTGCCGGGCCAGCCCACTCAGAAGGAATACCCTCAATGACCGAAGAAACTCTTTTCAGCCGAATCGTCAATGGCGATATTCCTGCCGACATCGTTTACCAAGACGAGTTGGTTACCGCTTTTCGCGACATCAATCCGCGGACACCCACCCATATACTGTTGGTGCCCAACAAGGTTATTCCAACCGTAAACGACGTCACCGCTGACGATGAGCCCACGATGGGGCGACTCATGGTCGTGGCGCAGAAACTCGCCCACAATGAAGGCATTGCTGACGACGGTTATCGTCTCATAATCAACTGTGGCGACCATGGAAACCAAGAGGTGTACCATCTTCATATGCACCTGATGGGGGGACGACCTCTCGGTCCGATGCTGACACGACAACAACCTGACTAGTCAGCGACACCCTTACGCCTTCGCTCTGCATCGCGGAGCACGATGCGCCGCACCTTACCAGTTGTTGTCATAGGCAACTCGTCTATAAATTCGATTTCCCGAGGGTATTCGTACGCTGCGAGGTTATTGCGTACTGTGTTCTGTATGTCATCGCGCAAATCATCTGAAGGACAGTGTCCGTGGGCCAGCACAATAAACGCTTTGACAATTTCTCCCCGGAGTGCATCAGGACTACCAATCGCTGCCACCTGTGCAACCGCCGGATGCTTAAGCAAACAGTCCTCAATCTCGCCTGGGCCGATACGGTAACCCGAGCTTGAGATCACATCGTCACCACGACCCACAAACCAGAGGTAACCGTCGCTATCGCGATAGCCCATATCACCGGATCGCCACCAGCCACCCATAAATTGATCCTCAGTGGCTGCCTCGCGATTCCAGTAGCCAAGAAACATGACCGGATCATCACGCCATCCACACAGCTCTCCAATCTCGCCATCTGCCATCGGTTGGCCAGACGAATCCAAAGGCTCAACCTGATGGCCCGGATACGGTTTGCCCATCGCGCCAGGCACAATCGACATCATGCTGGACGAGTTACCAACTGCGTAGTTGAACTCGGTTTGTCCCCACATTTCATTAATCTGCACGTGCAATTCTTCCTGCGCCCAGTGATATAACTGGCTTCCCACCGTTTCACCCGCCGACATAATGCTGCGCAACCGAAGATCAAATCGATCCAGTGAACCAAGCTGGCGCAGCAACTTCAGCGCAGTCGGCGGAATGAATGCATTACGCACTCGATATTTTTCTAACAACTGACACACACGCTCAGGATCAAATCGACCACCGTCATAGCCAAGAACCGGGCACCCATAGAACCAGCTAGGGATCAATGCATCCATCAACCCCCCGGCCCAGGCCCAATCTGCCGGTGTCCAGAAACAATCACCCGACTGGGGAAACAATTCATGCGATAACTCAAAGCCCGTCAGATTGCCTAACAACCAGCGATGAGCATTGAGGGCTCCCTTTGGAGGGCCAGTGGTACCCGAGGTATAGATCAGAATGGCAGGATCATCCGCTCGAGTCCGCAAGCACTTCGTCTGAGACGCAGCTTGATCGACCAAATCCCAGAACCCTCCCTTGCGCCGATCACAATCCATTACCAGATCCAACGCCGGGAGTTCCGGGCGCAATGCTTCCACTCGATCGAGTGGATCTCCTGTAGTGACGACCACCCGCGCAGCGCTATCCAACAGCCGATATTTCAATGCGTCAATACCAAAAAGAACAGATAACGGCAAAGAGATTGCGCCAATCTTCCATGCCGCTAGGTGACATACCGCTGCCTCAACGCGCTGTGGCAAAATGATGCCGACGCGATCACCTGCTTGAATGCCAAGACCGACTAGCACGTTCGCAAATCGATTTGATAATTCGATCAAGTCACCGAAAGTGTATTCAGCTGACTGCCCTGAAGCATCTTCCCAATAAAGTGCAACGCGATCACGATGCACCTGATGGCGATCACACACCGCTTCGGCAATATTGAAATACTCTGGTATTTTCCAACGAAAGGTTTCTTGCAAAACACCGAAGTTGTCACTGCCGTGCGGGATCAGCGGCGTTGGATAAGTCATACTGATCGATGGGGAGTCGCTAATCAGAGTTAACTCATTGCGCGTCTCAGCAGCGCGTATTGCATCTCACACTTGGTCGTCAGTCGCGAGATTTTGCCAAAGCCTGATCGATATCCCACAGGATATCGTCAAGTGTTTCCAGTCCCACTGAGATGCGAATCATGTCTGGCGTCACTCCGGCGCTCAACTGCTCTTCTTCGGACATTTGACGATGCGTCGTTGACGCTGGATGAATGACCAGAGACTTGGCATCACCAACATTAGCGAGATGGCTAAGAAACTGTGCGCCCTCAATAAAACGAACACCCGCCGACTGCCCACCGCGAATACCGAACGTGATGACGCTGCTGGCGCCGCGAGGCAGGTATTTGCGGGCCAATTCGTAGTGCGGGCTATCTGGCAGTCCAGCATACCTGACCCAGGAAACATTCGGGTGTTCCGACAGAAATTCCGCGACAGCTAGCGCGTTGCTGCAATGCCGTTCCATCCGTAGCGGCAGAGTTTCGAGCCCCTGCAGAAACAGAAATGCGTTGAATGGACTCAGCGTTGGACCCATTGTTCTCAGCGTTTCCATTCGAGCTTTCATCGTGAAGCCAAAATCGCCAAAAGTCTCGTAAAAACGAACCCCATGGTAGCCTTTGGAAGGTTCCGTCATCGCGGGAAAGTTACCGTTATCCCAGGGAAACTTGCCGGATTCGATAAGCCCACCCCCGATGGATGTACCGTGCCCACCAATCCACTTAGTCAGTGAATGAACAACAATGTCGGCACCGTGTTCAATGGGTCGACACAAATAGGGCGTTGCAAACGTGCTGTCAATCACCAACGGAATCCCGGCATTATGGGCAATATCGGCAACAGCCGAGATGTCGAGTACATTGTTCAACGGATTTCCAATGGTCTCGGCATAAAGCGCTTTGGTTTTTGGGGTTATCGCACGTGCGAAATTCTGCGGGTCTTCAGGATCAACGAAATGGGTAGCAATGCCAAAGCGACGAAACCCGTAATCAAACTGGGAGTAAGTGCCGCCATACAGCGTGCTCGATGACACCAGCTCATCTCCTGCCTCAAGCAAGGTCAGTAATGCCGTCATTTGTGCCGCCATGCCGGAGCCGACAACCACGCCGGCCCGTCCACCCTCAAGCGTAGCCAGCCTCTCTTCAACCATCGAATTGGTTGGATTGGTCATGCGTGAATAAACGTTACCAAAAGTCTGTAAATTAAACAGACTGGCCGCGTGATCACTGTCATCAAATACGTAGGATGTCGTCTGATAGATCGGCGCAGCCCGCGCGCCGGTCGTCGTGTCTGGCAGCTGTCCTGAATGCAGGCACTGTGTCTCGAAACCAAATTCTCTGTCAGCCAAGAAATTTTCTCCCCAAGATAAAGTAGGCGCGATGTATCTGCGTTCTACCCCCCGCTCAATAGATCAGCCAACGGGGTCGTCGGCTCGAAATGACACCCGTATTGACGCCGATCAAATTGAGACCACCTAAAAGACGCGCGTGCTCGATCTTCACACACCGATTCATTACTACTTCGAGACCTCCTGATTCAGCAATGCGTGCTGACTCATCGTTCACGACGCCAAGTTGTAACCAAAGCACCCTCGCACCAATCGTCACCGCACTTTGTGCTAAGGCCGGAGTCACTTCGGGTTTCTGGAAGATATCGACTACATCGACGGGATCAGGAATATCTTCTATACGCTCGTAGCACTTCTCACCAAGAACCTCATCATAATTTGGGTTCACCGGAACAATGCGATACCCATGATCCTGCATGTATTTCGCAGCAAAGAAACTGGGTCGCCACCAGTTAGCCGACAAACCCACCACCGCAATCGTCTTATTCTCTGTCAAAATCCGACGTAAATTATTGATATCCGTCATAAGTTCCTCAATCAACAAACGATAGAAGGTCTGTATTTGCGCAATGGCAACTATCTTACCAGTCCTCCTCCATGACGCGAGATACTTTCGATCACTCAGCACTTTCCAGAGGGAAAAATGCACCACCGCTGAATACGCCGAGAAACTCTTGGCCATCGATCTGATGTTGGCACGCAAAGTCGGCCAATGCATAAAAAACGGGGCGAGTCACCCGTGCGTTTAACCCGGCTCGTACATGTATATAGGGTCGTGGCCCAGTAGCTTCGCTTCCTCCGGCTACCCACAATTCGTGATCAGCATCTGCTGCAATAATGTCATTAACATTGGTACGAAATATCAGAGACTGGTGAGAATCCGTATGGGTTTGTTCAACCTCAACTGCGAGAAACGGCACATCGTCAACAACGATCCTTAGTTTTTCTGTTGGAGTCACCAGGTAATACTCCGCATCGCTATCCAGCCGTAACACCGATGCCAGTAATCGAACCAGGGCCGGGCGCTGGATAGGTGAATCCTGATACATCCATTCACCGTCCCTGGTAATGCGTAGCGCCATCTCACGCTTAATCGATGGCTTCCATGTTTCCACTGGTGGATGCTTGGCTGTGCCAAGACGTGCCACCAACGATTCCGGATCAATCGGAGTTGACATAAAACATTAATGCCTAAGACTCGCCGACTGGGAGCGGCCTCGGCCGACCCTTTGCATCAATCGCCACATAGGTAAAAAGACCTTCCGTTACTTTCTCTTCGCGGCCATCTGCACGACGCTTAACCCATGTCTCCACCTTAACAGCGATCGACGTAGTGCCCGTTCTCTCGGTGACACAGTGACAACTGATGAGGTCACCTATGTGAACGGGCAGGTGGAATGACATTCCATCAACTGCAACCGTCGCAATACGACCACCTGACAATGAATAAGCATGAATCCCACCGGCAACATCCATCTGTGACATTAACCAACCGCCAAAAATATCGCCATTGGGATTTGCATCTGCGGGCATTGTCAGCGTGCGCAGCGCAGGTACCGACTGCGGAGGTGTCGCGCGCGTCGAATGCTTGATTTCTTGTGCAGACAATTTATCCAACTCAGGACCTCAATCGCGTCAGCCCATAGCCAGCGTTTGGGTCGTCTCATCCACTGCGGCCACCACGCGACCCGACTCCTCCATCTGTCCGTGAACTGCATACACCATCACATCAACGCTCTGAAGGGCTGACATCCGTGCGCCCTGGGCGTGTAATTGACTAGGAATTTTGTGAAGCAGCACAGCTTTGCATTCAAACATCAGTCTCTCAATTCGACAAAAAAATCCCGGCAAGCCGGGACGGTTAGTGACGCAATCGCAACTTTGAGTTCACCCGAGCCAACGTTTTCTCCGCCGATACTGTTTAGTCGAACGGAAACTAGCCTTTTGGTCACCCTGTGAAATCCCCAGATAAAACTCTTTGACATCATCGTTTTCTGATAACGCTTTCGCATCGCCTTCCATCACTACGCGACCATTCTCAAGAATATATCCCGCGTCCGCATACTGGAGTGCAACAGATGCATTCTGCTCAGCCAACAACATGGATACATTCTGTTCCTTATTGAGGCGCACTACAATACTAAAGATCTCTTCGACTAACTGCGGCGCCAGACCCATCGATGGCTCGTCTAACAGCATCAACTTAGGTCGCGCCATCAATGCCCGACCGATCGCAACCATCTGTTGCTCCCCTCCGGAAATATAGCCGGCCAATGATTTAAACCGGTCCTTCAAGCGCGGGAAGTAGCCGTAAACCAGTTCCAAATCCTTAGCGATTCCTGCACGGTCCCAACCGCGACTATAGGCCCCCGTCAGGAGATTTTCTTCTACCGTCAGATGTTCAAAGCAATGCCTGCCCTCCATCACCTGGATGACCCCGCGTTTCACTAACTCGCTCGGATTCAACGCGTCTACTTGCCCTCCCTGGTAGTCGATGGAACCTTTGGTCACCTCACCGCGCTCTGTTCCCAACAAATTGGAAATGGCCTTTAAGGTGGTGGTCTTACCTGCGCCGTTGGCGCCGAGGAGGGCAACAATCCCCCCCTCGGCCACCTGAAGCGAAACACCCTTCAACACAAGAATGACATGGTCATAAACCACCTCAATATTGTTAACGCTGAGCAGATGGGCATTCGCGTTCACGGCAGATTCCTTATTAAGGTCTGTTACAAGTATCAGAAAAATTAACCACAATCACGCGGGGTGATGTTGTTTTCCTGTGCGAACTTCGCTGCGTCGGCTTCCATCATTGGACGCACAACATCTTTCATGACTGGCAACCAGTCACTGATAACCTTCCAGGTCTTGTTATTCGCATTCCACTGCTGGATCAATACGGGGTGACCACCCTCATGATCATTACATGAAACCTTGATTGGTGGAAAACCCGGCAATCCAATGCGGTCCCAATCCGCTGATGTGACATCCAAGTTCTCGAAACCCCAGCGCATCTGCTCACCGTTTGGAACCTTCACACCGAAATGCTTCTGCGCATTGCGAGCCGCCTCAAGCACAAAAATATGATTAAGCAATCCACGGATGTGCAGCACTTCACCTAAGCGATTTTCGTCACCTGCCCCAAGACCCTTGCCATAGACATGTTTTTTCAGATCGTTGTGTAAGGGATTATCAGTGCCAGACGTATGGAAGGTCGCCGACTTATAGCCATTGGCATCCGCACCAGCAGGCATGACATCGTTCTCCGAACCCGACCACCAATTACCAATAAACTTGTCCATCGGAAAGTTAATAGACGCTGCCTCTTTAATCGCCGTCGAATTCATAATCCCCCAACCGGACATAAAGACATAGTCTGGGCGCTTCTTACGAATCTGCAGCCAGGTAGCCTTTTGCTCCTGTCCAGGATGGTCAACCGCAAGCAACATGAGGCTAAAACCGTATTTTTCGGAAAGGACCGTCAGTGTGGGGTTTGCTTCCTTGCCATAGGCTGAGTTGTGATACACATGCGCGATCTTCTTGCCTTTTAAATTATCGAAACCACCTTCCTGCTCAGCGATATATCTAATAACGGCTGTGGCTTGGGACCAATAGGTAGTCGGAAAGTTGAATACCCATGGGAAAACTGATCCAACAGCAGCCGATGTCCGGCCATAGCCCATACTAACCAACGGGATCTTATCTACCGTCACCTTAGGTATCAGTTGATAAGTAATACCGGTTGAGTTCGGGATAATCGCCAAAGGATTGTTCCCTTTGATCTTCTCATAACATTCAACACCGACCTTGGTGTTATATCCCGTCTCACATTCCTCGTAGACGATTTTGACCCCATTAAGTCCACCATCACGCTCATTCAGCAAAGTCACATAGTCCTTAAAGCCGTTGGCAAATGGGGTGCCGTTGGGTGCATAGGGGCCGGTTCGATAGACCAGACCTGCCAGGTACAACTGATCAGCCGCGGTCGCCTGGCTGATCGCGAACGGGCTGATCAGCACGGCCGCGATCACAGACGCAGCGGTTAGCTGTCTAAGTTTCATGAGACATCCTCCTCAAGTAAGACAAATGAAGTCCACTTTTTCAATGTGGACGTTGTTACAAATTCTGTTTGAAATACGCCGACAGTTTTCATCAAATAATAAGTTCTAGTAAGCCACGCTAATGTGGAAAAGGCCAAAGCCTCAGTTTTTCCTTAGCAATTTGCCATAACCGAGCCATCCCGTGTGGCTCAAGTATAAGAAACAGAATAATCAGACTACCAAAAAATATAAACTCGAAGTGCTTCGCAGTCACCGCCTCAAGGCCCAGGCCATAAACCATGACGTTGGTTAAAACGATCGGTGTTAGCACAATGAACGCGGCACCGATATATGAACCAAGAATGCTCCCCAACCCTCCGACAATGATCATAAAGAGCACTTGGAACGACTGGTTAATATCAAATGCCTCCGCCGTTTCAACACTGCCAAGCCACACTCCGAACGCCAATGCACCTGCAATACCAATGTAGAAGGAGCTAACAGAAAAGGCGAGTAACTTTGTATTAAACGGACGAAATCCAATGAGTTCGGCTGCAATATCCATATCGCGAATTGCCATCCACGCTCGCCCTACCGGGCCGCGCACCATGTTGCAGGCAGCGAGTCCGAGTAGAACAGCGAGGATCAAACAGAACAGGTAACGGTCACGAGGCAAAGCTTCGGCACCGGTTACTAGGGTGCCAAAAATCTCACGCGGCGGCATTGTCAACGTGCCCGATGGTGTGTAGTTCTGAAACCATGCGACTTTATTAAAAAGCCAATTGAGAAAAAACTGTGCGGCCAATGTCGCAACCGCCAGATAGAACCCCTTGATGCGCAGCGAAGGAATACCAAAGATAACGCCAACACCCGCCGTAATTAAACCTGACAAGAGCAGTATCACTATCAAATTCATGTCGGGAAAAGCGGTCGTGAGCTTGTAACAGCTCACTGCACCAACCGCCATGAACCCACCGGTACCCAATGACAATTGACCACAATAGCCGGTCAGAATATTCAACCCCAAGGCAGCAATAGAATAAATTAGTACGGGAACCAAGATGGCCTGATAGATGTATTCACTCGCAACGAGCGGCACCCCAAGAAAAAGGATTGCCACAAAAAATATAACCGCCCAGCGATCCTGGGCGATAGGGAAAATCGCAGCATCTGCCTCGTATGATCTTTTGAATTGGCCTGCTTCTCGATACAACACGGCTATACCCTCTCTATAATTTTTTCACCGAAAAGACCTTGAGGCCTAAACAGAAGCACGATTAAAGCCACGATATACGCAAACCAGTTTTCTATAGCACCATTCACTAGTGGGCCCCAATAGACTTCCGATACTTTTTCCCCGACG
The DNA here is from genome assembly GCA_022451485.1 of Gammaproteobacteria bacterium. Lineage (GTDB taxonomy): Bacteria > Pseudomonadota > Gammaproteobacteria > Arenicellales > UBA868 > UBA11791. Next base: position 22,759 of record JAKUQS010000023.1, read on the forward strand.
CCGATAATCAATCCACCGATGATGGCGCCTGGAATCGATGTCAGTCCCCCAATGATCAATACGGGTAAAGCACGCAACGCGATCAGTGACAAGCTGAACTGCACGCCTGATTTAGAACCCCACATAATGCCGCCGACCAGCGCGACCAGACCGGCTACCGACCACACCACAATCCAAATGGTCCTGAGTGGAATTCCCACCGACAGGGCCGCTTGGTGGTCATCCGCAACGGCACGTAATGCCCGACCGGTCCGCGTTTTCTGAAAAAAGACCGCTAGAACAATCACCATGATGCCAGCAATGGCTGTCGCCCAAAGATCAAATATCTGAATATACATGTCGCCGATCACCCAGTTTCCGCTCGGTATCCCGATATCAAGGGCTTTAACGTCACTCCCCCACATCGTGTCACCTACGCCTTCAAGCACAAAGGCAATTCCGATCGTCGACATAAAAGTAATCATGTCACTTTGATTAACCAGCGGGCGCAAAACGATTCGCTCAATCAAAAAGGCAATCCCAATCATGACGAGAATCGTTAAAGCAATCGCAACAATTGGGGGGAACTCCGGCAACACCTTCTGCAAACTAAAAGGCATAGTACCCGTCATCAATCCAACCAAGGTCAAAGCGGCGAACAACGCCAATACGCCCTGGGAAAAATTAAAGATGCCCGATGCCTTAAATATCAACACGAAGCCCAGCGCCACCAGTGAGTACATCACTCCGGACATGAGGCCGCCGATAACCACCTCCAAAAAAAAGATTGGTTCATTCGCCATATCCAAGAACGGAGCGACAAAAACTGCGTGCAATACTTCCATTATCGATCTTCCTGAATCAATCTGCCGACCTAAGCTGTGGCACTACTTGCTGATGTTCCGAGGTATGCATCGATCACCGCCTGGTTACTCTTAACCTCATCAGGCGTACCCTCAGCAATCTTGCGCCCATAGTCCAAGACAACAACGCGGTCAGAGATGTCCATCACGACTCCCATGTCATGCTCAATCAACGCAACGGTAGTACCAAACTCATCATTGACATCGAGAACATAGCGACACATATCCTGTTTTTCTTCCAGGTTCATTCCTGCCATTGGCTCATCTAACAACAGTAATTTAGGCTCCGCCGCCAATGCCCGACCCAGCTCAACACGCTTCTGTAAGCCGTAGGGCAGCCGACCAACCGGTGTCTTTCGAATGGCCTGAATCTCTAGAAAATCGATCACGCGTTCCGCGTGCTCTCGGTGACGCATCTCCTCACGACGCGTGGGACCAACATAGAACGCTGCAGAAAGAATATTGGTAGCCCAGCGATTCATTTTTAAGTTGCGACCCGTCATGATGTTGTCCAGCGTAGTCATGCCCTTGAACAGCGCAACATTCTGGAAAGTACGCGCAATGCCCCCTCGAGCCGCTTGATATGGACGCATCTGACGGCGGACCTCACCACCGAACTGAATCTGACCTTCTTGCGGGTGATAAAAGCCGTTAATCACGTTCAACATCGAAGTCTTACCCGCACCGTTGGGACCTATGATCGCTAGAACTTCACCCTCGATGACACTAAAACTGACATCTACAATTGCCCGCACAGCACCAAACGATAACGAGATATTCTCGACCTCGAGTATCAAGTTACCACCGGTTTTGGTCCGCGGATCAATAGTCATCTATCGCATTCAATAGTTAGGGCATGTCGAAAAGGAAATCTTTAGCTAATCCACAAACATCATGTTTTAGTAATTGCAACATCGTGGATGCGTAAGTCCGCGTTGAACGTACTGCTCCGCCCATCCTCGAGCATCACGCTGGCTTCAACGGCAACTTCCTTTTTACTCGAATAAAGCGCCTCGATCAAACTACCGTAACGGTCGGCAATCGTCGCGCGGCGAATTTTGCGTGTTCGTGTTAACTCACCATCATCCGCATCAAGTTCCTTATGAAGGATAAGAAAACGACGAATCTGTGATGACGACAAACTGCTATCCCGCGAAAGATCTTGATTCACTTCTGCAATATTCTTAGTGATCAAATCGTGGACTTCCGGGCGCTGTGACAAATCGGTATAACCGGAATAACTCAGCCCAATACGCTCAGCGTAATTCCCAACCGCCTCAAGATCGATATTAATAAACGCGGTCACATGGTCGCGCGAATTACCGTGCGCAACGGCCTCGCGAATATAAGGAAAAAATTTCAATTTGTTCTCAATGTATTGCGGTGCAAACAACGTACCGTCGTTTAATGCACCAACATCTCTTGCTCGATCGATGACCTTGAGGTGTCCATCATCGGTCATGATGCCTGCGTCCCCCGTACGCAACCATCCATCATCCGTCATGACCTCACGCGTTGCTTCCGGGTTTTTAAAATAACCCACAAAGTTTCCGGGACTCTTGACCAAAATCTCACCACCTTCCGCGATCTGAACATCACACTCCTTACACGGAGGGCCCACCGTATCCTGACGAGCATCGCCATTGCGGTGCAATGTGGCATATGCCGAACATTCGGTCTGGGCATAAAGTTGTTTTAAGTTGATACCGATACTGCGGTAGAACATAAACGTATCTTCCCCTAACGGGGCCCCGCCGGTGATCGCTAAACGGGCGTGGCTTAGACCGAGATTGTTCTTTAACGGTCCATAGATACACAGCTCGCCCAACGCATAATGCAACCGATCGACCACGCCAACGGGTTTTCCATCCAACAGGTCAAGACCGACTCGTCGTGCGACTGCCAGAAAGTGACGGAAAAGCCAACGATTGAAGCGACTGGCGTCTTCCATTCTGATAGTGATGGATGTTAATAATTGTTCCCATATAGCGGGGGGTGCAAAAAACATGGTCGGGCCAATTTCTTTGATATCGGCACGCAATGTTTCTTGGCTTTCAGGACAATTGGTACATGCACCCGCGCTCAAGGACAAAGATAAAAACAGATGGTCACCAATCCATGCCATCGGTGCATAGTTAACCTGTCGATCAGTTGAACTGAGCCCCTCCTGTGCGTTGCAGGCCTCCGCCGAACCCAACAAATTGGCAGAAGTTAACTGAACACCTTTCGGGTCACCGGTCGTACCTGAGGTATAAAAAATCCCAGCGACATCGTCCGCTTGACCACTCGCCAGTTCCCCCTCAAAAAAATCAGCATGCTCCGCGTCGTATTGACGTCCTCGCGCCTGCACATCCGCATAGCTATATAAAAATGTCTCCGAGTAATGACGCATGCCCTTCGTATCGCTATAAATAATCGTCTCTAGTGCAGGGCATTTCTCCTTAATCTCCAGTAATTTGTCGGCCTGCTCCTGATTCTCGACAACCGCGAACCGCACACCCGCATGATTAAGGACAAATTCCAGTTCTGCTGGAACTCCGTCCTGATAGATGGGGACCGGCACTGCACCAAGACTCTGAGTCGCAAAGAACACCCAATACAACTGTGGCCGATTAGTGCCAATCAGCGCGACCATCTCGCCGCGTTGAAGCCCAAGGGACGCCAGTCCACACGCTAAGGCGCGCACCTCGCTACCCGTCTGCTTCCACGAATAGGTCTGCCAAATTCCGAGATATTTCTCGGCAAACGCCGGCGAGTCAGGATAACTCTGCGCGTTGCGATACAAACGCCGCGGCATCGTATCCGCTTGGCTATCTGACACCCCTTCCTCCTTCTGACCACATTACCGCTTGCCCTCCACAGACCACCACCCCGTTTAGGGCTGGTACTAGAACTTAAAACCGTATTGTTTTCAAGCTAAATCTCTTTGGCATCCTTTGTTAATGAGGGAGAGTCAACGCTAGTGACCACTTTCATTAACCCATAAGACTCTTTGCGCGCCTGCCAATACCACACGTAGAAGTCAGTTAGTCGTAAATTCTGCAATCGTCAATTACTTTGCCGTTATTCGGCAAGACCCCCTCAGATAGCAGCTCTACCTCACCACGCAACTTACAAACATCTCGGATCGTCTTAGACACAAGGTCTGAAAAACCGTCAGGAATCTGACCCACCTCACAACGAAGCACCATATTATCGGCATTATTGTTGTTATCAATGACAAGACATCCCCGCACAATCTCGGGATGACGGGCAACAATCTCAGCAACTTGAGATGGATGAACAAACATGCCGCGTACTTTGGCCGTCTGATCTGCTCGGCCCATCCAACCGAGAACTCGACGGTTCGTGCGCCCGCAAGGACTCTGGCCTGTCATGAAAGTCGATAAATCACCGGTGGCAAAACGAATCAACGGGTAATGCGGATTAAGTGTGGTGACGAGCACTTCACCCACTTCTCCCTCGGCCACCAAATCACCCGTACCAGGACGTACGATCTCAACGATGATCGACTCTTCGATGATCATACCCTCTTGCGCAGAGGATTCATAAGCAATCAGCCCAACGTCAGCCGTGGCATAAACCTGAAGCACGCTAACACCCCGGTCCGCTAATTCGCCGCGCAAACTCCCTGACAGCGCCTCGCCACCGACAGTCCCCAGTTCAAGACTCGACACATCGGCCTCCATCTCTTGCGCCTTGTCGAGAATGATCTTTAGAAATGAGGGGGTGCCGCAGTACACTCGCGGGTTCAGGTGAGTCATTGCCTGTACCTGCAACTCGGTCTGGCCAACACCCGCGGGAAACACAGCACAACCGAACGCACGTGCGGCCCGGTCCAGCATCAAACCGGCTGGAGTAAAGTGGTAAGAAAACGTGTTGTGGACCAAATCACCAGGCCGCACACCAACGGCGTTTAGTGCGCGCCCCATGTTCCAATCGTCTGCCCCCCCTGCATCCGGCTCAAAAATTCCGCCGGGAGAAGCAAACACATGCTGCAAATCACCCGCATTAAGCACAGCAAATCCACCAAACGGTGGCGTTTCGGTTTGACGAGCCGCCATCTCCGACTTACGCGTTACCGGCAGACGCGCCAACGCGCCGCGATCGATCACCGTCGCCGGGTCCACATCCCTCAACAGAGCGCTGTACGCTACCGAGTGCTCTTTAGCATGTTGCAATTGTGCAACCAGTAACTCGAACTGCTCTATTTCTCGCTGCTCCGGCGAGCGCGTTTCCAGCGCATCAAAATAATTGTCCATCACGCTCAAAAGGGAATATCGTCATCCAAATCCAGGTCACCACCACTACCGGGGTTACCGGCAGGGCTCGATGCCCGACTCGCAGGGGCCTTGGAAGCAGAGCCCCCCGTGTCCGCGCCGGACATCTCTCCACTACCACCGCGTGACCCCAACATCTTCATTTCGTTGGCAACGATCTCCGTGGTGTAACGATCCTGACCACTCTCTTTGTCTTGCCATTTATTGGTCTGCAAACGGCCCTCGATATAGACCTGTGAACCCTTACGCAAATACTCGCCGGCAATCTCAGCCAATCGACCGAAAAAAACCACGCGATGCCATTCCGTTTTCTCCTGACGCTCGCCGGACTGCTTATCTCGCCAAGTGTCTGTCGTTGCAACGGAAACATTAGCAATCGGATTACCACTTGCCGAATAACGGACTTCTGGGTCCCGGCCCAGGTTACCTACAATAATCGCTTTATTTACACTTCCTGCCATCATTTTTCTCCTGAGGGAATCGGTGGGAGGTCTCTCGGCTATTTGATTTCATTAACTGCCTGACTCAATGCACCGACACACCGGCAACATCAGCCAGGCTCGCATTATGGAAACTCGATGGACTGACTTTCAAGTAGACCATATTTTGCCCTGCTAATACTGTGACATCGTACACACCCGGCAACTTTCTCAATGCCTTAATACGATCCTCAAATTGCGCCGCTGGGATGTCCTCCAGATAGACCGTAACACTGTTCATCAATTCAGGGACATCCCCCAACAAAACAACAACCCACCATAGTGCCAACAACGTCCCCATGAGGAGAAAAACCCCAACAGGGCCAAAGTGGCCGAAAATAAACCCGCCAACAGCCCCTCCAACAAAAACACCAGCGAATTGGCAGGTGTTGTACACCCCGAGTGCCGTGCCTTTTAATTGTGATGGCGCCACCCTTGAGACCAGTGATGGTAGCAAGGCCTCGAGTAAATTGAAGCCGGTAAAGAAAATGACCAAGCCCCCAACCAACCCCCATCCCTCTCCTGCCGCCCACGCGAGCAATGCAGCGGAGATCAGCATTAAAGAAAGCGCCACACGAAATGCCGTATACGATTGTCCACTACGCATACTCAACAACAGTAACGGCAGCATGACCACTACTGAAGCGACCAGCACTGGAACGTAGACACGCCAATGATCGAGTGAATCTAACCCCAACACATCAACAAGGGCGGGAGGCACTGCAACAAACAATGCCATTAACGAGAGATGCTGAACGAACACACCAAGGTCTAGCCGCAGCAGATGCCAGTTAGAGAAGACGCTACTCCAATCTCCTCGATGCCTTGAGTAAATTAGATTCCCTGAATGCTGTGGTGTTGGCACGCCCAACCACAGCACCGGCATAACAACCAACGCTGCAAAAGCAGCCAGATAGAACAAGCCGGGCACTCCGATCCAGCCTTCCAACACACTGCCCCCCATCAAGGCTGTCAGGAAGGCCACACCGATCATGCCCCCAACCAGCGCTGTCGCTTTGATTCGCTGCTGCTCACGAGTCAGGTCAGCCAACAAGGCCAGCACCACGGCTGCTATCGCCCCGGCACCCTGCAACGCGCGCCCCACGATAATGCCTGACACGGTAACGGCTTCAGCCGATACCACACTGCCCAGTGCGAATAATAATAATCCAAAAGCGATTAATCTTTTACGGCCAAAATGATCGGATAACCGGCCAAAGGGAATCTGGAAAATAGCTTGGGTTAATCCGTAAATCCCTAGAGCCAATCCCACCATTAGCGGTGTGGCGCCGGGTAAACCATCGGCATAGAGCGCCAATACCGGTAAAACGAGGAACAAGCCAAACATACGCAACCCGAATATCAGGGCCAGCGCAGACACCGCGCGACGCTCAATATGATTTAGCGGTTCCATTCAATAGGGTATGAATTGTCAGGGGCTACATTCACTCACTGCTCACAGCCAAACGCGCATAAAACTCACTGGCAGGAAAAGCAGCCCAAACCAACAAAGGTAGATCCGGCACATTCGCTGCGTCCAATCGCTTAACGTCAAAACTTTGTGTCGGCTACATAACACGTTCTAATATTACCAGTTTTGCCGAGCCATTCCTGATGATGCGAGAGATAAAGATACGGGGCGCGCGGACGCATAATCTCAAGAATATCTCTCTTGATCTGCCCCGCGATCGCCTTATTGTACTGACCGGCCTATCTGGTTCTGGGAAGTCATCTCTCGCCTTCGACACAATTTACGCGGAGGGCCAGCGCCGTTACGTCGAATCCTTATCAACCTATGCTAGGCAGTTTCTTTCCTTAATGGAAAAACCTGAGGTCGACCTGATCGAAGGACTTTCCCCAGCCATCAGCATCGAACAGAAATCCTCCTCTCATAACCCTCGCTCAACTGTCGGCACCGTGACAGAAATTTACGACTACCTGCGACTGCTCTATGCACGTGTCGGCGATCCCCGTTGTCCAGATCACGGTGTCTCGCTTACCGCCACCGCGGTGAGCGAAATGGTCGATCGAGTGTTAGCGCTTCCCGAAAACACTCGACTCCTCCTATTAGCCCCGATTATTCGCGACCGCAAGGGTGAGTATCAGCAAATGCTTTCGGGCCTGCGGAGTCAGGGCTTTGTCCGTGTACGGATTGACGGCACCGTTTATGAACTCGATGAGGCACCCGCTCTGGATAAGAAAAAAAAGCACTCGATTGACGTCGTCATCGACCGCGTCGTGGTTCATTCAGACAGCGCTCAACGACTGGCTGAGTCTTTTGAAACAGCACTGGCCCTGGCAAACGATATAGCAGTCATCCAATTGGTCGACCAACAAGGTGTGGGTGGTGAGGAACTGCTCTTTTCCGCACGTTATGCTTGCCCACACTGCGGATACAGTCTCGACGAACTCGAGCCGCGAATGTTTTCGTTTAACAATCCGGCAGGTGCCTGCCCGACTTGCGACGGCCTTGGCGCAAGACAATTTTTCGACCCAGATCGAGTCGTCCATGACAGCTCGCTTAGCCTTGCGGCCGGCGCGATTGCCGGCTGGGACCGGCGCAATGCGTTCTACTTCAATCTGCTCAACTGTTTAGCTGAGCATTACGGTTTTGATATCGAAAAACCCTTCGATCAACTGCCTGCAAACGTGCGCGATACCATTCTTAACGGCAGCGGTAGTGAGCGCATCGAATTCAAATATTTACGGTCACACGGTCGCCGCTCTCGTCGACGGACACATTCATTTGAAGGCGTACTGCCGAATATGCAGCGCCGTTACCATGAATCAGAGTCGCCAACGCTGCGCGAAGATCTCGGTCGATACCTGACAAATCAGACCTGCGAATCTTGTTCAGGCAGTCGCCTTCGGACGGAGGCGCGCCACGTATTTGTAGCGGAGCACCCGATCAACAGCATCACTACCCTTCCGGTCGAAGAGTCATTGTCTTTTTTTACGACCGTCAATCTGTCGGGACACCATGCCGAAATTGCGACACCCATCATCAAAGAAATCAGCGATCGGCTGCGCTTTCTTTGCAACGTTGGACTGGAATACCTCTCTCTCGATCGGGCAACAGAAAGCCTGTCCGGTGGAGAGGGACAACGTATCCGACTAGCCTCTCAGATAGGCTCGGGCCTTGTTGGCGTCATGTATATCCTGGATGAACCATCCATCGGGCTTCACCAACGCGACAATGGTCGGCTGTTGGAAACCTTATTCCACCTTAGGGATCTAGGTAACACAATCATCGTCGTTGAACACGATGAAGAAGCCATACTGAATGCTGACCACGTAGTTGATCTTGGGCCTGGTGCCGGCGCTAATGGTGGTCAGGTCGTAGCACAAGGCCCACCCGATGCGATTCGCAAGAACCCGACATCACTAACGGGCCAATATTTAAGTGGCCGACGTTCAATAAAAATACCCCTTGAACGAACCCCAGTGGACAAAAAGAAAGCGCTGTCTATCAAAGGAGCACGAGGAAACAATCTTGACTCTGTCGACGTTGATTTCCCTATCGGTCTGTTCATTTGTGTCACCGGTGTCTCCGGCTCAGGCAAATCCACGCTGGTCAACGGCACACTGTACCCTGCTGCCGCGCACAAACTGAACAATAGCCGCCTGCGTCCGGAGCCACACAAAAAGATAAAAGGGCTAGAGCACATCGACAAGGTGATCGAAATCGACCAGAAGCCCATCGGCCGAACGCCTCGCTCCAACCCAGCTACCTATACCGGACTATTTACTCCAATTCGGGAATTGTTTGCGGCGGTGCCCGAGTCTCGGGCCCGCGGCTACAAACCCGGTCGATTCTCATTCAATGTTCGAGGCGGGCGCTGCGAGGCCTGCCAGGGTGATGGACTGATTAAGGTGGAAATGCATTTCCTTCCTGACATCTACGTCGGCTGCGATGTTTGTAACAGCGCCCGATACAATCGTGAAACGTTGGATATCCGCTATAACGGGCGCAATATCAGCGAAGTGCTTTCGATGACAGTATCAGAAGCGGTGGTCTTCTTTGAGGCGATCCCAGTCATTCGTCGAAAACTCGATACACTCATTGATGTGGGTCTTGGGTACGTCCAACTGGGACAAAGTGCCACTACGCTGTCAGGTGGCGAAGCACAACGCATTAAGTTGTCGAGGGAACTTTCGAAGCGAGACACCGGCCGCACGCTTTACGTTCTGGACGAACCCACCACTGGCCTGCACTTTCATGATGTACGTCAGTTGCTCAGCGTGCTTCACCGGCTGCGAGATCAAGGCAACACGGTTGTTGTGATTGAACATAATCTCGACGTAATCAAAACAGCAGACTGGATTATTGACCTTGGACCCGAAGGTGGTCATCGCGGCGGTCAGCTGGTGGCCGCCGGTCCTCCAGAAGTGGTCGCCGCAAATGAGCGATCACACACCGGACAATTTCTCTCCAAGCTACTCCACGCAAATAAACCAGGCGCAAGCATGGCCGCACAGAGTGGGCCACGCTAACGCGCTGTCGATTGCACTCAATTCATCCTTTTGTCTGCAAATCTTCAGCACCTGCGCTGTGGCATCGAGTGGGCCCATAACAGTCGTATGCGCGCGCTATCCTGCTACCTTAGTCAAGCCCCTGCAAAAATCACTGATGCCGCTTGAGTCAAGGAGTTCACCTCGCGCAGCCCTCGTATCGCATTTTGCTCCGATACCCCGATTGTGTGCCGCAACACGTCCGCTTCCAGGCGCCTTGATCAGCAGTCCGCCATGCGGCGTACCCTTGGACATTAACTCGTCAACTATCTCGTACTAAAATGCGTATTTAAGGAGAACGGTTGCAGTATTGACAATACCCTGATATCTGAGGGGATTCGAATCAGCCCAACAAATCCGCCGTGCGCGGCTCCACGGTCCGACCAACACTTCAACAACGGGGAATCCGCATCGCCATAAGCGGTATCATCTGGTTAACAGGCCTTGCCGAAAATCTTTCTCGCAACGGCACGCTATTTTCTGAACTCTGGAAACCGAATAATGGATCCTCGGGCCAAAGCGAACGACCTCGACCCCGTTGAAACCCGGGAGTGGATCGATTCACTCGCCGCAGTACTCGCCATCGATGGTGAAGAACGTGCCCACTTTCTAATCGAGGAATTAATCGATCACGCCAGGCGCACAGGAACGCAAATTCCCTATCGCCCTCATACGGCCTACGTCAACACGATTCCTGCATCCACCGAACACATCTCTCCCGGTGATGCCTCGCTTGAGTGGCGAATCCGCTCCCTGATTCGGTGGAACGCTCTCGCTATGGTTGTTCGTGCCAATCGGACCAGTTCGGAATTGGGCGGGCACATTGCAAGTTTTGCCTCCGCCGCCACCCTGTACGACGTGGGATTCAATCACTTTTGGCATGCCCCCTCAGAGGGTCACGGTGGTGACCTAGTTTTTTTCCAAGGCCACTCCGCTCCCGGTATCTATGCGCGCGCTTATCTCGAGGGGAGACTCAGCGAATCGCAGCTGGAACATTTTCGCCAAGAGGTGAGCGGCGAAGGCTTGTCATCCTATCCTCATCCGTGGTTAATGCCTGATTTCTGGCAATTTCCAACAGTTTCAATGGGTCTTGGGCCGATACAGGCTATTTACCAGGCCCGTTTTCTCCGTTATTTCCATCACCGCGGTTTTGCTGACACCAGCCAACGGAAGGTATGGGCCTTTATCGGTGACGGCGAAATGGATGAACCTGAATCCATGGGTGCGATCGGCCTCGCCGGCCGGGAAGGATTGGACAATTTGATCTTCGTCGTCAATTGCAATCTTCAACGGTTAGATGGTCCAGTGCGTGGAAACGGAAAAATTATCCAGGAACTAGAAGGTGAGTTTCGCGGTGCCGGCTGGAACGTAATCAAAGTGATATGGGGAGCGTACTGGGATCCACTTCTCATGCGCGATACCAATGGTCTCCTCAAAGCGCGCATGGACGAAGCGATTGATGGCGAATACCAGGCCTTCAAATCCAAGGACGGCGCCTTCGTTCGCGAACACTTTTTTGGCAAACATCCCGAGTTACTGGCAATGGTCGCTAACATGACTGACGAGGATGTCTGGCGACTCAACCGCGGGGGACATGACCCACACAAAGTTTATGCCGCCTACACCGAAGCGGTATCACACCCCGGCCAACCGACGGTGATACTGGCAAAGACGGTAAAGGGCTACGGGATGGGCGAGTCCGGTGAGGGCCAGAACACCACCCACCAGCAAAAGAAGATGGCCGAAGACGCCCTGATTGCATTTCGGGATCGATTCGACATTCCCCTGTCAGACGCAGAGGTAGTGTCCGCACCGTTTTACCGACCGGGCGAGGACAGTCCGGAAATACAGTATCTAAAAGAACGTCGTCGTAAACTGGGCGGATATCTCCCTGCGCGTCGCGATATTGCTCCGCCATTGCCCATCCCACCGTTGGACGCGCTCCAGAGTCTTCTAGACGGAACTGGCGAGCGCGAGATCTCAACGACGATGGCGTTCGTTCGTATATTGACAAGCCTGGTGCGCGACTCAGAGATCAAAGATCGTATCGTACCTATTGTTCCAGACGAATCACGGACCTTTGGTATGGAAGGCATGTTCCGCCAGTTGGGGATCTACTCTCCTTTCGGTCAATTGTATGAACCTGAAGATGCCGATCAGCTGATGTATTACCGCGAGGATCAACAGGGCCAGGTGTTGCAGGAAGGAATCAACGAGGCCGGCGCCATGTCGTCGTGGATGGCCGCTGCCACTGCCTATGCCAATCATGGAATTGCCATGGTGCCCTTCTATGTCTTTTATTCAATGTTTGGCCTTCAGCGGGTCGGTGATCTGGCCTGGGCAGCTGGCGATATCCAGGCCCGAGGTTTTCTGATCGGGGGTACCGCCGGACGAACCACTTTGGCCGGGGAAGGACTGCAGCACCAAGATGGACATAGTCAGCTGCTGGCTTCGGTGATTCCCAACTGCGTTTCGTACGACCCCGCGTTTTCCTACGAACTTGCAGTCATTGTGCAAGACGGACTGCGCCGCATGTTTGGTCAAAAGGAAAACATCTACTACTACATCACCGTCATGAATGAAAATTATGTTCACCCACCGATGCCCAAAGGTGCTGAAACAGGTATCCTCAAAGGCCTGTACTTGCTGAAAAAAGCACGCCGGGCTCGTAAGGCAACGCCCCGAGTCCGACTCATGGGAAGCGGCACCATATTGAACGAGGCACTCGCAGCAGGCGAATTACTGATGCGCGATTATGGAGTCCAATCGGACATTTGGAGCGTAACCAGTTTCAATGAACTAACGCGTGATGGTCGTGCCGCCAGCCGGCATAATCGCTATCACCCTGAAGGTTCTGTCAGAAATGCCTATGTTACCCAGTGCCTAGAAAACGACGATGCTCCGGTTATTGCAGCCACCGACTATGTGCAAAGTTACGCCGATCAGATTCGAGAATTTGTGCCGGCTCGCTACGTAGTGCTGGGCACGGACGGTTTTGGTCGCAGTGGCACCCGCGCCCAATTACGCCAGTTCTTTGAAGTTAATCGCTGGCACATTGCACTGGCCGCGCTCAAGGCACTGGCAGACGAAGGCCAAGTCCCGCCATCGACTGTGTCTGATGCTATCAAGCAATACTCTCTGGATTCTGCAAAGCCTGATCCCACCACGATATAAGCGTTAATGAGTACTTCTGAACAAATTCTGCTGCCGGACATCGGCGACTTCGATTCAGTCGATGTGATTGAGGTTCTAGTTGAACCTGGGGATGTGATCGAAAAAGAAACACCGCTAATCACCCTTGAGAGCGATAAGGCAACGATGGACCTGCCAGCACCTTTTAGTGGCACCGTGACTGAAATGGTCGTTAACGTCGGGGATAAAATTGCTCGGGGCAGCCTCATCGCTGTGATTCAAACTGATATCAGCGAAACCGCGCCCGGCCGATCAACCACCACAGAAACCCCGGAAGAGTCCGCGATCGATGCACTCCCGATTCAGGACAATACCGAACCGGCCAACCCGCCATCACACCAACCGCCAAGTGCCACGAGAGCTGCTGAACATCAGCCGCCACCTTCGCTGCCGCCCCTCCCAACCGGGCCAACTGGCGCCGTACTTGCCAGCCCAGCGGTTCGCCGTCTGGCACGTGAACTCGGTGTCAACCTGGATCAAGTCGAGGGTTCAGGACGGAAGAGTCGAATCCTGAAGGAAGATCTCTCCCAGTTCGTCAAATCGGCTCTTTCTGTAGCGGACGCCGGTCCGATCAAAAGCGACGTCGGGCATCCTTCAGAGAGCGGAATCCCAACGCTACCGACAGTCGACTTCAGTCGCTGGGGCAATATTGACCGACAGCCGTTATCGCGCATCCAAAAAATTTCCAGCGCGCACCTGCATCGGGCCTGGCTCAACGTACCGCACGTCACACAGCACGAAGAAGCCGACGTCACAGAACTTGAAAAATTTCGCGCCTCATTAACCAAAGAAGCCGACGGCGCCGATGTGCGTTTAACCCTACTGGCATTCATCCTCAAAGCCACCGCCGCAGCGCTGGCCCACTTCCCCCGGTTTAACGCATCCCTAGACGGTGACCATATTATTCTTAAGCGCTATTGCCACATTGGTGTCGCTGTCGATACCCACCAGGGCCTACTTGTCCCGGTCATTCGTGACGTCGATACCAAAGGCGTTCTGCAACTCGCCGAGGCCCTGACTGACATCAGCCAACGCGCCCGCGACGAGCAACTTAGACCAGATGATCTCCAAGGAGGTTGCTTTACGATCTCTAGCCTTGGCGGTATCGGTGGCACTGCTTTCACACCGATCGTCAATGCCCCCGAAGTGGCTATTCTCGGTGTTGCACGAAAACGCGTGGTTCCGTTGTGGGACGGCGAGGCGTTCCAACCTCGATCGGTGCTGCCACTGAGCCTTTCATATGACCATCGAGCCATTGATGGTGCCGAAGGAGCACGCTTTGTGGTCTACCTAAAATCCCTTCTTGAAGACATAGGGCGTGTCCTACTTTAGGCCGGGTTTCACTGGAACTTTTACTCATGACCAACACTCTGACAATTGAACTGCCCGATATCGGTGATGTCGACAGCGTCGACGTGGTTGAAATTATCGTGAGCGTCGGGCAACGCGTTGAGGTCGAATCGCCTTTAATCACTCTGGAAAGTGATAAAGCCACCATGGATTTACCCTCAACAACAGCCGGTACGGTGACCACTATTCTGGTTCAGGTCGGCGATGTCATTTCGAAAGGCTCCCCCGTACTTATCCTTGAAACTGATGCAACACACAGTGTGCCGCCAGCTAAGGACTCTGACTCACAAACTACGCCGCCAAAAGTTGCTGCGGACAATGTGCCCATCAGCAATGCGGACCACGAGTTTGACCTGGTGGTGGTGGGGTCAGGACCAGGCGGCTATACGGCAGCTTTTCGGGCAGCTGACCTGGGTCTTAACACTGCGCTGGTGGAACAGTTTCCCGTACTCGGCGGAGTGTGCCTTAACGTCGGGTGCATTCCCTCGAAAGCCTTGCTACACGCGGCTCGTGTCATTACCGAAGCTGATGAGATGCAGGCATTTGGCGTCAGCTTTGGTCAACCCACCATCGATCTCAATCGATTACGGCAATGGAAACAACAAATCGTCGGACAATTAACCGGTGGCCTCAACGGCCTCGCCAAACAACGGAAGGTCACCGTGCTCCGAGGAGAAGGACGTTTCCAATCACCAAACCACCTCCTCGTTAACGACAACGACAGTGCCACGACCGTTCAGTTCAAACAGGCCATTATCGCGACGGGCTCACGTCCCACGCAGCTGCCCGGTCTACCGAATGACGATCGCATCATCGATTCCACCGGCGCACTGGCGCTGGTAGATATACCCGAACGCCTACTGGTCATCGGCGGCGGCATCATTGGTCTGGAAATGGCGACCGTGTATGCGGCGCTCGGAACCGATGTCACCGTGGTCGAGATGCTGGACCAATTAATGACCGGTGCCGATCCTGATTTGGTACGACCCCTGCAACGGTGTCTCAAAACGCAGGTGAGCGACATCTACCTATCAACCCGTGTGCGATCCATCGAGGCGACCGATGACGCACTGGTCGTGTCATTCGATGGTGCTGAAGCACCTGCGGAAGATCGCTTCGACCGCGTACTCGTTGCCATCGGGCGTCAACCGAACGGTGCTCATGTGGATGCAGATCGTGCTGGCGTGACCATTAATGAACGCGGCTTTATTGCAGTCGATCGCCAACAGCGTACTAATGTTCCGCATATTTTTGCTATCGGTGACGTCGTGGGTCAGCCGATGCTGGCACATAAGGCCACCCATGAAGGCAAAGTGGCTGCTGAAGTGGCCGCAGGCGAAGCCAGCGCGTTCGATTCGACATTGATCCCATCCGTTGCCTATACCGACCCTGAGGTCGCCTGGGTCGGACTGACCGAGCATGAAGCCAAGGCTCAGTCGATCAACTACGAAAAAAGCGCTTTCCCATGGGCAGCCAGTGGCCGTGCACTCGGTATGGGGCGCAGCGAGGGTATGACCAAATTACTGTTCGATCCGGACAGTCACCGAATCCTGGGTGCCGGGATCGTTGGCCCCAACGCCGGTGAATTGATCGCCGAAGTAACTCTGGCCATAGAAATGGGTTGTGAAGCAGGGGACATTGGCCTCACAATTCATCCCCACCCAACGCTGTCGGAGACCGTCGCATTGGCAGCAGAGGCCTTCGAGGGGACCATTACCGACCTGTACTTGCCTCGACAGAAGAAATCCTGAATCCCTGCGAACCACACCAACTAGCGTTCCGCGGTGACGATCTAAACCTGTTCGAGTTCGATCAGAGTGCCACAAAAGTCCTTTGGGTGAAGAAACAACACCGGCTTGCCGTGCGCGCCGACACGAGGCTCCCCATCACCCAATACCCGGCAGCCATCGCGCTGGAGCCGGTTACGAGCGGCATGAATATCTTCGACCTCGTAACACACATGGTGAATACCCCCATCCGGATGTCGCTCAAGGAAGCGCGCAATAGGTGACCCCGCCCCCAGTGGATGAAGCAATTCCACTTTGGTATTACCCAGTTCTACGAAGATGGTCACTACCCCATGCTCAGGAAGTTCGACAGGCATCGACACGCTCGCACCCAGGGTATCTCGGTAAAGTCGTGCCGCCGCATCGAGATCAGGGACGACCATTGCTACGTGATTAAGATGACCAATCATTACCTGCGCTCAGTGTGACTTTTTCAAAGAGGAATCTAACAAGCGACTTGCGCCAGCTGTACCTGATAAGTTGCCAGCGACAACCTTCTCTTCAATCTCCCTCGCGCGAGCTTCAAGTGCCGGGTCACAAAAAAACCGTTCCAGCAGGCCTTGGCGGATTTCTTCCCACAGCCATTCCCGCGCCTGATCGTTGCGGCGCTCCCGCCGTGCTCCCGATTCGAGCACACACGCACCAAACCGCATGATAGTTTCCAACATGTCGTCAATACCTTCGCTAGTTAACGCAGACACGCCCATTACGGGGACGGTCCAGTCGATCGTGTGGCTAGGCATCAAACGGAGTGCCTGCGAGAATTCGGCCACGGTGCGTTGCCCGGCCGCAGCGAGTTCTCCATCACATTTATTCACCGCGACCAGATCCACCAATTCCATCACGCCGCGCTTGATCCCCTGAAGCTCATCCCCGGCACCTGGCAACAATAACAGCACAAACATATCAGTCATGCTAGCGACGTGTAGTTCAGACTGGCCAACACCTACCGTTTCAACCATGATGAAATCAAACCCCGCGGCCTCACAAAGATAAATTGCCTCGCGAGTCCCCGGTGCCACACCCCCGGCACGGCCCACTGTTGGAGACGGCCGCACAAATGCTTGCGGTTGATGGGACAGTGTCGCCATGCGGGTCTTGTCTCCAAGGATCGATCCGCCGCTGATGGTGGAACTCGGATCAACGCTAAGCACCGCGACCCGACGGCCGCAGTCGATTGCGGCATTACCCAATGCCTCAATCACGGTCGATTTTCCAGCGCCAGGCACACCGGTAATACCGACCCTGAGTGCACCACCCGCTAGCGGCATCACGCGGGACAAAACTGCTCCTGCATCTTCTCTATCCTCGACACGTCGCGACTCCACTAGCGTAATGCTTCTCGCTAATGCCCGACGGTCGCCGCCCATCAGTGCCTCGACCAGATCGTCTATCCTACCCTGGCTCATTCCCCATCCGGTTCAAACTCAATAATCGGTTGATCCACGTCCAAAGTCTCCCCAGGGCTTGCGTGCACTGCGGCTACGACTGCATCACGTTCTACTCGAAGAGAGTTTTCCATTTTCATGGCTTCGATGATGGCCACCTCATCACCGGCATTGACCGAATCTCCCACTCTCACTGCAATTGAAACCAGCAATCCAGGCATCGGGGATCGCACATAATTTGTCAACTCTGACGATATCTTAGTCGGCATCTTGTCGAGCAGGGCATCGACATGCATCGGTAACACCCGCAGCGACAGCAAGATCGATCCGTGTTGCATGCGATAACCCATTTCATGGCAATCAAATTGGGCAAAAAATTCGGCGCCGTCGATTTCAAATGCCACCACTGGCTGCGGCGGCCACCACCCCGTTTTAATGACCATGAGCTCACCCCCGAGTAACACCTCATAACCCTGGCGGGTTTCAAGCACCTCTACCTGTTCACGCGAGTCATCCAAACGCACGCTGTACTCCCACCGACCCGGGGACACGATGTCATTAA
Organism: Gammaproteobacteria bacterium; assembly: GCA_022451485.1. Classification (GTDB taxonomy): domain Bacteria; phylum Pseudomonadota; class Gammaproteobacteria; order Arenicellales; family UBA868; genus UBA11791. Next base: position 41,151 of record JAKUQS010000023.1, read on the forward strand.
CCACCGCCCGCCTCTCGAGTCGATGATGCAGAACAGCCGCCAGCCCGACCATACGGCGCCGCACCTCATTGCTCGGCACCAGCGCCCCAAAACCATCGGGAAAGGTCTGGTCAATAAAACCCGTAGATAAAGACCCCGTAAAGAATCGTTCGTGCTCAAATAATGCTGCCAAAGCTAATCGGTTAGTTACCACACCATCGATTCGGAACTGATCCAGCGCTGTACGCATACGGGCAATGGCCTCATTACGGCTATCACCGTATGTAATCAACTTTGCCAGCAACGGATCATAATAAATACCGATTTCATCACCTTCATCAACACCGCTATCGACCCGGACATGTCGACCCGCTGACGGGGGCTGATAACGAGACAGTCGACCCGTTGACGGCAAGAATCCGCGCGAGGGGTCCTCAGCATACAACCTGGCTTCCATTGACCAACCAGAGATGCCTATATCCTTCTGACTAAGCGTCAAGGACTCGCCCGCCGCGATCCTTAGCATCCATTCAACCAAATCCAATCCAGTGATGTACTCCGTCACCGGATGTTCAACCTGCAGACGCGTGTTCATTTCCAGGAAATAGAAATCACCACTAGGCTCAACAATAAATTCCACCGTGCCGGCCGAACAGTAATCGACCGCCCGCACCAACGCGAGTGCCTGCTCCCCCATAGCCTGACGGCTAGCATGATCCAGAAACGGCGAAGGGGCCTCTTCGATCACCTTCTGGTGTCGTCTCTGGATGGAACATTCCCGCTCATTTAGGTGAATGCAGTGTCCATGCTGGTCCGCCAGCACCTGAATTTCTATATGGCGGGGCTCAGCAATAAACTTCTCCACAAAGATTCTGTTGTCACCAAAACTCGACTGCGCCTCGCTACGCGCACGCTCGAAGCCTTCACGACAGCTCGCTTCATCCATGGCGATCCGCATCCCCTTACCACCCCCACCTGCGCTTGCCTTAAGCATCACCGGGTAACCGATCACGCTGGCTTGGTGCAATGCGTCATCAACATCTGCCAACGCCTCATCGTGACCTGGCACCACCGGTAATCCCGCGCTAAGCGCCAATTTGCGTGAGGCAATCTTGTCCCCCATGACCTCAATCGCATGAACAGTCGGGCCAACAAAGGTGATGCGCGCCTCACCAAGTGCCGAGACAAAACGTGCATTCTCAGACAAGAATCCGTAACCCGGATGGACAGCGTCGACTTCCAACTCAACACAGGCAGCAACTATCCGATCAATGTCGAGATAACTTTCTGCGCTCGGCGCAGGACCAATACAGACGGCTTCATCCGCTAGCGCGACGTGACGCGCGTTGCCGTCGACTTCCGAATACACGGCGACCGTTGCAATCCCAAGACGCTGAGCCGTCTCAAGAATACGGCAGGCAATCTCACCGCGATTAGCAACCAATAATTTTTTGAACATATGTGATACCAAAAAGAATCCCTTGATGCCTGCGCTGCAGTCTGAAGCGCTCAGCTCTTCCATTTAACCGTATTCAACAGCCACAGGCAAAAAAACCCATTTCATTCGGGTGGAATCGTGCTAATCAGCAAGCAGGCGGGCTTCAGCCTGTTTCAGATCATGCGGTGAGTTGACATTGAAAAATATGTCGTTGTGTTCGGAAAAAACTACTGGCCGCCATTGATGGCGCTCAAACCATCGATCAATCTTGCGTTCACCTGCATTAAGGTATTCGGTCAGATCAGCCAGCAGACGGGTGTGCACAAGACTGAATACAGGCTGCAGCCGGTTGCCGTCATGTGCACACACCAACGGTGAATCATATTCTGCGGCAACATCAAGAAAGCGCATGACCAGATCATGGGGCAGAAATGGTGAGTCACACGGCACCATAACCAACCACGGTGTGCGGGATGTGACCAGGCCTGCGGCCAACCCTGCAAGCGGGCCTAGAAATCCGGTCATCTCATCCGTTACTACCTGCCGACCAAACTCTGCATAACGGTCAAGATTACGATTGGCGCTAATCAGGACTTCGTCTACCTGAGGTGCAAAACGCTCGAGCACCCAGGAAAGCATCGGGCGATTGCCTAACGAAACCAGACCCTTGTCCTCACCGGCCATACGACGCGCTTGCCCACCGGCCAGGACCAGGCCCGTGACAACATCACTCGCAGTGAATTGGGTCAAGATAGGCCTCCCACCGAGCCCCTGCCAGTGAATGCACGAGTCCCGTGGCCGGTTCAGAATTGGACCTATAATAGCGTTTAGTTACAGGCTTAATAAAACTATCCGAAATAAGAGATACCCAGTGGCATTGTTAGAAACCATCGGGGAGTCATGTTGATAAAGCGACTGATCCCCATCACTTTGATGTCACTAGGCAGTGTATGGTTGCTTGCGGCCTGCCAATCGCTTGATTCTCTCGATGCTCCAGAGCGGCTTGACGCTGGGTATCAGTCTCTCACCGTACCCCCTGATCTCACCGCCCCTAGCGCAAACGAAAGCATCCGCCTGTCGGATGCCGTCCGACAACGTGCCAGCGGTGAGCAACTGAAAGCCTTTGGCGCATTTAAGAATTTTGAAAAACGCGCTGAATACAACGAGTTTCTTAAGTGGCGAGCGCAAGAAGGCATGTCACAATCTGTTGATTTTTCAGCATTCAAAGCGGCAAAACAAGAAGCACAACGAACACTCCTTAGCAAACGGGGCGTGTTAACCGCGTTGGATGATAGTGGACAGCAGCTGATACTGATCGATGACACACTGGACAACAGTTGGAACCGTGTCGATACAGCCGTCCTCAATATGGGCCTACACACGCTCGACATCACCCGCGCCACCTGGACTTTTCGCATTCATTACGATACTCGCGTGCCGGCTGGTGAAAGAAAAGGACTAAAACGGCTCGCATTCTGGCAACGAGAACCGATCATTTATAAACTCCAGTTGCGACAACAGAACGAAATGGTTGTCGCTGCAGTATATGACGACGACCACACCGCGCTGACTGATGCAACAGCAAACGCTTTCGTTGCCCGACTCGCCGTACAGTTGAAAACATTTGCGCGCGAGCGCGAACAACATGTGGTCGGCGGTCGAAAAGGTGTGTCAGGAATTTCGCTTAGCGAGGGAGCCGCCGGTCGACTGCAATTGACCTTGCCGCTCGGTCCGACCGTTGCCTGGCAACGCCTTGATCAAGTGCTGAGGGAGGTTGGTTTTTCTGTACCCGAGAAAAATTTAGAGGCACTCGATTTTGTCATCCGTTACGCTGATCCGGATGCGCCAGACTCGACCCCTCTGATTAAGAAACTTGCCTTCTGGGAAAAAGATGCAATCACACCGGCCAGCACTTATCGAGTGCAATTGTTACCTGAGGGAGCCAACACCGTTGTCGATGTGATGAACATTGAGGGGAATCTAAGTGAAACCGGCGATCGAATCCTGTCTTTGATCTTTGAGCGACTCAAATATTAGCGGCAACGAGCAAAAACCCACCGGGTCTAATCATTCACTGAAACACATCAGAAGGGTCAATCACTCTGACGTTGACGTTGCCACTCAAGGTAAGCCTTGAACTCCTGCCAGCGCTTCCACTCCAGGTACTCGGCATACTCCGCATCGTCCACCACGGGACTTGGGCTGAGGGTCCCTTGTGGGTTTCGAAAGAAGGCGGTCAAGTTAATACCCGGGCCCTCTTCCATCCTTTGATTGATCTCACCGACAGACGCAGCGGACGTTGCCGTTGACCGACTAGCGCCAACCACTGCGTCACCGGTGGAGGCGCAACCAGTCGTCAGCCCCAGCACTATCACCGCCGTGACACAGCACATCCCTCGATTAATCAGATTCAATGCGATAGTTCCTTGGATGATGTAATGCGCGACTGCGACCCTTGCCAGAGTAGCCGGGCCGCGGAGGGGCTGACCAGACACTACTGAACAAACTGTTTTATGCCATTTTGTTGCATTCTAACGTAAGGCATGGCCTATGTTCGCCGAGTCAGGGAAGCGGGTGGGCATATCCAGCCAGAAGGTCAGGGGCAACTGTTGTTATTTACCAACAGTTGCCCCTAATCTTCGTCGTTCTTTAACAACAGCTGTTGCAATTGAGCCAACGATTCGTCAAAATTCATCTGCTTTTGTACAAAAGGCCATTTAAATTTTAATTTTGAGGAGAGTTCATAGATGAACAAGAAATTGCTTGCAGCTGCGATTGCCGGCACGCTGGCGGCTCCGGTCGCTATTGCCGATGTCGCTGTCTCAGGGTCGATCCGCGTTGGAGTGCAAGGCGCAAGTGACGGCACTGACACAACGTGGCAAATCAAGAACAGTGGTTCGCGTCTTCGCTTCAAGGCATCTGAAGATCTGGGTAACGGCCAGGCGGCCTATGTCACCTATGAGTTTTGTGTCGATGCAGGTGCCGGTTCAATTGGTGGCGGTTCCAGAAATCGCCTGACCGAAGTCGGTATTAAAGGCGGTTGGGGCAGTGTCAGCCTGGGTTCCCAGTGGAGCACACAGTGGAGCATGGTTGGTACCCATATCGATAAGTCGAATGCGTTTGGTGGCCAGGGCTACCAGGGTCAGTACCGAATGAATAATTCGGTTCGCTATAAGACCTCCATGGGCGCGCTGTCAGTTGGCATTGATGGACAGATGCGCAGTGGCGGCGATGACGTGGATAGCGCGACCGTTGGTTTCGGCGGCAGCATGGGTGCGTTGAAGTATGGCATGGCCTGGCGGGACAACGGCGACAGCGATTACACCGGTATCGGCTTTGGCACAAAGATGGGTGACCTCAAGATTTCCGGTGGTTGGTCTGATGTGGACGGCGGTAGCTCCGGTTCCAACATCAACATCGGTGGTATTGCTGGAATGTGGTTTTCCTATGGCA
>JAKUQS010000024.1 GCA_022451485.1 Gammaproteobacteria bacterium
GAAACAGAGTTGGATGAGTCTGGCTTCTATCAGGTAGGTGTAGACGCAACACACGATATATCTATAAACGGACGGCGTACGGTTCAGGTTGAGACTCGATCCGGGTGACAGGCCGGGTTATGTGGAGATCACTGACTTAGAAATTGTATTACGGGACTTGCACGGCCAAGAAACTGTCGTGATGTCAGCGGTTTCAAGCAAAGAATTAGCGGCGATGATAAAACGCTCAAACGATGTATTAGTGGCGCATAAGGCGAGTCATTTGTGGCGAGTGGATCAATTCGATCCGTGGATTGAATTTAAGGCGATTGACGCAGGCCAGGTATTGCCTGGGAACGTAGTCAGCGTGCGATACCATTTGATATGGAGAGAAATGCCTGACACTGAAAGCCTGACGCTGTTGCGTTAGATCCGCATGTAGCCAAGAATAATTAAGCGCCATCGTAATTATAGATGTTTGGTTGTCTACGGTTAGCTAACAGCGGGGTAGAACATACCGACATGAAGACATCGATCATTAAACACTAGAGAGTGGTAGTGCTGTCGTGTACTTGATTTGTTCCATGGCAAAACCTGCTGTTACATTCGCAAGAGGCAGACGACCGATTAGTCGCGTATAAAAGTCGTTGTAGCCTCCCATATCTTGCACCACCACACGAAGCAGGTAGTCCACTTCCCCAGCCATACGATAAAATTCGAGTATCTCCGGCATATCACTAACGGCACTGGATAGCTCGTCGAACCAGGCTTTGGTATGTTGATTCGTTCGAATCGAGACAAACACCGTAAACCCTGCACCCACTTTTTCTGCATCTAAAAGGGCAACCCGTTTCCGGATCACACCTTCCTGTTCCATTCTTCGAATGCGTTTCCAGCAGGGAGTGGTTGATAGGTGAACCCGTGAAGCGATTTCACTGATGGCAAGACTGGCATCGTTCTGCAGCAGGTGGAGTATTTTCCGATCGATATGATCCATAAAAAATTGCTCTGAAATTTATCTTAAGGAGGAAAATAGCACATATAATACGAAATAAATAAGGAAAATAGATGTATTTTCTATTTCCCTATTGACTAGGCATAGATGGCCGGCTATTTTTTGCTGAGCAGGAAATGGTCTTTTTGGCCCATTGGGATTGGTCAATGGCGGCGACAATTTATCTCATGCTACCAATCACATGGTGACCCACAACGATTTATTACCACGATCAGGTACCAGCAAGATGGCATCTGGTGTGGCGTTTATTACCGCGAGTGCCGCGTGGCGCTGGTTGCAGTCTGATTCGACAATTCGTCTAATTGATATCCGATCGACGCAGGAATTTCTTTTTGTCGGGCATCCGGTAGGGGCCGTACATGTTCCGTACATCGATGAGCCTGATTGGGAACCCAACCCCTGTTTTACTGCTCAGGTACGCGATTTGCTGCCAGTGGTGGCCGATCTAAAAGTGAAGCGGGAAGATCTGATTTTTCTGATTTGTCGTTCGGGTGAGCGTTCGAAAGCTGCTGGCCAAGTGTTGATTGAAGCCGGAGTGGACAACGTTTTTTCAATCATTGACGGCTTCGAAGGTCCTTTGAATGAGCATGCTCACCGTAGTGGGATTTCTGGGTGGCGATACGATGGTTTACCTTGGGCTCAATGCTGACGGAGATCAATACCCCGCATCGAGGCGTGGCATCGGGTAGGACTTCAGTTGCGGAATCCGTTCAGGCGACCAAAGACAAGTTGCCGCTTCCCAGAATTCATCGACATTGCCGACCTGACTTGGCGCTACCTGACCGAGAAATTGCCATGCGTTGATCAAAACGAGCAGGGGGTGCGTGTCTGGGATTGGGTGAGCCGCATTTTGCTTCGACAGTTTGTGACCAGCGGAGTCGATGACCACTGGGAGATGCGCATAAGTCGGCGTTGTAAATCCGAGGTAGGTTTGAAGCAGTTGCTGGCGCGGAGTGGAAGACAATAAGTCAGCTCCACGCACCACGTGGGTGATCCCTTCGTCTTCATCATCGACTACCACAGCGAGTTGATAGGCGGTAAACCCATCTGCGCGGTGGACGACAAAGTCACCAACCTCTCTGGCGAGATTCTGTTCAAAGAGGCCCAAGAAGCGATCCATCATCACAGATGTGGTATCGGGCACACGAAGCCGTATGGTTCTGCGGGTACGTCCTGGTGGCAACCCTTCGCGGCAGGTCCCGGGATAAATCATTGTCGTGTTTTGTGGCTGAGCGCATCTTTGCACGTCGCGCCGTGAGCAGCCACAGGGAAACGCGTAGTTCTGATCGAGAAGCGTATTGACGATGTCCAGATAACGATCTTTCTTGTGGCTTTGCCGGGTGGGTAAACCGCTCCACTCAAACCCCAACACGTTGAGAGTCTGGAGTATGGCTGATTCTGCTCCTGGCACTGTGCGTGTTTCATCAATGTCATCAATTCGAAGGTGCCATTGCCCATTATGCGCACGGGCATCGGCGTAACTTCCTACTGCTGCCACGATGGAGCCAAAGTGCAGTGGCCCCGTGGGTGAGGGCGCAAATCGTCCCCGGTAGAGAGTTTCCCCATCAATAATGGGTCTTCGGTTTGTTGTTGAAGGGGCGTCGGGTGTCACAGTGAAATGATGTCCTGCCACCATGTCTCCTGTGCGAGCGAAAGGCGTAGCGGTGACTGGACTCCGATCGGGGCCTTGGCTATATACCGTTTGGCTTCACGCAAGGAAGGTTCACTGAGAGAATGAAGATAGCGTTTGGCATTTTCCACACTGAAGGGTTGATTGGTGTGGTTTTCAAAGTTGGGTGGTGAGTCAGTCCAGACGACTCCTTGCAAACCGCTTTGCTTTAGCCATGAGGAGATTAATGTTTTTGTCGTTAGCGATATAGAGTAGTTCGACTGGTGTTCGAGATCAATGAAGCCAATACCGTCGAGGGGGGTGCGTTCACGAGCCGCAAGATTTGATCGTGCTTCGATGATGTCCGAGTGCACGCTGAGGATGATGGATGAGGGGGAATACGCTCCATGCTTTTCGTCGATAGCGAGTGCCAGTGCACCAAGGCGTTTGCGAGAGACAAGGGAAAACTCAAGCGGCAAACGAGGACCGGCATTAATAGCCCAGTCACCTTGAACAAAAGGCGTTAGATTATCTAGATCCCACAACAAGGAACCCCAGCCAATGATGGCAATTGCTGACAATGGTATTCGTCTCGTTAATGTGGCAATAGCGGGATTCTATTCTGTTCACGTTATGCGAAGTACTCGTGCGTGGAATAGACAGATCACTTTTTTATGTTTGATGGGTTCTTTATTATTAGCTCATATCTGTGTGCTAGGATTCCAACCATAATGAGAAACGCTTTTTCACCGAAATTTGATGAGTTGCCTGCTACGCTCCCCCTTTTCCCTTTAGAAGGAGCAGTGGTGTTGCCGCATGGGCAACTTCCGTTAAACATCTTTGAACCGCGGTACCTGAATATGGTTTTTGATGCGCTCGCGGATGCCCGATTGATTGGCATGATTCAGCCGCTGCCAGATTCACCGACTCCTGAACCGGCGCTGCATCAGACAGGTTGTGCTGGGCGTATCGTTAGTTTCAGTGAAACCCGCGATAGCCGTTTGCTGATTGTGCTTGGGGGCTTGTGCCGATTTGATGTAGTGAGTGAACGGACGGTCGAGCGGGGATATCGCTTGGCTGAGATATCTTGGGACCGGTTTTGTCATGACTTAAAAGAAGAGCAAACAGAACTTGGAAGCGGTCGTTTGTTGGCTGCTGCTAAGCATCTCCTAGAACATCGGTCGATGACGGTGGAGTGGGGCGCCCTAGATCAATTGGGTGCCCCCGAACTGATCGATACACTGGGATCGAGTCTTCCCTTCTCGCCCCAGGAAAAACAGGGATTGGTCGAAACCAAGGTGCTTCAGGATCGACTCAACTTGGTTACCGCGTTGTGCGAATTGGGCAGTGCGCTCGACAGTGGGGCAGATCATCGAACTCATTAGGGGGGATGATTGTTGCTGCGGCGGCACTATGGTTAGAGGTCGTAAGCGATTCGCAGTAGGCTGATAGGATGTCGAGGGGGAGTGTCGCCACCCAGCCCATTCCAAAGTTGTGTAGCCGCTATCGGACAATCACTACCATAGTGATCGGGCGCAACCGCTTGTATACGTTTAACGATCGGCCTCACAATTTTCATCGAGGCGTTGTGTGTTTCTGACTTAACAGCATAAGTTCCATCATGTCCTGAGCAGCGCTCGATCGTGACTAATTTCGTCTCGGGGATCAACTCAAGAATCTGTTTTGTTCTAGAACCAAAGTTTTGTACGCGTTGGTGGCAGGCGGCGTGATAGGCGACTGTTCCCAAGGGGTGTTTAAACTCTATATTCAAAAGCCCGGCTCGATGTCGAAGATAAAGGTACTCGAAGGGGTCAAAAATTCGTTTTCGAATGCGCTGAAGATCGACATCATTGGGAAACATTAGAGGCAGTTCCTGCTTGAACATCAAAACACAGGAAGGAACAGGAGCAACGATGTCCCAGCCGGCATCAATCATTTCGATTAGCGAGTCTCGATTGTTTTCACTGGCCCGCGCAACGGCATCGAGGTCACCCAGTTCGAATTTGGGCATGCCGCAGCATTGCTCGGTCCTGACTAATGTCATGGGGATGTGGTTGTGCTCAAACACCCGTACCAGATCCAAGGCAAGTTCTGGGGCGTTGTAGTTGCCATAACAGGTTGCGAACAGGGCCACTTTACCTTGAGTCCGATCAGTTGTTTCGATGGCCTCGGTGGCGTGCGGTTCGTGGTTACGCAACTGTTGCCTGAGGGTTGGGTTGTGGTAGGCCGGCAGTTTGGCGTTTGCGTGTATCTTGAGCGTTTTTTCTAGGACCCCCCGCAGAGGTGTGGATCGATTGGCTGCATTAACTGCATTGACAACGACCGGAAGACTGGCCAAACGCCCCACCTGATCTGTATTGGTGAGCACGCGGTCACGAAAGCGCGCGCCTGACTGCTTGAAACGCACAGCTTTGGCTCTCAACATTAGATGAGGAAAATCTACGTTCCATTCATGAGGTGGAACGTAAGGACACTTCGTCATGTAACACAAATCACACAGATAGCAGTGTTCTACTACTTTCTTATAGTCGGCTTTATCGACGCCATCGACTTCCATGGTGCTGGACTCATCAACTAAGTCGAAAAGGGTTGGAAATGCCTGGCACAGACTGACGCACCGTCGGCAGCCATGGCAAATATCAAAAACCCTTTCTAGTTCCTCATTGAGCTCTTGTTCGTCTAAAAACGCTGGGTTTTGCCAATCAATGGGGTAACGGGTTGGCGCGTCGAGGCTGCCCTCTCGCGGGGGTGAAGAAGTCAACGGAGTAGGCCTCCCAGTTAGGCGCGGACTGTACCGCTCATTAATGTCGATGGGTATTATGCTGAAGTTGAGACGAAGATTCGCCCGTCTCGAGTGAAGACCGAATAAACGGCGAGATCAATTTCTGCTGGATCATCGATGGCTTGACCATTAGTGAGACAGAATCGACTGCCATGCAACGGACAACGGACGCAGTTTCCCTCTAAGACCCCTTGGTAGAGTGAGGCATCTTCATGAGTGCAGGTGTCTTGTACGGCGTAGAGCGCTCCCTTGATATTTGCGATCAAGATATACAGGCCATTCAACTCGATTCGTTGCATTGAGCCTGGTTTGAGGTTGTTAGGCCCGATGTCCTGAAAATTAACCATAGAATATGAGTCGAAAGATGCCGGTTTTCAGGTCATACCCTGACTAGATAGTTCTGGTCTGAGCGATAGGGCCGTATCATTTTCACCGTCTGGCCGAAACCATCCCAGACTGTCATGTAGCGTGACCACTTTGCCGATGATCAACAAGGTCGGAGCGTGGGCATTCGCAGCGGCCACTTGTTGAGGAAGTGAGGCGAGCGTACCAACAATTACACGCTGTTGCGCCGTAGTGCCTTGTTCGATCAGGGCAGCAGGCAGGTCTGGAGGCGCACCGTGAGCGCACATCTCTTGGCAAATTACCTCCAGTCCAGTCAGGCCCATATAGACAATAACGGTTTGATCAGGCTGAGCCAGTGATTTGAAATTCAGGTCGATCGCATCACCCTTTAAGTGGCCAGTGACAAATGTGCAGGACTGGGCAAAATCACGATGAGTAAGAGGAATTCCAGCATAGGCGGCACAGCCGGAAGCTGCGGTAATGCCGGGGATGACTTGGAAAGGAATCTTCGCGTTGACCAGGTCAGCAATCTCTTCTCCGCCACGGCCGAATACAAAAGGGTCGCCACCTTTGAGGCGAAGCACTCGTTTACCACTGGTGGCTAATTCGACCAACAGCTGATTGATGTCCGGTTGGGGTAATGAGTGATCCGATTTTTTCTTTCCGACATATAGTCTTTCTGCATCACGGCGGACTAGGTCGACGATAGCTGGCGCGACTAGTCGATCGTAAAGGACAACGTCTGCTTGTTGCATGAGTCGGAGTGCGCGAAAAGTCAACAAGTCAGGATCGCCGGGTCCGGCGCCGACGAGATACACCTCACCACGCGGTGGCGGTGTCGGGTCAGTGGTGCGCAATGCCTGTTTGAGCGATTCTTGGGCTTCAGATTCTCTGCGGGCAAATACCAGTTCGGCAGTTGGCCCCTGCAACATTTCTTCCCAGAAAATTCGACGGTCACGCGCGTTGCTAAATCGCGCTTGCACGTCTGCTCGAAAAGTCCGGGCCAGTGCCGCGAGACGTCCATAGGCGGCAGGGATAAGCGTTTCAAGCCGAGATTTGAGCAGTCGGGCCAGTATGGGTGACGCCCCGCCAGTGCTGATAGCAATAATCACAGGTGATCGGTCAACGATAGACGGGACGATAAAACTACATAGATCTGGGCGGTCAACAACGTTCACGGGAATATTTTGTTGCCTTGCGGCCAATGCAACCTGTCGGTTGATGTTCTCCTCATTAGTGGCGGCAATGACCAGCGACTGCCCCTCTAATGCATCGGCAGAGAACAACATTGCTTGATGGGTGATGTCTCCCTCATGTTTTGCAATGCGTAATGCGCGGGTCAGTGTTGGTGATACCACAGTCACTCGGGCCCCGGCGCGCCGTAAGAGATCGATTTTCCTTTCGGCAATCTCGCCGCCACCCACTACAAGGCAGGATGCATCGGTTAGTTTTAGATAAACGGGGAAGAAATCCATGGTGCTGCGTAGAGTAGATCGATCTAATTAATGTAGCCGACGAAAGCGTCACGTCATTGTTTAAGTAACTTGCTTCGACAGAGGCTAAATGCCGGCCTGGCGATACAACCAGTTGGCTTTGGCAAGGTCAACGGGCACCCCGCGGCCTTGCTCGTAGAGTTCCGCGAGTGCGAGTTGAGCGCCGGCCAGCTCGTGTTCGGCGGCGCGCTGAAACCAGTAAACGGCGGCTTCGTCATCATTGACCGTACCGTGGCCTGTAAGGTAGCAGCAACCGAGGCTGTGCTGTGCAAGGCCGTGATTTTGTTCAGCTGCTTGTTGTAGCCAGGTGAAAGCTTGTGTTTCGTTGGCGACGTGGCCTAAGCCATTTTGCAACATAATTGCGACGCGGTATTGAGCTTCTGGGTTCCCTGCCTTAGCGAGGGGCGATAGATATTGCATGGCGCTTGAGAAGTGTTTGGATTCAAAAGCAGCGAGGCCACTGGCAAGATCAATTTCTTCGGTTTCGTTCATCGAGTGGGATCATATAGGACTGTGTTGCGTCGGATGCGGGGCGATCGCCAGATTCCTAGGCGATTCTCGGCGCTCAGCGGTGGGTACGAACTCGTTAGGTATTGTTATCATGACCAACAAAAGGTATACTGTATACCAGAGATTTAGTGAAAAACTATTTTCTAGCCTCCTCCTTTTTATTAAACCACCAGATTGATTTGGTGGTTTTTTTTATTTATCAATAGTATAGAAGTGATAAAACGAAAATGTCTTATAAGATCACTTCTTGTTAGTACACAAGGCATAGCCTCTTTTCACATTAACTATACGTTCGTTTAGTTAATGTGGAGAACGGGTGTACTCTGCTTGAAGTCGGGGTAGGTTTGGGTAGCGAAGCCATGTCCGCTGAGGTCGCGGAGATCGATTTTCCCGTCGCTAATACGAAGGTGGGTGGTTTGATTGATCTCTTGGTAAAGGGTCGGGTGTGCTTGAAGGAAGCGGCGCTGTTCGTCGGCCCCGGTCCCGGCCATCCCCTTGACATAAAAATGTCCATTTTTTTCGATATGTTCGATACCGAGTAATGCCGCGAGGGCCAGGTCCTGTTGCACATTGATGCCGGCTTGGGTGGTCAGATCTTCAGCGGTAATTAGGAAATGCGGACCGTGGATACGCACACGGGCGTGATTGATTAGGCTCCGGTAAATCCCTTTGCATTGTTTAGAGGAGACACCCCGATACCCTAGCTGGAGTGCTTCAACAAACGAGTCCGGTCCTGAATCTGCCTCGTCGATAATTACCGGTGGCAAGGTGGCTGGTATTCGTGTGGTTCGGCAGAATGTGTTTTCCCGCTTTACTGGTTGTTCGATAAAAAGACATCGGCTAATGAAAGACGCAATAGAAGGATCATCTCTAAACTGTAAAAAGGCCTCATGAAATTCATCAAATGATTCGTATTGCTCGTTCCCATCTAGGCTGAAGCGAGAGTGCTGTGATGCAGAACCAAGCGCTTTCGCTATGCGGTTCAGGCGGTCGCGGTCAAATAGGGCGTCGCCGCTTAGTTTGATCTTAAAGTAGCGGGGTTTATGAACGGAGATGACCTGTTCCAGGCTTACCGGAAGTCTATCGTCAGGGACTGTGCGACCAATGAGATCCGTATCGTCTAGTGCATCCGCCATACCGATGGTATGGCGTAGCCAAAGTTGTGCACGCGGCACTAGAGTGGACAAGTGTCGATCCATATCAAAATGAGAAAAATCAGTGGTGAGTGCGCTGGGTTTGATGTCTGGTAGGTTGGTATTGATGGCATCGAAAAAATTAATTCCTTTCACTTGGCAACACGCGTCGAGAATTGCTCTGTCGAGCAGGGCCTGTCCATAAGACGCAACCAGTGGGTTAAGGCCGATTTGTCTGGCATTGTCGACGATGGTCCGATATCTGGATGCATGCAAGGCAAACGGGGTTAGGGGATCGCCCTTGACATAAGTCGATGCGGCAATGCGAATCGATTCCCGTAATTGCTGTTCGTTGGCTTGATCGCTGAGGTGAGGCGTCTTGTCAAACCATTTAGGTGCCATAACCTCAGCCGACCAGCCAGTTTGGTATCGGCCGGTGGCATTTGACACTCGAATACGCACAAAGGCTTGAATGGCCTTTTCGAGTGTCACAATGCCGTAGCGAAACGGCAGGCGCAGGTTGAACGGGCGCTCAAAACAGTCAATCTGGTCGACTACAATCTTCATAATGATATGTCGCGCAAAATGGAAGCCGATAACATTGGGACAGTGCGATGAGATAATCGAGTCTAGACCATAAGTTAATGAAGTGCCCTGTGGTTAGAGGCCGCTTCGCAGTCGAGTCAGAGTACTTGCGGACAGTAATCTGGCATTATCGAACGCGAGTCCTTGTGTGGGCCACGTGCGATTGGCAAAGTGATTTGATAGAAGGCTTTATGATCAATAAATCCGATAACAATAGTTATGACCAAGACGCGACGACCGTTAGCCGTGATATGCGTCAATTCCTGCAGCAGATTGCAACGGGCCCAGCCCTCAGTAAGGACCTCAGCGTGACGGACGCGCGTTTGGGGATGGAGTACATTCTTGATGGTCGGGCGGACGAGGTGCAGGCGGCTATTTTTCTGATTGCCCTGCGCATGAAACGCGAGACAATCGAGGAATTGCATGGGGTGTTGCAAGCTTTGCTCGCGAGAACGAAGACAGTTGAGGTTGATGTGCCAGACATAATCGACATAGCGGATCCGTTTGACGGTTATGTTCGAGGTGTTCCCGTCGCACCTTTTTTACCGCCATTACTCGCTGCATGTGGTGTGCCTACCGTTACTAACGGTGTGAGTTCGATGGGGCCCAAATATGGTATGACTGCGCACCGCGTGCTGGGCGCTGCGGGTTGCCCGGTTGATATGACGCTCGAGTCAGCCGCCAGCCAGATAACCAATAATGATATTGGCTGGAGCTACGTTGATCAGAGTCAGGCTTGCCCTGCTTTGTATCGTCTGTTGGAGCTACGTACCCGGATCGTCAAGAGACCGTGTCTGACAACGCTCGAAGTATTGCTCGGACCAATGCGGGCAAAACGGACTCACTTGATGACAGGTTATGTACACAAGCCGTATCCTCCGATTTACACTGAGCTCGCCCGCTTAGCGGGTTACTCATCAGCGATGGTGGTGAGGGGAATCGAAGGGGGCGTGATCCCGTCATTGAATCAGGCATCCAAGTGCTTTTCCTACCAAGATGGGCTGCCGGATGAGGAGATGCGTCTTGATCCAAAGACAGCTGGCGTAATATCCGTGACGCGCACGGTGCCTTGGCCGGTGGATAAGGAGCGCTTAGAAAGTCATGGTGGACTCGTCGATTACTGTGTGGGACAAGGGCTCAGTGCGTTGGGCGGAGAGGTGGGTCCGTTTAGGGAGGGGCTTTTGTACAGTGCATCGCTATGTTTGTTGCATCTGGGGCGGGTTCCTGACTGGTCAACGGCCCGAATATGTGCAACAAGGGCATTGGATAGTGGCGAAAGTTTAGCGCGTTTTCAAAGGGCGACCCAGCAGTAGTAGCGAGGAATGATGAAACATGGCGGATCGTAGGTTACAGGTTTTCTCTACAGTGGCTCGATTACTTAGTTTTACTAAGGCTGCAGATGCCCTGCACATGACGCAGCCTGCCGTGACGTTTCAGATTCGTCAACTTGAGGAGCACTTTAATACTCGATTGTTTAATCGCACGCACAACCGGATCAGTCTGACCGTAGCTGGTGAGATGGTGAGGGGGTATGCGGACCAGATCATGGGATTGCAGATCGAGATGGACGATGCGGTTAGTGAGCTCACTGGCGGCGCGGGTGGTCAGCTCGTTCTTGGCGCGAGCATGACGATCGGTCAGTACGTTGTGCCGCCGCTACTCGGTCAATATCGGACACAGTTTCCGGAGGTGGCGCTGCGTTTGTTCGTTGCCAATACGGTTAGCGTCATCCATATGGTGGAGGACAGTGACATCGACGTAGGCATTGTAGAAGGGCCTGTGGCCAATAAGAATCTCGAAACCGAAGTTTGCTGGGAAGATGAGTTAGTGGTGGTGACGCCGATTGGTCATCCCCTGACCGAGGTTGAATCATTGAAAGTCACACAAGTGCTCGATTACCCCTTTATTGTGCGTGAGGAAGGATCAGGTACCCGTGAGGTGATCACTGCTTATCTTTCTTCGCAGGGGGTGGATCTTTCTGACATTAATGTGACCATGGAATTTGGTAGCCCGGAAGCGATTAAAGGTGCGGTGACGGCGGGCCTTGGTATATCAATTATGTCAATTGCAACCATTGAAAAAGAACGTTTGCTCGGTCGTTTAGCCGGTGTCAGTCTGGATCCGCCCATCAAACGGCCATTCAGGATTGTTTACCAACGTCAGAAATTTCGCTCCCGGGCAATCGAAGCATTTGTAACGTTTGCTAAAACACATTTTTTGGTAAATGCTGATGAGTAAGACTCACTTCGTTTGATCGACCTCGTGTAGGGAATTCCAACAGGGGTTCATTTACGTTGTAGGGCAACTCATGAAAGAATCGCGTGGATAGTGACAGGCCAAAGCCCTCGGGAGGCCGCAGTGGGACACTTTGAGTATGGGGATGGATATCGACCCTGTGTTGGCATCATTGTGTGCAACATCGATAGACAGGTCCTATGGGCGCGTCGAGCGCGGCACGATGGATGGCAATTTCCTCAGGGGGGTATCGAACCAACAGAGACTGTGGAGCAGGCGGCCTATCGCGAACTTTACGAAGAGGTGGGGCTGTCGCCTTCCAAAGTCCGTTTGGTCGGGCGAACGCATGAGTGGCTGCATTATGACCTTCCCAGGCACTACACAAGTGGAGGGAAAATATCTTTTTTGGGTCAGAAACAGATTTGGTTCTTGATGGAATTAACGGGTAGTGACAAGGATGTCTGTCTTGACACAGTGGCGCACCCCGAGTTTGATGCGTGGTGTTGGGTGGATTACTGGGTTCCAGTCGATAGGATTGTGACTTTCAAGCGTGACATTTACCGACGGGTCTTATCTGAACTAGAACCCTTATTGCCTGTGGATTCGCAATCTGTCATACCGAACTGAATATCGCTTGTTGGTTTCTGACTTACTAAGTTCAGTGGATTGTTAGTCATCAGTTTTCCGCGCCTCAGCTATTTGAAAGACTTTGAGAAGTTATTTTTTGCTGCTCAATTCCTGGATCCGCACGGCCAAACTACTCGTCGAAACCGGGTAACGAATCGGTATGCTGTGCACTTCACCCCCTCCCGCCAAGACCTCTGCTGCACCGACGATCAGATCGGTATCCCAGTCGCCCCCCTTGACAAGGTGATTTGGTCGAACCTTTGAGATCAGTAAGATGGGCGTGTCGCTATCGAAAGGCACCACATAATTAACGCATTCGAGCGCTGCTATAACGGCCATTCGGTCTTCAAGATCGTTGAATGGACGGCCTGGACCTTTGTCCAAACGTCGGACTGAGTCATTACCATTGACAGCCACAAGTAGTGTCCGGCCAAAAACAGCTGCCTGTTCGAGATAATCAACATGTCCTCGGTGGAGAATGTCAAAGCACCCATTGGTGAACACCAGCGGGCGCGAAATCAATGGCAGGATTGTCTTGAGATCCTGGGGATTGCGGAGAATTTTGTCGGTGGCGCGGGTAGTCAAGGGGATAGGTGGAAGTGATCGCAGCCTGTACTGTCGTGCAATCAGAGGTATTCGAAGACCTTAACCACGCGGGCGACACCGTTGATCGAGCGGGCGGCCTGAGCTGCGGCGTCAGCTTCCTCGGTAGAGACAAGCCCCATTAAATAGACATGGGCGCGCTCGGTGACCACTTTGATGCGCAGGTGATCCACATTTTCCGCATGAAACAGTGCCGTTTTAACTTCCATCGTGATCCAAGTATCGTTTGCTCGACTCGCGAGGGTCGATTTGCCGGCCAACTCGATTCGGTTGACGACTTTTCGTGTGTTTTTAAAAGCCTTGGCAATGTCAAGGATGCGGTCGATATGGGTACGTTTGGGTGCTTCGCCCGTCAATAGCACCAAGCCATTGATGACGGTTGGGCTGACATGAATTTGAGAGGAAGACAACATGGCATCAGAGCGAATCTCATTACTAATTTTTGCTTCCAGAACATTATCGTTAAGGTAGGTTCCGACTGAGCGGTTATCGCGTGAAAGATCAATCGCAATGGCGGAGCCACCGACTAAGCCAGCAATGGGAATACCGACACATCCGCTGATGAATATCGCCGACAGTCCCATCAGGGCGATACCACAGACGTGTTGGCGCAGATTGGATGGATGAGTCATCCTGAATTCTCCGTGACGTGCAGTTCAATCAGATCACACAGGCAGTGAATGATTATAGCGTGTGATTCCTGGATACGTGCAGTTGATGTGTCGGGTACTCGTAACTCCAAATGATTAGCGTCGAGTTCCTCGGCCAGTTGGCCCCCATTTCGCCCAGTCAGCGCAATGACGCCAACGCCGGCAGCTTTGGCAGCCGTTACTGCTTGTCGTATGTTTTCTGAATTGCCCGAAGTGGTGATGGCGACCAACAGGTCTCCGGGTTGGCCAAACGCTTCTACCTGTCGGGCAAAGATTTGACTGAAATCGTAATCATTTCCCGTTGCGGTCAACGTCGCGGTGTCTGCTGGCAGTGCGATAGCAGGGAGCGCACGCCGATCTCGCTCAAAGCGGCAAAGCAGTTCTCCCGAAAAATGTAAGGCGTCACTCGCTGAGCCACCATTGCCACAGATCAGCAATTTATTGCCATTGTCCAGCGCTGATGACATGGCGCCGGCGGCCTCAACGATAGCGGTGCTCAGTGCGTTGCGTGTCGCCTGGATCGTGGCAGTAGCACTATCGAAGTGCTCCTGAATGCGTTGTTTTTTATTCATTGGGTAGGAAGCGCTCACTTGTTGAGGTCAGAAGGCCGATTTGATCCATCGAATGGTTTTTTTGGTTTGGTCACCGTTAACGGCGAAAACGTCGAAGCGACACTGCTGATCATAACCCTTACTCTTTCGTTGAAGAAACTGGTCGGCAACGCGCCTGATTTTTTCTTGTTTTCTATGCCCAATGGTTTCTTCCGCCAAGCCATAAGCCGCTGAGCTTCGTTGTCGAACCTCAATGAAAACAAGTGTTGAACCATCTTGCATAATCAGATCAATTTCACCGAGGGCAGTGGAAAAATTATGATCAATCAACTGTAGTCCTTTCTGTTGGAGAGTTTCACAAGCAATTTTTTCTGCCCAGTGCCGCACGAGTTTGATTAACTATCGTCGCCACGGTGGAGATAAGAGTCTCCTTCATTTCGACTTGTATTGGGCTGGGGCATCGCAATCAACTTAGCGTTTTCGAATTCAGCCCACATCAGTTTGCGCCGGACAACACCGCTTGCATCTGAACTGAGCTGGCCCGAGAAGCCTGCATATCGAGCTTCGGGTATGGTTCGTAGAGCGATGACTCGGGAACTCAAGGCATAGGCGTCCATGCCCAGGGCAAAAAGCCGGTCAAGGGGTGTGCCGCGGTAAGTATTTGGGTTGTTCCTCCCGCCCGCGCGGAATGGGCGAGGTCCGTTGCTACGAAGAATCCAGGGCATGTCGCCCAGGATGATGCCGCCTAGATCGAGATCAGTCAGGCGATCCTGTGTTCCGTGGTAGAGGTGGCTGGTAGAGAATACGGGCAGATCGTGACCATAGAGGAAGTCAATCTGGGGATTGATCACCTGGGCTTGTGGTCGACTGCAGAACAGAAAGATGACGTCTACGTCTTGTCGGCGGCGAGGTATGGCCTTAAACGATAGGCGATGGGTCAGGACCTTTTTAAGCGCAGCGGCACGCGCGGCACTGTGATCCAGGTGAAAAAGGCGACGAATGGCCTGAGCGGAATGGTCGCTAGTCACAGGTACGGCGGTTTGTGCGACGATTTTTCCGCCGAGTCGCGTCCAATCGTTACTGGTCGCAGTGGACACGCGGCGGCTCCAGTCTGACGCTGAAAATATGATCAATGCGCGGCGATGACCGGCTGCATAAGCGCGGCGGGCCACCTGCACGCCGTCTTGCTCGGGTGCCATCCCCAATTGATAAACATTGGGGGGCACTGAGCCTGGGTGGGTAGGGTTCCCGATTAGTAAGGTCGGTACTGGAAAACGCTTGTTGCTCACCAATTGATCTATTGCTTGCCGACCCAACGGTCCGATGATGAAGTCAGCACCCTCGGCGATGGCTTTCTCATAGATAGCCCGAATTTCTTGGTGCGCGAACCCTGTGTCGTAGACCTTGACTGTCGGCCGGTTGGGGTGATTGTCCGATTCGTGCATGAAGAGAGCGCCGCTACGAAACGCTTGCGCCTCTCCCTGGTAGCGTGAGTTTACCGGCAGTAATAAGGCGATCTGGCGTGGATATTCCATTTGGAAAGGCGCATCCGCCACCAGTGCTGGGAGTACATATCGACTGGCAGGATGATCAGGATAGCGTTTCTGCCAATCGGCCAACGCGAGGGACTGTCCATACCGATCGAAACGATGTTGCTGGTGTACTTCAACCAGGTGAATCCAATGTAGGAGCGCGAGATCCGTTGTGTCCGCCTGCAGTTTGCGTAGCGATTGTGTGGACAGTCCTTTCAAATGTTGCCAGAGTTGTTTGTAGCCGTTGCCTCGTAGTATTGGGCTTGAAGGCAATGTCCCGAGACGATCTGCCATTCGTAATGCATCGTCATATCGACCGAGTATTAGCAGTAGATTGAGTTCTAGGCGATTGTATGTCTGTTGGTCACGCGCTTTGCGATGAGCGAGTCTTGCTGAATTGTGCAGGCGATTGAGCGCGCTTTCGGGTTTGCCGGCGAGAGTGAGAGCCCGCACGTGCAGGTATTCGATAGCAAGCGTGTTTTCTTTGTTTCGGCGCTTTCGATAGGTGTGAATCAGGGCGATCGCTTTTTGGGCTTTGCCCTGGTCGAGTAGTCGCTGGGTTGCCTGGATCAGGGACTTGGTGCGTTGAAGTCTGGGTTGGCTTAAGGCGTATTCAAGATGGGACCAGGCGGGTAGCACCGAAACTGTTTTAGGCTGTGTTGGGTTGGTTGAACTAAGCGAAATTTTCGGCGCCGGACGGATGTCGGTAGCCTGTTCTTGTGACGTCGCGGCGAGTGGTTTGGAGGCGCCCGCGGGAGGTGTGCTTGTTGTGGCCGCACATCCGCCGAGCAGCAGTGCGGCCCCGCTGGCCACTAGCCCGCCGCAAACGCGCTTTCCGACAGCGTGACTCATGAGATGAGTATAGCGGATAGACTCGTACCCATTGGAAGCACAGGCTGGCCGACTGATCAGTTACCGCGTGACAGGAGACCTTTGTTTTGAAGTTATTAAGCAGTCAGATCAGTGCGGGCACCCTTTATGTGGTGGCGACCCCGATTGGCAATCTGTTCGACATGGGACAACGAGCTATCGCAGTACTGGGTGGCGTCGATCTCGTCGCGGCTGAGGACACGCGACATACTCAAAAATTGTTGAGGCACTATGGGATTTCAGCGCAATTGGTATCGTTACATGAGCACAATGAGCGCAAACGGGTGGGGGAACTGATAGCGCGCTTAAGAAACAAGGACAGTATCGCACTGGTTAGTGATGCGGGCACACCATTGGTGAGCGATCCGGGATTTCTCTTGGTCGAACAAGCTGTGCGTGAAGATCTGCCCGTCAGAGCAGTGCCAGGCCCCAGCGCGGTGGTTGCGGCGCTGTCTGTGTGTGGCTTGCCGACAGATCGATTCGTTTTTGAGGGGTTTCTTCCAACCAAGTCGGGGGCGCGGCGGACTCATTTGGCTCGTTGTGTTAATGAATCTCGCACCCTTGTGTTTTTTGAGGCCAGTCGACGTCTACCCAGCACGTTGGCTGATATGGTGTCGGTGTTTGGACCGTGTCGCGAAGTTTCACTTGTGCTTGAGATCAGTAAGATCTATGAACGGATCAGTCTTGCACCGGTGGGTGAGTTATGTCGCCGGCTGGAAGACGGTGAATGGGTCGGTCGCGGTGAATGTGTGCTGATTGTTTCGGGTGTGGAGCATATAGAAGCGATCGAAACCGATGCCGACAGACTAGTAGCGGCCTTAATGCCCCACCTGTCACCGCGCCGGGTGGCCGAAGTGGCTGCCGAGATTGCAGGCGGTGGTAAGAATATGTTTTACCGTAAAGTCTTGTCTGCAGTGTCTTCGGGAAGGCGAGATTGATGTGCTGCTTGATATTGAAGTAGGTAGGTATTATTTTCGCCCGTGGGGAGTCGGCCGGGCGATCGCAGTTTCGCGGCTGTAGCCATCGTCAGCGTTGGTAGACGGTGCGAGACTGAGGAAAGTCCGGGCTCCATAGGACGGGGTGCCAGGTAACGCCTGGGCGGCGCGAGTCGACGGACAGTGCCACAGAAAATATACCGCCAGGCAACGAGGCCACAACTTATTGCTTGGTAAGGGTGAAATGGTGCGGTAAGAGCGCACCGCGTGCGTGGCAACACGAACGGCAGGGTAAACCCCACCCGGAGCAAGACCAAATAGGAATCCATGGGCGTGGTCCGCGCCGGATTCGGGTAGGTCGCTAGAGGTGTGCGGTGACGCACACCCCAGATGAATGGTCGCCTTTGACAGAACCCGGCTTACAGGCCGACTCCTTTTGTTGAAAACCTTGCATTTCAATACGTTAGGGGTTGACAGTCGGATTCAACCGCGAATATAGTGGCTTTTTGTGGAATTATGTGTTGAATTTAGGTAAATAATTGCGAATTTAGGCAGTTATTGGCCAGCAACTGTGTGGGAGAGCCACTAGTGTTCGAAGTGTTAAAAAGCCCGCAAAGACCGCCGTGGGTGGCGGCCAATCCACCCTTATCCTCCGATGGTGATTGCCGGGCCTCTATACGAGGCCCGGCATTTTCTTCGTTGCCTCTGGACTGTGTCTGTGCAGACGAGCTGTCGATGGGTGCGTTGACTGATCGTTGGGTTAGGGGGGGGTAAAGCATGTTTCGCGGGGCAAGTTCGCTCAACATGGACAGCAAGGGTCGTCTCGGTGTGCCGACCAAATACCGTGATCCCCTGCGGGAGCGATGCGCGGGCAGACTGGTACTGACGGTTAATAACACCCGTGAACGTTGTCTATGGCTTTACCCGCATGATGAATGGGAGCAGGTAGAACGCAAAGTTGTTGATCTGCCCAGTTTCGATGCCTCAGCGCAGGCGCTTAAAAGATTCCTCATCGGCTATGCCACTGATTGCGAACTCGATAGTGCGGGTCGGGTGAGAGTGTCCGCCCCGCTTCGAGAATTCGCCGGATTGGAAAAACGCGTAGTCATGATTGGTCAGGGTAATAAGTTTGAGATTTGGGATGAATCGTGCTGGAACAAGCGGTGCGACGAATGGTTGGTTAAGGAGCTAGAGCCAGGCCCCTTACCGGTAGAACTCGAGACATTGTCGCTGTAAGCCAACAGAGCCCATGTCAACTGCCGGGCACACATCAGTTATGGTGAAAGAGGTCGTAGAGGCGCTAAACATCCGACCGGATGGAACCTATGTGGATGCGACGTTTGGTCGTGGGGGCCATACACGTGCCATTCTCGAGTGTTTGGGTCCCGCGGGTCGTGTTTTGGCTATTGATCGTGATCCCGACGCGTGTCGTTATGGTCACGAGGTGTTCGCCAACGAACCTCGTATGCTGTTGGTCCAGGCGCGTTTCTCTGATCTTGCGGAAATCATTGAAAGGGAGGGGTTGCGCCAACGTATAACGGGCATGGTGTTTGATCTCGGGGTTTCTTCGCCGCAACTCGATAACGCTTCGCGAGGTTTCAGTTTTCAAAAGCAAGGCCCATTAGATATGCGGATGGATTTTTCGACGGGTGAGACTGTTGCCGACTGGCTGTCAGCGGTAGAAGAAGGTGAGTTGGTTAGGGTTTTGCGCGAACTTGGCGAGGAACGCTATGCCAAACGCATTGCTCGAGCTGTGGTGAGTGCACGACAGCATGTACCGTTAACAACAACCACAGAGCTTGCGGCATTGATTTCACAATGCATTCCAACCTCCGAGCCTGGCAAGCATGCGGCGACCCGCACGTTCCAGGCGCTGCGTATTAAGGTAAACGGGGAACTTGATGAGCTCGACGTAATTCTTTCCCAGATCGAGTCGTTACTGTCGGTTAATGGGCGTCTTGTCGTAATCAGTTTCCATTCGTTGGAAGATCGTAGAGTTAAACGGTTTTTTCGTCGTTGCGCCCGTGGTGATGAGTATCCACCTGACTTGCCAATCACGCGAGATCAAATTCGGCCTACGTTGCGATTGGTTGGTAAGTTGCTCAGGCCGACCAGCGTAGAAGTGGACCTTAATCCTCGAGCACGCAGCGCAGTAATGAGGGTGGCCGAGCGTACCGGCGAGAAGATTTTATGCGCTTGATCATTCTACTTAGCATGGTCGTCTTCTCGAATGCGTTGACAGTAGTCTATATACGCCAGGAAAACCGTGATGTCTTCCGAGAGGTCGTGGCACGAGAAGAGCAGCGTGATCGACTGAACAGCGAATGGGGCCAGCTCCAGGTTGAGCAAGCCACCTGGGCCAGACATGACCGTGTTGAGATGGTAGCGAAGCGCGATCTGCACATGATTGCCCCGTCGCTTGCAGATGTCATGGTGGTCCAATTACGAGAACGTTACTGATGGCACGTGACCGTAGAAAAAAACCCAAGCACTTGTTTTTTCAGGGTCGGCATTGGTTTGTATTGGTCTGTTTGGTGATGGGGACTATGGCGCTTGCCGTTCGTGGACTTTATGTCCAGGTAATCGACAATGATTTATTACAGGCTGAAGGGTTGGAGCGGCAGGTCCGAGTACTGAAGATGGTGCCTGCGCGTGGAAAAATTCTTGATCGGCGCGGGCATGTGTTAGCGGTTAGCACGCCGGTTGATGCGATCTGGGCGCATCCAGCGTCACTTCGTCAGGCGCGGGCAGATTGGCCGCGCCTGGCAGATACGCTTGGCATGGAGACGGCAGACATTGATCGAATTCTAGAACGCAACATCAACAAAGGATTCGTCTACATAAAGCGTAGTTTGTCCCCCGCTTTAGCGACTCACGTTGTAGGGCTTGGAGTGCGTGGCGTGGCTCGCCAGAGGGAGTATCACCGTTACTATCCGGCTGGCCGAATCGCAGGTCATGTGCTTGGCTTTACCGATGTCGATGACAAGGGTCAGGAGGGGGCTGAACTTACTTTTGAGAACCATCTAGGTGGCGTGGCAGGGCAAAAACGGGTTCGTCGGGATCGGCGCGGACAGACCGTTGAAAACCTGGATCAGCTTTCTCCGGTTCATCATGGACGCGAATTGCGCTTAAGCATTGACGTTCGTATCCAAGCCGCCGCACATCAGGCATTGGCCCGGACTTTGGTGGAACACGAGGCAGTTGGGGGGACGGCGATGGTGCTAGACAGTCGCACGGGAGAGATCCTAGCCATGGTTAATCTGCCCGAATTCAATCCCAACGATCGTTCAACATTTAACACGCATGTTATGCGCAATCGAGCGGTAACGGACATATTTGAGCCAGGATCGACGGTTAAGCCGTT
The DNA here is from genome assembly GCA_022451485.1 of Gammaproteobacteria bacterium. Taxonomy (GTDB): domain Bacteria; phylum Pseudomonadota; class Gammaproteobacteria; order Arenicellales; family UBA868; genus UBA11791. Next base: position 20,819 of record JAKUQS010000024.1, read on the forward strand.
TACTTTATCGTTAGCACTGCAGAGCGGAATTTTTACTCCCGATACCCAGATTCCCACCAGCCCGGGCGTGCTTGTGTTGAATCGACATCGTATTCGAGACATTCACGATTATGGAGTGTTGAGTCTGACGAATGTGTTGGTGAAATCAAGCAATATCGGGACAGCCAAGATCGCGCTTGAACTCAATCCGAGCCAGCTCGTTGCTACCCTTCAGTCGGTTGGGTTTGGCCGGTTAACTGGGGTCGAGTTGCCTGGAGAGCGAAGTGGGGTGTTGCAGTCCAAAGAGCGGTGGCGCTTAAGCGAGCACGCGACGCTATCTTATGGTTACGGGTTGTCGGTGACTGCATTGCAGCTGGCCCGTGCCTATATGGTCCTGGCTAACGGTGGTGTACTGAAGCCGATCACTATTCGTCGACGAGAGGAATTGCCGCGCGGGGAGCGAGTTCTGCCAAGTGATGTCGTGGGTCAAATTAATCAGATGCTTGAGCATGTTGTTGTTAAGGGGACGGGCAAGAGTGCCAGACTGCCATCATATCGGGTCGCAGGAAAGACCGGTACGGTCAGAAAAATCAATCCTGAAGGTGGTTATTTGGAAGGTCATTGGCGCGCGTTGTTTGCCGGATTTGCGCCGGCCAACGATCCGCAATTCGTCGCGGTCGTCATGATTGATGACCCCAGAGGAGAGTTCTATTACGGCGGCGAGGTAGCGGCCCCCGTCTTTCGGGACATCATGGCAACTGCGCTGAGACTTTACTCGATACCCGGCGATATTGAGCCCGAAGGACGTGAAGTGGTTGTGACGCCGCAATCGAAACAGAGTGGGGCATGATGGGTTCAGCGTTGATACCAGTCCGTACGTTAAAGCCGTTACTGGCTGGCTTTGTCGAGGTGCCGGCCGATGCAGATGTGGAGATTTCAGCGTTGGTGTTGGACAGTCGAAGTGTGACACCTGGGGCCCTTTTTCTTGGTATCCGTGGCGACCGTTTAGATGGTCGAGAATACGTGCCTGAAGCGGTGCAGGCAGGCGCTGCAGCGGTAGTCTGTGATGCCGAATGGAAAGCGCCTGATGCATTGGCAGTGCCGTGTTTCATTGTTGATGACCTGCGTCGCAAGATCGCGCTCATTGCCAATCGCTTCTATGGATTTCCATCACGCCTGTTGTGCATCGTCGGATTAACGGGCACTAACGGCAAGACTACGTGTGGATTTCTGTTGGCTCAGGCGCTTAATCATCTCGGTCGTCGAAGTGCATTTATTGGCACCATCGGGAGCGGACTCATTGAGCAACTTGAGCCAAACCATTTAACGACACCTGATGCCATCGAGTTACAGCAGACGTTGGCAGATTTTGTGGGTCGTGATGCCAATAGTGTCTGCATGGAGGTGTCGTCGCATGCGTTGTCGCAGCACCGGGTGGAAGGGGTTGAATTTGATGTCGCTCTGTTTACAAACATCAGCCGTGATCACCTCGATTACCACCAAGATATGTCGGCTTACGTTAATGCTAAGTTAATGTTATTTCGCCGCACCGGTTTGAACATTGCGGTGATTAATCACGACGACCCGCATGAAAATATGGTGTCCAAATCGATTAAATCCGCGCGTATATGGACTTATGGCGTGCGCGAGGGAGCCGACATTTATCCGCTTTCAGTCGACAGTTCGTTCGCCGGTCTCTACTTGAGGCTTGCAACGCCCGTGGGCGAGATGAAGTTGAGAACGAGCCTTTTTGGTCAGGTGAATGTTCCAAACATTGCCGCCGTTGTAGCGACATTATTGGCTCTTGATTATCACCCCGCGGATATTGTTGATGCCATGGCTGGTGTCGTTGCGCCACCCGGGCGTATGGAGTCGTTTGAAAGAGAGCGTGGTGATCCCCGAGTGTTTGTGGATTATGCGCATACACCGGTAGCGCTTGAGGGCGCTTTGCGATCTCTTAAGGCGCACTCAAGTGGCAAGATCTGGTGCGTCTTTGGCTGTGGTGGGGAGCGTGATCGTGGGAAGCGTTCCGTGATGGGTGCTGTGGCTGATCGTTGGGCTGACGAGATTGTTTTGACCAATGATAACCCTCGCGGTGAATCGCCCGATCAAATCATCACTGATATCGAAGCGGGAATTGAAAGTCATGAGGCGTTGCGACAACCCGATCGAGCAAAGGCAATTTACCAGGCGATCAAAAACGCTGATGAAGACGATATTGTGCTGATTGCTGGCAAGGGGCATGAACAGAGCCAGCTAATTGGTAACACCTTATTCCCTTTTTGCGACCGCGAGGTCGTAACTAATCTGCTGCGAGGAAATGCTTGATGAACTTGATGAAGATAGCGTCAGCCGTGTCCGGACATGTAATGGGTGGAGACGTGGTATTTGATCAGGTCACTACGGACACCCGAGCTCTCAACGGGGGGGAATTGTTCGTTGCATTAACAGGTGATCATTATGATGGTCACGATTTTATTGATGAGGCGAAACGATCTGGCGCAGTGGCTGCGATGACGTCTCGTCCGGTTGAGACTGATCTACCCACACTAGTGGTTGCGGATACACGTCGTTCCCTTGGGCAATTGGCTGGTTATTGGCGCGGCCAATTTGATATTCCAATGATTGCGGTGACCGGCAGTAACGGAAAGACGACAGTTAAAGAAATGATGGCGTCGATCCTGCGCGAGTTGGGGCCAACGCTTTCTAATGCCGGCAATCTGAATAACGAAATCGGGTTACCACTCACCCTCTTGCGTATGAGCGAAGACCACGAGTACGCAGTGGTTGAGATGGGTATGAATCATGCGGGCGAAATTCGGAAGTTGACTCGCATTGCATTGCCGTCTGTGGTGGTGGTGCTTAATGCTGCACCGGCGCATCTGGAAGGATTGGCCGATATCACCGGTGTGGCACGCGCTAAGGCGGAGATTTTTGCTGGATTAAATGACGACGGTCTTGCCATCATTAATGCGGATGATCGGTTCGCAGTGTATTGGCGTGCTCGTGCCAGACATCATCGCACGTTGACCTTTGGATTGGATCGCCCGGCCGATGTCATGGCCGACGTTAGTGTTGACGGAGAGGCCCTGGAGTTGTTGATCCGATTACCCAATGATTCGATCGAAGTAAAGCTCAATCTTCTGGGTCGTCACAACGCAGCCAATGCCCTTGCAGCGGCCACGGCTGCTTGGTCGATGGGTTGTACATCGGAGCAAATACGATGCGGTCTCGGCAATGTCCAGCCAATCAAAGGCCGCTTGGAGCCACGCCGCGGCGCTGCCGACTCGAGCCTAATTGATGACACCTATAACGCGAACCCAGCTTCGTTGGATGTCGCTATCCAATGCCTTGCCCCACGGACGGGAAAACGGATCATTGTGCTGGGTGATATGGCTGAATTAGGCAGTCATTCGCGTGATCTACATAGCGCTGCCGGAGACATGATTAGGCTTGCCGGAATCGATCATTTATTGACGATAGGGGATATGGCCAAAAATGCATCAGACGCATTCGGTCTGGGAGCGAGTCACTTTCACAGTCATGATGCCGTCATTGATGCAGCCAGGAGTTTGCTGGGTACAGATGTAACCTGCTTGGTGAAGGGATCTCGTAGTGCGGAAATGGAAAATGTTGCCGATGCGTTGACTGAAACCGGTAGTTAGATGGACGACTAATGCTCACGTACTATTTCGACACACTCGCGGCCGACTATAGTTTTTTCAACGTCTTCCGCTATTTGACGTTTCGTGCAGTCTGCGCTGTGCTGACCGCATTGGCGCTGAGTTTGTTAATAGGTCCGATCATGATCCGTCGACTGGCGTCTATGCATATCGGTGCAACAATTCGAAATGATGGCCCTACCTCCCATTATGAGAAGAGTGGTACCCCGACTATGGGTGGCGGTTTAATTGTATTTGCGCTTGTTGTGGCGACGTTGCTGTGGGCTGATCTTGGCAATCGTTTCGTTTGGATCGCCATCGCGACCAGTGCTGGATTTGGTGTCATTGGGTGGATGGATGATCACCAAAAATTGCGTGCTCCAGCATTTTCTGGTCTGAGTGCGCCTAACAAGTTTGTATTGCAAAGCATGGTTGGGTTTAGCGCTGCACTGGTTCTTTATCACACTGCGATTGCTCCTGTTGAGACGCAATTGATCGTGCCATTTTTCAAATCGATTGCAATCGATTTGGGTATGGGTTTTGTAGTGCTTGCGTGGTTTGTCATTGTTGGCGCAAGTAATGCTGTCAACTTAACTGATGGCCTCGACGGTTTGGCTGTGTTGCCGAGTGCCTTGGTGGCCGGAGGACTGGGAGTTTTTGCCTACGTTTCGGGTCATGCTGTTTTTTCCGGTTATCTAGGCATCCCTTATATTGTTGGAGCAGGTGAGATGATGGTTTTCTGTGCCGCTTTGGTGGGTGCAGGTCTGGGCTTCCTTTGGTTCAATACTTATCCCGCTCAAGTTTTCATGGGTGATGTTGGGGCGCTGACATTGGGTGCCGCGCTCGGCACTGTTGCTGTCATCGTCCGTCAGGAAATCGTTCTCGCAATCATGGGTGGCATTTTTGTCATCGAAACGCTGTCGGTCATTCTTCAGGTCGTTTCATTTCGTTTAACGGGTAGACGTGTGTTCAAAATGGCACCCTTGCATCACCACTTTGAACTCAAGGGCTGGCCGGAACCCAGGGTCAGCGTTCGTTTCTGGATAATCAGCCTGGTCTTGGTACTGGCCGGGATCGCAACGCTTAAGATTCGGTGAAGACGACATGGTGATCTCACCCCAACGCACGACTTTGTCGAGTGTGGCGTGGAAAAATGCGGTGATCATTGGGTTGGGTTCGACAGGTTTTTCTGTAGCCCGTTATCTGTTGGGGAGAGGCATGCAGGTGACGGTTGTCGATGCGCAGCCAAATCCGCCGTTGGCGATGCGACTCGCCGAGATTGCACCGGGAATTGATATTCGGACAGGCGAAGGGAATGTCAACAATCTTCGATCTGCCGATGTGTTGATTCTTAGCCCCGGGGTCTCATTAGATCACCCGACTGTCCGCAAAGCCGAAGATATGGGGATAGAGGTCATCGGCGATATAGAACTTTTCGCACGTGCAGTAGCGGCTCCGGTCATCGGTATTACTGGTTCGAATGGCAAAAGCACGGTGACGCAGTGGCTCGCTGCGTTGCTCCGAGTAGCGGGGCACAAGGTCTTGGTTGGGGGCAATATCGGCCCACCGGCATTGGATCTTCTCGCGGATGAGCCACCGGAGTGCTACGTGCTGGAGCTCTCCAGTTTCCAGTTGGAAAGCACACAAAGTCTTTGCCTGCGGGCGGGAGCTATTCTTAATGTTTCGCCTGATCACCTTGATCGTTATATTGATTTGACTGCTTACCAGACGGCTAAATGGCGAATCGCCCAAGGCAGTCAAACGTTGGTCATTAATCGGCAAGACCCGTTCTTGGTTCAACAGGCGGCGAACCATTCGGGTGAGTTGGTCACCTTTGGGCTCGATACCCCGCCCGGGCCGGATGATCTGGGAATTGTTCGCACCAACGGTGATGATTGGTTAACTCGGGGAGACGAACGACTTATCTCGGTAACCGAGATAAGTCTCATCGGCCGCCATAACCTTGCCAATGCGCTGGCAGCAATGGCGCTTGCGCTGGCATTCACGCGTGTCATACCACAGACGCTTTCTCGCGGTTTGCGGGCATTCGATGGGTTGCCTCATCGTTGCGAAGTAGTGGGCGATTGGCGAGGTATTCAATGGATTAATGATTCTAAAGGCACCAACGTGGGTGCCACGATAGCAGCGCTTGAAGGTCTGGACCGACCAGTGGTTCTGATCGCCGGCGGACAGGCCAAGACACCTGATTTTTCAGGTCTGAGTGCGGCATTGAGTGAACGGGCTACGCACCTTGTTGTTTTTGGACAAGATGCTACCCGTATTGCGAGTTCCGTTGATCCGAGCATTGGCGTGACTCAGGTGGAGCGATTGGCTCAGGCGGTTGATGTTGCCGCAGGAGAGGCCCACATGGGTGATGTGGTCTTGTTTTCACCTGCCTGTGCAAGTTACGACCAGTTTGACAATTTCGAGCACCGTGGTGAGGTATTTCGTCAGTTGGTCAAAGAGCGTCACGCATGACCACTGCGATCAGTAGCCCCGGAGTGTTGCCCGTGTGGCAAAAGTGGCCGGGCATGGATCCGGTCTTGTTGACGGCGGTGTTGTCTTTGCTTGGATTCAGTATGGTGATGGTGTTTTCTGCAGTGGCTGGTATTGACGCTGACCCTCGCGGCGGTCTGCCGGTGTTGAGTAAGCATGTTTTTAGTACAGCGCTGGGTGTGGCCATCGTTTTAATAACGGCACGGCTCAATCTGTCGTTGTGGCAGCGTTGGAATCGACAGCTTTTGTTTGTTGGCATCGTTTTGCTGGTATTGGTCCTGATACCGGAGATTGGACAGAAGGTAAACGGAAGTTTCCGATGGATAGCCTTAGGGCCTTTGCGTTTTCAACCATCGGAATTAATCAAGGTCTTTGTCATTGTGTCGCTTGCAGACTATTGCTGTCGCTCTAGTGTCGACATAAGAAATTTTCGCACCGGCATTGTATTACCAAGCGCTGTGCTAGGAGTGATCGCTTTGTTGTTGTTGCGTGAACCGGACTATGGATGTACTGCAGTGGTTTTAGTAACGGCATACGCCATGATATTCCTCGCAGGTACCCGGTTGCTGTACCTTGTAGGGGTGTTTGCCATCGCGGCGAGTGCGTTGTCGGTGCTTGTGATGTTCTCGCCGGAGAGGATGGACAGAATTGCCAGCTTCCTCGACCCGCGAAGCGATTTATTGGATGGGGGTTACCAGTTACACCAGGCGTTGATTGCGTTTGCCAGTGGCGAGTGGTTTGGCACTGGTTTGGGTACCAGTGTTCAGAAACTTTCGTATTTGCCTGAGGCAAATACCGATTTCCTAGCCGCTGTGATTGGCGAAGAGCTTGGGTGGGTTGGATTGGTTCTGTTATTAGCAGTTTACGTGATCATTTTTTGGCGCGCGTTTGACGTTGCGAGATGGGCCGCACAAAAAGGCCAATTATTTGGTGCCCGCATCGCCCAAGGTGTTGGCATGCTGATCGCACTACAGATGTTAATCAATATCGGTGTCAATCTTGGAGTCTTGCCAACTAAGGGATTGACATTGCCGCTGGTCAGTTATGGCGGTAGCAGCATGATTGGCAACTGTTTTGCCATAGGCCTAGTGCTTGCGGTCTACCGAGAAGCAGTAACCAGTGGAAGGCGAAGTCCATGAAGACGTTGCTGATGATGGCGGGAGGAACAGGGGGTCACATATTCCCAGCCTTAGCCGTTGCCGAAAAACTGCGCGATGCCAAGATTAACGTGGTCTGGCTTGGTAGTCGTACGGGTCTCGAGTCTCGCATCGTACCAGCTGCCGGATTCCAATCTGATTGGTTGGATATCAGGGGAGTACGCAACAGGGGTTGGTTGCGATTGTTGCAGTTGCCTTTCGTACTAGCCCGGGCGATGTGGCAAGCTCATCAGATTATCCGACGACGCACGCCGATGGCTTTGCTTGGGATGGGTGGGTTTGCTTCTGGCCCTGGCGGGCTAGTGGCCGTCCTGACACGGTTGCCATTATTGATTCACGAATCCAACGCGAGGCCGGGATTAACCAATCGAGTGCTCGCACCACTGGCCCGATACGTTATGTGTGGTTTTCCGAATACTGTGGGGCTTGGCAAAGGCGCTGATTGGACTGGAAATCCATTACGCGCGGATTTGTTGAATATCCCTCCGCCCTCGACACGTTACCGTGATCGTGAGGGGGCGCTACGCTTGCTTGTCGTGGGTGGTAGCCAGGGTGCGCGGGCGTTAAATCAGGTAGTGCCGGAAGCGATTGCGTTATTGCCAGAAGACAAGCGACCAATTGTGGTCCATCAATCCGGAAGCGCTGAATTAAATGTAGTCCGAACAACTTATCACCGACTAGGTGTGGCAGCGCAAGTGACCGGGTTTATTGACGATATGCGTTCTGCTTATAGTGTTGCCGATCTGGTGATTTGCCGTGCTGGCGCGATGACAGTATCGGAGGTGTGTGCGGTTGGTATTGCCGCTTTGCTGGTTCCCTATCCCCATGCGGCGGGTGATCATCAAAGCGCGAACGCGGCTTATCTTGTTGAAAATGATGCAGCCTTGGCCGTGTCGCAGGCTGTCCTGTCGCCTCTGGTGTTATCAGAGATGTTTCTTAAATTCGACCAGAATCGTGATCAGTTACAAGCGATGGCTGCACAAGCAAGGGCGCTTTTTCAACCGAATGCGACGGATCGTGTTGCGAGGCAGTGCTTGGAGGTTTTGGGTGCGTGAGTTCGTTCACTGTGTCCACTTTGTTGGTATTGGGGGAACTGGAATGAGCGGTATTGCGGCGGTGCTGCATGATCAGGGTTTTAAGGTATCAGGGTCAGACATTCGTCGATCCTCTGTCACCGACTGGTTGGCTGACCGCGGTATTGTGATTGCCATTGGCCATCAGGCAGCGCAAGTGATGGACGCAGACGCAGTGGTCGTGTCGAGTGCTGTCAGTGCTGATAATCCAGAGATTATCGCCGCACGGCGACAGGGTATACCGGTACTTCCGCGGGCTCAGATGTTGGGTGAGTTGATGCGTTTTAGAAGAGGTATTGCAGTTGCGGGCACCCATGGGAAAACGACAACAACCAGCTTGATTGCGGAGATACTTTTAACTGCGGGCCTGGACCCTACTTTTATTGTTGGTGGTGTGGTGAAGAGTGCGCAGGGTAGTGCCCGTCTCGGAGATGGTGACTACCTCGTCGCCGAGGCGGATGAGAGTGACTCGTCATTTCTCCACTTGCATCCACTGGTGGCGGTAATTACTAACATAGATGCAGATCACCTTGAGGCCTATGACGAAGACTTTGATCAGTTAATCAGAGCGTTTGATGAGTTTCTGAAGCGATTGCCCTTTTATGGTTTGGCTATCTTGTGCGCAGATGATCCTGTATTGCAGGATTTACGCAAGCGCGTATCGAACCCGGTGGTTACGTATGGCACCAGTCTTGGCGCTGATTACCGCGCAGTGGACATTCGTCAGAAGGGACAGAAAATGTATTTCTGTCTGTGCATGCCCGGTGAGTCGAATGTTGAAGTAGAGCTCGCATTGGCTGGCAAGCACAATGTCCTGAATGCGTTAGCGGCTATTGGTATTGCCCATCAGCTTGGTGTGGATCTTGCGCCCATTCTGAAAACGCTGTCTCAATTCCAGGGGGTTGGACGGCGTTTTGAAGTGCTGGGCGAACTCGTCATTGGGCAGGGAAAAGCCTTATTGGTCGATGACTATGCGCATCACCCGACAGAAATTGCCGCGACCTTGGATGCAGCACAGAATTGCTGGCCTGAACGACGACGTGTTGTCGTTTTCCAGCCCCATCGGTATACGCGTACACAGGCGTTGTTCGACGCATTTTGCGATGTGCTTTCAAGTGAGTCCCATCTCTTGATCAGCGATGTTTATACCGCTGGTGAATCAGTGATTGAAGAAGCCGATGGCCAATCATTGTGCCGGGCGATCTCCAGCCGTACCGGTATAGCGCCTACGTTCGTGAAGGATCTAAGTGATTTAAAAGCCGCATTGGTGCCGATCTTGCGTCCCGATGATGTGGTGTTGACGCTGGGTGCCGGCGATATTGGACGCTGCGCAAGAATGCTGTTACCAGCTATCGGCCAATCAGATATGGGGACTGAGTCATGAACGTCTCGCTCAGCGCCTTGTCCAGTGAGGCGGCCCGTGGCTTGCGTGGACGATTACTATGCGCTGAGCCATTAGCCGCTCACACCAGTTGGCGGGTCGGTGGCCCGGCGGATTATTTTTTCGTTCCTTCAGATGTCGAAGATCTGGCTATGTTCTTAGCCATGTTGCCAGCGCACGTCCCAGTGCTTTGGGTTGGGCTTGGTAGTAATTTACTTATCAGGGACGGTGGTTTTCGGGGTGCCGTGATATGTACCCATAAGGGCCTTGGACATTCTTCTCCATCAGGTTCTAGCGGTTACTTTGCGGAGGCTGGTGTGCCTTGCGCCAAAGTTGCAAGACGCAGCGCTCAGATGGGCCGATGCGGCGCTGGGTTTATGTCTGGTATTCCGGGCACCATCGGTGGAGCGTTGGCAATGAATGCTGGTGCTTACGGGCACGAAACCTGGAGCATTGTGAAAAAGGTGGAATTAATTGATCGGCAGGGAAAAATCCATGAGTCAACACGGGCTGCGTTCAAGATTGGTTACCGTTCGGTCGTTGGCCACGGTGATCGTTGGTTTCTCAATGCGACGTTTGACCTGACCCCTGGCGATAAGGAAGAAGCTCAGGACGCAATTCGTACACTGTTACAAACTCGTGGGCGGGAGCAACCTATACAAGACCGCAGTGCGGGCTCTGTGTTCAAGAATCCCGAAGGGGATTTTGCCGCCCGCTTGATCGAGGCTGCAGGTTTGAAAGGGCAGCATTGCGGCGGCGCCCGAGTGTCGATGGCACACGCTAATTTCATCATTAACGATGGCAGTGCAACGGCATTGCAAATTGAGTGTCTGATCAAGCGCATACAGGAGAGGGTTGTGGAATTTTGTGGCGCCGAATTGGAAACGGAAGTGCAGATTGTGGGGGAATCGTGAGTCACAGACGATCTCATCCCGGTCGTTGGCAGCATGGTTGGTCACTAGTGCGCGCAGGAGTTGCTTATGTGGGAGTCGCAGGGCGAGGGGTTATGTTTGTCTATTTTGGTACCTTGCTGACACTCGGTGTTGTGATGATGTTGATTGCCGATTTGCTTCTGCGGCCGGGAAATTTCACGATCGAGCGTATTACAGTCGTCTCTGGCATGTCTTCGAAGGACCACAAACGAGTGCAGCGGACTGTCTGGAAAAATATCAATGGTAATTACTTTACGGTCGATCTGGGTGGGATTGCACGTGCACTTGAGCAGATGCCTGGTGTCTACCAGGCCACAGTGCGTCGTATTTGGCCCGATCGACTGCGTGTGACGGTTCTACCCGCAACTGCTTTGGCTAAGTGGCAAGGTTTGAACCAACACGGCGAAGCAGTTGAACACGCGCTCATTAATTTACCCCCTGACGTTCTGGTTACCGTAGTGCCTCGGTTGGCAGGTTCGACAGGACGACAGCGCCAGGTGTTGAAGATGTACTTGGATACGGCCAAGTTGCTTCACAGCGCGGGTCTTCAAGTAGCAAGTTTGAGGCAGGGAGAAAACGGCGAGTGGCGTGCTGAAGTGCAGTTTGATAGTCAGCGGCCTGAAGCATTGATCATGTTGTTGTTGGGTCGCCACCACCCCGTAAGCCGAGTTAAGCGCTTTACCCGTGTGTTTAATCTGGTGCTAAGCGAGCGGGTGTCAGAGTTAGCGCGGGTCGACTTACGTTACGAGAGGGGTCTAGCTGTGTCCTGGCGTCTCAGGGCTAGCGCGGCTCAGGTTAAGAGCTGAATGGGAGAGCAAGAGATGAGCGGACGTCCCGAAGGAGATCTGATCGTTGGCCTGGATGTAGGCACATCGAAAGTCTTAGCGGTAGTCGCTGAAACTCTGGCGGACGACCAGATCCAGATCATCGGCATCGGACACCATCCATCTAGCGGGCTTAGAAAAGGTGTAGTTGCGAACATCGAATCGACTGTCCAGTCCATTCAGCGGGCGGTCGAAGAAGCAGAACTGATGGCCAACTGCGATATTCAGTCAGCGTTTGTCGGTATCTCCGGTGCCCACATCGGTAGTCTCAGTTCACATGGGGTGGTGGCCATTCGAGATAACGAAGTGAGTCGTGAGGACATCGAGCGTGTAACGGAAGCGGCACGGGCTCTAGCTATTCCTAATGACCAGAAGATTCTTCATATACTGCCACAGGATTTTGTTATTGACGGGCAAGATGGCATTCGTAACCCAGTAGGAATGAGCGGTGTGCGCCTGGAATCGAAAGTACACATCATTACGAGTGCGATGAGTGCCGCTCAGAATATTGTTAAGTGTGTTCGCCGATGCGGCCTCAATTCGGACGATGTTATCTTGGAGCCGCTAGCCTCTTCTTACGCTGTTTTGGACAGCGATGAGAAAGAACTCGGGGTGTGTCTCATCGATATTGGTGGGGGAACTACCGATGTTGCGGTATTCACCGAAGGAGCGATTCGCCATATCGCAGTACTACCCGTTGCGGGTGACCAGATCACGAACGACATTGCTGTTGCTTTGCGGACGCCGACATCGGCGGCGGAAGAAATTAAGAAGAAATTTGGCTGTGCGCTGGCACAATTGGCTAATGATGGGGAACTCATTGATACGCCCAGTGTGGGTGATCGTGCACCCCGTCAACTGGCCCGATCCACATTAACGGACGTCATTGAGCCGCGGGTCGAGGAATTGTTTATCTTGGTGCAGGCTGAAATTCGACGCAGCGGATTCGAAGAATTACTTGGAGCAGGAATAGTCTTAACGGGTGGTAGCGCAAAGATGGACGGTATGGTGGAACTGGCTGAGGAGGTTTTTCACATGCCGGTCCGAACGGCTGTTCCTCACTATGTTGGTGGGCTTAGTGAAGTAGTCCGAAATCCGATTTTCTCAACGGCGGTTGGCCTGGTGCTTTTTGGTCAACGACATAGGCATGGGTCTCCAGCAGGACAGGAGCGTTCGGATGGAGGTGTCAAACAATGGGTTACGCGGGTACGCGACTGGTGTCGCCAATACCTGGGTAAAACCGAGGGGGCGGAGCGATAAGCATGATGCACGTAATACTGTATGGATCCAGAGGTTTGAAAGGGTCAGAAAATCAACCGCAAGCGGAGGTGAAACATGTTTGAATTAATGGAAACTGGCGGTCAGCAAGCTGTCATTAAAGTGCTGGGTATTGGCGGTGGGGGTGGTAACGCTGTTGATCACATGTTGACGGCTCACCTGGACGGGGTTGAATTTGTCAATGCAAATACAGATGCGCAAGCGCTCCGGCGCTCGGGTGTTTCAAAGATGCTTCAGTTGGGTGAGAACCTTACCAAGGGTCTTGGTGCAGGGGCTAATCCGGATGTGGGACGACAGGCTGCGATCGAAGATCGGGATAAATTGGCCGAGGTATTGGACGATGTTGATCTGCTTTTCATCACCGCAGGGATGGGTGGTGGAACCGGTACTGGCGCTGCGCCTGTTATCGCGCAGTTAGCGAAAGAAAAAGGAGTGCTTACCGTAGCGGTGGTAACACGCCCATTTAAATTCGAAGGCCAGAAGCGGTGTGATGCAGCTCAACAGGGGATTAACGAACTGGCGGAAATCGTCGATTCCTTGATTGTTATTCCTAACGATCGGATTCTCGAAGTGCTTGGAGGCAGCGCCACGTTGCTTGAGGCGTTTGCAGAAGCTAACGAAGTGTTACTCAATGCGGTTCAGGGGATATCAGAACTGATCACTCGGCCGGGGTTGATAAACGTTGATTTTGCTGATGTGCGTACGGTGATGGCAGAAATGGGTGTTGCCATGATGGGATCAGCAATTGCCACAGGTGAGGCGCGAGCGGTCGATGCAGTGCAATCTGCGGTATCAAGTCCGCTACTTGAAGACGTGAACATACATGGGGCTAGAGGGTTGTTGGTTAATGTGTCTGCTGGTCCAGATATGGCGCTTGAAGAATTTGCGCAAATCGGTGAGACGGTAAATCAGTTTGCTGCTGCCGATGCAACGGTGGTGATTGGAACGGTTCTTGACCCGACGTTAGAGGGAGCTGTGCGAGTCACACTGGTGGCTACGGGCATCCGCCGCGGAGGACCGGTCGAAGTAATAGAAGGTGGCAGAAAAGAGCCACTGGTGAAACCGGTCGATTACGATACACCGACGGTCATTCGGCGGGGCCCACGCGCGGTGGCGACTGGAGGCATGGTTAATGTCGCGGAAGACGGTGAATATCTGGATATCCCCGCTTTTTTGCGACGACAGGCTGATTAAGTCTTTTATTTTCAATAGGTTATGAGCGTGTCCGGGATGAACACGAAATATGCGGAAATTATGGTAAAAAATCGCGTTTTAGGTACGCAAAGGTGGTGAAATAATGTAGAATTGCGCCAGCCTCGTCAGGGGATTTCTCGGTCATCCTGGTTCCTTAGTTGAATAAAGCGAACAACAATACTTAATGATCAGGCAACGCACTCTAAAGAACGTGATTCGGGCAACCGGTGTCGGGCTGCATACGGGGGAGAAGGTATTTCTCACTTTGCGGCCTGCCGCTGTCAACACAGGTATTGTGTTTCGGCGGGTTGATCTGGAGCCTGTGGTCGACGTTAAAGCGATTCTTGATAATGTTTCTAGTACTCGAATGTCGACCACGCTCGAGCGAGACGGCGTCCGGATTTCGACGGTAGAGCACCTGATGTCTGCTTTTGCTGGGCTTGGCGTCGACAATGTATTTGTTGACTTAACGGCCGCCGAAGTTCCGATTATGGATGGCAGTGCCGGCCCTTTTGTGTTCTTAATTGAATCAGCTGGTATCGAAGAACAAAATGCACCCAAACAATTTATTCGCATTAAGCAGTCCGTGAAAATTTGCGACGGGGATAAATGGGCAAAATTTGATCCGTATGATGGCTTCAAGGTAGATCTCACCATCGATTTTGATCATCCGGTAGTTCAATCATCCCAGCAACATGCCAGCATTGATTTTTCAGAATCATCGTTTACAAAGGATGTCAGTCGTGCCCGTACATTTGGCTTTCTCGATGAGGTGGAGGCACTTCAAGAAGCGGGTCTGGCCAGAGGCGGGAGTCTTGATAACGCGATCGTGATGGACGCTTTTCATATTTTGAATGATGACGGCCTTCGTTATCGTGATGAGTTTGTGAAGCACAAGATTCTCGATGCCGTTGGTGATTTGTACTTGCTGGGTCATCTACTGGTTGGTGCGTTCAGTGCACATAAGTCCGGCCATAGCATGAATAATGGACTGTTGCGACGGTTGTTGGAAACCGATAGTGCGTGGGAGTACGTTTCTTTTGATGATGTCGACAGCGCGCCGGTACGGTACCTGCAGCCACTCGTTGCGCACTGAAATCGTTTGCTAGATCGGAGATGCTCACGGGAGCGTTCGCTCTCGTGAGGCTCGCTTTTTTCGCAAGGTGTTCAGGGATGACAGGCCGCGCCCGTCGCGTGGATCCTTCCTCTGTTCCCTCAGTCAGTGTCTTTGCTCTGAGCGTGACAAGCAAGGCGCAGGAGTGCAGCGCGCAGCTCGTCATTTCGTATGCTGGCAGCGCTTTTCTGTAGAAGATTCCCCACGGTCGAAGTCAAAGGTCTGGGGCGACGATGGCGAGGTGTGGGGCGCGGTGGAACCCGTGGTGGGCGTGTGCGGATTCGAAGTCGTTTCACTGGTAATCCTGTGCAGCGAAAATATTCCAAAATCGAGACTGTTTTATTGCGAACGGCGTGTGCGAAGACGGCAGAGTCCGCAAGCACCAGGAGCTCATCATCTTTGATTTGGATTGACGTATGGAGGGCCAAATTTCCGCCAACCGCGGGCGGCCAGACATTGGCCTGGTTATTATCAGTTTTTAACGACTGGATTTCGTTAATTGAGTGCACAAAGTGTTTTGCGGGGCGGAAGGTAGAATCGGTCATGATAAAGTTCAAGCACTGGCCGACACAGAACGGATGGATACCGTGCGAGTCGGGTCTATCATATCGGTTGCCCTATCGCTTGGCCAAGGACGCATATTTAATCTTGTGAATAAAAGGCAGACTTTTGATTTGGGTGTTGATGTTTTATCCAGAATACCAATCACGATTAATCACATTTCTATTTTATGTTCAGCACGACATTAACCCGAGTATTCGGCAGCCGCAATCAGCGACTGCTTAAGCGTTTGGATAAGACTGTGGCGACGATCAACTCTATAGAGGAGGGTTTGATCGCGCTTGGCGACGATGCACTCGCTGCAAAAACGACGACATTGAAAGACCGACGGCGCGATGGCGAGAGCATTGACAGCATTTTACCGGAGGCCTTCGCCGTGGTTCGGGAGGTTTCGAGAAGAACACTCGATATGCGCCATTTCGATGTGCAGTTAGTAGGTGGGATGGTGTTGTACGACGGAAAAATTGCTGAAATGCGCACGGGGGAAGGAAAAACCCTGGTAGCAACATTGCCTGTATACCTGGCGGCTGTCGATGGCAAGCGGATTCATGTGGTCACGGTCAACGATTACTTGGCTCGCCGCGATGCCGAGTGGATGGCTCCCATCTACCGATTCCTTGGTTTAAGCGTTGGTGTGGTGGTTTCCGGCCAGGACCCCGCGGCGAAGAAGGAAGCCTATGACAGTGATGTGGTGTATGGAACCAACAATGAGTTTGGATTCGATTACCTGCGTGACAACATGGCTTTCAGTGATGAGGATCGTGTCCAGGGACCACTCGATTTTGCGATCGTTGATGAGGTTGATTCGATTCTCATTGATGAAGCGCGTACCCCACTGATTATTTCAGGCCCAGCGGACGACAGCACCGATCTGTACCTTCAGATTGACCAAATTGTTCCGCAACTTGTGCGGCAGGAGATCGAAGAAGGGCCTGGCGATTTTTTTGTTGACGAAAAGGCAAGGCAGGTATTTCTGACTGATGAGGGCTTTGAGCGCTCAGAGGAGCTTTTATCAGGCGCCGGACTGCTCCTAGACAACACCACTCTTTATGATGTCGGAAACATTACGCTGATGCATCATGTCTATGCTGCGCTGCGAGCCCATTCGCTTTTTCAACGCAATGTGGATTACATCGTTCAGGACGACAGTATCGTGATCGTTGATGAATTTACAGGTCGGATGATGCCCGGGCGTCGCTGGTCTGAGGGATTGCACCAAGCGGTCGAGGCAAAGGAAGGGGTCACAATACAGCCGGAAAATCAGACGCTTGCTTCAATTACCTTTCAGAATCTGTTCCGGCTCTACGGGAAACTTGCTGGAATGACCGGTACTGCCGATACCGAGGCCGCTGAGTTTCAGCAGATCTACGGTCTTGAGGTGGTGGTGATGCCGACCAACCAACAGATGATTCGGGATGATTATCCGGATCTGGTCTATCGAACAGATGGTGAGAAATTCAGCGCTATTGTCAATGGTGTTAAGGCATGTCGGGATAGTAACCAGCCGGTTTTGGTCGGCACGGCGTCAATTGAGACATCTGAATCCTTGTCAACGCGGCTGAAAGCGGAGCAGATAGATCACGAAGTGCTCAACGCAAAAAACCATGAACGTGAAGCACAAATTATTGCTGAGGCAGGCCGACCAGGCGCAGTCACGATCGCGACCAACATGGCCGGTCGGGGTACTGATATTGTTTTGGGTGGCAATCTCGAAATGGAACTCGCGGGGATTTCTGCCGATGAAGATATGGATGCGGCTCGGGTTGCCTGGCAGCAACGTCATCAGAGTGTGATCGATGCAGGTGGCCTGCATGTTTTAGGTACAGAACGACACGAATCCCGGCGAGTCGATAACCAGTTGCGTGGCCGATGTGGTCGGCAAGGCGATCCGGGCTCGAGTCGTTTTTATCTATCGATGGAAGATAACTTGATGCGGATCTTCGGGTCTGGTCGCGTTTCTGGTCTGATGGAAAAACTGGGCATGGAAGAAGATGAAGCCATTGAACATAATTGGGTAACCCGTGCGATAGAAAATGCTCAGAAGAAGGTGGAGGGACGTAACTTCGATATTAGAAAGCAACTACTTGAATATGATGATGTTGCTAATGAGCAACGCAAGGTGGTCTATACAGAAAGAGACCAGCTAATGACATTGGAAGATGTGTCTGATCATGTGATGACTATGCGTAAAGGGGTTCTGAATGAGACGATCGATGGGTATATTCCTAAAGAAAGTCTTGAAGAGCAATGGGATGTCGCGGGACTCGAGCAACAATTGGAGGCTCAGTTTGGGCAACAGTTGCCATTGGCTGAATGGTTATCGAATGATGGTGCCTTGTATGAAGAACGGCTGCGGGACCGAATTGAAGATGAAATTACAAAGGCTTATTTAACCAAGGAAGCCGCTGCGGGTGCGCCGGTCATTCGTCATCTTGAAAAAGCCGTTATGTTGCGAGTGCTGGATGAGAAATGGAAAGATCACCTGGCTCAGATGGATCATTTGCGGCAAGGGATTGGCCTGCGGGGTTACGCTCAGAAGAACCCGCGCCAGGAATACAAACGGGAAGCGTTTGAGATGTTTACGGCAATGCTAGATGACGTGAAGAGAGACGTCGTGACGATTTTGTCCAAGATTGAAATTCAGACTGAAGCCGAGGTGGCGGAATTGGAAACCGAGCGTCGTGCCAGAGGTAATCAGCAGATCGAACTGGTACATGACGAGCTCGGACAGATGTCAGGCGAGGGGCAGTCCGAGGCTGCAATGGGCCGGGATGTTCTGGCCACCTCGTCTGCTGAAGGAAGTCAGATGGAACCCTACATTAGAGCTGTCCCCAAGGTCGGCCGCAATCAATCCTGTCCATGCGGGTCTGGGAAGAAATACAAACATTGTCATGGACGGGCCTGACGTCTTCCACCCCCCTTGGGTCGCGGGCAAAAGGCGGGCGTTCTGAATGAAGCCCTCATCACGATCACGACTGGCACCGAGTGCGTTTCCCCGTATTCCACCGATTGCTGGGGTGCGTTTGACGACACGGTCAGTTGGAATTAAGTATGCTCGTCGGCATGACTTATTGCTGGCGGAATGTGTGCGTGGGTCGACCGTTGCCGGTGTGTTTACGCGCTCAACGACAGCAGCAGCGCCGGTTGTGTGGTGTCGGGAGCAGTTGAGCCGGGGTCGGATTCGGGGGTTGGTGGTGAACAGCGGCAATGCGAATGCATTTACCGGTCTTGCTGGTGAGGAGGCGGTGCGTGCGACGGCAGCGGCAGCGGCCCAGGCACTGGGTTGTTTGAGGAATCAGGTTTTTGTCGCATCGACGGGTGTCATCGGCGAGCCCTTACCGTTGAATCGATTGACCGGGGCAATGCCACGGATGGGGGAGGCGTTGGCGCCAGGCGGGTGGCGTGCAGCGGCCCGTGCAATTTGCACTACCGACACTTTCATTAAGGGCGCGTGGCGGCGCTGTCAGATCGATGGCCACGAGATCACACTCGGCGGTATTGCCAAAGGTTCTGGCATGATTGCGCCGAATATGGCCACTATGCTGGCATTCTTGTTTACCAACGCCCGTATCCCGAGTGCTGCGCTTCAGGCCATGTTGAGGGCAAGCGTCGAGACATCATTTAATAGCATCACAGTGGATAGTGATACATCCACCAGTGATACCGTCTTGCTGGCAGCGACAGGTCAAGCCGATCATCCTCCGTTGAAGTCACCTCACGACCCGCAATTGCGAGACTTTCGTCGGGCCCTCAATGAGGTAATGGTGGATCTTGCGACCCAGGTGGTTCGTGACGGTGAAGGCGCCAGCAAGTTTATAACGATAGAAGTCTCGGGTGCGTCGTCGTGGCGAACGGCACGCCGCGTGGGTTTAAGTATTGCTAATTCACCGCTGGTAAAGACGGCGATCGCTGGTGAGGATGCAAACTGGGGTCGGGTAGTCATGGCGGTTGGTAAATCTGGCGTGGTAGTTGATTCAAATGCGTTGTCCATCAGCATGGGCGGCACCGTTATTGCACAAAAAGGCGAACGACTTGCCGACTATGATGAGGCTACGGTCGCGTTGCATCTGAAAAAGGCTGAGGTGCATATCGGGGTAGACCTGGGGCAGGGTCGTGGCAAGGCGACTGTTTGGACGTGTGACCTGACTCACGGTTATATCGAGATCAATGCCGACTATCGGACCTGAGCTTCAACTGCGTGTTGTGGTGGGTATCGCGATGGACGATGAAGCCCGATTGTTGGTTGATCAACGCCCACACGATAAAGACTACGGTGGGCAGTGGGAGTTCCCAGGCGGCAAGATTGAAAGCGGTGAATCGGCGTTTGATGCATTGGTTCGAGAATGGCGCGAAGAGATGGGCGTCATTGTCCGCGAAGCGGAATATCTTTTTGCATTCACCCATAGGTATCAGGACAGACAGGTTGCTCTTGATGTCTGGCGTGTCATCCATTTTGACGGCCACCCCGACGCGTTGGAAGGACAGGTTTTGCGCTGGGTTGACACCAGAACTTTGAAAACACTGAATTTCCTGGAAGGCAATAGGCAGTTGCTGCGACGCTTATCCGTCTAGTTCGATACTCCCCGCCCGACGTGTTTGGTCATCGAGTAGGCACATCGCGGGTTTTGGACTCAGCCATCGCTAAGAGACAGACATGTAGATCATCGATACCCATGAGGAGGTCTTGGATGGAGTTTTCGTTGTGGAGCACATGAGTAGCCACGGCTAGCCGTTCCTCGCGGGAAGCCTGTACTTGAAATATTGCGTCAATTTGATCTGGATCAAGGCCACTGCGTGACTGAATCCATTCTCGACGCATTGAATCAGGAGCATCTACCACCACCACGGCGTCAAATTCCCGGACACGGTTGGTTTCCAGAAGCAGCGGAATCGAAAACACACAGTAAGGATAATCGACCGCTTTTTCTTGGTCGGCCATCTCTGCCCGGATCATGGGATGGAGTAGTTTTTCGAGATCTGCACGGGCCTGGGGGTTTTGAAATACCCGTGAGCGAAGGGTCGCTCGATCGAGTTCACCACGGTCGGTGGTAATACTGGTGCCGAACAGTTTGATAATGGGTGCAACTGCCGGACCGCCAGGTCTGGTGAGCGCACGTGATATCTCATCGGCATCAAGGACGGGTACGTTAAGGGATTTCAGGTGATCGGTGACGGTGGTTTTACCGCTGCCAATTCCGCCAGTGAGGGCGACGCGTAACATCGTTTCAACGGCCCATGCCGGAAGTGAGAAGATAAGCTGAGATAAACGAGTCACCAAATAGTAGAACTAACCAGGCGGCCATTGCCAGAAATGGCCCAAACGGCAAGACCCGTCCCCGACCTGAACGGCTGACGAGCATCATCAGGCCACCGGTTATCGCACCAACGGTGGCAGCGATGCAAAGGACCAATGGCAACAAGGCCCAACCCAGCCAGGCGCCAATCGCCGCGAGCATCTTAAAATCGCCGTAGCCAAAGCCTTCGCGAGAAGTGATCCAGCGGAAAAGATGATAGACCAGCCAGAGCCCGAGGTAGCCTGCGCCGGCTCCGATAATGGCCGCCTGGGGGGTAGTAAAGCTGTCGAGGCAGTTAACCAGTAGCCCCAGCCACAACAGCGGTAAGGTGATCGCATCGGGAAGCAGGTAGTGTTCGATGTCGATAAACGCCAGCACGATGAGCGCCCAGCTAAAGAGCAAGGCCGGAACAGTAAGCCATTGAGTGCCGAGCACGGTGGCCACCACCATGGAAATCAGTGCTGATAACAACTCAACCGTGGGATAGCGCCAAGAAATGCGGGTGTTGCAATGGCGACAGCGCCCCTTTTGGATGATAAAACTGACGAGTGGGATGTTTTCACGCCAATTGAGAGGAGTTTCACATTGGGGGCAGCGCGAGGCTGGCTGAATCAATCCGGGTGGGTTAGGTGAGGCCAACGCAGAATCTGTATGGGAGCTATCAAGATTCGAAGAGGTGACCAGGCCGAGGCGCAAGGGCAGTCGATGAATCACCACGTTAAGAAAACTGCCGACGGCGAGCCCCGTCAACCCGGCGACCGCAGTCAGCTCAATCAACGCCGTGATGCCACGATACGCTTAAGCAGTTCTGAATTTGCATAGTGAGGCGCAATACTGGCCTACATAATACTGCCCATCTTGAAGATCGGCAGATACATGGCGACAACGAGTGTGCCCACCATGCCACCGAGTACCGAGATCATAATCGGTTCAATTAACTGGCTCATGTTATCAACCATGTCATTGACCTCAGCCTCAAAGAAGTCGGCAGTTTTGTTCAGCATCTTTTCGAGCTCACCCGATTCTTCGCCGATAGATACCATCGCCAAGACTAAGTTGGGAAACAGTTTGGTGTCTTCCATTGCCGTCGACAAGGGTCGACCTGTACTGACCTCATCTTGAATTTGATAACAGGAGCGACGAAAGACTGAGTTGGGTGATGCGGTTGCAACGGAGGTCAGTGCTTCGACCATCGGGACACCGGAGCCGAACATAATGCCCATTGTTCTTGCAAAGCGGGCACAAGATGCCTTGGTTAAAAGAGGGCCCACGACAGGGGCAATCAACAAAAACTTGTCGAACGCGAATTGAAATGCTGTGGAACGTTTAAGGGCAAGTGAAAATGCAATTCCGATCGCAGCTGTGACGCCCACCACTAACCACCACTTTTCTTGTACAAATTCGGACATTGCAACAATGGCTGCCGTTAGTCCCGGCAACTCTCCGCCAAAACCCTCGAACAACTCCTTGAATTGTGGCACTACGAACACGAGTAGCAATGAACTGACGACCAGACCGACCACGAGAACGGCAATGGGATACATCATTGCCCCTTTGACCTTGCTCTTGATCTCCTCACTACGTTCCATGTAATCCGCGAGGTTATTCAACATGCGGTCGAGATTTCCTGATTGCTCGCCGATGGCAATCAGGCCACAGAAGAGTCGATCAAAT
>JAKUQS010000025.1 GCA_022451485.1 Gammaproteobacteria bacterium
CGCGGCTTGGGTCGGCAGTGCTATCAGAGGCCGCATACTCAATCATGGCGGCGGCATCCGCCGCTACTAACGCATTGGTTAAATTAGCCATTAAACTGAACATATATTCACGGCTACCCGGATCTTCGCGGTGCACCGTAAAAGACGGCACATCCCGGTAATATAAATTGGGCAACATAACGTAATAACCAGTCGCACTGCTGCGTCGCGCCATGTCATGCAGTTCCTCCCGCTTTCCTGGCGCATCCATCAGGAACAAAATCACGGGATGCGGCCGGGTGGGCTCTGGGTGCGTTATAAAAGTTGCCATGACACCATCAGCCGTCTTAATTTCAGTATTGTGTTCGATCAATTTAACTCTCCCGTTTCGCTACCCTTATCACCGTTACACTAACGTATGAGTGAGAGGATACCGTGGAATTTGATTACATCGTAATTGGAGGCGGCACGGCAGGCTGCGTATTAGCCAACCGACTGTCGGCTGATCCGACCGTGTCAGTCGTACTGCTTGAAGCCGGTGACAAAGATGACTACTTCTGGATTGATATTCCCGTCGGCTATCTTTATACCATCGCCAACCCTCGCACCGATTGGTGTTACCACACCGAAGTCGAACCCGGTCTCAACGGACGATCTATTGGCTATGCTCGCGGCAAAGTCCTTGGCGGCTGCTCTTCCATCAATGCCATGATCTATATGCGGGGCCAAGCAAGCGATTTTGATCACTGGGCACAGCTCGGCAATAGAGGCTGGTCCTGGGATGACGTGCTACCTATTTTCAAGCGCTCTGAGGATTACCAGCACGGTGCCGACGCGTTTCATGGGGCCGGGGGCGAACTGCGCGTTGAAGAGCGCCGAGTCAATTGGGAGATTCTCGACGCCTGGCGAGACGCGGCCGAGGCCTGCGGTATTCCAAAGATCGATGAATTTAATCGGGGAGACAATTTTGGCAATGCCTATTTTCAGATGAATCAGCGGCGTGGAAAACGCTGGAGTGCCAGCAAGGCGTTTCTTCGACCCGTGCTGTCGCGCCCCAACCTCACAGTCATTACCAATGCCCACAGCCGTCGAATACTGGTAGAAACAGGTGATGCCAAAAAACGGGCGACGGGCATTGAAGTCGACATCGCAACCAGTGGGACCCAAATCATTCGCGCCCGACGCGAAGTCATTCTCTCTGCCGGCGCCATTGGCTCACCACAGCTACTGCAACTCTCGGGCATCGGTCCACCCGAACTATTACAAGCACTGGGTGTTCCAATCACACACGAGGTTGCCGGTGTGGGGGAAAACCTTCACGACCACCTACAGGTGCGCATGGTGTACCAGGTTGAGAACGCCATTACACTCAATCAACGTGCGAACTCGCTCCTCGGTAAAGCAGCGATGGGACTTGAATACCTGTTCATGAAAACAGGGCCACTGACCATGCCCCCCTCGCAGCTCGGCGCTTTTGCCAAGAGTGACGCGGATCAACTCTCAGCGAACATTGAATGGCACGTGCAACCCTTGTCGCTGGATAAATTCGGTGATCCTTTACACTCGTTTAACGCGATTACCCCATCGGTCTGTAATCTGCGTCCAACCAGCCGTGGGCACCTTCACATAAAGACACCGGACCCCTATGATTACCCCGCGATCCAATTGAACTACCTTTCAACCGAGGAAGACCGCGAGGTGGCACTTGCTGGAATGCGCTATACCCGGCGCATCATGAGCGCATCACCGCTCAGAAAATACAACCCGACTGAGTGGAAACCGGGCCCATCGATGGCATCCGACGATGAACTTTTGGCCGCAGCAGGCGATCTTGCCACTACCATCTTTCATCCGGTGGGTTCGTGCAAAATGGGTCGTGACACGATGGCTGTAGTTAACGATCGACTCGCCGTCCACGGTATCGACAGCCTGCGTGTTATAGACGCATCCGTGATGCCCCACATCACCTCCGGTAACACGAACGCGCCCACCGTCATGATCGCTGAGAAAGGGGCCGAGTTCATCCTAGAGGATTCCAACCGATGACCCCCTGTACCGGGACGATGGCCGCCCCATGAGCCGCTACCGCCTTAAGGAATACGAGGCCGCAAACAGGGCACACCACTCAGCGCTAGCCTTTTCTCGCCGGAGATGACAGCCGCGCTAACCGGTTATCGACCGGACCCTCGCTTTCATCTTCTCGGGGACAATTTTTCTGATTCGGTGACAGCCGCCCAATTTCCAGCGCTCCGGCGTCGATTTCGAAACGAGCGTTGGGCTAGCCGCGTTGGCCTTAACACCCTAAGCCCTGAGGACTGGGAAACACACTTCGGTTACTTCACACCATTGCCGAATAACCTCGAGCAACCGCTTGCGATGCGCTATCACGGGCACCAGTTCGATCACTACAACCCGGATCTTGGCGATGGCCGTGGATTTCTCTTTGCGCAGCTTCGCGACGATCAAAATCGCCTGCTCGATCTTGGCACCAAAGGCTCCGGGCAAACACCTTGGTCGAGAAGCGGTGATGGACGCCTCACGTTAAAAGGTGGCGTCCGGGAAATCCTTGCCACAGAAATGCTTGAAGCGCTCGGTGTCAACACATCAAAAAGCTTTTCCCTCTTCGAGACCGGTGAAGCACTTGAGCGCCACGATGAACCCTCACCCACACGCGCATCTGTCCTTGTCAGGTTGAGTCACTCTCATATTCGCGTGGGCACTTTTCAACGTCATGCCTATGAAAAAAACGAGGCTGCACTCGGTGCCCTGCTCGAACACTGCATTGCACTCTACTATCCAGAGCTCGCCCACCACGCTTCACCCGCGCTCGCCTTCCTTGAAGCCTTCAGCGAACGGGCCGCACATCTGTGCGGCCAGTGGCTGGGCGCAGGCTTCGTCCATGGCGTACTCAACAGTGACAACCAGAACATTACGGGCGAGAGTTTTGACTACGGGCCCTGGCGATTCCTACCCATGATGGACGGCGGCTTCACGGCCGCTTATTTTGACCACAATGGCCTTTATGCTTATGGCCGCCAACCCAATGCGGTCGCACACAACGTTCATCGTCTTGGCGAATGCCTGCAACTCATCGACCCCACCTTGGAGATGAAATCACTCTTCGACACGTTTGCTCAAACCGTGAATCAAACCCATGTTAATCATGTTCTGTGGCGACTTGGCCTCGAAAAAACGCAGCCTGAAAAAGACGCTGCCCTGGCGCAATCCATGATCGAGTTCCTGGCCAAAGGCAGCGTCAACTACGCCACCTTCTTTCATGATCTTTTCGGTGGCGGCGATGCGCCTGAACGCGCGCGCCAAGGCCCCCGGGCTCCGGCCTATAGCGACGCGAGCTTTGATTCGTTAGCAGATCTTATATGCGAACGAGCGCCGCGCGAATGTCTCGGGAAGCAAAGCCATATCCTGCAAGACGACTCGCCGTGTGACCTCTTGGTCGAGGAGGTCGAGTCCATCTGGGATGCCATTGCAACAGAAGATGATTGGCAGCCGTTTGAGAAAAAGGTCGCCGATATCCGTGCGCTCGGCCAAGCACTGGCTTAGATTCCAGTCAGCATCAATGATGTGACGCTAACCCCGGCATCAGGCCGACTCCCCTTGTTGATCACGCCATTTGATTGCGGCCTTGAGGCCCTGTTCTTCAGCGATGCGAAGGAACGCCCGCTTGGTGGGCATCCCTTCGCCTTCAATTCGAATATCGGCCTCGAGATTCCATTGCAGTGCTTGTTCGAGCCCCATGATGGCATACGCTTCGTTGATTGCACGCTTGGTCTCACGCATTAACGGTCGATCGATCTTCGCGAGTTGACGCGCCAACAAACACGCTTCGACAAGGTGTTCGCCAACCGGCACCACTCGGTTAATTAATCCCATGTCGTGGGCGGCGTGTGCATCAAGGTTATCCATGCCAAGCAGGATGATTTCCTTGGCGCGCTTTGGACCCACCAACCAGGGCAACAACATGACCACGATCCCTGCCCCAAAACGAAGCTCCGGTTCGCCGAAGAACGCATCTTCACTGGCGACCGTCATGTCACACGCCATCGTCAGCTCAAACGCGCCCGCCAATGCAGGGCCATGAACAGCCGCTACGGTGGGTTTATCCAGATACCAGAACTGCATGCACGCCTTAAAGTCCTTTTCCAACACAGGGCGCCACGCCTCCCTACCCGATGGCCGCGCACCCGCCTGGGCCTTGAGGTCAAAGCCGCTTGAAAAACCGCGGCCGGCTCCTGTGACCACCACGGCGCGGATCGCATCATCTTCTTCCGCTTGTGTGACTGCCTGCATAAGTGCATCGAGCATCGCCGCATCCATTGCGTTCAACCGCTCAGGACGATTGAGCGTAATCACCGCAACCGGGCCGTCTGCTTCATATAGTATTGAATCTGTCATTATCGATTCTCAGTAGTTGTCCGCCGGTACTGGATTTTTAATCCCAGACTCATCTTCGCTTAACCACCGCTCACCACTCCAACTGATGGCCCAAGCACCCACAGGGGCTGTCAGCAATATACTTAAAACCGCCACTGCCAGGATGATCTCTCCGGGGTCTGTCGGGCGACCGGCCAGCCCGAGCGCAACCAAAGCACCGCCGCCAATCGCCGCCTGCACCGTCGCCTTGGGCCAGGCAGCGATCACCACAAACCACCGTTCTTGGCGATTGAAGGCACTGCGCAATAAACAGAGCCAGGTTCCAACACTGCGAGCCACCAGGCCTAACACAATCAGTAAGGCACCCGCGAGGCCCGACGCCATTGCGACCCGTAGATCCACCTGCGCGCCCACCAGAACAAAAAGCAGTATCTCAGCGAAGATCCACAGCTTGGCAAGCTGTAACGATATGGCACCAGCCATCGTTTTATCCTGCTCGCGCAATACCATCCCGATCGCCATCACTGCTAGCAACGCAGGAAACGGCAACCACGGCACAAACGCTTTAAGCTGAAACAGTAATACAGACATCGAAAGCACCACCAGAACCTGGCGGGTAGTGCGCGCACCAAATTGACGAAACAAAACAAACAATCCAAACCCAACCACCACACCGATAACCAGGCCCAACGCGATGGAAACGGGAATACCCCCGAGCTGCCAAACAAGCGATAGCTCGCGACCGGTCAAGAGACCTACCAACACGCCATAGACCACGATCACAAAAACATCGTCAATGGCCGAGGCCGCAAGCACCATCTGCGGAATACCCTTACCCGTCCCTTTTTTTCGATCAATAAAACCCAGCATTAAGTGGACAATCACCGCCGGTGAGACCGCGGCCAACACGGCGCCCAACACAGCAGACTCCAGCCAGGTAAGACCCAGCAATGGCGGACCGAGTAACGTGATGGCCAGGCCCTCGATGACGGCCGGCACGATGGCGAGAAGCAGCACTCGACCCCCCACTTGCCGCAAGGATTCCCGGCTCACTTCGAGACCCGCGCGCAGCAAGATAATGATCAGCGCGCCGAGTCGCAGTTCCTCCGACAATGCGATGAGCGATGGACTGATCCAACCCAAAAGAAAAGGTCCGCCGATCACACCCACAATCAACAAACCGACCAATCCGGGAATCGCCACTCGACGGAACGCCCAGTCGATGAGCACTCCGATGATTAATAAAATAGCGATCGCAACAAGCATCGACTTTCAATCTCCGGGTACAGCGGCCGGCTGATAGTCATCAAGGCCTAGATTCCCTCGTAGCGTGGTACCACGGTAGTCATGCTGATGCAGTCCCCGTCGTTGTAATTCAGGCACCACCAAACGCACGAACGCCTCATAAGCACCGGGCACATGGGTTGCCGCCAGTACAAAGCCGTCGCAGGCCCCTGTGGTGAACCACTCTTCCATCCCATCAGCTACCTGCTGCGGTGAACCGACAAAATGCACTGCCTCCTTAATGGTGCCGCGCTGGCTGAACTGAACAAAATCGTTGACGCTCGGGTTCGGATTGCCGCTCAAACGGACTACTCGATCACGGATCGCCTGCAACCCACTGATCGATGCCATTTCGTCATCACTAAAAGGCGCATCCAGCGCCTTGGAGGAAAAATCAAAGTTGAGCGCCTCCGACAATAAGGCCAAGGTGTCGATCGGCTTGGCCAGCGCATCAATAGCGGCAAATTGATCCTCTGCCGCCGACTGACTCTCGGCCACCGTCACATAAACCAGCGGTGCAACGCGAAATGCACCCGGCGCGCGCCCAAGTAAAACCGACTCCTCCTGCAGCGCCGCGTAGGCTTTTCGGCCAAATTCCAATGTCGGGAAAATCGCGAAAATGACCTCCCCCCAACGCACCGCAAACTGCCGACCGCGACCGCTTTGACCGGCCTGAATAATAACGGGGTGATCCTGCGGCGAAGGTGGCACCGTGAACGGCCCTCTAGAATCAAACCATTGTCCATGATGATCCAAACGCCGCACTTTATCGGGATCAGCAAACAGCCCTTCAGCCTTATCAATGCGAATAGCATCGGCCGACCAGGTATTCCAGTGGCCGATTACCACTTCCAGAAATTCATCCGCGCGATCATAGCGAAGGTCATGCGCGGGCAATTCCCGTGCGCCAAAATTGGCTGCTTCGGAATCATTCAGCGAGGTCACCACATTCCATCCAGCCCGCCCCCCTGACATGTGGTCGAGCGTTGAAAACGTTCGCGCGACATGGAAAGGTTCGTAATAAGTCGTCGAACAGGTACTCGCAAGACCCAGGTGAGAAGTCACCATAGCCATGGCAGTCAAAAGCGGAATCGGATCCATTTTCACCACTCGCACGCCGTGGCGCACCGCCTCCGCATGATCAGCACCGTAAATATCGGGCATCGCCAGGCGATCATCGAAAAATGCCATGTGAAAGCGCCCGCTTTCGAGAATTCTTGCTACTCGCTGGTAGTAATCAGCACTCAGAAAATCCGGCGCCGCATCAGGGTGACGCCATGAAGCAGGGTAATTAGAACAATTCTGTGCTTGCATAAAGCCAACCAGAACCATCTCACGTGCTGTCATTGAGCAACTCTCCTTACAGGGCGTGATCCAGTTTCGACTTAACGCAAACCGGCTGTGCTCGCCTCGGCGACCGCTGGACTAAAGCTTTCTCAGCTCGGGCAACAGCTCCTTTGAAATAAGATTGATGCTAGCGGTCGCATCAGCGACCGGCATACCTGCCCAGTGAGTGCGAAAGATTAGGTGATTAACACCAAGCTGTTCCCAGTACGGCTTGAGCTGTTCGTAACATTCCTCGGGACTGCCGATAATGAAACGATCCTTGATCAATTCATCA
Organism: Gammaproteobacteria bacterium; assembly: GCA_022451485.1. GTDB lineage: Bacteria > Pseudomonadota > Gammaproteobacteria > Arenicellales > UBA868 > UBA11791. Next base: position 7,277 of record JAKUQS010000025.1, read on the forward strand.
AAATCCTTGTCGAATGATTCATCATCTGGCATTACACCATCCTGACCCCAAGACGCATAATTTTGGTACTTACCAAAAAGATAGGGTCCCGCTTTTTCTAACGCCGTTGCACGATCCTTCGCGCAGTAGAGCTCTTTGATGATGGGCAATTCGGCGGGAAAAGGCTTACCACATGCATCGAGTTCGGCACGGTAGAGATCCAGCTGCCTAAGATGCGTCGCAATAGTTGAGTGAGGGCTGACGAACCAGGAATCGCCTACGCGTGCAGCGCGCACGACCGCCTTGTCGTTGTTGGCACCCACCCAAATAGGCGGACTTGGTGTCTGAACAGGGCGTATATTCATTCGCACGTTGTCTAACTTGCAAGTTTCACTGTCGTGACTAACTGAATCTTCGGTCCAAAGGCGATGAACAAGTTCAAGGTACTCTTCGAAACGTTTTACACGCGTTCCTTTCGGCACACGGAACGCATCGAACTCAGTCTCTCTGTAACCAATGCCAACTCCAAAAATAAAATTACCGTTGGCAATAATGTCTAATGTCGCAACGGTTTCTGCGATGTAAACAGGATTGTGCAGGTTCACAAGAAGGAGGCCCAAACCCGTTGTCATATCACCCGCTTCGGGAATCAGTCGAGTAAGAAATGGGACCAATTGGAGTTGCTTGTTGTTTCCCTCGTTGAGGTAATGTTGTCCGGAGAAAAGCGAATCCCAACCACCGTCTCGAGCAGCATGCACCATCTCAATTTGCCCCGCCAGCGCCTGCACCATATCCGTGTCCAGGTGCTGCTGATTAGTCGTAAAAAGTCCCACCTTCATAGTCATGTCTCCCTAAAGCCGCAGTGCCGCACTCATCCTTTGAGCGGTGCGTCGATCAATCCAAACCACCAAAACAATTACCCACTAATGAATTGCGCAAACTGGTCGACCAGCGGCAACACCGTGTCCTTGCCCTCAGACGGCAGAGTAAAAAGTGCCCGGTCAACGCCCGCAGCCCGACATTCGTCTATATAACTGCTCTCGGGACGAGTCCCAAATAAGGTAACTGAAAGAGTACTCATCTCGCGCCCAACCTCGTCGGCAAATTGCTTCAATCGATCCATCTCGGCCTGCGGATCCGTAAATCCACGCCCACGCGGAATCCACCCGTCGCAAAACTCAACAATTCGGCGCAGCGAATATTTCGTCTCGCCGCCAAGTAGAATCGGCGGGTGTGGTTTCTGCACCGGTTTCGGCCACGACCAGATGGCATCAAACTGCGTAAATTCACCGTGATAACTTGCGGCATCTTGCGTCCAGATAGCCTGCATGGCTTTGGCTCGATCCACCATGACGCGAAATCTGGTGTCAAAAACTGTGCCATGATTTTCCATTTCCTCGAGATTCCAACCCGCACCAATCCCGAACTCAAAACGGCCATTCGACAGAAGATCTAACGTTGCCACTTCTTTGGCCGTCACGATCGGATCGCGTTCAGTCAGTAGACAAATACCGGTACCAATACGCAAATTACGCGTCGCTGCAGCGGCCGCCATAAGGCCCACAAACGGATCAAGGGTGTGGGAATACTCCTTGGGTAGATCACCTCCACCCGGCCAGGGTGTCTGTCGACTCGAAGGAATGTGCGTGTGTTCCGGCACAAAAAGGGACTCAAAGCCTCTCTCTTCGAGTGCCACAGCAAGGTCTACCAATGGCATCGAATACTCGGTCGGAAACATGTAAACGCCAATTTTCATCACTTCTTCTCCACTGCAACGGGTTGTCAGAACATAATCCCCACTATACCGTCTCATTGTAACGATCAACACCACACCGATTGACAACGATTCGTGTCGAACACCTCCAGATTTGATCCTGGCCTGTGGGCCGTAGTGCCTATCAAGAATTTTGACCGCGCCAAGGAACGCTTAGCGGGCATTCTGACCGCTTCAGAGCGCCAGTCCCTCTTTACCGCGATGTTAGAGGACGTACTGCAGACCTTGTCGCAATGCCCTGCACTGACCGGCATCGTATTGGTGACCCGCGAACCCCAGGCCCAGATCCTGGGACAGCGTTACGGAGCACGATCACTGATCGAGCAAAGCAATCTCGGCCACACCGCTGCCAGCACCCTGGGCGCACGCAGCCTGGCTGCCAACAAAGGGACCAGCATGTTGCAACTACCTGCCGACGTGCCGCTGATCAAGCCCGATGACATCAATGCACTGATCTTGGCACATGGCAACGGGCCAGCCATCACTCTGGCTCCATCTCGAGATCATCGCGGATCCAACGCCGTCCTGTGCACGCCACCTGACCTGTTACCGCTGCAATTTGGCGATGACAGTTTTAAACCCCACCTTGCAGCCAGCCGAGCACTCAATATTGAACCGGCTGTGGTTGAGCGCCCGGGACTTGCGCTCGATATTGATACTCCCGACGATCTCGTTGCGCTTCTCGAAACACCCTCGGCCACGCGGACGTACGACTATCTGCGCTCAAGCGGTATTGACAAACGTGTGTTCGATCAGCAGAAAGATTAGGCAACGTCACCGAAACGATCGCGTAGCCGTGGCAATACTTCGCTTGAGTAAAGATCCAAGAAACGGATCTGATCTGGGCCCGGTGCATGAAATACCAGATGCGTGAACCCAAGATCAATCATCTCACTTAAACGCTCGACGTGCTCATCCGGGTCTGTTGAGACAATCCAGCGTTTAGCGGCGCGTTCGGCCGGCACCGCATCGGCCAGTTTTTCCATTTCGGCTGGATCCTCAACGCCGGTTTTCTCTTCCGGCGAGAGCGCGAGTGCAGCCCAGTGCCGCGTGTCTTCCATCGCTCGCACTCGATCGGTGTCGAAAGACACTTTCATCTCGATCATGTACTCAATATCATTCGCTTCACGACCACCGTTCTCTAGACCTTTTGCAACATTTGGCAACAAGGTCTCCCGATAAAGATCCGGCGCCTTACCACTGGTACAGATAAAGCCCTCAGCTACCCGCCCGGCGAGCCGCGCTGCGGTAGGGCCCGCGGCAGCAACATAAATGGGGATCAACTCATCCGGGCGATCGTAAATGGTCGCTCGTTCGGTCTGGAAATAATCACCCTCAAACGTCACTCGATCCTCTGTCCACAGCTGTCGCATCAGTTCTATGGATTCACGCAGGCGACCAAACCGCTCCTTGAAACCAGGCCATTCCATGCCCGTGGCCGGCACCTCGTTCAGGGATTCGCCGGTGCCAATGCCCAGGATGACTCGACCTGGACATAACAACCCAAGCGTGGCAAAAGCCTGCGCGACAATAGAAGGGTGGTAACGAAAGGTTGGCGTCAACACACTAGTGCCAATGATAGCCCGGGACGTCCGCTCACCCAGCGCACCCAACCAACCCAGAGAGTACGGTGCATGCCCATTGGTATGTCGCCACGGCTGAAAATGATCACTCACCATGATCGAATCAAAGCCAACCTTCTCGGCATGAACTGAAAACTCAAGCAATTCACGCGGGCCAAACTGTTCAGCAGAGGCCTTGTATCCTATTTTCAACATGGGTCTTGTCCTGATCTAGGTATGGGTTTTCTTGAGGCGATGTTAGTCCGAACTCGCCGTCGCGTGATCGAGCTTAACGTCGGTGAATATGGTCGTGTTATCAACGCTGACTTGGCCCGCGGGTATATGTTGATCACGATCCCGCAAACGTGCCAGCATGGTGACTTTGTCCGCGCCTGTTGCCAACCAAAGGCGCTCGCGCGCTCGGTTAAGGGCTGGGAAAGTCAGCGTCATGCGTCGGTGCCCCCGATAAGACTCCGTCAAACCCACATCCCGGTCGGTCATCATTAGCACTTCATCACCGGGTACCAATGAGGCTGTGTGTCCATCATCGCCCAGACCGAGATGCACCAAATCAATCACCACTGGGTCACCGGCAATCAAGGCCAGGGTCTTGGCATACGCCGTTGCAGCACGCGCCAGATCGTCACTCTCGACTGGCATCGGATAGGACTCAGCCTGGCTTGGCCCATCGGCCTGCAAAAGGGCGTCCTCAATCATTACCCAGTTGCGCGCGGCATCACCGCTCGGCGCCACGCGTTCATCCACCTGAAAAATGCGTACCTGTTCCCACGGTAGATCGGCCTTTGCGAACGCGGCCAGCATGGCGTGGGGTGAGCGCCCTCCACTTAATGCCATAACGAAGACCCCTCTCGCCGAAATGGCTTCACGCGCACTAGCCTCCATCCGTAAAGCAGCCGCCTGTGCGGCTTCTTCAGGGCCAGCGTAGTTTTGAAACACGGGTTGGCTCACACGTTTAACTCAAGAGTAAAACGACCAGCACCAGATCTGTAGCCATATGCCTCGGCGCTGTATGATCGATAACACACATTGTTGTCCTTAATGGAATCTTGCTACCTGTCTTAAATTCGGCTGTACTGTAGGTTCGCCTGATGTTTACATGGTAATTGCAGGTCTACAGCCTTGATGAAACTTACCATATATTACGAAGTCATTAGGTGACCACACCGGCCACCCTGCTTTGGACTACAACCAGACACTATGATGCCAACGACTAAGCGCCTTCTTGATACCGCCGCCAGCGGCGGCACCATCAGCGACAGCGAAGCACATACGTTGTTCGGTACGAGCGATCTCGAGTCTCTGCTCAGCGCAGCCCGTCAACGCCGGGATCAGGCCCACGGCACTGTTGTTAGTTACTCACCCAAAGTTTTTATTCCGCTGACCAAACTGTGTCGTGATGTATGTCGTTACTGCACATTTGCCGAACCCCCTCGCCGTGGCGAACAAGCCTATCTCAGTATCGAAGAAATGATCGACATCGCCAGCGCCGGTGCGAAAGCCGGCTGTCATGAAGCGCTGTTTACACTGGGTGATCAACCGGAACGTCGATACCGCGCTGCTCGTGAGGCGCTAGAAACACTGGGGCATGACTCGACCATCGATTATCTGATCGAAGCCGCCCATGCTGTGCATGAAGCAACGGGCCTACTTCCGCATGTCAATCCGGGATTAATGAGCGCCGAGGAACTCGTTCGCTTGCGCCGCGTCTCAGTCTCCGCGGGTCTGATGCTTGAATCGAACGCCGAACGATTGACTGAGCGGGGTGGCCCCCATCACGGCTGCCCAGACAAAACACCCTCGCTGAGACTGGCTTCGATTGAGCGGGCCGGTGAAGCCGCTATCCCCTTCACCAGCGGAATTCTTGTGGGGATTGGTGAGACCGAAGCGGAACGCATTGATTCATTCCTGGCGTTACGCACGCTCCATTCACGCTACCACCACTTGCAGGAAGTTATCGTTCAGAACTTCGTGCCCAAGGTAGGCACCGCCATGGCACGGGCCAAAGCACCACCGCTCGATGACCATCTGCGCAGCATCGCCATCGCGCGCCTGCTGTTCCCGCTCGAAGTCAGTATTCAAGCGCCCCCCAATCTGAGTCCCACCGTACTCGACCAACTCTTAGCAGCGGGCATCAACGACTGGGGCGGGGTGTCCCCGGTGACTCCAGATCATGTCAACCCGGAGCGACCATGGCCGCAGTTCGATACGCTGCGCCGTGCCAGCGAAAATGCCGGCAAAGAACTCGTTGCACGCCTTCCGATTTATCCAGGTTATCTCGCTAATGCCGACCGCTGGCTTGATCCCGCTATGCAACTGGCCGTGCGTGCCCATGCTGACGGCAGCGGCTATGCACGCGAAAACAACTGGACTGCCGGAGAGCACGGCAAAGTCGATTCGATCACCGCCCACATTCCTAGCAGCGACTCGGCGCTACCCCGCCACACATCAGCCAAGTCTAACCCGGTGCTCACTAACCTCCTTGACCAGGCACAGGCCGGGGAGCCACTGACAGAAGACCAAATTGCTCGCTTGTTTAGTGTTCGAGGACGGGAATTCGATCAGGTGATTCACGCGGCAGATCGTCTGCGTCAGTTGACAAGTGGCGATGTGGTCCGCTACGTGGTGAACCGCAATATTAATTACACCAACATCTGTTACTTCTCCTGCCGTTTCTGCGCCTTTTCGAAACGCACTCGTGCGCCCGTCACGGGCGACAAACCCTACGACCTTGATCTCAAAGAGATCGGGCGACGCACCGCGGAAGCCTGGCAACGTGGGGCAACAGAGGTCTGCCTGCAGGGCGGCATTCACCCCGATTACACCGGTGAAACCTACATCGCGATCTGCCGTGCAGTTAAAGAAGCGGCCAGCGATATGCATATTCATGCGTTCTCCCCGCTGGAGGTCTGGCAGGGTGCGGCCACTCTGAAACTACCCCTTGACCAGTTTCTCAACGAACTTAGGCAGGCAGGTCTGGGGTCATTACCCGGCACTGCCGCTGAAATTCTCGATGACGAGATTCGCCAAATTATCTGCCCAGACAAAATTAACACCGAGCAATGGCTGGAAGTGATGCGTAATGCGCATTCGGTGGGCCTTCGAAGCACCGCCACCATCATGTTCGGGCATGTCGATGGACCCGCGCATTGGGCTCGCCACTTAAGCCGGATTCGCGCCCTACAGAGCCAGACCGGCGGCTTTACCGAGTTCGTGCCGTTACCGTTCGTTCACATGGAATCGCCGCTTTACCGCAAAGGTTGGGCGCGGCCGGGGCCCACTTATCGCGAAGCACTGCTCATGCATGCAGTACCTCGCCTGGTACTTAATCCGGGCATTACTAATATCCAAACCTCGTGGGTGAAAATGGGCCCCGACGGCGCGAAGGCGTGCCTTACAGCGGGTGCGAACGATCTCGGCGGGACCTTGATGAATGAATCGATCACGCGTGCAGCTGGAGCAGATTTTGGCCAGGAGCTGCCACCCGAAGCAATGGAAAAACTGATTCGGGCCAGCCAACGAATACCCGAGCAGCGGACCACTTTTTACGCCGAAGCGCCTAGTGAACGGACACAACAATCATTTGGCGCCGATGCACTCGAAGCCAACATTAATACTACCCCTGGCGCACGTAAATCTCACTCGCGTAGCGAGATAGTGCGCTTCGGGCCTAGCCAGTGACCACGGGCAGTACCGGCCTGATACTCACCGCCCTTACCGGCATTCCCTCTGTACAGCCCGGTGACGACCTAACAACGCTACTCGGCGATGCATTGGCACGCCAAGCACAACCCCCGACGCATCAAGATGTGCTTGTCGTCAGCCAGAAAATCGTTTCAAAAGCCGAAGATCGCTACGTCTCGCTGTGTGATGTCAAACCGTCCAGTAAAGCACAGCAACTGGGACGCGAAACGGACAAGGACCCGGCGCTCATCGAGCTGATCTTGCAAGAGTCACGGGCCATCGTGCGACACCGACCAGGGCTTGTCATCAGCGAGCACAATCTGGGCATGGTCATGGCCAACGCAGGGATCGATCAATCAAACGTCAGCGACGACGGTCGCGGCCCCCGAGTGCTCCTGTTGCCTCGAGATCCAGATGGCAGCAGCGCGGCCCTACGCAGCGCGCTCGAACAACGCTTTAGTGTTGAACTCGGCGTGATCATTGCCGACAGCGCGGGCCGCGCATGGCGCCACGGCGTTACCGGCATGGCGCTGGGCGCCGCTGGCCTACCGGCACTGATGGATTTGCGCGGCCAGCCTGATCTTGAAGGCCGCCCACTGGCAGTCAGCCTCACGGGCTTCGCCGATCAGATTGCCTCGGCAGCCCAGCTGTTGATGGGCGAAGGCGCCGAGGGACAACCGGCTGTGTGGGTCCAAGGCTTGTCATGGCAGTGCGAGAACAACGCTGCGCGCGATCTGATTCGCCCGCTGGAACAGGATTTGTTCCGCTGACATCCATGGCTGGTGTTCTGGCACTGTCCGGTGGAGTGGGCGGCGCGAAGCTCGCGCTCGGTCTCGATCGCATCCTACCCGCCGGCGCATTAACCGTAATCTGCAACACAGGGGATGACTTTGAACATCTGGGCCTGTCGATCTCACCCGACATCGATACCGTGCTCTACACCCTCGCCGGCATCGCAAATCCAGAGACGGGCTGGGGACGCGCCAACGAGACCTGGACATTCATGGCAACGCTGGCCGGCCTCGGCGGAGACACTTGGTTTCGGCTCGGCGACGCAGACCTTGCCGTACACATCGAAAGAACCCGCCGTCTGGCGGCCGGTGACGCTTTATCCGTCATCACCGAACACCTTCGAAGCCATCTTGGCATCCAGTCGACCGTGTTGCCAATGTCGAATCAACCCGTACGTACTCAGGTTGAAACATCCGAGGGAATGCTGCCATTCCAGCAGTACTTTGTGAAACGTCAGTGCGAGCCCGCCGTTCGCGGCTTCCATTTCGACGGCGCGAGCGATGCGATGCCACCACCAGGTCTGACCGAACGGTTAGCCGATACACCACTCGAGGCCATTATTGTGTGTCCCTCGAATCCGTTTATCAGTATTGATCCCATCCTGGCGGTGCCGGGTCTTCGCCAGATGATTCACGATCACCCAGCCCCGGTCATTGCCGTCTCCCCAGTGATACAGGGCCGCGCCGTCAAAGGACCCACGGCAAAAATGATGTCTGAACTGGGTCTGGCGGTGACCTCGACCACCGTTGCAGCGCATTACGGCGAGTTAATCGACGCACTAGTGGTCGATCACAGTGATGACATCGAACCGAGCCGCAATGGCCCTGCCGTGTTACGCGCGGCCACCCTAATGCACTCACAGAAAGACAAGTGTGATCTGGCTCACACTATTCTCACCTACGCAAGAAACCTACCCAGCTGGTGATACGCCGGCCGTCCCAAGTGGACCCGTCGAGACCCAATCTCAGAGATCGTTAAACTCCCGGGCGCACCTCGTCTGCGAAATGCTGCATGGCATCCAACGACTGCGCTAACGTGTCCCGCTGAAAATTCAACATCAACCCCACCACGCCGGCATTCCTTAAAGCGGTTATGTCCTCCTGCAGGTCTTGCGCTGACCCGGTCAGCAGGTGTCGGCCACCACCTTCCAGCTTAACCGCGCCCTCATTAGCCCAAGTTGCACAGTACACCAGTGAAATGCTGGCCGGGTCACGGCCTTCTTCACTCGCGATCTCACCCAAACGGGCAACACGAGCGCTAAAACGCTCGATCGTGTCTAGCGGGAAGTGCGGATTGCTTCCAATCGGATACCACGTATCTCCATAGCGCGCTGTGCGCCGCAGTGCGGGTGCACTCTCTCCACCAACCCAGATCGGCGGGTGCGGATCCTGCACTGGCTTGGGTAGGAAGCTGATATTTCTGAACTGGACGAATTCTCCGTCAAACTCCGGATCGTCCTCAGTCCAAAGACATTTAAATACCTCGAGATATTCATCTGTCACGCGACCGCGTTGGTCAAACGACGGCACCCCCAATGCTTCAAACTCCTCTCGCATCCACCCCGCTCCAACCCCGAGCGTCATGCGCCCTTGCGAAAGGACGTCAATGGTCGCTACCAGTTTCGCCTGCTCGACTGCACCGCGATGGGGAATCACCGTGACCGACGTGACGAGACGCGCTTGACGAGTCATGGCTGCAACAAAGGACAGCACGCTGAACTGGTCAAGGCAAGAGCCGGAGGCCGAGCCTGGAAAAGCTCCAGTCGCAGAATAGGGATATCGTGAGTCAATGGTTCGTGGAACAACGATATGATCTGGCACCGCCAGATAGGCAAACCCCAGTTCGTCAGCTCGTCGGGCTAATTGCCCCAAACTCTCGGGCTCAGCTAACGGGCCGCGTCCAGGTAAAGTCATTCCTATGTCCATGCTAGGCTCCTCACTCTTTCTAGTGTCATCGGTGATTACCCCATGCTAACGGATGAAGTGCTTGCATTTCTAGACCGTCATTCGGTTGGACGTTTCAGCACAGTCGACCCCAGGGGCCAACCCCATATCGTTCCGGTGTGTTATGGGGTGGAAGCGGAAACCGTTTATTTTAGTATTGACCAGAAACCCAAACAGGCAGCCCACAGACCATTGAAACGCATACGGAATCTTATTCACAACCCACGTGTCGCACTTATCGTTGATCATTACGAAGCAGACTGGACACAGCTTGGCTGGGTCATGATCCAGGGACAGGCAGAGCTATTGACGCATGGTCATGAACACACCCTTGCTCAGCACCAATTAAAGAATCGATACCCCCAACTGCAGAAAATGAAGATCGATGCCTTACCGGTGATCGCGATTAGAATCAAACACATCATTAGTTGGGGTGACCTTACCAGCGGTTGATCGCAACGTTCGGAAATCCAACTCAGGAGCTGTCGAAAAATGGTCGGAATTGCAATTTCACTATATCCCCAACACGCTGAATATCATGACCTCAGGCGTGCCGCCGTCGAAGCAGAAGCGCTCGGCATCGATGTTTTGTATACGTGGGATCACTTTTTCCCTCTCTTTGGAGACCCCGACGGTAAGCACTTTGAGTGCTGGACGCTTTTGGGGGCGCTAGCCGAAATCACAGAACAAGTTCCCATCGGACCCTTGGTTACGTGCGGCACTTACCGCAACCCAGAGTTGCTTGCCGATATGGCAAGAACCGTCGATCACATTTCTGGGGGCCGCCTGATTCTAGGCGTCGGCGCGGGGTGGTCTGAGCGCGACTACCGCGAGTACGGCTATGATTTCGGCACCGCAGGCAGTCGCCTGCGCGCGCTTGAGGCGGACCTGCCACGGATTAAGCAACGACTGAGAAAACTCAACCCCCCACCCAAAGGGTCCATGCCCATTCTGATCGGCGGTGGCGGTGAAAAAGTCACCCTACGAATCGCTGCAGAATTTGCCGACATCTGGCACGGTTTTGCGCGTTCTCCAGTGGCCCAGGCTAGTGCGTCCAATGAAGCGGACATCGTCCGACACAAAAACAGCGTACTCGATGAATGGTGCGCCCGCCGTGGCCGGGACCCGCGTGACATCAAGCGCTCGATTGGCGTCGATATGTCAATGCTGGATCAGGCCGACGCCATCGTTGACGCCGGTGCCGATGAAATTCATGTCGGCATTGATGGCCCCCATTACGATCTGGGGCCGCTGAAGGAATGGCTCGCCTGGCGCGACCAACATAACCGCGATTAATCCATCGGGCGAATACTCAAGCACTAACATAAGGAAAATAATTATGAAATACGGCTTTTCTCTGATAGTGCGATGCGACGAAGCCACGCCCGAAGGATTCACCCAAATCGCTGAACGGGCGGAAGCACTCGAACTGGATTCGCTGTGGTGCAGTGCGCACATTATTGTGCCACCGCAGGTGCGTTCTGATTACGCCATGGTTCCCGGTCGGCGCTATCCAGACCACTGGAAGGAACGCTACTGGGAACCGTTCACCGTACTCAGTTACCTAGCGGCCAAAACTGAGCGACTGATACTCGGCACCAGCGTTACTGTACTGCCCATGCATAGCCCCTTCGAAGTGGCAAAACAATCCGCGGAGGTAGACCAGTTGAGCGGCGGACGTTTTGTTCTGGGAGTCGGGGTTGGCTGGTTCGCTGAGGAATTCGAAATCCTTGGTCAGGACTTTCATAACCGAGGCGCTCGAACCAACGAAGCACTTCGCCTAATGAAAGCCCTGTGGGGACCTGACCCCGTGCACTTTGAAGGAAAACACTATCCAGTTGACACGGCCCACTTTGGACCCAAACCGGTACAACAACCCGGACCTCCGATCTGGATCGCGGGGGCAAGTCCCGCCGCCCTTAAACGCACCGCGCGCTATGGCGATGCTTGGCATCCGGTCAAACCATCGTTGGAGCAAATCGCAAAGGCGCGTGGAGACCTTGGCCGTTATCTCGACGAAGCCGGCCGCGAACCTGATGCGCTGGAATACGCCATCAAATTGCCTCTGGTGTTTAATCCTGAACTGTCAGGCGAATCCCCCACCCATGGCACAGCCAGTGACATCATCAGTGGCCTCGAACGTTATCGCGAAGCAGGCGCGGATCACTTCGTGTTCGATCTGGTTCCCGAAACCCTGCAGAATACGCTCGACACCATGGACCGTTTTGCCGAAGAAGTCCGGCCCCACCTGAGCTGAGACGCTAACCGCGATGCGCTTGGTACCCTTACCGTAGACAATGATCTGAACCAGCAACCATGAAACGCACGGTTCTCATGATCATCGACGGTCTACGTGCCGACATGGTGACGCCCACACTAACACCCAACTTGTGCCAGATTGCGAGTACCGGTCGTCTGTTCCAACAACACCGCAGTGTTTTCCCCTCCGCCACTCGTGTCAATTCGGCCTCGATCGCAACCGGCTGTTTGCCGACAACCCACGGACTCTTCGGCAATGCCATCGCGCTCGACGAAGGAGACGGACTGCATCCAGTTTCCGTCGGCCCCTCGGACTTTCGGGAACGCCTTCGAGCTGCAACCGGTCGAACCCTGCTTGCACCGACACTAGCCGAGCAGGTTGCCAATATCGGGGGTGCCATCATTTACTCAAATTCTTCTGCCGGTGCAGCGCACCTGCAGGACCCAGACGGGCACGGCTGGCTCTTTCACCGTAGCGGCTCGCACGCTCCTGGTCTGGTACCACTTCAATCAGACCCCATGCAATCGATTACCTACGATGCGCGCGGAGACATCGAAACGGTCACTCAGTTTTGCGACGCATTGCTGTCGTCGAATGAGACGCCAGTTTTTATCAACTGGATCTGCGAACCTGACCACTCTCAGCATGCACTCGAATTGGGGTGTGAGGCCCATCACGCCACCATTAGCGGGTCCGATGCCTGTGCGGGTCGCGTGAAGAAAGCAGTCGATGCGCTACGACATCGCGGCGATGACGTGCTCTTTGTCTTGGGATCAGACCACGGACACGAAACCGTCGACACCGTCGTGCCGGTCGAGGCCTTACTCATTAAAGCAGGTTTAAAGGCCGCGACTGATTCCAGCGATGTGGTCCTGGCCTCGAGCGGCATGGGGGCGCTTATCTATCTCGCAACTGACGCCGAAGCGCAAAGCGAGCGCATTGCCCAATGGTTATCCGAGCAAAAGTGGTGCGGCGCTATCTACGCAGGTGACGCGCTCGAAGACATCGGACTGGCCCCCCGGGACGGACTCGCGATTGCTTTTAGTATGGGCAAAACAAATGCGGTTAACCGACACGGAATACCAGGTTTTGGGCACGTCGCTGGCGATCGATTTACGCCGAGCGATACCTCAGGTCACGGTCAGCACGGGGGCTTGGGTCCTTACGAGACCCAACCGTTTCTCATCGTCGAGGGCGCTAATGTTTCCGTGGGAACCAGTGACGAGGCAACTTGTACCATCGACATTGCGCCGACCCTCTTGCGACACCTGGGCCTGGCAACCCACGGCATGGACGGCGTCCCATTGCCCTTGAGTGACTGACCCTGAGGCACACTACCTGGAATAAATCAAAACTCGAAAACCCCCTTGCCGGTCGTCTGCGTATCAAATAACTGGTACGCCGCTTCCGCTTCTTCCAGTACGTAGCGATGTGTAAACAGTTGGTCAACATCAATCTCGTGGTCGATGACAAACTGAGCACACTCGGCCTGCAGGTGCGTAGAAAAGGTCCACGAACCCATCAGTGTTACCTGACGACGATTGATGTCGGTGCTAACTTGGAGTGTGACGTCGCCCCCCTCCCCAACGTAACAGGCCCGGCCCCAAGCCTTAACGCAACGCACAGCTGCCTGGCGTGCCTCGCTCGCAGCGCTGCAATCTAATGATAGTTCAGATCCCTCGCCCGAGGTCAATTCGCGAATAGCTTCGACCGGATCATCAACAGATGGATCAATTAATACCTCGGCGCCAAATTCCTTAGCCCGGGAAAGGCGCTCCTTACCCACATCCAGCGCAATGACACGCGCGCCCATCGCCGTGGCAAGCTGTGTCGCGCTCAGGCCGACCGGCCCCTGACCGAAGATCGCTAACGTGTCACCGTCCGAAACCGCGAGACGTCGTAAAGCCCCGTATGCGGTTCCTGTCCCACAGGAGATCGCCGCCCCAGCCTTGAAAGAGAGCGCCTCAGGCAACGGGACTAAAGTACTCTCCGCTACTTTCATATAGGGCGCATGTGCACCATGTCCCGTAGCGCCATAGACAGTAAAGCCTTCAAGGCACATCTGCGACCAACCCGCATCGCAGTGCTTACAGGTCCCGCAACCAAGATAGTGATGATCCATAACGCGTTGACCGATCCAGGACTTGTCCACACCCTCACCGACATCGGCCACGACACCACAGGGCTCATGCCCCCCGATGACGATACCCCCGTCGCCAAGACCAAGCGAGGCTGCGCCGTCCTTAGCTCGATAAAACACAAGATCACTGCCACACATTCCCGAGGCCTTAATTTCCAAAACCACCTCGTTCGGACCAGGTACCGGATCGGGAAAGGTCTGCATCTCTAGTTGACGACTACCAAGAAAAACGACTCCTTGCATCGGCTTAGCTCCTGTTTCGATTAAATTTGGCTGTCCTGTGCGTCGAGACGATGTCCTTTACCGCATCACAAAAGGATTCGGGACCTCTTCCGACGTGGAAATCCAGACTGACTTTGTCTGCAAGTAATCACGGATAGCGTCCTGCCCGTTCTCGCGGCCAAGGCCTGATTGTTTATACCCGCCAAAGGGTGCCATATAGCTGAGCGCCCGATACATATTTACCCACACCGTGCCAGCCTGCAAAGCCTTGGAAACATGCAACGCCCGGCGAATATTCTCCGTCCAGATGCCAGCGGCGAGCCCAAACACCACATCGTTACCGATCGAGATCGCTTCTTCTTCATCCTTGAATGGGATAACCGACAGTACCGGCCCAAATACCTCTTCTTGCGCGATGCGCATCTGGTTGTTAACCCCCGTGTAGATTGTCGGCTCAACGAACCAGCCCTCCCCACACTCGGCACGCTCCGCCTTAGTGCCACCCAGAACACAGTTGACGCCCTCGCCTCGCGCCACATCGAGATACCCGAGCACCTTCTCATACTGCGGCCAGGTGGTCACGGGGCCGACCTGAGTCTCTTCAGACATGGGATCACCCATCTGCGCAGTTTTCGCAAACCCGACCAATTTCTCTACAAATTGGTCATGGATACTCTCCTGTACCAAGAGACGCGAGCCGGCAATACAGGTCTGTCCTGTCGCGGCAAAAATCCCTGAGATAGCCCCTTTCACCGCGTTATCCAAATTGGCATCGTCAAAAACAATGTTGGGTGATTTACCACCGAGCTCGAGGCTTACTTTTTTAAGTGACTCAGCGGCCCGGCTATAGACATGGCGCCCACTCACAGAGCCCCCGGTAAATGCCACTTTGGCCACCTTCGGATGCGTAATCAACGCTTCGCCGACTTCCTTTCCATAACCGGTAACCACGTTGACTACGCCCTTGGGAAAGCCGGCTTTTTCGACCAATTTGACAAACTCCAGCGCCGACGCCGAAGTGTATTCAGACGGTTTAATCACCACTGTGTTACCCGCTGCCAACGCGGGGGCAATTTTGAAACCCGTCAGAAACAAGGGCGAATTCCACGGCACGATCGCAACACATACACCAAGCGGTTCATACTGGGTAAATGTGAAAGTGTCCGGCTTTTCGATCGGCAACACAGACCCTTCGATTTTGTCAGCCAAGCCACCATAGTAGTAATACCACTGCGGCGTATAGCGAAGTTGTAGATGCATCTCAGCGAATAGTTTTCCGTTGTCCTGCACCTCGGTACGTGCCAGCGGTTCCGCGTGCTCTGCGATCAAGTCGCCCAAACGTCGCAACAAGTGCCCTCGCGCGGTGGCCGTCAGGTTACGCCAGTCGGGGTTGTGAAAGGCCTGATAAGCCGCCTCGACCGCCCGGTCTGCATCCTCTGCATCACCTCGGGCGATCAGCTTCCAGGGTTTGCCGGTATAGGGGTTGAATGATTCAAAGTAGTCCTTGCTCGCCGGTGGCAGCCACTCACCCCCAATCAACATCTGTGATTTCGACATCTCACTCATGGTCCATGTCCTTTTTTCGTCTTCGTTACCCAATTAATCCCAGCCAACGCTATCCATAAAGGAGAATAGCGCGTTCAAACCTTAACGTCGCGGAATAGGCGGCGAATCGGGGTATAAAACATTTCGCCCGCGACACATCCGCATACCACGATAATGGCAATGACTTGCATTCCGCTAATCTGATTCCCCAAGATCACTAACGCTAACAACGCAGCGATGACGGGTTTCAAAAAAAACAGGTAATTGGCTCGACCCATATCCGGTGCCGCAGATAAGCCCCAGAACCACAAAATAAAGCCGATGCAGGTATTCCAGATGCCCAGTACGAGAAGCGACCAGTAGGCTTCGCTTGGGCGCTCAAATAAGGTTGTCGGATCGACCCAGATCTCCCAGGCGACACCCACTGTAATCCACAACGCAACTGCTCCGAGGACAAAGGTCAATGTCGTGATACGAATAGCACCATAACTTTGGATCAACGGTCTCACCAACACGAGATAACACGACCCGATCACAGAACACCCGAGCGCCATCACCACCCCGTACAGAGCGCCCCCACCGATCGACAACTGCTGCACATAGCCGTCGGTTAACAACAACACGACGCCAGCAAAGGCCCCCACACCGCTAACTATTTTGGGTGCAGATATCTTGGTTCGATTGATAACGAAATCCATGACCACCACACCCATGGGCATAGTGGTCACCATGGTCGCAACCTGGGTCACGGAAGCAAAATCGAGCGACCAGTGAAACAGTAACTGTCCCAACGCCATCCCAAACACTGACAGGATGGTGATCTGCATGCCGTGCCGGCGCAGTGGCGTGATCAAGTCACGAGACCCCTTCAGGGAAACCGAAACCAACAACAGACAAACGCTGCCAATGAGATAACGCCATACCGACACCTCGGCGCCACTCATGCCTGAAAGCACGGCGAAAAACTCGCTAGACGCATGGCCAACAACTCCGAGAAAGCAGGCACTGTACGCCCAAAACGCTGGCCCTTTCAGGAGAATTCTTCCTCTCGCGCCTTGACCAAAGCGGTGATCACCTCGTTGTAAGGGGATGCGGTCCCCATCGCTTGGGCCACTGCCGGTACCGCCCCGTTGATCACATCGATCTCTGAGCGACGCCCCGCCAGATGATCCAGCAACATCGATGGTCGCGCATTGGGTAGCCCTTGACCAAATTTTGTGATGTAAGCCTCTGCATCCTCGAATGAAAAGTAAACACCCTTGGCAACACCTGCTTGATACGCTTCCAATCCACATTGAAGTGCGATGCGCCAGGCCAACGGATCGTTCATGACCTGACTGATGGTCCGATTAAAGACCGTACAGGTTCCGCTAAACGTCACGTTGCAAATGAACTTCTCCCAAACCAGTTGATTGATGTCCTCGTAGGCCTTTACGTTGAATCCCGCATCCCGCCACAGCGTCTCAATCCCTTCAAGCCGCGCGCTCATTCCCCCAGTCATCTCTCCCAGGCGAATCAGTTCCATCCCATTGTGATGCGCGTGCCCCGGGCCGGACAGTGAAGCACCAAAACCTCCGGCCACACCGATGAGCAGTCTCTCCGCGGATATCGACGCAGCTAGACGATCCGCTGAACCGAGTCCGTTCTGGATAGTGAGCACAACACTGTCGTCATGGAGTAACGCGGGCACGGAAGTCGCTGCCGACTCAACCTCACCCGCTTTGGTTGCTACGACAACCAGATCGCAGGCGCCCACCTTGTTGTGGTCAGTGGTTGCCTTGATCTTGACGGTTCGATCACCACTAGCACCTTCGAGTCTCAAACCATTTTGGTTAATGGCATCGATGTGTTCCTGCCAAACATCAATTGCCCACACGTCATTCCCCGCATCCCCCAGTAATGCGGCATACACTGATCCCATCGCACCCGTCCCCACCACCGCAATCTTCATTTCGCCGCTCCTTGCGTCCTACTTAGACTTCACTGGAAATCCACCAACCCCATGATCATCTCGAGGGAGGCCAAACACTTTAGCAATATTTGTCGATCTCGGCCCAAAACCACAATACCCCTGGGGCTGGGAAACCACTCTGTTATCCTGTATCGACAATGTTGTCTAACCTGTCTTCTGTCCACGAACGCTTTGCGTAAATGACCGCTCCTCATTGTCACCATCTTTTCTCTCCGATTACGGTTGGCGGGCGACCCATACGCAACCGAGTCGCGCTCACCGCGACACTGACTAACTTTGGCCATGATAATCAGGTAACCGAACGCTGGGTCTCGTTCTTGGTGGAGCGTGCCCGCGGAGGAACGGGGCTCCTGATCTCTGAAGTAATCGCCGTGGATCCAGAAGCATTAGCGCAACAAGCCATCGTCACGGGGTTTGATGACCTCAATCTATCCGGCTTTAAGGCTGCAGCTGCCGGCGTCCATGCAGCCGGTGGTGCCCTGATCGGACAATTATGGCACCCGGGCCGACAACAGTTGTGGCATCCGAGCAAATCGCCAATGGGGGTTTCCGAACAACCCGATGCACTGAGCTGGACCGTGCCCCACGTCATGTCAACGGCACAAGTCAATCGCGTGATCACCGCCTACGTTGACACGGCCAAACGCCTGTGTCGCTGCGGCTTTGCCGGCATCGAATTGCATGGTGCACATGGTTACCTAATCGGCCAATTTCTGTCGCCCTGGTCTAACACCCGCGATGACGAGTTTGGCGGTGACATCGACGGGCGCACCCGTTTCGCCCGTCACATCGCCAACGGTATCCGTGCCGAGTGCGGCAACGACTTCATCATCGGCCTCAAAATCCCCGGTGAAGAAGGTGTCGCGGGCGGCATTGATACGGATGAAGCGGAACAGTTGACCCGTCGCCTTGCTCAGAACAAGAACTTCGACTACTTCAGCTATGGCCAGGGTAACTTCAGTCTCAGTCTTGAGACCCACGTCCCAGATCTGCATTTCAAGCCAGGACATTTCATCGACATTCACAAACGTATGCGCACGGCCAGCGAGGGCGTACCGGTTATGGCACTCGGCCGGATTAACACTCCCACGCTAGCAGAACGAATTATCAAAGAGGGTTACGGCGACCTCGTCGGCATGTCCCGCGCATTGATCGCCGATGCGGCCTGGGCGGAGAAGGCACGCTCTGGACGATCAGATATTCGACCGACGGTGTTTGATAACTGGTGCTGGGGTGAGGTTCATCTCGGCAAACCGCTCGCTGAGCATCACAATCCTTATCTCGGTATCGACGGTGAAGCGTTGTTAGAGGATCGCCTCACTCCCGCATCACACAAGCGCCGCATCAGCGTAGTCGGTGCCGGGCCCGCAGGTCTGGAAACCGCCTGGGTAGCGGCCGCGCGCGGCCATCAAGTGACCCTGTACGGTGCATCGAAACTTCCAGGGGGGCGTCTTCGTCTTGATGCAACGCTGCCCGGCCGTGAAGAAGTTAGTGCCATTATTGACTACCAAATTACCAAAGCGAAGCAATACGGCGTATCGCTCCAGCTTGGCCAACGGGTTGATGCCAGCACCTTAATGGCAACGGCGCCGGAAGCTATCGTGCTGGCAACAGGCGCCACATTGCGTCTACCACCCTCCCTTGCAGCCGATGCCGATACCATCACCGCCGCCGATGCATACATCGCTCGGCTTGGCACTGTGGTGCGCCAAAAACGCATCCTTTTCTTCGACATGGACCACAGCGTTAGCGCTTACGCCATAGTCGATTTATTGGCTCAACAGGCCGATCACGTTATTCTGGTAACGCCGCGCACACACATTGCTCAGAACGTAAATTACTGCAGCGCGATTGGCGTTCACCGCCGGCTCCACCAAGCTCGAGTCGAGATCGTAACTGGCCATGACCTGATCAACTTTCAGCGGGGAACAGTCACAACCCGCAACGTATTTACCGACCAAGAATGTGAATTCGCAGCGGTTGATGAAGTGATCTACGCCACCCCGCGACGGGTAATAGAGCCACTGGGTTCGGAGCTCTCATCACGCGTTGAACTGCAACGCGTGGGTGACTGTCAGTCACCACGACACCTGATGGCGGCAATCCAGAGTGGCCACTTTGCAGGGCTGGCGCTCTAATCCGACCAATTGACACCCGCTACAAGCCACAGGCGGTAAGATATTTGATACATAAGAGAGCCGAGTATCTGCTCGATCCACACCTTCTCTGGAGAAGCTGATGATTAAAGGCCTACACCACAACGCATACCGTTGTCGTAATTCGGAAGAGACTCGCTGTTTCTATGAGGATTTTCTCGGTCTTCCGCTCGCCAATGCATTTGAAATCAGACAGACCAAGACGGAGCGCGAGATTCGAGCGCTGCATTCTTTTTATCGCATGGCGGATGGGTCATTTCTGGCCTTTTTTGAAGTCCCGGGCTCGTCGTTCGAATTCAAGGCACAACATGATTTCGATCTGCACATCGCGCTTGAGGTCGACTCCGAGACACTGCACTCGATGTTCGACAAAGGCAAGGCAGCGGGTATCGAGACTCGCGGGATCTCCGACCACCAGTTCATCAACTCTATTTATTTTCGTGACCCCAACGGCTACGTGATTGAGCTCACGGCAAAAAAAAGTGACCACGACGACGCGGTGGGTACGCAAGACGAAGCGCGCACCGCACTCAATCGCTGGACGGCATCATTAACGAGTCAATGACAAACCCAAAAGCCGTGACCGTTACCGTCAACAATCGTGATTACCAAATCCCCGCGCGCCCGGTGGTAGCTATTTGCGTCGACGGCTCCGAGCCTGCCTACATCGAAGAGGCCGTGGCCGCCGGCGTCATGCCGTGGACTGAGCGGATCGTGGGCGGTGATGGCACAGACCTTCGAGTCAACTGTGTTATCCCAAGTTTTACCAACCCGAATAATTTATCCATCGTTACCGGCGCACCCCCAGCTGTGCATGGCATCTGTGGAAACTATTTCTATGATCGCATGCACGAACGTGAAGTCATGATGAATGCACCTGAACTACTGCGTGCACAGACACTGTTTGAAGCATTTCAGAAGAGCGGCCTGCGTATTGGTGTTGTTACCGCGAAGGACAAGCTACGACGGTTACTTGGAGCCGGCCTGACTTTTGGTAACACAGGAAGCGTGTGCTTCTCTGCAGAGCACGCTGATCAAGCCACCTATGAGGAAAACGGTATCGATCGAGTCACTGAACGGCTGGGTCGCCCGGTGCCGTCGGTTTACAGCGCAGATCTCTCCGAGTTTGTTTTCGCCGCCGGCGTGATGCTGATGGAAACGGTGGCACCCGATGTGTTGTATCTCTCAACCACGGATTACATCCAGCACAAACACCCGCCCGGTAGCGATGGTGCCAATGCTTTCTACGCAATGATGGACGACTACTGGGCACAGCTCGAGGCCTTTGGTGCAATCGTCGCGCTGACAGCTGACCACGGTATGAATGCCAAGCACAGAGCCGATGGCACTCCCGATGTGATTTACCTCCAGTCCTTCCTGGATGAACGCTTTGGCGCAGATATCTGCAAAGTGATTCTTCCCATCACCGATCCCTATGTCGTCCACCACGGTGCCCTAGGCTCTTTTGCCTCAGTCTATTGTTCATCACCAAACGCCGCGCACATCGCAGCCGCCATTCGAGAACTACCGGGTATTGAGTTGGTTCTTACCGCTGTCGAGGCGGCGCAGCGCTTCGAACTGCCTGTGGATCGGATTGGCGACCTGAACATCATCTCCAAGCAGCATCAAGTCATCGGTACTTCCTCAGATGCTCACGACCTGAGCGGCCTTGAAGTCCCTCTACGCTCCCACGGCGGCATTTCAGAACAGCTCGTGCCATTGATTCTCAGTCAACCCATCGACAAGGCGCCACATGAGACCTTGCGCAACTTTGATTTATTCGATCTCGCCCTGAACCACACCCCAACAATCGACTAAGTCTGTTATGGAGCGTTTAGGACGCTTCGTCCAACTGTCGCTCCGCCACCAACTGCATTAGGCAATCGTCTGCCAATGGCTCTATCGGAGTGAAATCGCGGTGAGCGATGTATTCTGCCCTGTGATAACGACGAATGTGATTTGAGACCGCACACAAACTTAAGTAAACAATAGTCCGCCCAAACGGACTGATATTGGGGGGACTCGCGTGGACCAGGTTACTGTTGAACATCACTACGCCACCTGCCTTACCGACTGGCGCTTCGATACCGCCGGCACACGCCAGCTCTGACACCACATCACGATCGAGCGTCCACAGCGGGTAGGATGTCGTCTCAATGTCATGCCCCGCCGGCAGGGTTCCACGCTTGTGACTACGAGGTATAAATAGCAGCGGCCCGTTCGCCGGTGTCACATCATCCAGGAAGACGGCGATGTTCATCGCGCGCGGTTCCGGCATCTCGTCATCGCGGTGCCAAGTGCCAAAGTCCTGGTGCCACTGCCACACTTCGCCATCAAAAGCAGCCTTCGCGTTAACCTTGTACTGGTGCATGTAAACCGCTTCGCCGAGAATCTGGACCACTGGCGCAATCAAACGCGGATGACGTCCCAAACGAGAGAAGGCCTCATTGTAGGTGTGTGCAGCAAACGCGGTGCGGGCTACACCACTGGTTTCCCGAAGAACCTCTTTTCTCTCAAGCCCGTACACCAGCGCGGCCTCTTCCAACAAGAGATTGGCTTCATCGCTCGAGAACCAGTCCGGGAAAAAAAGAAAGCCTTCCTGGTCGAAATGTGCCACTTGCTCCTGGGATAGCTTCATTGTCCCCTCCTTTCGTCGCCGCCGCTTAGACGGTCCACTAGTTCGGTAACTCATTCTAGTGTGTCGATGCCACAAGGTCACTAGAGCGGATACGTTTTTACACCCAATTCAAACCGATAACCTATGCGGGATCGAATCGCGTAAGATGAATTGATAATGCGGGCCGTCATAGCACATCGGCCAACTGTTTTTAGATGGAGCATGACATGAAAACCATTGAATTTGATCGCTACGGCCCACCCCACGAAGTCTGTTACTGCATAGAGGTAGCCGAACCCAGCGCACCAGGCCCAGGCGAGGTTGTCGTAGACGTTGAAGCCTGTTCAATTAACCCCGCTGATCTTCTTCTTATCGAAGGTCGTTACCCCGGGCCGAAACAACTACCGTCCCCACTTGGCATTGAAGGCGTCGGTCGAGTGACCGCAATCGGCAGCGACGTCGATCATCTCCATGCCGGGCAACGTGTCTTGTTGCTGGGACGAACCAATTGGACAGAAACAATCTGCACAGCGGCGAACAACGTCATTGCCATTGATCAGAACATCGATCCGCTTCAGGCCGCAATGATGAAGGTCAACCCACCGACTGCCATGCTGATGCTCAGTAACTACATCGACCTTGCACCCGGTGACTGGGTCATTCAAAACGCATCCAATTCTGCGGTTGGCTACCACGTCATTCGACTGGCTCGTGCACGCGGCATCCATACGGTCAACGTAGTTCGACGCCAGTCAGCCGTTAGCACCGTCACCGGATTGGGTGCCGATCTGGTTCTCGTAGACGATGAGAATCTGGCCGAAAAGGTGCGGTCCCATATTGGTGACGCCAACTTGCCGCTCGCCCTGGATGCCATTGGCGGAACTGCCTGCCTGCATCTTGCCCAAAGCCTTTCAATAGGCGGCACTGTGGTCAACTACGGATTTCTTAGCGGGGACCCGTGCATGATTACACCAACCGAAACAGTCGTTCGAGACATTACACTGAGAGGATTCTGGTTAGCCAATCACCTCAGCAAAGCAACACGCCAAGCCATCGAAGCGATCTTCACCGAAGTCACCTCGTTAATTATGGATGGAACCATCTCAGCGCCGATTGAAGCAACGTATGGATTGGACGAAGTAAAAACTGCGCTGGCGCATGCGGGCCGCGGAGAACGCAGCGGCAAGATTCTATTCACTCCAGGTGGCCCCATCGCCTGACACTAAACAGGCACAATCCCCTAGGTGATGACCTCGTAATGCGCTTCTGTTGGTGGCGTCTGCTTCCCGTTGATCGGCAGGATATCCTGAGGACAGGCAGAGAACGCGACCACCGCATCCATCTCCGCACGCAGCACAATGTAATCCCCAGGCGCGGTCACAGGTGCTGCGAAAGCCAGCTCGCCGCTGGCCGTCCATGGAATATTCATAAAAAGATTCAATGGCGAGGGCACTGTGGGCACCTCGACTCCAACCGCCTTCGTTCCAGAGCGAAGGTTGTCCGAACAATTGTCGTGGTACTCGGTGCAACCCAAAAGACCATAGCGCTCGTTATCGCAAGCCGCCATTAGCATGTCGTGCACACCCGGCGAGGTATCTTCAACGACAGTCAGAATCGCTCGGCGACGATTGGTATAAAGACTGTCCCCGACAGCGGGGCGCATCTTTAGGAGCGTGGCACGGGTAGCCTCCATTGACATAAACTCGTTAACGTCAACGGTATTAAATGCCCAAGTATCGACAACTTGTTCGCCGTGTGTATTGATCACCTTGACCGACTGACCCTTGGTGATGTGCACCGCTGTACCGCGGCGCGCTGGGATAGTCTCGATGTTTGCTGGCATTTGTTATGACCTCCGTATGATGACGCTCAATCAACTCACGCAAACTGCCGCCTTGAATCACCGAACGCTCTAATTGACAGGCCATCAGAATAGGCTCCATGGCCCTGTCAGACAAGCCGTTTATGCGAGACCGTGATTAATTCTGGATCACTAGCGCCGGCCGTGCCATCATCCGCCAGGCCACCATAAGGAGCGCCGATCCATGACCACTTTTAAAGTTATCGCGACTAACCACACCAGTTTCACGGTATCGGATATTGACCGAAGCCTCGCCTTTTTTCGAGACGCGTTGGGGTTCGAGGTGACCTCCAAGGGACCGCGCAGCCCGTCTTTGATTCAAGCCATCACAGGTGTTGAGGGAGCGGAGGTGCTCATCGCTTATGTGCGCGGCCCCGGTCACAGTATCGAACTCATCGAGTATATAAAACCTGAAACACGAAGCAGCGTACGGCCACAACCGTGCGATACCGGCTTCAGCCACATTGCCTACGATGTCGACGATATTGATGCAGCCATCAAGGCAGCGCGGGACCACTCGGTAGAGCCCATCGGCCCGGTTGTCGCCATTGATCAGGGGCCGAACCGCGGCAGCCGAGTGGCATACCTACGAGATCCCGACGGCATCACTATCGAATTCATCGAAAAAGCCTGAGCGGCGCCTAAGCGATTAATGGCTGGCTCGACAACAGTCACCGAACCAGTCGCCAACCGCCGGGTCGGTATACCACTGGTGCTGATGGCCGGCATCTTCTGGAGCCTGTCTGGTCTGGTCTACCGTTGGATCGAAGTGGCAACGGCTTGGCAAGTACTTTTCTACCGCTCACTTTCTTTATTTTGCTTTATCGCTCTGTGGCTGGTTGTGCGATATCGTGGACGACTGGTCGGTGTTTTTCAAAGCGCCGGGCGCCTGAGCGTGCTCGGCGGGCTGTGCCTGTCGATCTCTTTTTCCGGTTACATCCTTGCACTCGATCAAACCAGCGTGGCAAACGCGCTGTTTATCCTGGCAGCCGCACCCTTCTTCGCGGCATTGCTCGGGCGTGTACTACTAAGTGAACATATCAGTTGGACAACCTCACTGGCCATGGGCATGGCAGCGCTCGGCCTCGCTGTCATGGCAGGTAACGAGCTTGCGATCGGCCGAGGCCTCGGCGAACTCTTTGCGCTGGCGGCCGCCTTGGGATTGGCAGGACTAACCATTACGTTGCGGATGCGGCGATCCACCGACATGCTACCAGCCATTTTATTCGCCAGTCTTTTTGCAACGCTCTTTGCGTTAACGGGAATGCTATGGGACGGTGACTCACTTATCCTCACACCCAAAGACCTGTCACTTAGCATCAGCCTGGGCGTTTTCCAGGTGGGTCTTGGATTCATGCTCTATACCGCCGGTTCAAGACATCTGCCTGCGGTGGAACTGACCTTGCTGTCATTGACCGAGGTTATCGTCGGGCCGATTTTGGCCTGGCTCGGCGCCGATGAAGTGCCATCAACCACCACACTGGCAGGCGGGGCATTGATTCTGCTCGCCATCGTGACGCTCGCCGTGCTGGGCCAACGCCATCAGCCTGCCAAGACCCCGCCATAAACCTAGCCCTAACACTGTTTTTCAAGTGCGTTGACCTCCCCCTACGATCTCTTTCCGGCAATCCGTTTAATTTGGAGTAACATGCGGGTGATCGGTCTCAATCCAGCCTGTCAAGCGAGGTCATCGTATGACCGAAAGGTCTCCTGAGACACAACACAAGGGTGTGCCGATCCCGCCCGCCCTTGGGCGTCTTCTATGTGGCATCAGGCTGCACGACTATCGCGTGGTTGAGGTAAGTTCCAGTTTTGGCTCTGGAAGGGTGGAGACACGCGAATGCCGTCGATGTAATATTCGCCACCTTCGCCAGGGGCGCTGAGTGTCCTACTAACGACCGATCGGATGGTGGCGCGACCTGGTTTTTCTCCAAAATCGGAAAACGCGGTATGGTTGCTTTTAATGCCGTTGGTTAACCGCAGCCGACATTACTTCACTGTAGGAAACATCGTCATGCCCTCGGAACCCGCGCACCCAATAAACGAAACAGATCCGATCATCGCCCCACTGGTCGGTCGCGCAAGGGCCGCGATGGCGGCATTCAAGGATGCTGACCAGGCGCGCGTCGATGAAGTGGTAACTGCGCTGGCGTGGTCCGTCTACTGCCCTGACAATGCCCGTGCCCTGGCCGAGACCGCTGTGCGGGACACCGGCCTCGGTAATGTCGCCGACAAGATTACCAAGAACCAAAGAAAAACCTTTGGCACCCTGCGCGACCTGATGCGGGTGCGCACCGTTGGCCTGCTCGACGATGACCCCAAAAGCGGTATCGCCCGTTATGCCAAGCCCGTTGGTGTGGTGGCAGCCATCACACCGTCAACAAACCCTGCCGCGACGCCAGTCAACAAAACCATGATGGCGATCAAAGGGCGCAATGCGATTGTCATCGCACCGCCACCGGGGGGCTGGAGTGCAACTTCGGCCACCGTCGATGTGATGCGTCAGGCACTGTCCCAGGTTGGCGCGCCCGTGGACCTGGTCCAGGTACTGCCGCAACCGATCTCCCGGGAACTGACGAAAACACTGATGAAACAGGCTGACTTGATTGTCGCGACGGGCTCACAAAACAATGTGCGCGGTGCATATAGCAGTGGCACGCCAGCGATCGGGGTTGGCGCTGGCAATGTTCCCGTTGTGGTCGATGAAAGCGCTGACCTCGACGACGCTGCGGCCAAAATCTGCGCCTCCAAGATATTTGATAACGCGACCTCTTGTTCGTCCGAGAACTCGCTTGTTGTTTTGGATGCTGTCTACGCAGACATGATCGCGGCCTTGCAACGTGTCGGCGGCTATCTGGCCAGCAATACGGAACGCGAACGCATTCAGGATTGTCTCTGGCTAAACGGGAAACTCAATCGCGATGTGATTTGCAAAGATGCCTCTGCCATCGCAGCACGTGCGCACATTGAAGACGCCGCGCCAGAGACCCGCTTCTTCATGGTGGAAGAGTCTGAATTTAGTGCCACTTCCCCTTTTGCTGATGAGAAGCTATCCCTTGTCTTGACGCTCTATCGGGCACGCGACTTCGATCATGCCATCGACTTGGTTTCCAACATCCTCGAAGTACAGGGCAAGGGCCATTCCTGCGGCATTCACACGGCAACCGCTGACCATGCGCGTCGCCTGGCCGAGGAAATCGACGTGGTACGGGTCCTCGTGAACCAGGCACATACGTTTGGCAACGGTGGCAGTTTTGACAACGGACTTAACTTCACTCTCAGCATGGGCTGTGGTACCTGGGGCGGCAACAGTATTTCAGAAAATCTCAATTACCGTCACTTCATCAACATTACCCATCTCGCTCACACAGTGCCCGAGGACCGTCCTTCAGAAGCGGCCCTTTTCGAGAGACACTGGCAAAAATACGGAAAGTAACCTGATGTTGTTTGAAGAATATGTGGCCAAGCCTCTGCTTGCCGGCGCAGGCATTTCAGTTCCCACCAGTCGTTCGGTGCGCACAGCAGACGAGGCCGCGACTGTCGCCGGTGACATAGGTCCCTGCATGATTAAAGCGCAGGTGCCAACCGGCAAGCGCGGCAAAGCCGGTGGGATTCGTGCCGCCGACGATAGCGACAGTGCGCGCGTGGCAGCCGCCGACATCCTTGGCATGGATATTGGCGGTCACAGTGTGGAAACCCTATTAGTCGAAGCGAAAGTACCCATTGCGCATGAACTGTACGCTGCGATTGTCAATGATCAGCAATCTCAAGGCCCCTTATTGTTATTTTCACGTCATGGCGGCATGGACATTGAGGACGTCGCGGCGGCTCATCCGAATGACCTGTTGCAACTTCCGATCGACATTCGAAACGGCATCGACCGTAACATTCTTGAGTTGCTGATCACTCCTGCCGTCCCCGCAGACGCTGTCGACTTGCTGTGCACTACCTTGTTGAACCTCTATGAGGTCTATATCAACAACGATGCTGAGCTGGTAGAAATCAATCCGTTGGCGATTACCCATGACAACAACGTAGTTGCGCTCGACTGCAAATTCACGCTCGATGATTCAAGCATAAAACGGCAGCATGAACTCAGTGCAAAAGGGACACCCGAAAAACTGACTGAACTTGAAATTCGAGGCGAAGCGCTTGGGCTGCGCTTTATCGAATTTTCCGGCAACGTCGGTGTGCTGGCAAACGGCGCGGGACTCACCATGACCACGATGGACGCTGTAAGGCACTACGGTGGCGAGCCGGCGAATTTTCTTGAAATCGGTGGCGAAGCCTATACCCTCGGACAGGCGGCATTGGAGCTCGTGTTGTCTCACCCTAATATTAAAGCGCTACTCGTCAACTTCTGCGGTGCATTTGCCCGCACCGACGTGATGACAGAAGGCATCATTGAGGCATGGCAGACGCTGAAACCCAAAGTGCCCGTCTTTTTCACGATTCACGGCACCGGTGAGACAGAAGCTGTCGCGATGGTGCGCGAACGCCTGCAGCTGGAGCCCTACGATCTGATGGATGATGCGGTTAAAGCCGCCGTGGAAGCCGCTCAATGATTATCGCTGGCACGGATCAAGTGCTGGTTCAGGGGATGACCGGCAAACAGGGTACGTTTTGGAGCGAACGCATGATTGAGTACGGCACCCGCATCTGCGCCGGTGTGAGTCCTAAAAAGGCAGGCATCATTCACTGCGGCGTTCCGGTCTACGCCTCGGCTACCGATGCCACCAACGCAGCGCCAATCGATGCGACGGTGCTATTTATTCCACCACTAGGGGTCAAAGCCGCGGTACTCGATGCCATTAACGCAGGTATCAAAAAAATTGTGTGCCTAACGGAACACGTCCCCGTACAGGACGTCATGTACTTTCTCGCTGCGGCGAATGAAGCCCATTGCCAAGTCATCGGGCCCAACACCGCTGGACTGGTAACTCCCGGCAAGAACTTTGTCGGCTTCATGCCCGCTTTTAATGAGCGTGTCTTCCGCCCCGGCACGGTTGGCGTCATTTCACGAAGTGGCAGCCTGGGTACGTTGATCTGCCTGAAAATCGTCGAAGCAGGCCTTGGCATTTCAGCATTTATTGGCATCGGGGGAGACCCCATCATTGGCACCACCACGCGCGACGCGTTAGCAATGCTTGATCAAGACCCCGGTACCCACGCCATCGTCATCGTTGGTGAAATCGGGGGCAGCATGGAAGAGGAAGCAGCCACGTACGCGCATCAAGTGACCAAGCCGATCGTCTCCTTCATTGCTGGCGCCGCCTCACCTCCAGGCAAACGCATGGGCCACGCTGGAGCCATCGTCATGGGCAGCCGCGGCTCCTACGCCTCGAAACGCACCGCACTTGAAGCCGCCGGTGCTGAAGTGTTGGACACACCGGGTAATATTGGCCAGGCTGTGAAAGATAAACTGGGCGCGTGACACAGCGATCTGGTTTATCGCTGTTACGATGTACTGCGACAAACCCACACAAGCCCAGTAACCAGCCTCAACATTACAATTGAACCAAGGTCCCAAAACTTGCGGGACCGTAGCTTAATTTGTCACTATGCACATAGCCATCCACCCCGGCCATGGTGACAGCTGGTTACGGGTCTGATTGATTAAACGAAAACTAGCTCACGCGATGAACCAGAAAACGACCGCACTAACGGACCGACTTCGCAACGGGGACTTCATGACAGCACCCGGTGTCTTCGATCTGATCTCTGCCCGTATCGCCGATCAGTTTGAATTTCCTGCCATCTATATGACCGGCTATGGTGTGGTTGCATCTAGTCTTGGCTTGCCCGATGCCGGGCTTGCGAGTTACACCGAGATGGTCGATCGTGTTGAAAAAATCGCGTTGGCGACAGCGACACCGCTCATCGCCGACGGTGACACCGGGTATGGTGGCCTACTTAACGTTGATCACACCGTCCGCGGATACGAACGAGCAGGCGCCTGTGGTATCCAGCTGGAAGATCAGGAATACCCCAAGAAGTGCGGCCATACTCCAAGGCGCCGAGTCATTGCCTTAGAGGATATGCTGGCGAAGATACGAGTCGCCACGAGTGCCCGTGAATCTGATGACTTCATCATCATCGCCCGCACCGACGCGCGATCCGAGCATGGTATCGACGATGCAATCCGCCGTGGTCAGGCATTCGCTGACGCGGGCGCAGATGTGGTGTTCGTCGAAGCCCCTGAATCGATCGACGAAATGGAGAAAATTTGTCGGGCTATCGACAAGCCTTTGCTGGCCAACATGGTAGATGGCGGTCGCACGCCAGTGCTCTCAGCCGATGAATTGCGGCAAATCGGCTACCAGATCGCCATCTTTCCTGGCACTGGTTTTCTCGCTATGGGTGCCGCCGTAGAATCGGCTTACCGACATCTCAAGACCACAGGCTCAAGCAGTGGCCTCACTACACCGCTGCACGACTTTGACGACTTCTCACGACTCATGGGTTTTACCCGTATCTGGGAATTTGAAAAAAAATGGGCGGATGATTAAACACCTAAACTCGACATCACTCTTGGCAAAACACTGAACTCGTCACTCATGGCAACACTTTTACAAGTCCGCAATCTCACTACCCAGTTCTTCACTTCATCTGGAATAGTGCGCGCCGTCGACAATGTCAGTTTCGATGTCGAAGAGGGAGAAACGGTAGCCGTAGTGGGTGAGTCGGGCTGTGGAAAATCAGTGAGCGCGCTTTCCATCCTTCGGTTGGTGCCGTGGCCGCCAGGGAAAATTGTTGGTGGCAGCATTAACTTTAGAGGCCAGAATCTGCTTGAAATGAACGATGCCGACATTCGGCGCGTTCGTGGGCGAGAAATCAGCATGGTCTTTCAAGAACCCATGACGTCTCTCAATCCAGTGCTGTCGATCGGACTGCAACTTACCGAAACTATGCAACACCACCTCGAGTTAACACCGGCACAGGCGCACAAGCGCGCTGCAGAATTACTCGAAATGGTCGGCATTTCCGAACCAAAGCGACGACTCTCGCAGTTCCCGCATCACCTGAGCGGCGGTATGCGCCAACGGGTGATGATCGCGCTCGCCCTCAGTTGTGAACCCAAGTTAATCATCGCGGACGAACCGACCACGGCGCTAGATGTGACAATCCAGGCGCAAATTCTGGAACTCATGAAAGATCTGACCAAGCGCCTCGGTGTGGCGCTGGTCGTCATCACACACAACCTCGGCGTTGTGGCGCGCTATGCAGACCGAGTCAACGTGATGTATGCCGGTAAAATCATCGAAATGGGCAGCGCACAACAGATCTACCATCAGCCGCACCACCCCTATACGCTCGGCCTACTCGCCTCGGTGCCCCGCATGGACCAGCCGCGCGGTACTCGGTTAATCCCCATCGACGGGCAACCACCAGATTTGACACGGCTCGATGGGGGCTGTGCCTTCAGGCCGCGCTGCCGCTTCGCGGTAGACCGCTGTGGCCAGGAGTTTCCACCATTGGAAGATGTTGACAGCGGACACGTATCGGCGTGCTGGCGAGTTAACGAAATCAACGAACTGAAGAACGCTTCATGACTGATACCGGCATGACAAACGCCACGACACCTTTTGTCCAGGTCCGCAACCTGAAAATGCACTTCCCGGTTACTGATGGGGTCATGATTCAGACTACCGTTGCCCAAGTCAAAGCCGTTGACGGCGTCTCTTTCGATATTGCAAAAGGTGAAACGCTTGGGCTCGTTGGCGAATCTGGCTGCGGCAAGACAACCATCGGTCGATGCATCCTTCAGTTAGAGAAAGCATCGGAAGGCGAAATACTGTTTGAAGGAACCGACCTGACCCAGTTATCCCAGAAACAGTTAGTACCCATGCGCGAGAAGATCCAGGTGATCTTTCAGGATCCCTACAGTTCACTGAATCCGCGCATGAAAATTGGCAGTATTCTTGATGAACCGATGCGCGTGCATGGGATCATCACTGACAAAATTAAACGCAAAGAACGGGTTCGTGAGCTTCTGTCGATTTGCGGACTCGACCCAAGGTTTGCGGATCGTTATCCGCACGAGATGAGCGGCGGACAAAGACAGCGAGTGGGAATCGCCCGCGCGCTGGCGCTCAACCCGCAGTTCATCATCTGTGACGAAGCGGTTTCGGCGCTGGACGTCTCTATACAGGCACAGGTCATCAATCTGCTCGAGGATCTACGCGACCAATTCAACCTGACTTATCTGTTCATTGCGCATGATCTCAGCGTCGTGCGTCATATATCTAATCGTGTGGCCGTGATGTACCTTGGCAACCTGGTGGAGCTTGCTGAAGGCAACGAGTTGTTCGATAACCCGACGCACCCTTACACCCGGGCACTGCTTGATGCCGTACCGATTCCCGATCCGCAGGCGGAAGCTGAGCGTGCCCACTCTGTGATCAAGGGCGAAATACCCAGTCCGATTAACCCACCGAGCGGCTGCGTCTTCCATCCACGCTGCCCCCTGGCGGTTGACCGCTGCAAAACCGACACGCCTAAATTCCGCGAGACAGTCAGCGGCCATTGGGTCGCCTGCGACCAGGTCTGAACGGGCCTGGAAATGAATCAAATGGCCCCCAAAGCCATCGCACCCAGCGGTCTTTCGGTAAAGCCCTGTAAAAAACGTGCATTAACGATAAAAATAGTTCAAATTACCCCTACAAAACCCAGTCTAAAGTAAGGAGGACGATACCAATGAAACCCAGTTTAATTAAACGGGGCATAGCAGCTATCGCTGTTGCGGCGTTTGCGGTAGGTGCTGCAACCTCTGCTGTTGCCGCGCCCAAAAAGGGTGGCACCTTGAACTTCGTGGTGGGTAGCAAAATTCCATCCTACGATGGCCACCAGGAAACCACTTTTGGGATGATTCACCCGATCAGACCGTTCTACAGTTTGCTGATCAGAGTCAACCCCAGCAATCCGTCTGATCCCACCGACTTTCAGTGTGATGTCTGCGAAGGGAGCGTACCCACCGGTGCCAAAGGCGGAACCGAGTACACCTTCAAGATTCGCAAGGACGTGAAGTTCCACGACGGCACACCGCTCACTGCGCACGACGTCAAGGCCACCTTTGACAAGATTATTTTTCCACCCAAAGGCGTCCCCAGTTCACGCAAAGCCTTCTTTATGATGGTCGATTCAGTCACGGCACCCGACGATTACACCGTCGTGTTCACACTGAAATTTCCCTCCGGCGCGTTTATTCCTTCTGTCGCAACGCCGTTTAACTTTATCTACAGCAAGAAAGATCTGGATACCCACGGCTACGAGTGGCACAAGAAAAACGTCAATGGATCTGGTGCTTACAAGTTTGTCGAGCATATCCCGGGCCAGCACGTGGCCGGCGTGCGCCATGACGGCTACCACCACGCGGGAAAACCTTATCTGGATGGATTCAAAGCCATTTCCGCACCGAAGATGAAAGTTCGATTGGACGCCATTCGAGGCGACCGGGCCAGCATCGAATTTCGGGGGTTTCCACCCAAGGCTCGCGACGATCTGGTCAAAGCACTGGGTGACAAAATCACCGTACAAGAATCTGACTGGAACTGTGTCCTGATGGCAACGGCCAACACGAAGAACAAGCCTTTTGATGATGTTCGCGTGCGCCAGGCGTTGACGCTTGCCGTTGACCGCTATGAAGGCTCCAAGTATCTCTCCCAAATTGCGATCGTAAAGACGGTGGGTGGCATCGTGTTTCCCAATCACCCGCTGGCGGCGAATGCAGAGGAATTGGAAGGGTTAATTGGTTACTCGCGGGATATCAAAGCCAGTCGCGCCAAAGCCCGTGCCCTGCTCAAAGAAGCCGGTGCCGAAGGCCTTGAGTTTTCATTCAACAACCGCGGTGTGGACCAACCCTACAAAGTGGTTGGAACCTGGCTCGTTGACCAGTGGCGTAAAGTGGGTTTCAAACCCAGGCAGCGTGTGCAACCATCACCGCAGTTCTACGCAACCTTGCGCAAGAAACGCGATTTTGATGTCTCAATCGACTTTAACTGTCAGTCTGTGATTAACCCGATCGCTGATGTGACCAAGTCCCTGTGTAGCGCGGGTAATAACTACTCACAATGTGAAAACAAGGAACTCGACGACCTATATATGACCCTGTTGAAAGCCGAGACGGAAAAGGAACAGCGGGCAATTATGCGCGTCTATGAGAAAAAAGCACTCGAGTATGCTGGCAGCAGCATCACCTTGTGGTGGTATAAAATCAACCCACACCGTTCGTATGTGAAGGGTTGGAGTATTGCACCAAGTCATTACCTCAACCAGCATCTGGACAACGTCTGGCTGGATCAGTAATACGGACGACATTGTAGTTTGAAGTCAATCAGCCGCCCGGCGCTTTGCGACGGGCGGCTTTTTTAGGAAACCCGCTTGCACCGTTACATCACCAAACGTCTATTACTGATCATACCCACCCTGATCGGGGCGGCTATATTGGTCTTTTG
>JAKUQS010000026.1 GCA_022451485.1 Gammaproteobacteria bacterium
ATATCCGCGGTATCGTTGACCACACCCTCACCGAAACAACGGTCCAACAAATCGGACATGCTGTCGCGAGCGACACACTCGCTTGCCAAAGCGATACAGTTATCGTTGGCCGCGATGGTCGACTTTCCGGACCACGACTCGTCAGTGCCCTTTGCGACGGCATACGTGCCGGTGGGTGCGATGTTGTTGATATCGGCATGGTAGCAACGCCGTGCACTTACTTTGCAAGCCATCACCTTAATATTGGCTCAGCGATATCGGTCACCGGCAGCCACAATCCGCCCGAATACAACGGACTCAAGATTATGGTGGACGGTGAAACGCTCTTTGGCGAACGCATTCAGCGCCTTCGCCAAAGAATTGAAACAGGAGAGTTAGAACACGGCAATGGCAACTACCGACAAACAGATATTGTCGAGGACTACCTGAACCGAATAACAAATACCATTGAACTTGAACGTCCGCTGAAAATCGTGACTGACTGCGGCAATGGAGTGGCTGGCGCGCTGGTGCCAAGACTTTTTCGCGCGTTGGGGTGTGAGGTGATTGACCTATACTCAACCGTCGACGGTACTTTTCCGAATCACCATCCTGACCCTATACGACCAGAGAACTTAACCGACCTGATTGCAACCGTTCAGAGGGAAGGCGCAGAATTTGGCCTCGCATTTGATGGTGATGGCGATCGCCTTGGGGTCGTGTCGCCAGACGGTCGTATTATTTGGCCCGACCGTCAGTTAATTCTGTTTGCCAGGGACGTTTTGATTCGACACCCCAATGCAGAAATCATCTTTGACGTTAAATGCACGCAGTTGCTGAGACAAACCATCTTGGAAAGTGGTGGCATTCCCACTATGTGGAAAACGGGACACTCGTTGATTAAAGCCAAACTACGAGAGAGCGGTGCTCCCCTTGCAGGTGAGATGAGCGGCCACATTTTCTTCAACGATCGCTGGTATGGCTTCGATGATGCACTCTATGTCGGTGCACGTCTTTGTGAATTACTCGCTAAGGAAAAGGTTTCCCCGGAAACAATTTTTCGCGAACTGCCAGACACACTCAACACGCCAGAACTTCGACTTGAAATGACGGAGGGTGCGCATCACGACCTTATCCATCAACTAGTAGCTAACGCCCATTTTTCCGATGGCACGGTCAGTCATATTGATGGCATTCGAGTTGATTTTGAGGATGGTTTCGGTCTTGCCCGGGCTTCCAATACCACCCCAACCGTTATCTTTCGCTTTGAAGCGACCTCTGAGAAGAAACTTGATCAGATTAAATCGCTCTTTCGCGACCAGCTACTGTCCCTGGAAGATGACCTCGACTTACCCTTCTAACCAGTCACTGCTCCACCAAATTCGCGCTGGGTGTTAAGACTTTTAGTCCGTCGCAACATTAATCGCTTCAGGCCGGCGATACCCTTTCGGTAACGCCCTTCCACGCTGGGCCCTCTCGCCGAGATACACATCAATATCAGCGGGCTTTAGGCGCATGTGCTGCTTACCTGCATGAATCTTTAGTACATCGCCCTCTTGAAAAACAACCGCAGCAACAAGCCACTCCTCTTGTGCACGGTAACGTGCAGTAGGAATGTTGATCAGTTTGACACCCTTACCACGTGACAAACGCGGCATATCTCCTAACGCTAAGACCAGCATCCGCCCCGCGCTGGTGATCGCGGCAACCCAATCATCCTCATAGTCATAAACCCGCTGCGGAGGCAACACCGCCACATTTCGTGCCGTTAAGACTGCCTTACCAGAACGATTACGAGTCACGAGTTCTCCCATTGGAGCGACGAACCCATATCCAGCATCTGTCAACAAGAGATATTCCGTGGACTCGCTACCCGCTAACAAACCACTGAATGTAACCCCCTCGGGAGGCTTCAAATCCTTGGACACCGGCTCACCCAGGCTACGAGCCGATGGCAACATGTGCGGTGCCAGCGCATAGGTGCGACCGGCTGAATCCAGACAGAGTAAGGTTTCGTTACTTCGTCCAAGAACTGCGTGGAGAAATCCATCGCCAGAGCGATAATTCAAATCACGCGGCTCCACATCGTGACCTTTTGCCGCCCGTATCCAGCCCTTCTGAGACAGCACCACAGTCAAGGGCTCTGAGGGGATCAGGGCCGACTCGGACATCGCCTGAGCAGCCTCCCGCTTAACTAGCGGCGAACGACGTTCGTCACCGAACGCCTCCGCATCCGCCAGCAGTTCATTTCGGACTACCGTCTTGAGACGCGTCCGTGACTTTAGGATTTTAGATAATTCTTTTTCCTCCGCCTCGAGCGCCTCTTGCTCTGCTCGAATCTTGATTTCCTCTAACTTAGCAAGCTGTCTCAACCTAATCTCAAGAATCGCTTCTACCTGTTCCTTACTCAGTCGAAAACGTTTTCGCAAAACTGTTGCCGCATCATCTTCTTTACGAATTATCCGAATAACCGTATCGATATTCAGATAGACAACCATCAACCCCTCGAGAAGGTGCAATCGTGTCACGACGCGATCCAAACGATACTGGAGTCGGCGACGCACCGTATCGAGCCGATATTTAAGCCAATCAGCGATCAAGGTCTTCAGGTCGAAAACCCGGGGTCGCCCATCCAGTCCGATCACGTTCATATTGACTCGGTAACTCTGTTCGAGGACTGTGCTAGCAAACAAGTGTTGCATCAATGCCGCCCTATCCACTCGATTGGAACGCGGCTCAATCACGATTCGTACCGGATTTTCATGATCTGACTCATCACGAATATCATCCACCATCGGCAATTTGTTGGCCGCCATCTGCGCGGCAACCTGTTCGATGACCCGTTCACCAGAAACCTGATAGGGCAGCGCCGATATGACAATGTTTCCCTCTTCGGGCTCCCACACCGCTCGGTGCTTAACCGAGCCTGTACCCGTACGATAAATTTCGAGAATGTCCTCCCTTGGCGTAACAATTTCAGCGGCCGTAGGAAAATCCGGGCCCTGAATATGCTCACATAGTTGATCGATACTGCTACGACTGTTTTCCAGCAATCGCACACAGGCACTCACGACTTCTCGAAGATTGTGAGGCAACAAATCTGTTGCCATTCCCACGGCAATTCCAGAGGCGCCGTTCAACAACACCGTCGGCAAACGCGCCGGCAAACGGGTTGGTTCCAACAGCGTACCGTCAAAATTAGGAACCCACTCCACGGTGCCCTGGCCAAGTTCAGATAATAAGACCTGGGTGAAACGGGACAAACGGGCTTCCGTATAGCGCATTGCTGCAAATGACTTCGGGTCATCCTGAGATCCCCAATTGCCCTGACCATCCACCAAGGGATAACGCAAGCTAAATGGCTGCGCCATCAGCACCATGGCCTCATAACACGCGGTATCGCCATGCGGATGAAATTTCCCTAGGACATCGCCGATCGTACGAGCAGACTTCTTGTATTTGGCCGTGACATTAAGGCCGAGTTCAGACATGGCGTAAACAATTCGGCGTTGCACCGGCTTGAGCCCATCTGCCAATGCAGGTAATGCCCGATCCATGATCACGTACATGGAATAATTCAGATAGGAATGCTCGGCAAAGGCCGCGAACGGGATTCGCTCTAACGGTGCTGACTGAACAAGAGGCATCAGGGCCTTTTGCTTTTTTCGCGGTCGGTTGGTTGCTTTACGCGGCATGTGACTCAAACTCTCCGGTGCTTATGGCAGAATGACAGCGTTGCGTGAACCCATTGGCAGATGTTCCAAGTCTGATTATATCGCTGGCTCTATCGATTGCCCTACTGAAAAATGAAT
Source organism: Gammaproteobacteria bacterium (assembly GCA_022451485.1). GTDB lineage: Bacteria > Pseudomonadota > Gammaproteobacteria > Arenicellales > UBA868 > UBA11791. The sequence continues at coordinate 3,792 of JAKUQS010000026.1, forward strand.
ATGCCAATTCGTCAACTGGAAAACGGGGCGACCCCAGCTGATCCAGAAACTGTGCTGGACTTCCTTGCGGAACAAGGCCTTACATCCACGACCTGTGACCATCCTCCCATGTTCACTGTCCTCGACAGTCAGGCACTGCGGCCTCCCAATGTGGATGGTGGTTACACGAAAAATCTTTTCTTGCGCAACAAGAAAGGGATAATGTGGCTCGTCACCTGTGATGAACATCAATCTGTGGATTTACGACACCTCGGTACGGGACTTGGCGCTGGAAGATTGTCTTTTGCTTCGCCAGAGCGATTAATGCGTTTCCTAGGCATCACCACCGGTGCGGTGTCTCCACTCGCGCTCATCAATGACGTTACACATAAAGTGCATTTTGCAATCGATCAGTCCCTGCTGCGCCATGAACAATTACATGTTCATCCGCTAGTAAATACACTAACCACGACACTGAAAACCGCAGGGCTATTAGAATTTGCAATAACAACAGGGCATTCACCCGTCTATCTTAAATTTAACCAGGATAAATCGGTAACGGTGGATGAATCGAATAATAAGATGCTCGACGAAAAGCTTAAGGTAACCTAACGATGACCTCATCACCGCGTCATTTGTCATTAAAAGAAATATTGCAGCAGTTTCGGCAAGGAACGTTGCGCTCTCAGGATGTCACCGAATGTGCCATAGACTGTTACAACGAGGAATTAGGTGCGTATCGTGATTTCCGTGCCGATGCGGCCCGGGAAATGGCATTACTGGCGGACAGCGCCTTCACCTGTGGCACGGACCTCGGACCTCTCCAGGGCATTCCGGTCTCAGTCAAGGACCTTTATGGCCTTGCTGGAACTGATACATATGCTGGCTCTCCCCAGGCGTTACCCCCTGCCTTTCAGGTAGAAGGTCCTGTCATATCAACGTTACGACGTCAGTTGGCAGTATTTACCGGCAAGTCACATACCGTGGAGTTTGCCTTCGGCGGGTTGGGCGTTAATAGCCACTGGGGCACTCCCCGTAACCCTTGGGATGCTGAGGTCCATCGAGTACCCGGTGGCTCAAGTTGCGGTGCGGGTGTGAGCCTTCAGGAGGGATCTGCCTGGATCGCGCTGGGTAGCGATACCGCGGGATCAGTCCGTTTACCCGCCAGCATGACGGGCGGTGTAGGGCTAAAGACGAGCTATGGGCGTTGGTCGCTCAATGGAATCTTTCCACTCAGTCCAACACTTGATACCGCAGGCATGTTGACCCGCACCGTTGCTGATGCGCTGATTGGCTTTGCCGCGATCGACCCTTACTACCAGGGACGCATCATGCAACTGGACAACGAAGCGAACCAGACCGACCCCGCTCAATTCGTTATTGGGACCGGCGATCCTTCGCTATGGGAGGATTGTGAACCCGGTATCGCCGAGGCTGTCGAAATCGCTCTCAAAGAGCTTAGTCAAGCCGGTATCAAGGTAGTGGAAAAAACGGCACCTGAAACTGAACTCGCCATTGAGTTATTCATGATCGGTAGCGTATCAGGAGTCGAACTCAAGGAATTCCTGCAAAGCGAATTACCTGCCTGGCTTGACACTGCTGACCCAGTTGTCGGATCACGGCTTACGAGCAGTTCTACCATTGATGCCGAAGAGTACCTGCGCCGGCGCCGCACCATCACTAATCTTTCAGCGCGGGCCCACGCACTATTCTCAGAGGTGGACGTCATTGCCTGTCCAACCTTACCCATCACACCGCCTCCACTGTCCGAGGTTTCCGAAGTTGCAGGCTACGGACCAAAGAATGTCCGTGCGTTGAGAAACACGGTAGTTGGTAACGTGCTTGGATTATGCGGCATCACTTTGCCCGTTGGCCTAGACGCGGCCGGCATGCCCGTTGGCCTTCAACTCCTCGCACGACACGGTAGCGATGCCCGGCTACTTGCGATGGCCTATCGTATCGAACAAATCCTAGGCAATGCTCGGGAACGGATTGGCCAACCACCATTGGTCCAAGACAAATAGTGCAAATTGGGCCTCCGGATTGCCGCAAGAAGGCTCTCTTCTGTCCGTGTCTATCTACTAGAGGTCAAACGCGTATGGGGAAGTCGCATTCCGGGCAATTGTCATAAAACTGTAACAATCTCTTGATTAACTCCGGGCCCACAACAGCCGATTGAAACTATTCTGATGGCAACACCGACGGTCCTCATCGTAGAAGACGATTCCGCAATTCGCGAAATGCTCCGCTTCGTTCTTCAGCAAAATAACTTTGACTTTGTCGAATCAAATAATGCGACAGAAGCACAAAACGTGATCAACCGGCATCCACCAAGTCTTATTTTACTTGATTGGATGTTGCCTGGTCTTAGTGGTATTGATTTTGCCAAGCAATTAAAACGAGACCAATTCACTCGCAACATTCCGATCGTCATGCTCACCGCAAAGGGCGAAGAAGAAGATATGGTTCGAGGTCTCAACAGCGGCGCCGATGACTACATCACTAAGCCCTTCTCTCCCCGAGAACTTATCGCTCGATTAAGAGCTGTACTTCGACGTCTCACACCACACGCAAGCGACGAAGCAGTGGAGGTTGACGGCCTGCGGCTAGATCCCGCCAGCCACCGTGTTTTAATCGATGACCAACCATTAGTGATTGGTCCCACTGAATTTAAGTTATTGCATTTCTTGATGACCCATCCTATGCGTGTCTACAGTCGCAGTCAGTTACTCGACTGGGTCTGGGGACCGACGGCATTTGTCGAGGAACGAACGGTTGATGTGTACGTTAGGCGTCTACGTGCGCTCCTAACCCCGACAGGCCATGACAAATTACTCCACACCGTTCGCGGCGTCGGCTATCGCTTTTCTCTTGGTGAACCGTGAATCTTCTTGCCAAGACCATTTATAAGGAAGTAGCTGTCTATTTTGTCTTACTCATCGCTATGCTTCTGATAGGGAATGCAGTCGACCTTACTTTCCAACTACTCTTAGCTGTCATGGCCTTGCTCGCGGTGTTTTTGTTTCTCCAATTAATGGCTGTTCTATCTGAGTGTTTGCTATCAAAACAAGTTTTCCCTCTATACCTAACTCCGAGCTCGCGTGCCTTAATCAAATACATCAGCGATAACAAAGGTCAAATTATTCAACTAAAAAATAATATCGCACATACGGAAGAAGAATCCCGCAGCACTGCAGCGGAACTCATGCGAAGCCAGAAGGCCTTTCGAGATTCCCTATCTGCTCTACCCGATGCCTTGATTGCTCTAGATCAAAATAATCGCATTGAATGGTGGAATGACGCTGCGTCGACATTATTTGGATTGGCAAACGCACTAGACAAGAACAAACGAATCGAAGTAGTGATTGACGACGAACGCTTTCGTACTTATGCGTCGAATCCACCCTCTAATCAGGCCATTGAAATTCCCTCCCCCCTTACAAAAGAAAAAACCATCTCGATACAAATCGTGCAACAAGGCACCGATGTCCGCCTACTTCAGGCAAGAGACGAAACCCATTTACGTCAGCTTGAACAAGTCCGACGGGATTTTATTGCGAATACGTCTCATGAATTAAGAACGCCGCTTACTGTGATTCATGGTTATATCGAGACACTAATGGATAACCCTCCGACAGAAGGATCTCAAACATTACCCAACGCATTGACTGCGATGTATCGCCAAACTAGCAGAATTAAAGGAATTGTCGAAGATATGTTGATGCTGTCACGTCTTGAACAAGACACGCAGACCACAGTGGAAACAGTCGATATGGTGAGACTGTTGGAGACCGCACGAGATGAAGCAGAAATTCTTAGTGGGAGTCAACGGCACAAGCTGACTCTGGACATACAGACCGGATTTCTCCTTGTTGGCAATCAGGAACAAATTCGAAGTCTAGTGGCCAATCTGGTTTCAAATGCTATTCGCTATACCCCAGAGGGGGGTGAAATAACCCTGCGCTGGTGGATTGATGATAACGGAGCCTATTTCACAGTCAGCGACACCGGTATCGGTATCGAACCAAGTCAGATATCACGCATCACCGAGCGTTTCTATCGTGTGGATGTGGCTCGATCGAGAGAAACAGGCGGTACTGGGCTAGGGCTGGCAATCGTTAAACACGTACTTACACGCATTGGCGGCGAACTCTCAATTAGCAGCAAACCTGGAGTTGGAAGTACCTTTACCTGCCTTTTTCCACGACTTGCTGTGCGGCGAGATACTAAATAATCTATATGGTGTTATGTTACAAACTGTCACTAATTTGTAACATTCGTCTAGTACACTTGCGTTCTCTTCCCAATCAAAGACGTCACACAGTCGATGCTGAATAACCGGTTACGTTGATGGATTTTTTCTCTGATATCCCGCTACCCCTCTTGATTGCAGCCCTATTGGCGTTCTACATGGCTTGGGCGATCGGTGCAAACGATGTTGCAAACGCCATGGGAACCAGCGTCGGCTCGGGAGCGCTAACAATAGGCGGGGCGATCATTGTTGCTGCGATCTTCGAATTCGCTGGCGCATTCTTAGCCGGTGGTCATGTTACCGATACGGTACGAAAAGGTATGCTGGATATGAGCCTGCTTGACCGCGACCAATTAATTTACGGAATGCTGGCGTCACTGGCCTCCGCCGGAACGCTACTTATCGGTGCAACCCGATTTGGTTTACCGATCTCGACTACCCATTCCATTGTTGGCGCGATTGTGGGCTTCGGCGCAGTCGCCATCGGCATCGACGCAGTCAACTGGCCCAAAGTACTACAAATTGCCCTTTCCTGGATTACCTCGCCCCTGCTCGCGGGCGTCATCGCGTTCGGTATCTTTCATTTAATCCGTTCAACAATCCTCAACGAGACTGACCCTGTACGTCAAATTCGAAAATATGGCCCTGCTTTTTTCTTTTTTGTCTTTTTTATCATTGGCTTGGTGACCTTATTCAAGGGCCTGAAGCACATCAATCTTGACCTTAATCTGATCCAAGCGCTTGCAGGCTCGATCGCACTTGGGTTCCTTGGCGCTGGAATTGGCGCATTCTTCATCCGGCGGGTACAAATTGGAAAAACCGATCCTAACCATCGCTTTGATCAAGTCGAACGCATATTTGTTGTACTCCAAATTCTGACGGCCTGCGCGATCGCTTTTGCCCACGGGTCTAACGACGTAGCCAATGCGATCGGACCTCTGGCCGCAATCGTTAACGCCGTCGAAAACGTTGACTTAACGGCTAAAGCTCCCGTTGCCCCGTGGATGCTTGCCATTGGAGGCTTAGGTATCGTGATCGGCCTTGCAACGTGGGGTTACCGTGTCATGGAAACCGTTGGCAAAAAGATAACCGAGCTAACGCCCAGCCGTGGATTCGCTGCCCAACTCGCCGCAGCATCAACCATTGTTCTCGCATCTCGACTCGGCATACCCATATCGACAACGCATACACTCGTTGGTGCGGTACTTGGAGTAGGTCTGGCTCGTGGCATTACAGCACTTGATTTGCGCGTAGTAGGTAATATTCTAGCCTCATGGATTGCCACTTTACCTATTGCTGCCGCATTGTCTGTATTTTTCTATTTCTTTTTCAAAGGCCTATTGAGCGCCTAGGGAGAACAGATGTCTTGGATTGACAAGTTGGTTCGGCAGTCCCCCATCGAACCCATACAGAAACATATGCATGTTGCTGTACTTTGCGCCCGGGAAATTCTGCCGCTGCTTGATGCAATGGAATCAGCTGACGACGATAGTATTCGTGAACGACGAAGTGAGATAGACCGACTCGAACATGAAGCAGATGCGATCAAACACGAGATTCGTAGTCATCTGCCACGACGATTGATGATGGCTATTGATCGTCGTACGATCCTTGAGATCCTGGATTATCAAGATTCTATTGCTGACACCACACAGGATATTGCCGAACTGGTGGATCAGCGAAAAATGTACCTGCCGAAAGAGCTCAAAACATCTATTCTTCCTCTAGCTCAACGTGTCGTGGCCGCTTGTGAGCAAGGACAACGCGTTATTAACGAACTGGATGAGTTGATCGAAACCGGGTTTGGGGAAAGTGAGGTGGCTCGCGTTGATGAGATGATTCTCGAATTGGGGCGCTTAGAAAGCGAAACTGATGACCTCCAAGACAAAGCCGCGCGGACGCTTTTTTCCATGGAGTCAGAGCTAGGTATCGCCACGATATTCTGGCATCAAATCATCTCTTGGATCGCCAACCTAGCAGACTTATCTGAGCGAGTCGGTAATCGACTGCGCCTTCTGATTGCTACTTAACTGTCAATGTTCCTGCTAAATACCCCTACAGCCGATCACTTCATCGATATCGTACTAGGTATTCGCGCCCTGGAAAGAATTGATGGTCATGCAAAAATACTGGCGGTGATGTCATATATCTGGTCACCGGACGCGATCTCCGTCATAAACCATTCGAACAAATCTTGAGTAAATTTTGTTCGTAATACTGGCCTTAACCGCTGTGAGCATGAGCCACAATCGCGCTACTCACTAGCCCCATAATTTCCACTGTTGCAGATTCCTGCTCCTGATTATGAATGACAGGAATCCCCTGATTCTTGGCTTCTTGGGTAAGCATCGATTGTTGCGCCCATATCGTCTCGATATTGTCCAGATAACGTTTCCCACGGCGCCCCGGCGCCTCTCTGCCACGTTGCCGAAAGCGCCGCACTAACTGTTTTTGATCAGCCACTGTTAAGATCAACTCGACCATCACATCTTCTCGACCCAGAGTGACCTGACTTTTTAGCAATCCGGGCCAAATATGAACCCCCTCGACCAAGACAGAAACACTCTCGCGTTGCGCACGTGCCAACACAGCCCGTGAAGCAAGTTGCACCAACTCTGCCTGGCGCCGAAACCCCTGAAATAGATTGCCTTCTCCTTTGTCATCTGCGCCGCTTGCATCAACCGACAGGTTGACCTCAAAGGACGAGCCATGCAGTTCTGGCACAAGTGCAGCCGGCACCATCTCACGCATAATTTCACGCAACATATCTGTTGACTGAGTCCGTACGATATCCAACCGGGTTGCGATTTCTGCTGCTAACGTACTTTTACCCACCCCTGGTGCTCCGCCACATAGGAGAACCAGAATCCCATCTCCACGATCAAAGAGGCTCCAGGCCCGGTAGCGTTCCGCAAATTCCTCGCCCAATTCTTTGCGGAGTAAATTCAGTGTGACCCGCTCTATCTCGTCTGAACGCACTTCATAAATTTTGTTCGATACAAATTCCTGATATACAGCTTGTGCCAATTCAGACGAGGTATCGATAGGAAGACCGCACCGCTCCAACCGTTTCTGGTGTAGGCGACGCGAAAACCAATCCAATTCATTGTCTCGTCGTCGAAATCGAATGCGACCACGACGCTCAAGGACCATACGGTAGGCTTCTACGCGCTCTTGGCCGAAACTGCTTTCCAGGCATTGAACGGCGACGGTACGCAAGAGCTTACTGGTTACCGTACCCTTTGAAGCAAGTGTATCTCTGACCTCATCAGCAACCGCGTAGGCCTCATCGAATGACAGACCGGTGGCCTGGAGTGAACGTGTCAAAATACCACGCAAAAAGGGATGCACGGATCCATCTTTACCAGTGACCATGAGTTCAGACAAAATCAGAGTTCTCGAATAAATAACGCCATTGGGTTTTATGATGGCTATAGGTTACATAATTCAGCGTAATGAGGCACACCCTATTCCTGCTACGTCATGCGGAAGCGTCCCCCACCCCTCGCGGTGGCACCGACTTTGATCGACCTCTGTCCAATCAGGGCGAGTTAGACGCTATTCTTACTGCACGCTGGCTCAACGAACATCACGCTCTACCGCTGACAGCCAATAGTTCACCAGCCACGCGAGCGCATCAAACTATCACAGCTTTATCCACTCGGCGACCATCTGAGACGCTTGATCTGGCATTTGATAAACGACTCTACTTGGCAAATGTCCAAACTCTCCTGGAAATACTGGCCGAAACATCTGAATCTATCAATCGGTTACTCTTGGTCGGACATAATCCAGGGCTGACGCATCTCTTGCACTATCTCACTCCACCGAACGCCCTCTCCCCCGACTGCCAAGTGATGTCGCCCGCATCGATTGCCCTCATCAGCTTGGATTCAAACTGGTGTGATCTTTCTCAGCAATGCAGCTCCTCTTGCCAATTAATTTTTCCACATTAATCCCGCCGTCTTCTCAAACCGGTAAATCTGACAACTCTCCTCGGCAACAGGTTAATGATTAACGTCGCGCCAGTAGTAAAAAACCCATCCCATAACAAGCAAACCGCCACTCGCCAATACCGCAACGGCTGTGCTCGGCCCTAACCATTCGGCCAACCATCCCACATTCAGAAGCCCTATGGGGCTAGCGCCAATGCAAAACGCCAGCACACCCAGTATTCGACTACGCATTTCGGGTGGCGCCTCAAGATACATAATCGTTGCCTGCATTGTGGAAAACCCGGCAACACCGAGTCCACCGATGAGTAGCACGACCAAGGATACGGTAAAGCCTGACGAAAAAGAAAAGACCAAGATTCCACATAGAAAAATCGTTGCACCATAGACAAATAGGCGACGGTAGTGACCGGGCTGTGCAAATAACGTAGCAAAGATCGCGCCGACAAACGCCCCCCCACCTTCAGCAGACGCCAGCATGCCAATAAAGACCGGATTCAATCCAAGCTCCTCATTTCCGATTACCGGCACCATCGCCACAAAGGGAAACCCAAAAAAATTCAACACAACCGTTACTGTTAAGACCATTGTGATGACACGATTTGATCGGATGTAACGTAATCCTTCCCGCAAGTCAGTAAAAAACTTGGACCCCATCGCCAAGGCCGGCCCTGGGCGATAAGTCATTGTCTGAATGAAATAAATGGCACTAGAAAAGAGGACAAGTCCAACCAAATAAGTCCCCTGGAGACCGATAGCGGCATAGATTACGCCACCGAGTAGTGGACCAAGCATTCGAGTTACGTTAGTTGTGGCTGAATCAAGACTCATCGCCACCCCTACATTGTTGTTGCCAGCAATGTCGCCAAGTAGTGTGCGTCTCACTGCATAGTCGGCAGACCAGATCATTCCATTCAGGAACGCACCTAATCCTATGTGCCACAACTCAATCTCGTCAGTGAGCACAAGTAAAGACAACACAGCACAACTCGTTGCAACACCCCAAAACCCAATCAACAACAATTGTCGACGGTTAATCTTTTCTGCCAATACTCCAATCAAACCGCCGAAAAAAATCATCGGCGACATCCGTAGAACCAGCATTAAGGAAACGATAAACGGCGAATCTGTTAGCTCGAACACAAAGACTGCGACGGCTAATACCTCTAACCAACGAACAGTCCCATATATCAGGCCAACGGCCCACATTCGACAAAAATTGGGGTCGCGAAGTAGTGCTAACCGAGCTCTCCAACTGTTCGCCGGACGACTTGTGTCACTTGAATCTGAGCGGGCGGTTACGATACACCCCGAAGCGATTGAGTCGCTGGCTCATCGACTGAACCATCGCCGTTAAGAGCGACCTTGTAGTCCTGATTTGCGCTCTCCAACGTAATCAACCCATTGCGGACATCCTCGGCGACACGCTCAGACTCGCGCGTTGCGGGATCCCCAAATCCACCGCCACCAGCCATTTCCAAAACCAAATGCGTACCTGAGGGAACATGCTGCTGACCTTTTGAGCGCATGGCATTACCATCGGTCAGCGAAACCCGGCCCGCAGCACCGTCTTGGCCTCCATTGCGTCCGCGCGGCGCGTTGTCCACTCGCTCATACATCGCCAAAACGTCAAACGGTATATCGTCAACCCCACCGATTTCCATTACCTGCCCGCAACCACCACGGAATTGGCCCGCACCACCTGATCCTTCTCGAAATTCTTTACGCCAGAAAACGATCGGGGTGATGGCCTCAGTTGCTTCTACTGGGATTCCGCGAATCCCGCTTGGAAATGCCGTTGAACTAAGCCCATCCTTAGTCGGGCGGGCACCCATACCCCCCGAATTAAAGTGCAGCAGATCAAACTCCGGCACATATCCCTCGTAACCCGACTTCGCCGAAGTAGCAGCGCCGCCCCGCAGCTGCAAATTCCACATCGACGCCGACCCCTCTGCCTGGCAACCCCCCTCCAGCACCTGATGAAGGCAGCCCAGTACCGTGTCGGGCAAAAGATGACCAATAATATGGCGTGCTGCAACCGCAAATGGACGCTGAACATTCAGAATACAACCCTTCGGCGCATGAAAGGTGATAGGAAGCAACGACCCGTAGTTATTGGGAATATCCGGCGCAACAGCGCACTTCACACCAAAACAGGTATAGGCCTTGGTGTAATTGAGGACCACGTTAATACCGTATCGACTCGCGGGCGAGGACCCAGTGTAATCCACATGAATATTGTCATCGCTTACTGTTAGTTCGGCACTCAGGGTCACCGGCTCGTCATAACCATCCATCGTCAACATGTTAGAGAAACTGCCGTTTCTTAGTTTAGCAATGCGTTCAATAGTCGCCAGGCGGGAGTTCTCGATGATGAACTCACCTAAATCAGACAAATCGTCCTGGCCAAACTCTTCCATCATCGCAACTAACCGCTCACTTCCGATATCATTTGCGCCAGCAAATGCATAGATGTCACCAACCACCTGCCCGGGTTCGCGGACGTTTGTTTCAAGGATCGAGATGAGCGTTTCATTCACCTCACCTCGCCTGAAAAGATGCATGATGGGAATATTGACACCTTCCTCAAACACCTGACTGGCGTCGGGGCCGAAACCCCGGCCACCAATATCCACCACGTGGCAGGTATTGGCAAAAAGGGCAACAACACTACCTTTGTGATAGGTGGGCGTCACCACGGTCACATCATGCAAGTGACCGGACGTCTGCCATGGATCGTTAGTGATAAAAACATCGCCTGGCTCCATAACCTCGATAGGGTAACGGGCCAGGAAATGAACGATAGCTTCCGCCATTGCGTTGATATGGCCAGGCGTCCCGGTGACTGCCTGAGCCAACATTCGCCCCTGCGTATCAAACACCGATGCTGCCAAGTCTCCAGCTTCTCGAACGCTGGTTGAGAAAGAAGTACGGACCAGTGTCTGGGCCTGCTCTTCAACAACCGAGATCAGCCGATTCCACATAATTTGATGTCGAATGGCCGATATACCGCCTGGTGAACTCATCAATCTCTCCTCACAGATTCACGTCTTTCGTTCAAGGACAATATAACCAGCGGTATGAACCACCGCGGTATACTGGGCTGAGACAACCGTAGCGGTATCCTGTTCTACAATGACCGCAGGACCCAAGATCGTCGCGCCAGCCTCAAGACTGGAACGGTCATAACATGGTGCCTCATCAAACTGACCACTCTCCGCATCGATCAGCTGGCGCTGCCCTACCGGCACCGGTACATAACTGTCTGGCTGTGACGCCACCGATGACGGCGATTCCCGGAGCGTACTCACCAGTAATGTCCAGGTAAGAATTTCGACTTCTACTCCAGGGATAATCCGCTCGTACAGACGGTGATATTCACGCTCAAACGCCGCTCGCAGGGTTTCGCCAGCCGATTCATCCAGCGGGGTTTGCTCCACAATGACTGGTATTTCGACTCCGACTTCGTGTCCTTGCCCCAAATAGCGCATAAATGCAGTCTGTGTCTGCGCGAGCTGTTGCCCGGGTGCACCTGCCTCAACGACTGCAGTGGCCTCCTCACGCATTTCCTCAAGCAATCGATTAGTCTCATTCACGTTCAGACTCGACAACTGCTGGTAGTGGCTTCGAATCACTTCATAAGCCACTGGCGCGCGCAGAAACCCAAGAGCCGATCCCACGCCCGCACCAGGCGGAATGACAACTCGATCCACTCTCAGCTTTTCAGCTAATCGACTGACATGAATTGGAGCAGCGCCACCAAACGCGATCAGCGTACGGGCATCAACATTCTTCCCGCTTTCGATAGCATGAACCCGTGCGGCATTCGCCATATTCTCATCGACGATTTCTGATACTCCAAGCGCTGCATGTTCCACGGTAAAATCCAGGGAATTCCCGACCGAACGCATCAAGGCATCAGCCGCTGATGCAGAATCCAATTGCATGCTGCCCCCAGCAAAGTTATTCGGATCGATTCGACCTAATGTCACGTCAGCATCTGTGACTGTCGGTAATTGCCCGCCGAGTCCATAACAGACCGGTCCAGGATTAGAGCCAGCGCTTTCCGGCCCGACGCTGATTCTTCGCATCGAATCAACCCCTGCAATCGATCCGCCCCCAGCTCCGATCTCAACCATCTCGATCACCGGAATGCGAAGCGGAATACCGCTGCCCTTCAAAAAGCGATATTCCCTCGCGACTTCGAAGGTTCTAGCTGTTTGCGGTTGACCCTCATCAATCAAACAAACCTTAGCCGTAGTACCACCCATATCGTAAGACAGGACGTTATCAAGACCGAGTTCAGTCGCAATGTGACTACTAAAGATTGCACCCCCAGCCGGCCCAGACTCCACAAGACGTACAGGAAATCGAACCGCCGTATCTAGCGTCGTGATGCCCCCGCCAGACAACATCAGAAATAGCGGACACGTTAAACCTACATCACGCAAGAGCTCGTTTAATGCACGCAGGTGTCGACTCATTAACGGCTGCACGTAGGCATTGGCACATGCGGTGGAAATTCGCTCAAACTCCCGCATTTCCGGCGACACTTCAGACGAAAGCGTTACTTCCATATTCGGCGCTTCTTCCAGAAGTATCTCCCGCACTCGCTCTTCATGTACCGAGTTGCGATAACTGTGAAGAAATCCGACGGCGATACTCCGCACCCCGGCATTCGCCAGTTTCGGCACACACAAACGCACCTGTTTTTCGTCAAGAGGCAATAACACGTCACCGGTAGCGGTGATCCGTTCTGTGATTCCGTAGCGCATCGCCCGGGGGACAAGCGGCGTGGGCAACTCTATATTGACGTCGTACTGCTCAAAACGATTTTCGTTTCGCATCTCGATGCTGTCACGAAATCCCTTCGTGGTGAGTAACGCGACTGGTGAGCCTGCCCTCTCAATGAGAAGGTTAGTAGCCAACGTCGTCCCATAAATCAGACTTTCGACCTCTGCGGCGTCTATCTTCGACTGTTCAAGCACGTCTAGAACTCCCGAGACGACGCCCTCTTCAGGTTTTGGCTTTGTCGTTAAGGTCTTAGCCGTATACTGATTTGTCTGGGTCTCCAACGCCACATCGGTAAATGTTCCACCGATATCGACTGCTATCCTACAACGAGACGTGCTGGCCATACGCTCTACCCGACCTTAGTCACTAATTCTTTAAGTACATCACAGGCTACAACAATATCTTGCCGCTCAATATCCACGTGAGTCACCGCCCGCATGCGGCGATGATCGGAAGCGCCTATGCGCACGCCCCGCTCGGCCATCGCCTGTGACAACGCCTTCGCGGACTGCCCGGTATTACCAACATCGAAAAAAACAAGATTGCTCTCAACCGCTTCATTGATCAATGAAATGCCCTCTATGGATCGCAGGCGATCGGCTAAAAAGCGCGCATTGTCATGGTCTTCAGCCAAACGATCAATGTGGTGCGCTAAGGCCCAACTGCCGGCAGCAGCAAGAATCCCGGCCTGTCGCATAGCCCCACCAAAACGATGTTTCCAACGCCAAGCCTTCTCAATAAACGCCGCCTCACCTGCTAGCACACCCCCGACGGGACAACCAAGTCCCTTGCTGAGATCGAGCCACGCCGTATCTACCAGTGAGGCATAAGTTTTTGCTGCGACCCCGGACGCTACCACCGCATTCATGAGCCTAGCCCCATCCATATGCACACTAATGCCCTTATCACGAGCTACATCAGATACTTCTTGCAATGTTGAAAGTGGCCAGATCGAACCACCCCCACGATTTGACGTTTGTTCAACCACCACCAGCCTGGTCGGACATTCGTGAAATGAACCGGTGCGAATTGCCTCTTCCAATTGATCCGCCGTGAAGATGCCATTTGTGCCTCGCAATGGCCGCACCATTGCCCCGGCAAAAACAGCAAGACCACCTGCCTCCGAGGTTATGACATGTGCTGTTTCATCGGCAATGATCTCATCACCGGCTTCACAGTGGACGGCCATTGCAATCTGATTACACATGGTGCCCGACGGCAAGAAAACCGCTGCTTCCTTACCAAGCAGTTCGGCAATTTCCTCGCACAATCGATTGACACTGGGGTCGCGCCGCTGCTGTTCATCGCCAACCTCTGCGTCTGCCATCGCCTGGCGCATCCCCAGAGGGGGCTGGGACTGTGTGTCGCTGTAAAGGTTAATCTCTTTGTTTTTCAATTCTGTTCAAACCACTTGTTTATGACCGGCGGAAGCGCCGCACCAAACTAGACGTATCCCAACGCCCACCACCCATGGACTGGACTTCAGAGTAAAACTGGTCAACTAACGCGCTGACCGGCAATAACGCGCCATTCCGATTAGCCTCGGCCAGGCAGAGTCCCAAATCCTTTCGCATCCAATCGACAGCAAAGCCGAAATCGAACTTATCTTCATGCATTGTTGCACCGCGGTTCTCCATCTGCCACGACTGTGCGGCGCCTTTTGAAATCACATCCAAGACCTGGTTGGTATCCAAGCCTGCTCGCTCTGCGAAATTAACTGCCTCTGATAAACCTTGGACCAGTCCCGCAATCGCAATCTGATTAACCATTTTGGTGAGTTGTCCATTACCCACCGGACCCATCAACTGACAGGATCGTGCAAAACTGTCGATCGCTGCGCTAACTCGATCAAACGTGCTCTGGTCGCCACCCACCATCACCGTCAACACGCCATTTTCCGCACCGGCCTGACCGCCCGACACGGGGCCGTCGAGAAATTCTAGTCCTCGAGATTTTGCCTCGTCATAAAGTTCACGAGCCACCTCAGCAGAAGCCGTCGTGTGATCAATAAAGACCGCGCCCTTGGACATACCGTTAAACGCCCCATCCGGACCCATGGTGACAGCCCGAATATCATCATCATTACCCACGCAGGCGAAAACCGCCTGTGCGTCACGCGCCGCCTCAGCGGGCGTCGCCGCGGAGGAGCCGCCATGCTCGCTGACCCATTGATTCGCCTTAGCCTCGGTTCGATTAAAAACGGTAACCTGGTAACCCTTCGCAGCAAGGTGTCCTGCCATCGGGTACCCCATTACCCCCAAACCAATAAATGCAACCCGCTCAACAGCAACCTGATTCATCGTTCTAATCCTCAACAGTCATATAATCGAGTCACACCTTGGCCAAACATACATGCCTAAGGAGATGACTTCGAAATGGTAACCAAGAATCCCGAAATCGTTGTGCGACAGGCCACTCTTGACGATTCGACGATCCTCAGTCAGTTTAACATGTCGATGGCTGAAGAGACGGAGGGACGTCAACTTGACCAAACGACCGTAAACGCTGGCGTGAAACAGCTTTTCCGTGACTCCCGGCAGGGTTTTTATTTGATGGCTGAAGTCGGTGGCTCCGCTCGTGGTTCGTTAATGATTACTTACGAATGGAGTGACTGGCGTAATGGCCTCTTCTGGTGGATTCAAAGTGTGTATGTTGTACCGGCTGCGAGACGCAGCGGCGTCTTTACGGCACTGTACCAATACGTAAAGAAAATGGCACAAGATGACAACGCCGCGTGCGGTCTGCGCCTCTACATGGAAAAAGACAATCTTCCCGCCCGAGCGGTCTACATGGCAATGGGAATGGACACAACACCCTACCAGGTCTTCGAGGACCTATTCTGACACCCCCGATCTCAATCTCATGACACCTGAAGAAAACGACCGTTATGCACGGCAAATCCGCCTGCCGCAGGTAGGTGAACAAGGTCAAATACGTCTAGCCGCGTCCCGTGTACTTGTCATTGGCATGGGTGGGCTGGGCTCTCCCGTCGCGATGTACCTGACCGCAGCGGGAGTCGGCCATCTCGTTATTTCTGACTACGACCGAGTCGAATCCTCAAACCTGCAACGACAAATCGCGCATGGTCACGCAGACATCGGTGAACTCAAAGCGGCATCCGCCTCACGGACACTCACACAACTCAATCCAGCGGTTCGGGTTGACGTGCTGGACTATGAAGTCGAAGGCCAAGAACTAATCGAACAAGCAGAGCGCGCCAACGTAATCGTCGACTGTACCGACAACTTTCCGTCAAGGTTTGAACTCAACCGCGTCAGTCTTCAGACCAACACACCACTGGTTTCCGGTGCTGCCATACGCTGGGAAGGTCAGGTAGCAACTTTTATTCCATCTGATCCGACAAGCCCCTGTTATCAGTGCCTCTACCCCGACACGGGTATCGAAGCCGCTACCTGCGCCATGGAAGGTGTCATCGCCCCCATTGTGGGTGTAATCGGTACAACCCAAGCACTAGAAACACTGAACGTCCTTCTTCAGACAGGGAGGGGGCTATGCGGCAAGTTATTGGTCTTCGATGGCATTGCGATGGAGTGGCAGAACATCACGCTACCTCGGAACGTCAATTGTGCAGCCTGCGGACACCGCGCTGACAGCCACTGAGACACATTTCAACCACCAATATGTGACATTTCCACCCGCGGCGCCGTTTCAGCAGTCACTGGGATCTGGCCGCGCAGTTCAGAATAGCGGTCTTCGCGTTGCGACCAGATGCGGCCAATAAAACGACTGATTTCCTCATCACTTGCGCCGGCGCGCAGCATGCCGCGAAGATCGTGTCCAGTTCCTGCAAATAAGCAGGTATAAACCTTTCCAACGGCAGACAATCGTGCCCGCGAACAGTCACCACAAAATGATTGCGTCACGGAGGTGATAAAACCCACCTCACCACCACCGTCACTAT
Source organism: Gammaproteobacteria bacterium (assembly GCA_022451485.1). Taxonomy (GTDB): domain Bacteria; phylum Pseudomonadota; class Gammaproteobacteria; order Arenicellales; family UBA868; genus UBA11791. The sequence goes on from JAKUQS010000026.1 coordinate 20,692, forward strand.
AGCGCCAGCGCTTCGCAACCTCGCCCTGATAGTTAGGTTGAAGTGCCTCGATTGGCATCGCTTTACCAATAATTTCTACTAGCTCGGCAGCCGGGATCACCTCTTCCAGATTCCATTTATTGGTAGTCCCAACATCCATGAACTCGATAAACCGCAGCACGGTACCGGTCCCGTGAAAATGCTGAGCCAAAGGTAAAATGCTGTGCTCGTTATAGCCTCGGCGAATAACAGCATTGACCTTCACCGCATCGAAACCAACAGCATGGGCATTGTCAATCCCCTCCAGTACTTTGGCGACGGGGAAATCAACATCGTTGACGCGCTGGAAGGTTTCCTCGTCAATCGCATCAAGACTGATATTGATTCGATTAAGCCCTGCAGCGCGAAGTGCCTCTGCACGTTTCACGGTCAACATAGAGGCGTTAGTCGTCATGCTGATGTCGGTGATACCGTCTATACCTCGTAACATCTCGATCAGACGCTCCAGATTTCGGCGAATCATCGGTTCACCCCCAGTGATACGAACTTTACGTACACCGTGGCCAGAAAAAAGCCTTGTAATGCGGGCAATCTCCTCAAGTTTCAGGAGGTCGTTGCGCGGAACAAACTTGTAACCTGGCCCAAATATTTCGCGCGGCATACAGTAAATACAACGGAAATTGCACCGATCGGTTACCGATACCCGAAGATCCCGAATGGGTCGATTCAGCGCATCAGTTGTCTGGTATTCCACGGCCTCATTCACCGGCAGTTATGCCCCATTCGCTCAAAGTACGCACTGCTTTCATTATCCACCCCCCCGTCGGTAGGCGAGATCAAAACGGTAAAAAAACTTTTCGCGTTGCAGCGCGCTCAGACGACTGAAACCAAAGCGAACCTCAGTTCTCGGTAAAGAAATGGCAGCGATTTTACGCCGCCCCTCTTTCCCGAGAACAATATCAATCTCACCCTCATCGTAGTGTATGAGCACCCCATCATCCCTTATTTGGCACTGCCACTCCCTTTCCAACGGCTGAAGAGATCTGAAGAATTCACGGTGACTGAGGCCCATGTCCCTAACCACGACTATCCTACCCGCTTCATCGTCACTCATTAAGCTGAATCAACCACCCGCTACCGCTGGCCAGATCGCCACCGTATCACCATCCTGTAGGACGCGTTCAACACGCGCCTCGGCATCCTGATAAACACCGTTCAACAATACTAGGTGGACTTGTTCGAGCGGCACATTGTAGCGCTGTATCACCATCGAAATAGACTGCCCGTCAGGCAGTTCCACCTCGATGGCGTTATCTCGCGCTTCTGATGGCAAATACTGTGCCAAACCAGCATACAACTTAAAGGTTATCTGCAACTGACCCTGCTCGCCAAAACCTTGTCAACAAATCGATCGATCCCCTTCGAGACTCAGCCCACACCCTGTGTAGCAGCGACATATGCTTCCATTAGGCACAAAGGGTTCTTAAGCAAACGATCCTTCCAAACGCCCAAATGCAAACCTGTTTGGATTAACCCACGGAGAACACCAATATGATCGGTATGCCCCAGTGTGTTAGCACCCACAAGCACATCCTCGTGAAACTGCAAATTGAGATACTGAAATCGATCCGGGTCATTCAGTTCAGCAGACTCTCCGCCTCCGAGCCCTTCCCATGCGCCAAACGATGTGGATACCAATCCCATCGTATCCAGCACATTCATATTTAGGCTACCGCGGTCGAGCTGTGCATGACCTGAAGTCATATTTGATGCAGCTACCCGACCGTGATCTACTGCTGTCGGTTGGATTGCCTGTATGGTGTAGTCGCCGGTTGAGAAATCACGGCCCTGGGCCACATCACCTGCTGCAAATAAGTTTTCCACGCTACTCTCTAAGCGCTCGTTCACTAAAATGCCTTGATCAATATTCACACCAGAGCCTTGCAAGAATTGGGTATTGGGAGCAACACCGGTCGCACTGATCACAAGATTCGCTGTGAGCGTCTCTCCATTAGACAAGGACACTGCCAGTGGGTCACCACCAGTGATTCCATCGACCCGCGTTGAGGTCAACACCCGCACTCCGCGCTGTTCGCACCAACGCTTTATCAAACCACCCGATGCCTCGTTCATCATCCTCGGCACCATCCTGTTTTCGAGCTCAACCACCGTTAGGTCGACACCACGAGCCGCCAACGCTTCAAGAATGATGGAACCAATGAATCCAGCTCCCATGAGAACTACTTTGGCCCCTTTATCTGCGCGAGCCGCAATGTTGCGGTAATCAGCGAGTGTCCAGCAGGGATGCACCCCTGGCAAATCCATACCTTCGATCGGAGGCGATATTGGGGTCGACCCTGTCGCGACCAAGAGCCTGTCATAGGAAACGGTAGTGCCGGACTCAAGCGCTAAGGATCCCTCAATGGGTGACACTGATAGCGCGCGATCATTGATCACTTCAATGTTCAAATCATCAAAGTGCCCGTCTGTTTTGCGCAAATGGGTACCTTCTTCAGCCACGCGATCAATCAGACAATAGGGAATCGCCATTCGAGAATACGGCGCTTCTGGCTCATCCCCGATGACTTTAACGCTAGCAGCCGAATCGATGCGACGCAGTGCTTCTGCTGCGATCACACCGGCTGGGCCGGCACCGATGATCACATAATTCATGAAAATTTCTCCCGCAGACAAGCGGGGCGACCCTCAGGCCGCCCCACCCCTTGACATCTCAGTGTTGTAACAACGCGAAAGCGCGTCGATTTAACCCGGCAAACGCAAGCGTTCACGGGTTTCATCGGAGAGATGGCCATCCTGTCTCCAACCACGCTCTCTGTAATACTCCGGCAGCATTTCAGCTAGACCACTGACCTTGCCCTCCGCTGGGCCAGTGTTCGCAGCCTCTTCCAGAAGTCGCTTAGGCAACGTGTCATCAGCAGCGGTCAGGCCTGCCCGCATATTGAAGTCCCGTTCCAGATTCCAGATTCGCTCACCCGTTTCCATCAAACGATCGGCGTCCCAGTCTCCTTCACAGGCTGAATCCATGTGCGGCGCCACGTTATCCAAGCTCCAGGCAAAACTGGTAAATAGGCACAGTCCGGTCGAATCCCAGGCAGCCGTCACGTCTTGGAAGGCTTTCACCAACCCGGCTTTTTCGTCCGTCACTAGTGGGTCGGTTTTTTCCGGTATCCCCAGAATTTCGGACGAGACAGTATAGCTTCGAAGATGACAAGCACCCCGATTAGACGTGGCATACGTCAGCCCCATTCCCTGAATACCTCTTGGGTCATACGCGGGGAACTCCTGCCCCTTCACCGTCATTGATAACTCAGGGTGCCCATACTTCTCGCACAAACGCTTGGAGCCAAGCGCCAGGTCCGCGCCAAAACCCTCCCCCGTCGCAACTTTTTCGGCCGCCCAGGCAAGTGCTTCAGCCGACCCAAAGTTAAACTCCATTCCATCGGTTTCCTTCGTGCTGATGGCGCCGATGTCGAATAACTCCATTGCAGCGGCCACGGTTGCACCAAACGAGATCGGATCAAAGCCATCTTCGTTACATAAGAAGTTGGCATACGTCAACGCATCTAAGTCATCTACTCCCGTGTCCGCGCCAAGTGCCCACGCCGCCTCATATTCCAGACCACCAGAGTTGCCCCAGTACTGTGGCTTGTTCTCTACAGTAAAGTGGCCCTGGTCAATGGTCGAGATTCGGCCGCAAGCAATGGTGCAACCGAAACAGGCTGCGTTGGTTGTCAGATTTGGCCGACCATCTGTTTTTCTAACCTCAAGCATTTGTTCCGCCGAAATCTTGTTAGCGCCATCAAATTTAACTTCACGCATATTGCGAGTCGGCAAAGCCCCTGTCTCATTAATGACATTCATCAGCACCTGCGTACCCAGCGTCGGCAACCCCTCTCCAGTGACAGGATGCTCAGCCAACACCTTATTATGTTCACGTGTGGTTTCCATGAATCTTGCGGGGTCCTTGATGTTGCCTACACCTCGAGTCCCCCGAACGGCCACAGCTTTGAGATTCTTGGACGCCATTACCGTGCCAACACCCGAACGCCCGGCTGCCCGGTGAAGGTCATTCACGACACCGGCGTAAAGGCAGCCAGTTTCTGCGGAGCGCCCGCAGGCCGCTATCCGGAGTTGGGGATCCTGATGTTTTTTATGCAAAAGCTCGTCCGTTTCCCATACCGACTTGCCCCAAAGGTCATCGGCCGAAAGCAGCTGTGCGTCTTCGTTTTCGATATATAAATAGACTGGTTTATCCGATTTGCCCTCTAGGATGACCATATCCCAACCAGCTGATTTGAGCTCTGCACCAAGAAACCCACCCGAGTTGGAGCATGCAATGGCACCAGTTAACGGCCCCTTGGTGATGACGGAATAGCGACCGCCAGTGGATGCCATCGTGCCAGTTAAAGGACCAGTCGCAAATATCAATTTGTTGTCTGGTCCCAGTGGATCACATGTGGCATCCACTTCCTCAACCATGTACCGAGTCGCAAGACCTCGTTGACCAATGTAATCCTGCGCCCACTGTGCATTCAACGGCTCGCTGTTGCAGGTCCCTTCACTGAGGTTGACCCGTAATACCTTGTTAGTCCATGCCATGTGTCATTCCCCTTCTGAATTCGCTTAAGCTGATGCCTGCGCAGTGTTGTCGGTTTTCGCAGCCCATGCACGCATGCGATCAAGTCCTGTTGTGTCGGCATCAATGTACGTGATCGCAGCCGTCGGGCAAGCGCTGGCACACGCTGGATCGCCGCCACAAAGATCGCACTTAATGACTTTGCCCGTATCCTGGTTGTAGTTCACTGTGCCAAAGGGACAGGCGATGGTGCAGACCTTACAGCCCACACAACGATCTTCAATAATGTCCTTACTACCTGTCTTTGCATTAATGACGATCGCATCGACCGGACAGGCTTGCATACACCACGCCTCATCACACTGAGTACAGGTATACGGAACGAATCGACCTTCTTGATGGAAGGTGAATACCTTGATTCGCGACTTGGCTGTGTTGAAGACCCCTTCGTTTTCAAACGAGCAGGCCAACTCACACTGCACGCAACCCGTGCATTTACCAGGGTCAATATGTAGCGATTTCTGCATCTCTCATCGTCCTCCCGTAAAATACAATATGTGAATGAGAAGTGTTCTCATTTTTTCTTCCTATTGCTCTGCCACATGTTATCAGGCCAACGGAAAAAGAGCCAAGTCTTCGATCTATCCACAAGGGATGCGCCATGATGCATTCCGGAACAGAGTAAAATTCCTTGGCACTACCCGCCCCGGCTTGAGATGCTAGTTGAGAACTCACCGCATAATGGCGCCCCGCGCATTGGACATGACTCGCCATCCCCTTGAGAGAGCCGCGTGAAACCTGGATTAATTCTGACCCTTAAGTTATTCGTCGTTGCAGCATTGTTTGCCATCATCTTTAACGCGATCGAATGGCATGACAGTTTTTCACGATTAGATACCAACGGCGAGGTCACGATTAAAGTTAAGGGACAGATTATCGGTCCCTGGAACGGCCAAACCGTTCAATTTCACAGCGCTGAAAGTGGTCAACTCCTGATACTAAAACAGAACTCCGATGGACAGGGCACAACCACACTGATCAGTCCAGGCTTCATCACCTATTTCAAAAATCTCGATATTTTTCTATTTGCGCTCAGCAGTTTGATGTTCGTGATATTTGCTTTAGTGATTAATACCCGATGGTGGTGGTTACTCCGAGCCAATGAATTGGGAGTTGGCTTCTGGGAGGCACAGCGTTACTCCTGGATTGGATTCTTCTTCAATAACATCATTCCCGGAGCAACTGGAGGCGATGTCATCAAAGCGATCTACATTGCCCGACGCTGCCAAGGAGAACCCGTTCGGGCGCTGGTTTCAGTCGCCGTCGATCGCGTGATCGGACTATTGTCCCTGGTCTTCGTCGGCAGCCTCGCCAGCATCCTAGCGATAAGTAGATTTCCTCGCCTGAGTTACTCTATTTGGTTTGCGGCACTCGGGATCGCTGTGTGTGCGGCTCTCCTCGTTAGTCCCACTCTGCGCAAAATCCTGCGCTTTGAAAGCGGAATCGATTACTTACCCAAAAGAATTGCCAAAGTTATTCGGGATCTGGACCAGGCAGTACTCTATTATCGGACACAACTCAAAGGTATTGGACTTTGGATACTGGTCAGCCCTGTCATTTACAGCGTTGTCTTTGTCAGCTTCTTTATCATGGATCGCGCACTTGGCGTTGGTCTCCAGTTGACTGACTATTTTGTTATCTGCCCGATCGTTTTTGTTCTCCAGGGTATACCCATCGCTCCAGCCGGCTGGGGTATCGGCGAAGCCTTGTTTGGAAGTTTGATCGGAAAATTTGGCGCCACTAACCTGGGTGGTATTGCCGGGGCTGAAGCTATGATGCGCACCCGCGGCGTTGCTGTATCGATTCTTTACCGCTCCCAAGTTGCTCTGTGGTCGCTGCTAGGAGGTCTATTCACACTCATTGAACGTCGACGTGACCAGACACGGAGCACGGCGCATCAAGCATCATCAATCGATGCCTACAAACACGATGAACACGACATTCGATGATCGCCGTTATCTGCCACCCGAGCCTGGGCCAGATGGAAAGATCGATGTAACCATCACCTATCTCGAGATGCGTGCACATCCTCACATCGCTAAAACGACCCAACCGTTCGCCGGTCACCTCGCTGTAATTCAAGCGAGAAATCCGACAGTCAGTTTTTACCGTTTTCTCTACCACACCGCGGGTGAGCCATGGCTGTGGTATGAGCGCCGTTTTATGGACGATAAAACGCTCGCGACTTTGGTAACCGACAGCAACGTAAGAATCTATGTGCTTTACGTCGATGGGGTCCCAGCGGGCTATGTTGAATTGGATTTACAAACTCCAAGCGACGTTGAACTTGCATATTTCGCAATATTTCCCGAATTTATCGGCCGTCGGTTAGGTCCTTGGTTACTACAGTGGGCTGTCAACACGGCGTGGTCTAGTGAACCAGAACGTTTCCGGGTCAACACCTGCAGCCTGGATCACCCCAAGGCCTTACTGACTTACCAACAGCAGGGGTTTACCCCGTATCGTCAGGAAACTATTCGGATTCTAGACCCGCGGCAACTCCCGGCATGGCGGGCTACCTAAGGATCTCGCAAAACACACTAAGCCATCCATGTCGCATCACGTATCTCACTAGGATTCCACCTGATCTGCACTGGCAATAATCCAGGCCTTACGATCTGCCGCGCGCTTACGCGCAAGCAAGCGATCCATCGCCTTCTCCGAACGATTTCCCTTGTCAACCTGTAATTGCACCAAGCGTCGCGTAGTTGGATCCATGGTGGTTTCTCGAAGTTGCAAAGGATTCATCTCCCCCAAGCCTTTAAAACGTTGAACACTAACTGTACCGCGTAATTTATCCGCATCAATTTTTATCAGAATGCGCTGCCGTTCTTTTTCATCCAACGCATAAAACACATGCTTACCAACATCGATTCGAAATAGCGGCGGCATCGCAACACACACTCGACCCGCATCAATCAGGGGTCGAAAATGTCGGAAAAACAACGCACACAGTAAAGTCGCGATATGTGCACCGTCAGAATCAGCGTCCGCAAGGATACAAATCCGCCCATAGCGTAAACCTCCGATGTCACTAGAACCCGGATCAACCCCAAGCGCCACTGCAATATCGTGAACCTCCTGTGATCCGAGCACCTCGCGCGAGTCGACTTCCCAGGTATTCAGAATTTTTCCACGCAGTGGCATGATGGCCTGGTAATGTTTGTCGCGCGCTTGCTTTGCAGAACCGCCGGCTGAATCACCCTCAACCAAAAATAATTCAGTCGATTCAAGGTCGCGGTTAGTGCAGTCAGCCAATTTACCGGGCAAAGCAGGACCCGTTGCAACTTTCTTTCGCTCGACCTGCCGGTCGGACCGCAACCGTGCCTCGGCGTTCTGAATTGCGATGGCCGCAACACGCTTAGCATCCGCCGTATGTTGATTAAGCCACAAACTGAAGGCATCCTTGATCGCGCCTGACACAAAGGCGACGCAGTCGCGGGACGACAATCGCTCCTTGGTCTGACCGGAGAACTGAGGATCCTTCATACGTACTGATAACAGATAGGTTGCCGGATTCCAAACATCATCAGGTGTCAGACGAATACCGCGCGGCAAGAGCTCACGAAATTCACAAAACTCGCGCAGCGCCTCCACCAGACCCGTACGAAATCCGCTGACGTGTGTTCCGCCCTGGATGGTCGGTATCAAATTAACGTAGCTTTCACAGACCGGTTCACCACCATTAACCAACCACGCTATCGCCCAATCAAGCTGCCAATCACTTTTCTTGACTTGCCCACAAAACGGAACCTCAGGGGCCAAATCAACCCCACCCAGTTCACTCAGCAGGTAGTCCGGGATACCGTTCTCGTAACACCAGGTTTCATTGTGCTTCGACTGACCCTCATCCTTAAATCGAATCTTAAGGCCCGGGCACAACACGGCCTTGGCGCGCAAAAGACGCTTTAGTGGAATTAACGCAATAGTTGGGGAATCGAAAAATTCAGGATCGGGCCAGAACCTCAAATAGGTGCCTGTATTCCTGACGCTGACTTTCCCCTTTGGCTTAAGCGGCCCCAGCGGAACGCCGTCAGCAAAGCTCATCTCGTGCTCGCGCCCGGCTCGCCGAACCCGAACCTCGAGTCGCCGCGACAAACCGTTTACAACCGATACCCCCACCCCATGCAATCCACCAGAAAACGCGTAATTCTTGTCTGAGAATTTACCTCCGGCATGAAGTCGAGTGAGAATAACTTCCACGCCACTCACTTTCTCACCCTTGTGTTTGTCAACAGGCATCCCTCGCCCATCATCTTCAACACTCAACGATCCGTCCTTAAATACCGTGACACTGATCTGATGACAGTAGCCAGAGATTGCTTCATCAACACTGTTATCGATCACCTCCTGAGCCAGATGATTAGGTCTCTCAGTCTGGGTATACATGCCAGGCCGCTTGCGCACTGGCTGCAACCCAGTCAGAACTTCAATTGCACCCGCGTCGTAGCGATCATTCATAGGCAAAGTAACGTGTATCCAGGGGCGTTTGCTTTGTCATTGGGCGACACTCACAAGCCACAATGCAGATGGGATCGACCTAAAAAGACAAATCGGCACAAAGTGAGGAAATGATATCGCTCGATACCGTAGGGATCGTGTGCTGGTAAGCACTATGTTGAATGCCCGCGGAAAGGGATGCACCGCGGGCCATCGCCTGCCTCATGTCTGAATCCAGTTCAAAACGAAGAAAATGAACGGCTGATGTCTTCTCTTCAGTGCTGCGTTCTAAATCCTCATCAGCAATCGCGTAAACTGGTGGGAAGTCCTCGACCCGGACCCATACCCGCTGCTCAATACCAACCATATTACGCAGCGCAATACGCCGCTCTTCGACATCATCGAACTGAATCAACATGGTCGCTTTCCAGTTCATTCCATCAGGGATCAAAGGATTGTATGCAGCCAACTCCTCGACAATGCCCTGTGGTTCAAAAATACGTTCTACCCGCAACATTTCTTGCACTTGGTAACGAATCGTTATTCGATCCTCAAAGAGCAAACTGACATTGGGACCAATGGAAAGCCTGCGGGCTTGTTTGTGGTTCAGCACTTCTTGCCGGAACTCCGATCGACACTGAGCGTATTTTTCGAGCGACCACAATTCCTCCGGGTTTAACTTTTCCATTAACACACCCTATTCAATCCAATGGCCATCAGGGCCGGATAATCCCAGCCCTGATGGCGAGACAATTAACGCGCAACCTCATCACCCATCAAGAGTGTCCAACGCCTTCTGAAAGCGATTGGCATGCGAACGCTCGGCCTTAGCCAGCGTTTCAAACCAGTCAGCAATTTCGTCAAAGCCTTCTTCACGCGCAGTCTTGGCCATCCCCGGATACATATCAGTGTACTCGTGCGTCTCCCCTGCAATAGCGGCTTTCAAGTTATTTCCAGTTTCGCCAATGGGAAGACCGGTAGCGGGATCTCCCACTTCTTCAAGATGCTCAAGATGTCCGTGAGCGTGACCTGTTTCCCCTTCAGCTGTCGAACGAAAAACACTAGCAACATCGTTATAACCCTCTACATCTGCCTTGCTAGCGAAATAGAGATAGCGCCGGTTTGCTTGAGATTCCCCTGCAAATGCATCCTTCAGATTCTGTTCTGTTTTACTGTCTTTCAATGACATTGTTCTCTCCTATATTTCCTAATTACCCCGAAATTCCACCGATCAAAGATGCAATCAGTGAACTGACCCAATACACTCATGTATAACCCTACGCGGGACCCGTGAACGCTGCGTGATAGGAAACATCCGCCTGCAACTCCGCCGAGCCCGTATAACTTGGATTTTACCCTAACTACCGCCATGGCACGTCAAGCAAAACCTAAACTTTCTGACTTTGAGAAATCCCTCAACGAACTGGAAAAAATTGTCGAGCGTATGGAGCATGGGGAACAATCTCTGGAAGCATCCTTAAAGGATTTCGAACGCGGCATGACATTATCTCGGGCCTGTCGAGCGAGTCTTGAAGACGCGGAGCAGCGTATTGAGAAGCTAGTCGAAAAAGAAGGTGCTCTTGAGGTGACAGCTTTCGACCCAGAAGACTAGATGCGAAACACAGATTCCCTCCAAAACCGCTGGCCCATCTGGCTTGAACGACTTGAAGACAAACTCAACCGTGTATTGCCCGGCGGGGAACAAAGCCCTGAACATCTTCACCAGGCGATGCGATATGCCGTACTCGGCTCGGGTAAACGGTTCCGGGCAGCACTGGTCTACGCCACCGGAGAATCCGTCGGCGTAGACCTTAATATTCTCGATGTACCAGCATGCGCTATTGAACTGGTGCACGCCTTCTCACTGATTCATGATGATCTACCAGCAATGGACGATGATGCTGTGCGCCGCGGCAAACCATCATGTCATCTCGCCTTCGACGAAGCCACAGCCATACTCGCCGGCGACGCGCTTCAAACTTTGGCTTTTGAGTCGATTGCTGATGACGCTTACCTCGACGTCAGCGATGCGACACGACTGAAAATGATCACAATTCTCGCTCAAGCGGTCGGCTCACAGGGTATGGCCGGCGGTCAAGTGATTGATCTACAAAGTACGAATCAAGCGCTGTCGGAGAGCGCCCTTAAAGCACTTCATGAGATGAAAACGGGCGCACTCATTAGCGCTTCGGTAATTCTCGGTGCGATAGCCAACGAATCAATCAATCCTAAATTACTCGATGCTTTGCAGCGCTACGCTGGGGCCGTTGGGCTGGGCTTTCAGATTGCCGATGATATTCTAGATGAGATTTCCGACCCGGCACTACTGGGAAAATCGCAGGGTGCCGACAAACGCCATGGGAAATCGACTTACCTGAGCCTACTTGGCGAACGCACTGCCCGGCAGGCCGCCGAAACACAACTCACCCTGGCAAAACAGGCCCTGCAGGCGCTACCTCTGGAAGCTCCGTTACTCAACGAATTGGCGCAGTTTGCTATTCAGCGTCGATATTGAGATTAATGCCAGCAACCGAGTATCCTCTCGTCCGCACTTAGCAATATATTCAAATCATGACGGCCAGCAACGACCCTGCCAAGAACGAGTCTCTGCTCACAGAAATTAACTCTCCTGCGGAACTTCGCACGCGAGAAGTCGATGAATTGCCCGACGTTGTCGCAGCAGTCCGCGATCATCTTGTACGGACTATTTCACGAACAGGGGGACATCTGGCGGCGGGCCTCGGTACAGTCGAACTTGCCGTCGCATTGCACTATGTGTTCGATACACCCGAAGACCGACTGGTGTGGGACGTGGGCCATCAGGCCTATCCACATAAGATTCTCACTGGGCGCCGGGATCGACTACACACTATTCGGCAGGCCAATGGCCTATCTGGTTTCCTGAACCGGCAGGAAAGTGAGTACGACGCTTTCGGTGCTGGGCATTCGAGCACTTCAGTAAGCGCAGCATTTGGCATGGCTAGTGCTGCCAAACTCAAGAATGAAGAGCGCCATATCGTAGCCGTTATTGGTGACGGTGCCCTGACCGCCGGCGAAGCCATGGAAGGTTTGTATAACGCCGGGGACAGTGATACCGATCTTCTTGTCATCCTCAATGACAATGAAATGTCGATTTCGCCTAATGTGGGCGCATTAACCAACTATCTGGCACGAATTCTTTCCGGACGCACCTACACCACCGTTAGATCGGGCAGCAAGACGGTACTCGGGACCGTACCACCGGTGAAGGCACTAGCCCGACGGTGGGAAGAACACGTCAAGGGCATGGTCATGCCGAGCACCTTATTTGAGGAATTAGGGTTTTATTACATCGGGCCGATCGACGGGCATAATGTCAAGTCGCTGGTGACCACTTTGCGCAATATGAAGGCGTTGCGCGGCCCCCGTTTCCTACATATCGTCACTCGCAAAGGACAGGGATACAAACCCGCTGAAGGTGACCCCCTGAGTTATCACGGCGTTGTCCCCTTTGACGCAGATACCGGCAAAGTGGAGAAAAAAGCGACCAACCGTACCTTCACGCACGTATTTAGCAGCTGGTTATGTGACATGGCAGCATCCGATAACCGTCTCATTGGCATCACACCCGCCATGCGCGAAGGCTCAGGATTGGTACAATTCTCCGAACAGTACCCTGATCGATATTTCGACGTCGGCATTGCAGAACAACACGCGATCACCTTTGCCGGCGGACTGGCGTGCGAAGGCCTCAAACCCGTCGTAGCCATCTATTCCTCGTTTCTGCAGCGGGCCTACGACCAGCTGATTCATGACATTACCATCCAGAAACTCGATGTGACTCTGGCTATCGATCGTGCAGGGATCGTCGGCGCAGACGGCGCCACCCACCAAGGCGCATTTGACCTCAGTTACCTGCGCTGCCTGCCCAATCTGATAGTGATGGTACCGGCTGACGAAGCGGAGTGCCGTGACATGCTCTTCACAGCTTATCTGCATAATGGCCCCTCAGCAGTACGATATCCAAGGGGTTCTGGTCCAGGAGTGATCGAACGCGAAACCATGAAACAGATGACGATCGGTACAGCCGAAATCAAACGCCACGGCACTCGCGTCGCCCTCCTTGTCTTTGGCACTCTACTGACGCCTGCACTTGTTGTCGGCGAAGCACTGGGCGCAAGCGTCGTTAATATGCGGTTTGTAAAACCACTGGACGAAGGCGTTGTCCTTGAAATGGCTTCCTCTCACGACCTGTTGGTGACAGTGGAAGAAAACGTCATAGCAGGGGGTGCCGGCTCAGCAGTAAGCGAATACCTACATTCTGTGGGGAACGGCGTCCGAGTGCTCAACCTCGGCCTTCCCGATAAGCATGTCGAACATGGCGCATCTAACGAAATACTGGCCGAGTGCGGTCTGGACGCGGATGGCATGCGTCGCGCTATTGAATCCGCGGTTCCCATGCCTCGTGCAGTAGAATCTGCTTAACCCCATCACCTACAGTTCCTACTGTTGCATCTCGAGAAAAGATCATGGCTACTTCAGAAACAACGGCTTCAGTAACTCATATTGCTGACGTCCAACAACGTGCTGATACGCGTAACCTGACAATCGACAAGGTTGGTATCAAAGACATACGGCATCCAGTAAGAGTTAAAGACCGCAGCGGGTGGGAGCAACATACTGTGGCCAACTTCAATATGTATGTGGAGTTACCACACGAATTTAAGGGAACCCACATGTCTCGATTCGTTGAGGTCTTGAATAATCATGAGCGAGAAATCTCCGTGCAATCCTTCCGCTTAATGTTGCATGAGATCAGTAAACGCTTGGATTCAACCAAAAGCCATGTCGAGATGAATTTCCCCTTCTTTGTTGAAAAACAGGCGCCTGTGAGCAACGTACCAAGCCTCATCGACTACGAAGTGACACTTGTTGGAGAAGTCAACAATGGCCACCCGACGGTTGAGATGCGCATTCAAGTGCCGGTGACCAGCCTTTGCCCGTGCTCTAAAGAAATATCTGACTACGGGGCACACAACCAACGATCACACGTCACGGCCAAAGTGAAATCGACAAAGTTTATATGGATTGAGGAGGTTATCGACATCATCGAGGCGGAGGCCAGTTGCGAACTGTACGGGTTACTAAAACGCCCCGACGAGAAATTCGTTACTGAAAAGGCATACGACAATCCCAAATTTGTCGAAGATTTAGTGCGGGATATTGCAAAAAGATTTAACGATGACGAACGTATCGACGCGTATAGTGTCGAAGCGGAAAATTTTGAATCGATTCACAACCATTCTGCTTACGCTCAAATCACCCGCGGCCTCGATTCCTAAGACGCGACCCCTCTTTTGCGAATCGGCATCGACCTTGGCGGCACCAAAACCGAGGGGGTGGTTCTAGACCCCGACAACGCTGAAATTGTTCGTCGTCGTTACCCAACCCCAATCAACGGTGGGTATCCGGCAATTCTCAATACCATTGTTTCTTTGGTCGACGAACTGCAAGAACACGCCGGCACACCCTGTCGAGTCGGCATCGGAACCCCCGGTGCACTGTCACAAAAAACCGGACGCATAAAAAACTCCAATACAACGTGTCTTATCAACGAACCTCTGCAGGCCGACTTATCCGCTCTCCTCAAAAGAGAGATTCGTATGGAAAATGATGCCAACTGCTTCGCTTTATCAGAAGCAATAGACGGCGCTGGTCAAGGACAGGGAATCGTCTTTGGAATGATTCTGGGAACCGGCGTCGGCGGCGGTATCGTGGTCAATCAGCAGTTACTTACAGGGCTACAGAATATTACCGGCGAGTGGGGCCATAATCCACTCTACCCAGACGGTCCCCGCTGCTATTGCGGTCGCCGGGGCTGCATCGAAACTTTTCTCTCCGGACCAGCGCTTGCTGCTGATTACGCACGACGGGGTGGGGATTCGAACACCACCGCGCAGACGATTACAGCGCTGGCGGAAGATAACGATCCAGTGGCCCAGGAGGCCTTGGCTGTTTTCCTGAACTGTTTCGGTCAAGCGCTGGCTACGATCATCAACATCCTCGACCCGCATGTTGTGGTCATTGGCGGTGGACTTTCACACATTGATGCGCTCTACAGCAGAGGCCGCGAGGCCGCCGCTCAATATGTCTTTAACGATGAGTTTTCCACCCCAATTGTCAGCAACATGAATGGCGACAGTGCCGGCGTCAGGGGAGCCGCACAGTTGTGGCCCGCATGATCTGTCTCTAACAGATGTCGGGCAGGGGATTCATTCCTTCTGCTGCCAAAAAAGACCAGTCCGGCCCTTCCCAGCTATAACAAGCAAGATCAATTACACCCGAAACACTGAATACGATGCCCTCTGCTTGAAGCAGGCGTCTTTGACGCTCATCAGGCAACCCGTCTCTACGGATACTGATTAAGCCTCGTCGGTTAATCACGCGGTGCCACGGGACGCTGGAATCACTTTCCAAGGCCGCCATCGCATAGCCAACCTGGCGCGCGGGACAGCCCACAACATGCCCCACTTGCCCGTACGTTGTCACTTGTCCGGAAGGAATTTGCTCGACAACAGAGTAAATTCGATGGTATGTGCTAGACATTCCAGTCATTCGACGGCCATTGCATTGCCACCAAATGTGATTCGCGCCAACGAAAGAATTGGCACAGGGATATGTGACAGGGCCTCTCGCCCTCCTTCTGCCGGCTTTTCGATTACACAACCGATACCTACAAGGCTAGCCCCGCTTTCACTGACAAGACTAGCTAGCGCCATCAACGTTGAACCGGTAGCAAGAAAATCATCCACGATAAGTACGTTATCCTCCATTCCGAGAAATCGCCGATCGATCATTAATTCCGAGGCAGTACCCCGAGTACGGCTAACCGCTTCAGACACATAATAGGTACCTGTCATAACACGCGATTGACCTTTGCGCGCGAAAATAAGTTTGGCGTTGTATTGCGAAGCAGTAGTTAACGCAATTGCGATCCCACTTGCCTCAGCTGTCACTACACGCGTCACATTTTCGACACCAGCAGTCATAAATTGGCGATGCA
>JAKUQS010000027.1 GCA_022451485.1 Gammaproteobacteria bacterium
ACATCATCGACACACCAGGGCACGCAGACTTTGGCGGAGAAGTAGAGCGTGTTTTGTCGATGGTAGATTCGGTCTTGTTACTGGTCGACGCCGTAGAAGGACCCATGCCACAGCCTCGTTTTGTTACTCAAAAGGCGCTTGAAAAAGGACTTAATCCTATCGTTGTGGTCAACAAAATTGATCGCCCCAGCGCTCGGCCAGACTGGGTCCTCGGCGAGACATTGGAATTGTTTGCTCGCCTTGGCGCCACGGAGGAACAACTCGATTTTCCGATCATCTATGCATCGGCACTGCAGGGCTGGTCTAGCCTGGACCCAGTCGATGGTCGTGCCTCAGGCATGACTCCCCTACTTCAGGCAATCACCTCTCATGTACCGCCGCCAGCCGTTAACTCCAGCGGCCCGTTTCAGATGCAAATCAGTGCGCTGGACTACTCCAGCTATGTTGGGGTGATCGGCATTGGACGTATTCAGCGGGGCACCGTCTTCAGAAACAGTCAGGTAAAGGTAGTGGGACCCAACGGACCGGTTCGCAGCGGGCGCGTGCTGCAGATTCTAGAATTCCACGGACTTGAACGCATTGAAGCGGAGACCGCTACTGCAGGTGACATTGTTGCCATTACCGGCCTGGATAATCTTCGAATCTCAGACACACTATGTGATCCAGAAACCGTCGAGGCGATGCCTCCCCTGAGTGTCGAAGAACCCACGCTCAGCATGACCTTCCAAGTTAACGACTCACCGTTTGCAGGGCGCGAGGGGAAATTTGTTACCAGTCGCAACATAAGAGAACGCTTGGACACAGAATTGATTCACAACGTAGCGCTGCGTGTCGAACCATTAAGTGACCCTGACAAGTTTCGCGTCTCCGGCCGAGGAGAGCTACATCTGTCGATACTGATTGAGAACATGCGTCGCGAAGGCTTTGAGTTAGCAATATCCCGACCAGAGGTTATCGTTCGAGAAGTCGACGGACAAATTCTGGAACCATGGGAGACCCTCACAATAGACACTGAGGCTGCTTTTCAAGGCAAGATTATGGAACGACTGGGCGAGCGTCGTGCGGAACTTCAGAATATCGTGCCCGACGGCGATAATCGAGTGCGACTAGATTATATGGTTCCCAGCCGTGGCCTAATGGGGTTTCGATCGGAATTCCTCAGCATGAGCTCTGGCACAGGGCTCATGCACCATGCCTTCGACCATTACGGGCCGCGGCCTTCCACGGCGCTCGGCAAGCGGAACAACGGGGTGCTGGTCTCTATGGCCAAGGGTAAGGCTCTCGCCTATGCACTCTTCAATCTGCAGGAAAGGGGACGACTATTTATTGGTCACGGTGCAGAGGTCTACGAGGGAATGGTTATTGGCATACATTCGCGGGACAACGATCTGATTGTTAATCCGCTCAAGGGCAAACAGTTGACCAATATCCGTGCCGCTGGCACCGATGAAAACATCTTGCTCACGCCGCCGATCGACACTACGTTGGAATATGCATTGGAATTCATTCACGATGACGAACTGGTGGAGGTCACACCCAATGCTATTCGAATTCGAAAGAAACTACTGCGTGAAACTGAAAGAAAACGCGCCAGCCGTGCTGCCTAACATCCATTGACGCCGACACACCCAACCGCTTCTCGTCGACTCGAAATAGCACTCCACCCATAGACTCCGCATTGAAACCGCCGGTCAGTCAACAATAAATAACTTTGCGCCGACTGTTGTCGTTGATCGGTGCGGAGCATCTCCAAAATCGGATACCTGGTAACTCATGCCGGAGCTAAGTCGAAATGTCCGACCATCCTTGAGTTCGCTGATCAGTTCGCCCTCGAGCACGTACAACACATGCCCTCGATCGCACCAGTGGTCTGCAACATAACCTGCCGAATATTCCACGCAACGAACGCGCAGTTCGCCCATGTTGAACTCGCGAATGGTTGCCGAACCCTGTTCCCCTGATAACGTAACGGGCTTTACATCGGCCCACGTTGTTACCGTAAACGGCAATGCAGGAAACTCCATAATATGGCTGTCCTTGAATTAATTTAAGAATAACAAGTGGACCGCTTTCAACTCGAGATCACGCTTAGCTGTCTGTTGGTCCCGACCGCTTTCCCTTATGAAGATAGCGGAAATCGTTGAAGTCGCAATAACGAAGAATACACGATGACATCAAATGCACAGGTAAATGACTTCATCGCATGATCTATACCGAAGCAGAGCGGATCGGTCATTTGCCCGACACTCCATATACCCCTTGTGGAATATGGTTAAGTTTTGATTATATTATTTTTACTCATATTATAGAGTCCCAGTGGGACATCAATGGACAGGTATCAGCAACACACCTGATTGTCTTTGGGTAAGGATCACCATTAATTTTGGGAGGAACAAACTAATGACGTTACTAACAAGCAGGAAGGTATTGGCCGCTCTAGTGGCAGGTGTTTTCTTGACACTGTCGACTGGCATTACATTCGCAGGACCCATCACGCTCAACATGGTAGGCGCATGGCCACCCAAAATTTCAGCGGCAGCTGATGTCGGGATTCGGTTCATAGAAGAAGTCAATAAACGAGCCGAAGGCAAGCTTGTCATCAAGTTCAAAGGCGGAAAAGAAATCGTGCCAACATTTGACCAGCCAGAAGCACTGGTCCGTGGAGTATTTGATATCTGGTACGGGGCACCCAACTATTGGGCCGGTATTGTTCCAGGCGGATATGTCACTGAGATGTCACCCTACGATATCCCCGATAACGGACCAGGTAGCGAGTTGTTTGATTTCATGGTCAACATGTACGAAAAGAAAGGCGTTCGCTATCTTGGGCATTTTTCGGGTGATCTTGGTACAGGCAATCACTTCATGTACACGCAACAGAAAGTTTCCAGTATCGCAGACTTAAAAGGTTTGAAAATTCGCGTACCGCCATTAACTCGCTTCTTCGTCAACGCGGTTGGAGGCGAGCCAGTCACCCTGCCCCCGTCAGAGGTCTATCTCGCGCTGGAGAGGGGAACCGTTGAGGGCTTTACCTGGCCTTACTACGACGGATTTACCTCATTTGGCTGGCAAGAAGTATCGAAATATGTGATTGGCCATCCACTTTATCGGGACGGCATCAGCATAAAAATGAATCTAGCCAAATGGAATAGCCTTTCGCCAGAACTTCAAGGCATCATGCTGGAGTCTGTCGCTGCCATTCAGGCCTGGTCTCGCGGTTGGATATCAGCCTATCAAAACACACAATTGGCCGGCATGATCAAGGGTGGAATGAAAGTGATCCAATTTTCAGAAGCGGATGCCAAACAATGGGACGAAGTCTCCAGTAATGCCCTGTGGGCACACTTCAAGAAGGCGATGAGTGCCGATGATTATTCTCGCGCCAGAAAACTGCTGGGGCATGACTGACCATAAGTAAACAGCGCGTCTCCCAACGGGTCAGGCCCTGGCAGTCTGACCCGTTGGATGTTCCTCGCATATGCTGTTAAGCAATCAAGCTTACCGGTCCCCTTGCGGCACCCTCAGCATCGACAACGCCATCCATTCAGGTATCCCGTGGTCGAGAATCATTTATGGTCTTTCTAACCCGACTCTTTGATCGAATACTGCTGGCCGGCGGAATATTGTCAGGGTGTGTTCTGATCATCATTATGCTGATGGTCACAGTCAAGGTGATCTTTCGATACGTCCTGCATGAGGGATTGATCGGAGTAGACCTCTTGACCGGCACGCTGCTTGTTTACATGACGTTTCTCGGTGCCGCCTGGGTATTGAAGCACGACAAACACGTGGTACTCGATGTCATCTTAAATCAAGCAAGTCCCAACTGTGCCCGCTGGATGCGTATAACAAACTCTCTGCTCGGTGCTGCGATTTGCCTTGTGGTGGTTGTGTTTGGGACATGGGAATCCATTAACTCTTTCCAACGCGGTATTCTGATTCCTGCGGAAATAGAAATTCCACGTGTTGTCAATCTCTGGATTATTCCAGCAGGTTGCTTGTTGTTATGTTGCCAGTTTCTCCGACGCGCGCGATGTAATTATCTGTCTGAATCAAACCTGACCAACGATCCAACCGAGGAAACTTGACTCCATGGATTGGCCAATCCTGATGTTGTTCTTTTTTGGCGGATTGTCCGCTCTGCTGCTTCTCGGTCTACCGGTTGCCTTCGCGTTTTTATTCGTCAACGTCATTGGAGTCTATGTGTTTTGGGGAGGAACTATTGGCCTGCAGCAGTTAATCCTCAGCATAGACAGTTCCATTTCTACTTTTGTTCTGGTACCCGTACCCATGTTTATTCTCATGGGTACGGTAATTTTTCACTCCGGCATTGCATACCGGATGATCGATGTGTTGGATGAATGGCTCGGCAGAATTGCCGGGCGCCTGGCCCTCCTGGCGATCGGTGCCGGCTCCTTGTTTGGCACTCTGACTGGCGTCGCGATGGGCAGCGTCGCCATGCTCGGTTCAACACTCGTTCCGGATATGGAACGTCGCGGCTACAGCAAGTCGATGTCCATCGGTCCGATACTGGCGAGCGGAAGCCTAGCGATTATGATTCCACCAAGTGCCCTCGGGGTGATTCTCGCGAGCATGGGCCAGTTTTCAGTTGGCAAGCTGCTAATTGGCATTCTCCTGCCAGGACTGTTATTGGCAGTTGTTTATGCGACCTACGTCGTCATCCGTTGCCACATTCAACCCCATCTAGCACCGGCGTATGAAGTGGTGCCCACTCCCATTGGGCCACGGATCATGAGAACGCTTCAATACGTTCTTCCACTGGTCATTATCATTGGCATTGTCATCGGGACGATCTTTGCCGGTGTGGCCACACCCACTGAAGCGGCAGCTTTGGGGGCTTTGTTCTGCTTCTTGCTAGTAGCCTGCTATGGAAAGCTGACTTGGCAAGTGATCAAAAAATCTGTTGCAGCAGCGACCACCATTTCGGTAATGGTTTTTGTCATTCTGACAGGGTCAGCGGCATTCAGCCAGATTCTGGCGTTCACCGGCATTACGGTAGGCATTACAGAACTGGCACTTGCCTGGTCGGAACACCCCATCCTGATCCTGATCGCCATGCAGCTAATTCTGCTGCTATTGGGCATGTTGATTGAGCAGACGTCAATCGTGATGATCACAACACCAATCTATTTTCCCATCGTTAGTGCGTTCGGCTGGGATCCAGTCTGGTTCGGCGCCATCATGCTGCTTAATCTCGAGATGGCGACCATTTCACCGCCCTTTGGTCTATCACTGTTCGTGATGAAAGGCATTACATCAAAAAATACAACAATGGGTGACATCTATCGTGCGGCCCTGCCTTTCGTGGCCCTCAACCTTCTGGTCATGGCAATCATGATTGCCATTCCGAGCACCGTCCTATGGTTGCCGACGCTGATGAGATAAGTGTTTTCCGGTTGACCCGCCCGATGCTCGGGCCCTGTTTAGCATCACTAATCACCCGACTCCATTCCACCCCCGCCGAAGGTTGTTGGTATATACCGTGGCGCATCAATGGCCCGACTGAAGCGAACTTTCGTCACCACCGGATTAAAGGGCTCTGGTGGCCGCACCACCTGAAGATCTATGTCCACACTCGCGGCAATAAATTCGGGACCCGGCCGACTTAACGCAGCGCGTAAAATCTCTCCAAATGCATCGACAGTATCAACTGTCTGCGCTTGGTCAACTCCTAGACTTTGTGCAAGTTTAGAAAAATCGAGCTCTTTATTGGTCAAAGGCTGCCCCCCTGACGCTGCATGAACACCATTTTGAATAAGAATAATCGTTAGGTTTTGGGGCGCAACCGCCCCCACTGTGGCGAGCGCGCCCATATGCATCAACAAACCCCCGTCTCCCTCAACAACCACCACCCGCTGATCGGGTTGGACCGCCGCTAATCCGAGCGCAAAAGGCAGTGCCAATCCCATTGCATCTTCAAAATAAAAATTCTTCGGTCGGTCATTCACCACCGCCCATAGATAAGATGAATTGCCAAGGCAAGTCACAACCAGCGCTTCTGATGGCAATTCAGCGGCCAGGACTTCAAAGTACGCTTTACGGCTGGGTAGCTGTGGATTCACCATTGTACGTCCTCGCGACCCATCAACAGGACCACCGGTTGCGAGGCTTCTTCCGCATACGTAGCCGCCGCCTTCACCTGACTAGCGATGGGTGCATCAGGGCGTACGACTGCGTGATGGAGTCCCATTGCCCGTAAGACGGGTAACGTCACGCGGCCTTTAGGAATGTGATAGAACACCGGATCATCAGGTGCCCCTCTAAATGAAGCCAAGATCAACAAGGGAATCTGATAGCGCATCGCCAGTGAGACCATGCCCGCGCCCATGGTGATAATCCCAACGTTCTGAACCAAGAGCACCGTCCGCGCACCACCAATCCGCGCACCACACGCAATAGCAAGCGCCTCTTCTTCGTGGGTCGCACGAATTAACTGCATGTCGACATGGTTTTCTATCTGTACTAATAATTGTCCCAACCAACCATCAGGAACCGTCACCGCCATTTGAAAATCTAACTCACCCAGCGTATCCAACAACTGGGACGGTCGATGTGGAAGAACCTCGGTCATCATTTTTGCACACCTGCACCGGCAACCAGCGGCCGGGAGAACGCTCCTTCGGACATTATTGATGGTTATAGTAACATTAGCTCCGACCACCAACGGCATTCTATCCAACTTTCCGTGAGGACTACCATAGCGCGGTCCTGAAATCATTCATCAGCCTGCCCGTGGAGACTGAGTTGAGAAATTTTGATTACAAACTACCAACATCGCTAAGTGAATTAACCGACATGCTGAGCCATGACGCGCACACAGCCCGCTTGCTCGCGGGGGGAACTGATCTAGTGGTCGCCATGCGGGGGGCTCGCATTACCCCAGAAGTAGTGATCGACACCAAGCGCGTCGAGGAGATGAACGAACTGTCATTCAATGACCACACAATGATACTGGGCGCTTCAGTAACCTGTCGCACAGTCTGTCGAAACCCACAAGTTGTTAAGAATTTTCCAGCATTGATTGATTGCGCGACTTTGATCGGTGGAACTCAAATTCAAAACCGTGCGACCCTAGGGGGAAATCTATGCAATGCAGCGCCGAGTGCTGACACCATCCCTGCGTTGATCGTCTTGAAAGCACAGGCAAATATTTGCGGCCCACACGGCAGTCGACATGTGCCGGTTGAAGAATTCTGTACTGGACCGGGGCAGACCATACTCGAACCCAATGAAATACTGGTAAGTTTTAGCATTCCACTACCGCCTGAGAATGAAGGTGCATTTTTTATACGATTTATTCCACGCAACGACATGGATATTGCTATTGCAAACGCGGCGGCAAGCATCGTCATTGACAGCAGCGGGGAAACCATGATTCAGGGCCGAGTCGCCATTGGTGCCGTCGCGCCAACCCCGCTTTACGTCTCCGACGTCGAAGCGGTGCTATCTGGTCGGGCCATCACTGATGAGGTGATTGCGCAAGTGGCGGATATTGCTCGCCAAGCCGCCAAGCCTATTACCGACATGAGAGGCACTGTTGACCAAAGGAAACACCTAACCCATGTCTTGGTCAGACGCGCCATAAACGGTGCAGTGAACCGCGCACGAGGAAGCGACCGATGAACAGACAGCAAATAACGGCAACGATCAACGGCGAGCACAGGGAGTTTCTGTGTGAACCCCGTCAGAGTCTATTGGAAGTCTTACGCGACGAACTTTTCCTAACGGGCACCAAAGAAGGCTGCAACGATGGTAACTGCGGGTCCTGCAATGTAATCCTGGACGGCACGTTGGTGAATTCGTGTTGCATATTTGGTGTCGAAGCGAATGGTAGCCATCTAACCACCGTTGAGGGACTATCGAAGGGCAACGAACTTCACCCCCTACAACAGACCTTCCTCGAAGGAACGGGTATGCAGTGTGGATTTTGCACACCAGGTTTTCTGGTCGCGGCTAGCGCGTTACTTGACGAAAACCCGGAACCAACCGAGGAAGAGATCCGCCATTGGCTGGTCGGCAATCTATGTCGCTGCACCGGATACGACAAGATTGTCAAATCCGTTCAAGACGCCGCCCTGATTCTGCGGGAGCGGGCACTATGAACGATTACGTCATTCCAGAAAAACTCCGGGTGGTTGGCACGACACCAATCCGCCCGGATGGGCACGACAAAGTCACCGGCAGAGCAAAGTTTGGCGATGACTTCCATCTGCCTGGCATGTTGCACGGCAAAGTATTGCGTAGCCCACACGCCCATGCTCGAATCAAGTCGATTGATACCTCCCATGCCAGTGCTTTTCCCGGTGTCCATGCCGTCGTCACAGCTACCGATTTTCCCAGGATCACCAGCAACGTTATCGATGCCGGTGAAGCAGGTCAGATCGATATGCAGGATGTCGCGGACAATTGTATAGCGCGAGAAAAGGTCTTCTATGATGGCCACGCAGTGGCTGCCGTTGCTGCCGACAGTGCACACATTGCCGAGGAAGCAGCGCATCTAATACAGGTCAACTACGAACTACTGGAGCCTGTAATGGATGTGCGCGCCGCTATGGCGGATGACGCACCGGTACTACACGATGACTTTCTCCCAGGCGCGTTTCTTGCGCCCACTGAGAAAGCGTTGCCAAACGCCAGCAAACTTGAACTGGCCATGGGTGACATTACCAACGGATTCGACGAAGCTGATATTGTCATCGAACGAGAGTTTACGACTGAGACCGTTCATCAGGGCTATATAGAGACACATATTGTCACCGCCCAATGGGGTGCCAACGGAATGGTCACTGTCTGGACCACCACTCAAGGCCAATTCGCTATACGAGATCAGCTGGCATTGGTTCTTGAAATACCGATGAGCGCAATTACCGTCATTCCCCTGGAAATTGGGGGAGGATTTGGTGGCAAAGACTCTATCTATATTGATCCACTCGCAGTGGTGTTATCAAAACAATCGGGTCGGCCTGTAAAAATGGTCATGAACCGCGCGGAGACACTCCGCGCAACCGGCCCCAGCTCGGGCACGTATATCAAAGCACGTTTAGGCGTAAAGACTGACGGAACATTAGTGGCCGCTGAGTTCCATGGCGCCTACGAAGCCGGCGCCTACTCTGGCGGCCCGGTAGCACCCGGGGTATCGACCGCACTGACCCGCTATAACATCCCGAATGTAAAGGTTGAAGGCTACGATGTGTTAGTCAATAAACCGAAGGTCAAGCCTTACCGCGCACCAGGCGCAACACCCTCTAATTTTGCCGTCGAAACCATGATTGATGAATTGTGCCGCGAATTAAAATTGGACCCTGTAGAATTTCGCCTACACAACGCACTCAAAACGGGCGATCAGCTGGTGCTTGGATTTCCCTGTCCTGAAATTGGTGGCGTCGAAATCCTGAAGGCAGTCCGGAATCATGCGCACTATCAGTCAGACATAGGCGGCCCCAATCGCGGTCGGGGCTTAGCCTACGGCTTCTGGTTTGGCGCAGGGCTTCCATCCAGCGCGGACCTGATGGTGAATTCCGACGGAACAGTCCAACTATGCTCCGGTAGCCCGGACATGAGTGGTACTCGTATCACACTGGCCATGCAGGCTGCCGAAGCACTAGGAATTGACCCCAGCGATGTCTTCCCGAGTGTTGGTGACACTGCCTCGGTAGGATACTCGTTTCAGACGGTGGCTAGTCGCACTACTTTTGCCACGGGCATCGCGGTCTACCAGGCGGCCCAGGACATACTGGCCCAGATGGCCGAAAGAGCTGCGCTTATATGGCAAATTGCCACTGATGATATCCTCATCGATTGCGGGCACTTTCTGAACAAGGCCAATACCCAGCAATGTTTTAGCTTCAAGGAATTGGCCGGAAAACTGGATAGTACAGGGGGTCCAATCGCAGCGCGGGCATTGGCCTCGCCTGAAGGCGTTGGATTCCAGATTACCGCCCACTTGGTCGATCTCGCCGTTGATACCGAAACAGGGAAAGTCGACATCCTGCGCTATACCGCTTTTCAAGATGCCGGCAAAGCCGTCCATCCCGATTTTGTAGAAGGCCAAATTCAAGGCGGCACGGTCCAGGGTATTGGCTGGGCATTGAATGAGGAGTACTTCTATGATGAGGCCGGGCAACTTAAGAACACCAGTCTGCTGGACTATCGAATGCCGACAATACTGGATATTCCAGATATAGAGGCTGTCATTTTGGAAATACCGAATCCAGGGCACCCGTATGGCGTGCGCGGCGTCGGCGAAGTACCCATTGTCCCGCCTGCTGCCGCAATCGCCAATGCGCTATACGATGCGGCAGGCATTCGCATGGACACATTACCCATGACGCCCGCTAAGATTCTCGACAAATTAAATTCCGTAACAAACTAGGAACGCAGTCATTGCCTATCGCCTGGATTCCACACCCGATGCGCGAAGTGACTGGTGGGACCGAAAAAGTAACCGTAGAGGCGGCCAACGTGCGCGAAGCGATTCGCGCCCTTGAAGGGCTCTACCCCAGCCTAGTGGGTTTGTTAATACAAAATGACCAACTGAGAAAAGGGATTGCCATCGCGGTTGATGGAAGAATCGTTCGTCGCGGACTCTATGAACCCCTCCGAAGCGATAGCGAAATCCATTTTATACCGGCCCTCGGCGCCGGGTGATTGATGCTTCGTAGGAGCATGCTTGGGATGACATCAAACTAATCACTGGACACTTTTTAGGTCAATTAGAGCGATTCAAAGCGCCTGAGAAATATGCATGATTTAACCATTGACATTCTAAAATATGCCGCTAGTCTACGCGCGAACTTTAATCACCCCTAATAAAGAGAATTTACATTGTCTAAGACGATTACCGAAAACGATAAGCGAATTGCCGCTCGATTTTCCCGATTGTGGGCAAAGAAACGCTTAGAGATGTCCATGACTCAGGAGGAACTTGCTAACGCGCTCGGCATTTCCCAAAGTGCCGTATCGCAAATGCTCTCTTGCACCATGCTTATCTCAACCGAAATGGTGATGAAAATTGCCATTGTCTTCGGCCAGTCACCAACCACTATTGATCCAGCGTATTTCAAAAGATTTGACATGAACCGATCTGATATGATCGGATTTCTTACCCTCGAACTGATGAAACTGAAACCTGCTGAACGGCAACGACTCCTTAAAGAAACGAAGACTCTTTCAAAAACGGAGTCAACAAAAGCAGGACAACAAAAAAAGCTAAGAAATTCATGACATGAGAAGACCTCGAGCGGCACCCACACTTGAGTCCAAGGGTGCCCGCGACCATGGACTGATGAGCCCAGCAATTCTGGAGCAACTATCGGCCATTCTCATGACTGATATCGCAATTCATCATCGAGAGTTAATCGGGGAGGCGACGGGAAAAGTATCAACCCACACTATTCAACAAAGTCGAAGTAATGGGCGAGACACAACATTGGCCTCCTATTCTGCATCCAAAGCCCACAGTGACTTTGTCCCGCGTATGTATGAAGAAGGCTACATTCATGAATCCCTTTCGTATTTGATGGGTATTCAGACAGTCACTGGACTCCCTGTAATAAGAACCCAGCAAACTTCTAGCCCCCTATACAGTGAATTTGCCTCAGAGTTGCGCGATGCTCCCTATTTAGAAGCGATGCTCATGCCCTGCACTTGGACGTATGAGACCCTTGGCCTGGCAACCACTATAGGGTTCACTCTACCATCAACGGAAAGGCGCTATTCCTCTCCGAATATCTGCTTTTTTGGCACAGTCAATCGGTCGATCTTAATAACTAAGGACTTCCTGAAAACTGTCTATAACCTCGGGACATTTTTCACCAAACTGAGCGGAAACGAATACGACCTAACAGATCTGGACAAACGTCTTTGTCAAAACACGTTACGGAATCAGTTAAGCGTCGTACAGTAAATCACCAAGCATAGTAGTTACTGGATGGGCGATAGTTTCTATACGAGTCACCCACACACAATTTCCTCGACCGCTTCGGTAAAAGCCCTGCGAACATAGCCTCGCTTGTGCAAACGCCATGTTAATGTTACCTATTCCATTTAAAAGAACATATTGCTATGCGCTTTGCGATCTACGGTGCCGGTGGACTTGGAGCCTACTACGGGGCTCGTCTGGCAGATGCCGGTGAAGAAGTAGGCTTTATCGCCCGCGGTGACCACCTCGCTGCAATCCAGTCCAACGGGCTAAAAGTGTTCAGCCCTATCGGTGACATCCATCTGAGTAATCCACTCGCGACCAGTGACCCGGCGGAAATCGGCGCTGTCGATGTCGTGATTGTGGCGGTTAAGACCTGGCAGATTCCGGAAGTCACTGCTGCTATTGGTCCGTTGATTCAAGACAACACGATCGTCATTCCCTTCCTCAACGGCGTTGAGGCGGCCGATCAATTGGCGACGGTAGTCGGAGAAGAGAAAGTCTTCGGAGGTCTGTCTCGCGTCTTCAGTGAAATCGGTGCCCCCGGGGTGATTCAACACATGAACCCCAGCGCTTACGTCGAATTCGGTGAACTGTCCGGCACAACTTCCCCTCGAGCGAAGGCGTTACGGGATGTCTTTGAACACGCCGGAGTGGAGGCGATGGTCAGCGAAGACATCCGCTTGGCACTATGGGAAAAACTGCTATTGGTGGGTTCCTGGTCAGGCCTCAGCGCCCTGTCACGCAGCCCAATGGGCCAACTCCTTTCACACCCAGAATTATGCGCACTTGTGGACCAGTCGATCGACGAGGGCATCGCGGTCGGCAAGGCGATGAATTACAATCTTTCCAATGATCTAAAAGGACGTATGTGGGCTTTTTATAAAGGACTGCCGGCTGAAACAACCGCATCAATGACACGTGACATACTCGCCGGAAAGCCATCCGAACTCGATGCCTGGAACGGCGCGATCGTGCGCTTCGGACGCGCAGTCAAGGTCGCGACACCTATCCATGAATTCACCTATCACACACTGTTACCCATGGAACGTCGAGCTCGCAAAACCCCGTAGGATGAAAACTCTTTGCTACGGATCATGAATAGCCACCATTTTTTTGTTAGATCAGACCAAGGAGCAACACCATGCTTTTAGATGCGCGTACTTATACCTGTCGTCCCGGCACCATCAACAAACATCTCGAGCTATATGAAAGACTGGGGAAAGGCCCTCAGACAAAACACCTTGGTAACCCGCTTGCTTACATGAAGTGTGAAACCGGTGACCCCAATAAATACATGCATATCTGGATGTACGAGAATGCAGGGGACCGTGAGACAAAACGTGCAGCGATGTGGGCCGACGCGGACTGGATTCGCTATACAGAAGAAAGTGCCAAATTGGGCGCATTAGAAAAACAGGAAAATAGCCTGTGGTCACCGGTCTCCTTCTTTTCCTCGCCCGGCACCTAACGCTCACCCGAATCGGCTCTAAGGAACGGAAACTACGGGTTCGCTGGGCCCTTCCATATCTTCTCTCGCCAACGTCAGCGGCAACGCCTTGAAACATCTGCGGCTACCGATTATCGTGAAATGGCTGGACGTGAGTTAACTTTGCCCGCCCTTCGCACGGGAGCCGAGTATGATGATATCCACCAAATGAAACGATCTTGGGACAGCTGGCGAACCTCAACATCACTATGACGACCCCTTGATGAAGACACTGGATACCGGCATTGCACCTGCGGACATGGTGGATCTGTTGCGATACCCCATTGAAGACATCACTAGCACCAAGGGCATCGCCTTTGCAGATCGTTGCCGTCAGCGCTACCTGCAATCGGGCCTGTGTGCGCTACCCAATTTCATCAAACCGCCTTCACTCGATGCGCTGCGTGTCGAAGCAAATCGCGAGTCCGGTAAGGCTTTTTTCTGCGACAGCACACATAATGCGTACTTAACACAAGATGACCCTCATCTACCTTCTGACGACATAGCAAAACATCAGGAAAGCACTGTTGTCGGTTCGGTTGCGTTTGACGAACTTGGCGACGATGCCCTGCTACGGAAATTGTATCTATGGGACCCGTTAAAAGATTTCATCGCCTACGTCCTTGGGAAGTCTTCCTTATATCGCTTCGCTGATCCACTTGGCGCCTGCTCAATCAATGTCTTTGTCAACGGTGGAAAACACGGCTGGCACTTTGACGAATCTGAGTTCACGGTCACCCTGATGCTGCAACAACCCCGGCACGGCGGATCATTTGAGTATGTCCCAAGGATACGTGGCCTCCCTAACGAACGACAAATTGTTGCCAATGTTCTTCGTGGGGGGCGTGATCATGTGTTGGAACTGCCGTTTAAACCTGGGACGCTACTCATTTTTGGCGGCTCACTAACCCTTCATCGAGTAACCGTTGTTACCGGGAGTCTGAAACGGCTTGTACCTGTCCTATGCTACTCAGAGCAAACGGATCAAAGAAATAGTGATGCCGTTCGCACACTGTTCTGGGGTCGAGCAAAACCCATTCGACAACAAACTGCACATGATTGAGATTTCTCCTGAGCAAATCAGCACATTTGCACACGATGGCGCTGTTTGCCTGCGTGGACTATTTAAAAAGGAGTGGCTAGAACAACTCTCGCGCGGATTAGAAAAAAATCTCGCCGATCCTGGACCTGACGGTATGATTTATACGCCAGAAGGCCAACCGGGACGGTTTTATGATGACTACTGCAATTGGCAGCGCATTGACGAATACCGGGAATTTATTACCGACTCCCCGGCCGCTGAGATCGCCGGTCGATTAATGAAATCCCACAACGCTCGTATCTATCACGAACATGTCCTGGTAAAAGAACCCGGAACACGCGAAGTCACCCCATGGCACCACGATCAACCCTACTACGGCGTGGACGGCGACCAACTGTGCTCTATTTGGTTACCTTTAGACCCCGTATCTAAAGCGGCCTGTCCGGAATTTGTAGCCGAGTCACATACCAACGGTAAGTTATATAACCCAAGGCTGTTTATTGACCACTCCAACTATGCGGAGGGCTTTCCCGGTTTTGACGATGTGCCGGATATCGATTTAGAAAGGAAAAACCACCGCATTCTTTCGTGGGAACTGGCTCTTGGAGACTGTATCGTATTTCATATGCGTACTGTCCATGGTGCACCGTCAACTGTTGGTATCAAAACTCGAAGACGAGGGTTTTCGACACGCTGGCTCGGTGAAGATGCTCGCTTCGCCGTCAGACCATGGGCGACATCGCCGCCATATCGAGAGGTAGACCTCGAACCTGGCGCCCCCATGAACCACCCCATGTTTCCCGTCATGTGGTCAGCGTAGGATTTCACTGACTCATATACAATGCCCACATCGGACGACACGGCCTACTCATTGGTCACCGCCTAGGGCATACTCAAAATGGCCAAGGCGCACATAACGTTCGAGCGCCATGCACCGAAAACATGTTTTCCGGACAGAGCGATTCGCTGGATCCACGACCAACAATCACTCCCTAAGCAATCAAACGTGGCGCTCATGACCGAATGAGTCGCATTAACGCCCACTACCAGTTCTCTCCAAACGGCCTGAGTTCAACTCGAAAAGACCATGCCGAACGATCCTGGTGGGTAACGCGGAACACCTCTTCGGCAATGGCCGTTGGTTTAGCGAAAAAATCATCCGGCTTGTCTGGCGCTAAGATCGGTCGAGTGCGGGGCGTGTCAATCGACGCATCGACAATGAAGTAGGCAACATGAATTCCCTGGGGCCCGTATTCACGCGCAATTGACTCGGCCAAAATGCGCTGCGCTGCCTTGGTAGAGGCGAAATAACCCCAATGTGCTTTCCCGCGAGTAGCAGAAGTGTTCCCGGTCACCATAATTGCGCCATGCCCCGCTTTTAGCATGGCGGGAATGGTGGCCCGTGCCAAATAAGCTAACGCGGTTGTATTGACTCTGAAATTTTTCTCAAGATCAGCTGGGTCCAATTCGAGAAAACTTCCGCGCACACTGCGCAAAGCGTTATGCACCACAACCTGCGGCGCACCCATTTCAGAACTCACTCGGTCAATCGTAGAAACGAGTAGATCAAGATCTGACACATCACATGGAAAAGCTCGACTGCCTGGAATGGATCTTTCCAGAACCGAAAGCCGGGCTGCATCTCTTGCCAGCATGGCCACACGATAACCGCCGCTGGCAAAGCGACGAGCGATTTCCGCTCCCGTGCCTGTATCAGGTCCAACCCCCGTCACCAAACATACGGGGACGCTCATCGACTGGGATCTAGCTGATACACAGGCTAACCAGGAACGCTAGCTCTTGATGCAACCGTGTTATACCACCGCAGAACGTTAGAACAGCCTTCAGGGAGTTCAAGGTCGATGCGCCGGGCTGTTTCGACCATAAAATAGCCCGTAATATCTGCAATGGTAAATGTCTCGCCCACCACAAATGTATTTTTCCGTAACTGCGCATCCAGCCGATCGACAAGAATTCTAAACTGGGCTTTTCCACGTTCTGTAATGGCTCCGGATTGGGGAAGATCTGTGCGAGTCCCCGGCACCACACGACCCTTGAATCCAGGCGACACGTTGCGAAGCGCGTGAACCACTGGCATAAAGCCGTCGATCTCAATCCGACGATTCCACATCTCTACCAATGCACGGTCCTTTGCGCTCACCCCGCATAACGGTGGGTTTGGATTCAACTCCTCCAGATAGCGGCAGATCGCCACCGACTCACCGATGCAGGTTCCATCATCGAGTTCAAGAAAAGGAACCACGGAGAATGGATTCATAGTCAGATAAGACGGTTCAAACAAGACCCCTTCCCGAACATTGACCTCGACGATCGAAAGGTCAATCTCCTTTTCCGCAACAAACATTAATACCCGCTGGGCATTGGTTGCAGGGGCAAAGCTATAAAGTTTCATCGCACATCCGCTATCATGATTTCTGGAACTCCAACCAACACAGAATAGAAAACTGTTCCCCTTTAAAGCAAAAAATTAAAACGAGATTCCCACTTCACCCGACCATTGTTCAATCGAACTACCATCAATCACACCAGCAACGACCAGTTGGCCAAGTGCCTGTTGCGCCGTCGCAGTGGCTTCTTCCATTGCCCCTGCATCGGGATAGCGAGCAATCACCACGCCGTTGCCTTGATCATCTTGAGCCACATCAATGAAATCAAACCTCAACTCAGACATAGAAGCCCGTACCGATTCAGCCAGTTCCATTGCTTTATCCATATCCGATGATGAAAACCGTGTAATTCGATAAACCGCCATCTTATTCTCCTCTTCTAAATTATTAGTGGGTAATGCGCCTACATCCTACGCCGAGTTGATCACTACCGACAAGCGTGGTAATCGCTAGCATCGGACAACAGTAACCGGTTCGAACCTGCCTCAATGAGTTCGGTGAGTAGTCATATCACCTGCCACTATCGAGCAAAACGTTATTCGAGGGTTTCAAACAGTTGCACCCACAGTTTGGTCATTGGCGCTAACGAAGAGAAATAAATCGTTTCATCAAGCGTATGCGGGCCGTGACCATCGGCACCCAAACCATCTAGTGTGGGAATACCCAACGCTGCCGTAAAGTTGCCATCGCTGCCACCACCCGTCGCCATGTCCTCGAGTTCAAAACCAATCTCCGCAGCAAGCGCTCTAGCGTGTTCATAGAGCGCAGCAATACCCGCGTCTTTTTTATAAGGAGGTCGATTCATACCCCCCTCAATGACCAGGGAGACGTCAGCATCGTAGGCCGCAAGACCTAGAATTTTGTCAGAATACTCAGAAGCCAATTCCGGCGTCGGCACGCGCAGATCGACCTCAGCCACACATTCACCGGGCACGACATTGACACCAGTGCCCCCATTAATTAATCCGACATTGGTTGTTACACCAAGATCATGGTCGGTCAGTGCCTCTATATCGAGAATCTGTCTTGCCATCTCACGTATGGCACTGCGACCATCTTGCGGCCGAACACCACTGTGCGCCTGTCGCCCATGCGCGGTTAGAGTGAATCGCCCGGCACCTTTTCTGCCTGTAACACACTTACCCCCTTCACGGGCAGGTTCAGTCACCAACACATATTTATGTTTTTGTGCTTCCGCTTCTATCGCTGCACGAGACGTGGGGCTGCCGACCTCTTCTTCCGGCACATAGAAAAACGTCACCGGCAATCTTGACCGACGGCCACTACGCACGAGATGCTGATAAGCGTAATAGGCTATATAAGCCCCGGCTTTCATGTCATAGATGCCTGGGCCTTGCACATGATCGTTGTCACGATGCCACCGCAGGGTCGTCTGTCCGGTGCCAAGAGGGTGCACTGTGTCCAGATGCGACAGCACTAGAATACCCGCTGTATCCGGGGGATGACCCCACTGAGTCCTGGCAATAAGGATGTCACCAAAATCATCCTTCCCCGGCGTTCGTTCGATAGCCGCGCCCAACGATTCCATTTGAGACTCAACTCGATCAACGAGTTTGTTGACCTCTTGCCCCAGATGACTGGGAGTTTCTATACCCACCCAGGCCTGAATGCCCTCAAGTATTTCTTCCGCATCAATGATGGGTTCGTTCGATGTTTCGATACTCATAATGGTCCTCTCACTTAATCGTCTTCTCGCACAGGGATCAGCATCTTCAGCTCACCATCCGCATCCACGTCCATATGGAACACGATCGGGCGACAGCAGACCGTACAGTCTTCGACATAGTCTGCGCTGCCAGCCGATGGGTCAGCCAACGCGATCCAGTCCTCACCACAATATGGACAGGTGATTCTTTTCTCAATAAGTTCCACGATCTTACAGCTCATCCGTAAGGTTGTTAGCATGCCATTATCAACGTAATCTCTACTCGTTGATAAACGTTAAGCCTGTAGGGTAATACGCGTCCGGACAATACCTCGATGGAGGTTAAACTGAGTGCAACCTAAACACTGGACATTGCAACATCCGACGCCTCGTCGATACCTCGGACCATACCATTAAGGTTTCTTGTCTATGAAAATCTCCAGAATCCAAGCTTTCCAGATCGACCTGCCAATGAAGGAAGGCTCATACAGTTGGTCGACACAGTCCCATTCATCGTTTGATAGCACAGTCGTCATCATTGAAACGGACGAGGGGATCAGCGGCATCGGCGAAAGCTGCCCGCTCGGACCCACCTATCTCGCTGCATACGCTGACGGTGTCCGTGCGGGGATCGCGACACTGGCACCCGACTTAATTGGAGAAGATCCAACGCAACTGGATCGTATCAATCTCAAGATGGATACCCTGATGAAAGGCCACCCTTATGTTAAATCAGCAATTGATATGGCCTGTTGGGACATTCTTGGAAAAACCGTGAACAAGCCCGTTTACCATCTTCTCGGTGGAAAACTTCAGGAACGGGTAAAGTTGTTCAAAGTCGTTACGCGCACTGATCCTGACCGTATGGCTGAAAGGATTGGCGAATACCGAGCCGAAGGCTTTGGTCAATTTCAAGTAAAAGTGGGGGAAAACCCACACACCGATATCATTCGATTTCAAAAAGTTGCGGCTGCTATGCGACCCGGCGAAGTGATGGACGCGGACGCCAATACCGGTTGGCGACAACATGATGCGCTCATGGTAGTTGACGCCGTGCGCAATCTCGTCAGTGAGCACGGCATCTCAATCTACATCGAACAGCCCTGCCCGACCTATGAAGAATGCTTGGCCGTACGTCAGCACACTAATCTGCCGTTTATCCTGGACGAATGTATCGATGGACTGCCCATTCTGCTACGGGGCTATCAGGACCGCGCAATGGACCTCATCAATCTCAAAATTAATCGGATGGGTGGCTTGACTCGGGCACGCCAAGTGCGAGACCTGTGCGTGTCATTGGGTATTGTGATGACCATTGAAGACAGCTGGGGCGGAGAAATCGCAACTGCTGCGATCGCTCACCTCGCCCAATCTACGCCCGAAGCATTTCACTTCCAGTCCTCCGCATTTCACGAATATTCCACCGTCAATATCGCCGAAGGGGCGCCCGCCGTTGCGGAGGGCTATATGGTGGCGCCCGCCTCTCCTGGACTGGGAGTCACCCCCATCATGGATGTCTTAGGAACACCAGTCATTGATACGCGGTGACACCCACGAATCGACCCAATCCACAGCGCACCACTCTCACCGTGGCCACGCCGACGGTGCGGCCTTAGGAAAGGATTTGATGTACATGAAAAGAATTCAGTACACCAATCCAGGGGAAATCATAATGGCCACGCGGCATTCGTACTAATGGACTTCGGCATTGCAGTGGCGACAGCCGCCGATTCCTGGAAAATTGTCGCGCGTGCCGAGGCACTCGGCTTTTCCCATGCCTGGTTTTATGACACCCAGATGCTCAGCGCTGATTGCTTTGTTGCCATGGGGGCCGCTGCAGTAAAGACGTCACGGATTCGCCTTGGCACTGGTGTGCTGGTCCCAAGCAATCGAATCGCACCGGTCACCGCAAACGCACTGGCATCGCTCAACCAATTGGCACCGGGCCGCATCGACTTTGGTATTGGTACAGGCTTCACGGCACGCCGTGCGATGGGACTGAATGCCATGCGTCTAGCGGACATGACGCGTTACATCGAGGTGGTACTGGCGCTGCTTGCAAAAGAAACAGTGGAAATGGATTTTGATGGACAAACTCGAAAAATCCGCTTCCTCAATGCGGATGACGGACTAATTAATACACGTGATGCCATCGCCCTGCATATTTCTGCCTATGGACCACGCAGTCGTGCGCTGACTGCGGCCTTCGGCGCCGGCTGGCTCAATTTTGTAGGTGACGTTAGCTCAGGAGTCACTGCGCTGCAGGCGATGCACACAGCCTGGAAAGATGCCGGACGAACCGAAGGGACGCTCTCAGCGACGGCCTTTGCCCTTGGCTGTGTACTCGAAGTTAACGAACCCTTTGATTCACCTCGGGCCATGGCCCAGGCTGGCCCACGCGCTGCAGTCACACTCCACCGGGCAGCCGATGAAGCTCTCTCAGGATGGCAGAACACCAGCACTACTTTGCCTTCCTTTGCTGATTCGGTCGCCAGTTATGTGGAGCTCGCGCAAACTTTTGAACCCGCCGACGCACGTTATCTCACTAACCACCAAGGGCACCTGATGTTTGTCAAACCTGAGGAACGGCCATTTATAACCGCCGAACTGATCCGCGACACCAGCTTTACCGCGACCGAATCTGAATTAATTGCCCGCATTGGTGACCTGCGTGACGCGGGCTATACCCAATTCACGGTACAACTTACTCCTGGGCAGGAAGCGGCAATAGAGGATTGGGGCCGCATCCATCGCGCCCTTTCTTAGCTAAGACTCCAGTTAGCGGCGCGACATTTTCTTGGCATCAGGATGACGCCTACGAGTCAACCGAACCGCCACGCAGCTTACATGCAATACTTTCAATCGACTCAAGTACACCAGAAAATGGCTGCCTGTGGGTTATTCCCGGCAGCCATCATGGCCCGCCTCATGAACACTGAACCGAACCTCGGGAGTAGCATCTCAGCTGTTATAACAGCAACAACCCGGATGTCTCTCTGGAAAACGCGCCCGGCGATATCATTTTCCTGCACTGCCGCACGATTCATTTTCCGCATGAGAATGGGTCTAAAAGCCAACGACGGACTTACCAGACCGCGTACTGTGACGCTGATTCCGGTAGCCAGATCACTGGACGGGCCTATAATCAAAAACCCCTGCTATTAGCGGATGACCAGCCAACAAATGTCGTGCGCGATACCTGGACAGACCTAGACCACCATATAGAGCACTGATTAACCGCGCGTTTGCGCCTCACAGACCACACACTACTGATGACCGCATCAAAAACTCTCTTTCAGAAAATCTTTGATCGTCACGTCGTCCTCGAGCGAGACTCGGGCGATGCCTTGCTCTACATTGACCGCCATCTTATTCACGACCTACATCACCGCGCGTTTGCCACACTGAAAGCCAACGGCCAGACCATTCGCCGACCCGAATTATTATTTGGGACACCAGATCATAGCGTGCCGACCACCGCCCGAACGCTGGTCGATATTCCACAAGGCGAAATGCGCGAGACTGTCTCCGGGCTTGAAGCGGCGGCTAAAGAGATGGGTTTCAATCACTTCGATTTGACTGACGATCGTCACGGCATTGTTCACGTAGTCGGACCGGAACAGGGCATCACTCTGCCTGGCCTAGTATTGGTGTGCGGTGACTCCCATACATCGACTCATGGGGCCCTTGGGTGCATCGCATTCGGGATCGGGGCGACAGAAATACAACACGTCTTGGCAACACAAACATTGTGGCAACGGCGACCACAAAATATGCGTATCAACATAGACGGAGCACTCGGCCCCGGCGTCACCGCCAAAGATCTTGCATTGCTCACCATAGCTGAGATCAGTGCAGCCGGTGGTGCTGGATTTGCTATTGAGTACACGGGCTCTACTATTCGCGCACTGTCTGTGGAGAGTCGCATGACGCTATGCAACATGACCATCGAGGCCGGTGCCAGATCGGGAATTATCGCGCCTGATGAAAAAACAATCGCCTACGTTAAAGATCGACCATTCTCCCCCAAAGGACAACGTTGGGAGGAGGCGCTTGCCTATTGGAAGACCCTATTCTCAGATACCGAAGCCACGTTTGATCATGAAGTATCGATTGATGCAACAATGCTGGAACCCCGCGTAACGTGGGGTAACAGTCCACAATATTCGGGGGGTATTAACGACAGTCTTCCAAACCCCGCCGATGAATCTAACCTCGTTAGGCGATCAGAGATGGAAGCCGCGCTCACCTACATGGGACTTCAGGCGGGGATGGCAATTTCTGAGATTAAAGTGGATAAGGTCTTTATCGGTTCGTGCACCAATAGTCGAATCGAGGATCTTCGCGCTGCAGCGGCGATTGCAAATGGCAGGCAGGCCATAGTGCCGACCCTGGTGGTTCCCGGGTCAGGATTAGTTAAGAAACAGGCCGAAGCAGAAGGCTTGGATAAAGTATTTAAAAAAGCAGGAATGGAGTGGCGCGAACCGGGTTGCTCTATGTGCGTGGCGATCAACGGGGATACGTTGTCTGCGGAGGAACGCTCCGCCTCCACTAGCAACAGGAATTTTCGTGGTCGCCAAGGCAAAGGCAGTAGAACGCATCTTGTCAGTCCTGCAATGGCAGCAGGAGCTGCCGTAACGGGTCACTTCACCGATGTCCGCTCGATGAACTAACAGAAATTCCCCATGCAACCTTTTTCTTCAATCACTGCCATCGGCATACCGATCGATATTCCGAATTGTGACACCGATCAAATTATTCCCGCTCGTTTTCTCCGGCGCGCGAAGAGCGACCCCGAGTATGCGACATTCTTACTTCACGATCTGCGATTTAATTCAGACGGTAGCGAAACCGACTTCATTTACAATCGCGCGCCCTATCGTGATGGTCAAATTCTAGTCGCAGACATTAACTGGGGCTGCGGATCCTCTAGGGAAACAGCGGTTGACGCCCTAGTCGCAAACCACATCAGGGTGGTCATAGCACCCTCTTTCGGTGATATCCATTACAACAATTGCATTCGAAACGGCGTGTTGCCCGTGCGCTTACCAACAACATCATGTGATCAACTGCGTGAACAATTGCGGACCATGCCAGGCACACAAATAACGATCAATTTAGAAAATCAATCTGTTACGGGACCTGATCAAACCCACTATCCCTTTGTTATCGATGCCTTTGACCGAATGCGCTTGCTCCAAGGCCTTGATGACATCAGTATGACTCAGCGCCATCAGGAAGCAATCGAGTCGTTCGAGGCAGCCTATCGCGATCACAACGCGTGGGCGTTTCACTATTAGCCTAGCCAACAATCGACACCTGAGCGTCGCGCCGATAACACCCCGGTCAAATGTTTTGTCAACTCAAATGAGAAGGCCCATAAGACGCATTAAGGTCACTCACTATACTATGTCGCACAAGAAAACAGCGTGACGGAAGCCAAGCTGACAACTGCGTCGGACTGCGAACAATCTACTGGAGGCCACTAACGATGAAAACTAAAGCTGCAGTACTCTATGAAGCCAACACACCTATGGTGATTGAAACCGTTGACCTGCAGGAACCCCAGGAAGGCGAAGTGCTTGTCAAAGTGGCCGCCGCGGGCGTGTGCCATTCAGATTTCCATATCATGAAAGGCGAGTGGGCCTGGCCCATGCCAGCTATCCTTGGTCACGAAGGGGCTGGTATTGTGGAACGCGTAGGCCCAGGAGTAACCCGCGTCAAGCCGGGTCAATCAGTTATCCTGAACTTTCGGGCGAATTGCGGCACCTGTCGTTACTGCATCATCGGCCGGCCCGTACTGTGCAACGGAGCGGGTGGACAGCGCCATACCCTGTTTGACGGCACTAGTCGTCTGAGCAAGAACGGTGAGACCATTCATCATATGGCTCGCACATCCTGCTTTTCAGAGTACACCGTGGTGCCAGAATCTGGTGCAGTACCTGTCCGTTCTGATATGCCCCTCGATAAGGCGTGTCTGGTTGGTTGTGCAGTAATGACAGGCGTAGGCGCTGTGACGAATACAGCACACATAGAAGCCGGATCGATAGTGGCCGTCATCGGCTGTGGTGGCGTCGGACTGAATAGCGTACAAGGTGCCGCGTTGGCCGGCGCCAGTCAAATTGTTGCAATCGATATGCTGGATAACAAACTCGACTATGCTCGCCAATTCGGTGCGACAGATGTTGTCAACGCGGGCAATGGCGATGCAGTCGCGCGCGTAAAAGAAATAACGAGCGGCGGTGTTGACTACGCGTTCGAAGCGATCGGTAATTCACACACCATTCGTCAGGCATACGAAATGCTGGCTCCTGGTGGACTGGCAGTAGTTGTTGGAATGGCGCCTGAGGATGATGAGGTTTCAATCAATGCGCTTTCCCTACCGCGCACCGAATGCGGCATCATCGGCTCATGGTACGGTGGCGCACGTCCGTGGGTGGATCTACCCAAAATAGCCGACCTATATCTCAGTGGGCGTCTACAAATTGATCCGATGATTAGCCGGACGTATCCGCTTGAGGAAATCAACGTTGCGTACGATGCACTGGCGGCAGGCGAAGTGGCGCGGAGTATTATTCTCTTTGAGTAATTATCTGTTCCCGTTAACAACATAGCCAACCAATTCAGGGGAAACGTACCTTGTCAGTCGTCTCTACAACGCTAGGTCATCACTATGTCGTCAGTGCTGGCCACGAACTCGCCGCACTGGCCGCATTCGAAGTACTGGACGGCGGCGGTAATGCCATTGATGCGGGGATTGCCGCTATGTTGACCCTCGGGGTTGTTTACAGTGATCAGGTCAGCGTCGCCGGTGTTGCCCCGATGATGATCCGTCTAGGCGAGACTGGAGAGATTGTCACTATTGCCGGCGTCGGTGGTTGGCCTCGTGCTCTTAATGTGGATGACTATATCGCACGTTACGGGGGCGAGATTCCGTTGGGGGTTCAGCGCACCGTGATTCCCGCCGCGCCTGACGCTTTCGTGACGGCATTATCGCGTTACGGCACCTTTACTTTTCGCGACGTCGCAGCCCGTGCCATTCGCTGCGCCTCACAGGGATTCCCACGTCACCAAGTCATGTTGGATTACATTGCGCAACATGCCGACGATTACGCTCACTGGCCCGAAAATATCGACATCTGGATGCCAAACGGAAAACTACCCGAGCTAGGGAGTCAATTCATCCAATCGGACCTCGGCGCTACGTTACAGTTTCTATGTGATCAGGAAGTTGCGGCAGGGGCCGATCGACTGGCCGGACTGACTGCGGTTCGCCATGCGTTTTACCAAGGTGACCTAGCACATCAAATTATTACCCACCAACAGCAACACGACGGGCTGCTAAGTGCCGAAGATCTGGCCGACTTTCATTGCCAAGTCCTGCCTTCACTGTCGCGGACCTTTCAACTTGGCGGTGACGCAGTTGAGGTGCATACCTGCGGTGCCTGGAGCCAGGGCCCTACCCTGCTGCAGGCACTCGCCATACTAGAAAACAGTAACGTAAATGCATTGGAGCGGGGTTCCGCTGCGTACTATCACACCATGGCCGAGGCCATCAAACTAGCGCTCGCTGATCGCGAAGCTTATCTTGGTGATCCAGACTTTATTAATGTGCCGGTCGACACACTGATGAGCAGCGCCTACGGCGCCGAACGCGCTCAGCTGATCGACCCTAACCTCGCCGCGCCAGGC
This sequence comes from Gammaproteobacteria bacterium, assembly GCA_022451485.1. Lineage (GTDB taxonomy): Bacteria > Pseudomonadota > Gammaproteobacteria > Arenicellales > UBA868 > UBA11791. The sequence continues at coordinate 26,239 of JAKUQS010000027.1, forward strand.
ATGCCCTCGCCCGGATCAATTCCCGGCTACCACCCCTATCACTCGCCCGTTATCCGCGATCGGGGCTTACCCAAATTACCTGCTGACACTTCGATCGTCTGTGTGATCGATGAACAAGGCAACGCCATCTGCGCCACTCCTTCCGACACCAGCTGGGATACCCCGATTGTTCCAGGGACCGGGCTCGCCATTTCCTCGCGCGGTGATCAATCTCGAGCAGTTCGCGGGCATCCGTCTGTCCTGGCCCCCGGGAAACGCCCGCGATTGACCCCAAACCCGTGTTTTATTCAGGTGCCCGGCCAATGGATCATGCCTTTTGGCACACCCGGGGGGGACGCACAGGTTCAAGCCAACCTGCAGGTGCTATACCACCACCTGCAATTCAAGCGGCCCTTGCAAGAAGCCATTGAAGCACCCCGTTTTATGACCCACTCTCACCCCGACAGCTTTGCGCCGCACCATTCTCAGCCTGGCCTGTTAACGATAGAAGGCCGCGTTGACGAGACGATCACCTCGGACCTTGCTCGTCGTGGTCATACGGTTGAACGGCTAGACGACTGGACACATGCGGTGGCCGGCGTTTGCGCCGTTCGCCAAGATCTAAAATCAGGAGAAATCGAAGGGGCTGCCGATCCCAGACGGACCAGTCGCGCTATGGGCTGGTGATATACCCTGCTTTAACGCCCATGAAATTCGGGCTTTTGTTTCTCCACAAACGCCTTGGCTGCGGCCTTATGATCATCGGTCTCAAAGGTTCGTATCATGTGAATCGCCTCTGAATCCAACACATCGCTCAACACACCGCGCACAGCAATATTGAGGTTGCGCTTCATATAACCCAACGCGATGGTAGGCAGGGCGCTGAGCTCCCTAGCATAGTCTGCTGCCGCCTCTGGCAATGCATCTGCCGTAACAACCCGATTAACTAAGCCGATCTCATAAGCGTCGCTTCCACTGAGTACTTTCCCGGTAAAGTAAAGTTCTCGGGCCATCGCAGCCCCTACAAGATAGGTCATAAAGTAACTCCCGCCAAAATCGCCTGACAATCCGATGCGCGAGAACGCGGTCGTCAATTTTGCACTATCGACCACGATGCGCAGATCGCACGCCAAAGCAAGCGACAGGCCGGCACCCGCCGCCGCCCCAGGAATTACAGCCAGCGTCGGTTTAGGCATTTCGTGAAGCACTCGACTGATCTCCATTCGGCTACGAAGATCGTGTACTTTCTCATCAAAGGTCTTTGCTGAAGGATCTGAGTCCGACGCTTCTGCAAATCGTTTGACATCCCCGCCCGCACAAAACGCGTTACCTGCACCAGTTAAGACCACAACCCGTACGCTGGCATCAGCCGCTAGACGCGGTAAGGACTCCCTCAGACCGGTCATCATCTGTGGCGTCAGCGCATTACGTGCCAACGGCCGATTCATAGTCAGAGTCGCGATCCCGCTGTCATTTGATTCCAGTAATTCATCATTCATTGCGCTATTCTCAAATAATTTGTAAGAAAATCCGCCGCCCCAACGAACAGTAGCTTCCCATCGTTGGATTGGCTAGAGTCTAAACCAATCCAAATAGGCATCTGACCCCCGATGATTCCGTTATCCGTTCTTGACCTCGCCCCCGTGCCCGCCGGCCAGCATCCCGGCCAGGCACTGCATAACACCGTCGCCCTAGCCCAACGCGCAGAAGAACTAGGTTACCGCCGCTACTGGCTGGCAGAACATCACAACATGGTTGGCATCGCAAGCGCTGCCACCGCCGTGGTCATCGGGTTGGTCGCTGGCAATACTCGCTCGATGCGCGTCGGTTCCGGGGGCATCATGCTGCCGAATCACGCACCGCTGGTGATCGCCGAACAATTCGGCACCCTGGAAGCACTTTACCCGGGACGAATCGATCTTGGATTAGGCAGGGCCCCGGGTACCGATCAACTAACGGCTTACGCTCTAAGGCGCACCCTAGAAGGCAATGTAGATGACTTTCCAAGAGATGTTCAGGAACTCCAGGCCTATTTTTCCGAGACAACCGATGATCAGCACGTTAAGGCGGTACCTGGAGCGGGGCTCAACGTGCCGATCTGGATATTGGGCTCCAGCCTGTACGGGGCACAGCTGGCAGCAGCGCTGGGCCTACCCTATGCCTTTGCCTCGCACTTTGCACCCGCAGCGCTGATGCAAGCGATCGAACTGTATCGTGACCGCTTTCAACCCTCTGAACAGCTAGACCAACCGTACGTTATGCTGGGGTGCAACGTATGTGCGGCCGACACGAACGAGGAAGGTCAGCGCCTACGTAGCTCACATCAGCTTTCTACTCTCAACCTGCGTCGGGGAAGGCCCGGACTCCTTCCACCACCGGTGGATGATCTTGAGCGGCAACTATCAGGCGCCGAACGGGCAGTACTGGAAGAAGCCGGCTCCTGTGCGTTTGTTGGTGATGCTCAAACCGTACAACATGGCCTTGAGCAATTTATTGCCCAAACAGGTGCAGACGAACTCATCATTGCCTCACAAATTTATGATCCAGTAGCGCGAATCCGATCCTATGAAATCACCGCCGACATCGGTATCGAACAACGCTTATCGAGCCCGCACCACTCAGCGCCACAGCCCGCATCGTCTCACGCCTGACGGTCCTTAGGACAACGCGCTTTATCGAATCACTCTGCCGCTGCGATATTCTGGATAATCTCGACAACATCCCGAGTTCGCGTTACTCGACCCTCCCAGGTGGAATCAAATTCTTCGATAAGCGCTTTGATCGCATTTGAATCGGCAATTGCATTAGCCGCTTGCAACGTTGGAAACTCATAAAATGCAAGGTGGGCACCGGCTTCAACCTCACTCCACCCACGCGTCGCACCCAGAGCGTTAAACGCCACCACGGCATCAGGCAAATGTTTCTCCTGATACCAACGATCGAATGCTTCGCGATCTGCTTCGGCCACAGAAGCTTTTACAATTAAATATGCGGTCATGTGACATCTCCTCTTTTTTAATGCATCAATCGATCCTGATGTGTTTCGTCTGCCCTCGCCGCCGCGCCCTAGGACATCTGTCATTCAACGCCTAACACTCGTAGCCAACACCCACCGCCGCAAGACTAAGCCCCGATTGATATAATTGATATGGTCGTGCTTCGTCCATTAATAACCAGGAGAGTTTAAAGTGAAATTGAGCCTGTTATTCAAGATTAGTGGGGCTATATTGGTTGTAAACGGCATCTCTATGCTGGCTACCCCCGCCATGGCCATCGAAATGTATGGCATGGAACAGACCGCAGACCTCACGGTGGCTATTAGCGCGTTGGGCCTTTCTTTTCTCGGCACGGGAGTTCTCGTCTTCATGCTACCGGCCTGGATCAGCGATAAACTCGCCGCGGCGGGTATCCTGCTTGGGTTGATCCAGCTATCTTGGGTGGCACGGGTTGGTTACGACCTGTACGCGGGCAGCATCTCTGGGCCGCCGGCAATCGCTAATTTGTGCATCGCTGCAATCCTGGCAGCGCTCTTTCTCATCATGAGTTTAAGAGCGTCGGACTAAAGATTCACTGCTAACTAATCCGTTCCTAAAAACAATCACCAGAGATGCCCTTGACCTGGCATCTCTGGTGGTAGCGACTCATAGTAAACATAACAAAGTGAGCGTTGTCACTCCAAAAGATAAACGTGCTGTTTTTCGAATTACTTCCCAGCTCGTCATGAGTCAGTCTGCATGAGCGTGCGAGGGAAAGTCGCCCTGATTACCGGTGCTGGCACAGGGATCGGCAAAGCCACCACAGAACGCATGAGCGCCGACGGAGCCCATGTCATTGCCGGCATCATCGGTGAAGAAGAGCGCACGGTTGCCAGCGACTTCACACAACGCATTCTCGATGTCCGATTACAATCAGACTGGGACGCAGCACTGGCTGACTGTCGCGAACAATTCGGTGGTATCGATATCCTGGTTAACAATGCAGGACTTTTAATAGAAGGAACAGCCGAAGAGACCTCTGATGCCACCTGGGATAAAATTTTCGACGTTAATTTGAAGGGTCTCTTTCGGGGCTGTCGCGCGGTCATTCCCCAGATGCGCCAAAGGGGCGGCGGCGCGATCGTTAATCTGGCTTCAATTGATGCACTGAGTGGCGCTATCGGGCATCTGGCTTATTCGGCTTCAAAAGGCGGTGTTACGGCTTTAACCCGTTCACTCGCTACCGACCACGCGGTCGATAACATCCGTGTGAACGCTGTGTGCCCCGGCACCATCACGACGCCCATGGTCGAAAAAATGTTCAAAGATACCGGCGACATCGACGCTGCCCGCAACGCGTCGATTGCCAAACACCCGTTGGGGCGACTGGCTTCAGCAGGTGAAGTCGCCAGTGTGATCGTTTTTCTCTGCTCTAACGACGCCAGTTTTATTACCGGACAATCAGTCTCGGTCGATGGCGGGCGTAGCATTCGCTGACCCTATGAAAAAGGATTCTATCCCGATGAATACCCGTGAACTCGATCAGAAAACCATTGAAGTGCTTGGACGCCAGATGAGTTACGTCGAAATAGGTACCGGCACACCAATTGTGTTTCAGCACGGCAACCCAACGTCCTCCTACCTGTGGCGCAATATCATGCCTCAGCTATCCGCTGTAGGTCGCTGCATCGCCATTGATCTTATCGGCATGGGAAATTCAGAAAAACTGGACCCCTCGGGGCCAGAGCGTTACACCTTCGAGGAACACCGCCAGTATTTCGATGCTGCCCTCGCCGCACTTAATGTAGAAGCAAATGTTGTCCTCGTCGTACACGATTGGGGTTCAGCGCTGGGTTTTGACTGGGCCAATCGTCACCGACAGGCGATCAGAGGACTATGCTATATGGAAAGTCTCGTCCGCCCAGTATCCTGGAGCGAGTGGCCAGAACTTTCCGCAAAAGTCTTTCAAGGCTTCAGATCTCCGGCCGGTGAGGCCATGGTCCTCGACAAAAACATTTTTGTTGAAAAAGTGTTGCCAGGATCTGTGCTTAGGACATTGACCGATGAAGAAATGACGGTGTATCGACGTCCCTATCTAGAACCCGGGGAAAGCCGTCGGCCTACGCTCACCTGGCCACGGCAAATTCCAATAGAGGGCGAACCCGCTAATGTCGTGGAGATTGTGCAATCTTATGCTGACTGGCTGTCAGAAAGCCCTGTGCCCAAGCTGTTTATCAATGCTGAACCCGGCGCCATTCTCACAGGCGAACCGCGCGAGTTCTGTCGACGTTGGCCCAACCAAGTTGAAGTCACCGTGACGGGAAGTCATTTCATTCAGGAAGATTCTCCCGAGGAAATTGCTAACGCCTTACGCAGCTGGATTCAGACCATTTAGGTATTCCAAGGGATGCGTCTGGCACCTGCGCTTATGTGCTCCCACTTTCGCCAGACACTCAGCCCGTCAAAACGCGCCGCCGAAGCAGATTCAATAAATTGATCACGCTGTACTCGCGAATGCGATTTCGATCACCCGGCATCCGCGCCCAACGCGCATCACTGATACCGGGCATGGCAATACCGAGGTAAACCGTTCCGACCGGTTGCCCTTCCTGCTCTGCAGGTCCTGCCACTCCCGTAACCGCTAACCCTACGTCGGCTTTGAGATATTTGCGCGCACCTTCCGCCATCGCTTTGGCTGCCGCTTCCGTCACCACCGGTCCTTCGGGGACACCCAGTAAGTCAAATTTAACCTCACTCGAATACGCGACCACACTGCCCCGGAACACCTCACTCGCTCCGGGTATCGCGGCCAGCCGCGCACCCACCAAGCCACCGGTTAAGGATTCCGCCACGCCGAGGGTCCATCCACGCTCTCGCAACAGATCCAACACTACCGATTCCATCGTTTGCTCATCAATGCCAAACACATAACTACCAAGAATGTCGCGAACGTGCTGCTCTTCTTCGGCAATGATGGCATCCGCCGCTAGCGCATCAGCGGCCTTGGCAGTGATACGAACCTTGAGTCCTTCAACACCACTCGCCTGAAAAGCCAATGTCGCAAGGCCAGTGCGATCCAACACTTCAATACGCGCGGCCAGCATTTCCGCCAAGCCCGACTCGCTCTGCCCCCAGGTGCGCAGCACTCGACTGCGAATCACTGCGGTCATCCCCGCCCGGCGTTGCAGATCCGGAATCACTGTGCCCAAAACCATCTCTCGCATCTCATAAGGAACACCAGGCACTGCATAAATGACTTTATCCTCGATCGGACACACCAGACCGGGTGCGGTCCCGGGCATTTCGGCAATAGTCGTTGCGCCCTCTGGCACATCCGCCTGACGCAGATTATTCTGCGTGAACTCACGGCCACGAGATTCGAACAGGCGGCGAATATGTTCCCCTATATGGTCATGCCGAATTAGTGATACGCCCATAACTTGCGCGATCGCTTCTCGAGTAATGTCATCCTGAGTCGGTCCCAAGCCACCACAGACAATCACTGCGTCGCTTCGCTCAAGCGCCAGTTGTATCGTGCTGACCATACGGCCCAGGTTGTCCCCCACCTTGGTTTGGTACAGCGAATCGATACCTGCGAGGGCAAGTTGCCCACCCATCCACGAGGAGTTGGTATCGACAATTTGCCCTAACAACAGTTCAGTACCAATAGCGACTATTTCGCAACGCATAGCATCTCCATAGAGGTTGAGATGTTGTGACAACTAACCGGGCATTGGCAATCATTCGCCCCACCCCTGCTCGTATCTATCTCCGACGACAACGCAAAATCAGATATCAGTGATCAATAAACTGCAAACGATCTGGCAACGATGATAGAGCATCCCAAACGCCACCACCAGAAATCAAAACCACTCAACACAAAAGTTCGTGGAGGCACCGACTCCACCTATCCCAGCTAATTCAGCCTGGAGCGCAACGATAAAAGCCGCTTCTGCGCCTCAGCATGCAGTCGCTCGTGCCCAGAGTCATTCGATACTGCTTCCAATGTCGTCATCGCACTTCGCATCATTCCCGCCTCGGCCAGAAGCCCCGCAACATCCAAGCGCAACTCACCCAGTGCAGGGGCCAGCATCACCATGCGTTCAGCAATCTGCAGTGCGCGTTTGATCTCACCTGCCTGGCGAGCGCGCAGCTTGATGTTGTTTTGAAGGCGTAACAAGACAGAACGATCACTAACAGGCTGCAGATAAGCCTGATCGAACCGCGCGGTGGCTCCATGCATCTGCACAAAAAGCGCCTGCACAGCGGCATCATCCATGCCTCTAAGTGAATCGAAGGGATCAAGATAAAGAAACTGATTACCTTCGATCAGTCTCAGCAGGAAATGAGACGGAAAAGCAGTGCCATCAATAACCGAACCCCATGCCCGGGCAACATGAATGCACAGAATGCCAAGCGCCACCGGCAATCCTTTGCGCCGATCAATCACACGCAGAAGATTGGCGTTATCGCCGTCGTCGTAGGTTTTGCTATCGCCTCGATAGCCATTGGCCTCATACATCACCTGGCGAAGCCCGACGACCAGACTTGATCCCTCTACCGCTGCCGCGCAAAGATCCTCGAGGTGAGCGTAATAGGGTTCGCACTCCACCTCGGGCAGATCCAGTCTCGCCAACAGTAATGCCGCCCGGCCAATGTCGATCTCAGCATCGGACTGCAGACCCATAGCGACTAGTTCTTCAAGTAACGGGTTTTCCGGCGCTACCGTCATTGTGTCGTCGACTTCTCCGTTGGCACCATCCGCGTAACGTGAATCTTCTCTCTATCGATCAGCTCAGCGACCTGCGGCGAAACAACATTCTTCCAGTGCTCTGATTCATAGACCGCTGCATAAAGCGCCTTGCGCTCTTCTTCGCTTTGAAAACGACGCATCCAAATGTAAACACTGTCGTCTTCCTCTCCCCTAAAACTTCCTGTGATCACCATGCCTTGAGCTACCTGAAAGGGAATGATCTCGCCTTCCATCAGTGTTAACCACTCGGCCATCTTGCCTGGCTTAATGGTGTATTGCCTTAATTCATAAAATGCCATATCGCTTCTCGTATTTTTTGTTTAGAGTAAGTTGTTCCAGCAACCCTACCACGCAAGGGATATGATCGTCGCCATATCCTGTTAAATGAACCGTCAAAACTAATTTTCTTGATACCTCAATGACAAACAACACACACACCTTAAACGAGGTTGTCGTCACGACCGACTGGCTCGCGCAGCACCTGACCGACTCGGATATTCGAGTCTTCGACTGCACCACACACCTTATTCACCAGTCAAGTCCGGAATCCGATGCGCCGTATATCGTTCAGTCAGGAAAAGACGACTATGACAAAGCACATATCCCCGGCGCCGCATTTATCGACTTGCAACAGGACTTATCCGACACCACCAGCCCTTATCGTTTCACCTGCCTTCAGGCAAATCAATTGGCAGAACAATTTGGCGCGCTGGGTATTGGAGACAACACCACCGCGGTGCTGTACAGCCAAACCACGCCGCAATGGGCTACCCGTATCTGGTGGCTGCTGAGGACTGTAGGGTTTGACCGAGCGTGCGTGTTGGACGGCGGCCTGACCCGTTGGCAAATAGATGGGCGCGCTGTTTCGAGCGAGACCACTACCCACCCACCGGCCTTGCTGACAACACAACCACGAAACGGACTGCTGGTGGACAAAGCGACGGTGTTATCCGCCATCGATGACGATAGCACCTGCACCATCAATGCGCTGCGAGCCGTTCAACACGCCGGTCTTGATAACGGAGAGTTCGGTCACTACGGTCGACCCGGCCGAATCCCGCGCTCAGTTAACGTCCCGACCAATGAGTTGGTAAACCCTACGACGATGGAATTCCTCCCCAGCGAGGAGATTCGCTCCCGCCTCCATGGGGTCGGCACCAACGAGGCCGATCATGTGATCACTTATTGCGGCGGCGGTATTGCTGCCAGCACCACCGCCATGTTCCTCGTTCTCTTTGGCCATCCGCATGTCAGTCTGTACGACGCATCGCTGAGCGAGTGGGCTATCGATCCCAGTTTACCGATGGTCACCGATTCGACAGGGTAATGCTTATTTCTCCCCTCGCTTGTCCTGCTGCGTCAGACCCGCCCGCTCCACCGATCGACGATGCCCCCGGCCAATGGCCTCATTGCCAAAACGATCGGTAATTCGATCCAGCACCTCATTCAACTCGCGCTGTGGCTGACCCGGGACCGAGTTAAAAAGGCTTAACTGATGCTCATCAATATCAACGAGATTGGTGACACCTACGCCCAATAGCCGCACGGGCTGCTCGAAGGCGGCGCGTGACCATAGGGTACGGGCCGCGGCTGCGATGGTCGGACCGTCGTTGGTCGAGTCATTCAAGGTCACTCGGCGAGTAAACAGCGGATAACCCTGGGCCCCCGGACGAATTCGTGTCGCCCCTTTCCACTTAAGCACCACCGTCTGCGCTCGAAGAGCGCCGCGCCTGAGCCTTCGGGCTACCGACTCCGCATGGGAAAAAAGTGTGGCATCAACCTGCGCTCCGTCTGATACGTCTCGAGTGAATGTATTTTCCTCGCTGATCGAGACCGCCTCACGGTAGGGCTCAACATCCCGAGCGTCTTCACCGCGCGCCAACTGACCAACGGCAAGGCCCCAGTCACCGAGCGCCCCCACTAGATCATCTTGCGACGCACGCGCTAGATCACCCAATGTTTTAAAACCCGCAGCCTGCAGCGTCTTTTCCCCAACCGGACCCACGCCCCAGATTCTGCGAACGGGTAACGGTGCCAGAAATCCAGCCACCTCCACCGACTGAACCAGCACCAATCCATCGGGCTTGGCCTGCTCGCTCGCAATCTTCGCCACCATCTTGACAGGGGCTATACCCACTGAAACTGGGAGGCTCAAGCACTGCCGCACCCGTTGGCGAAGTTTTTCCCCCAGCACCTCAGGCTGGCCCATCAGGCGTTCTGTTCCTGCCAAATCCAGGAATGCTTCATCCAGTGAGATGCCTTCAATCGATGGTGAAAACTCTTCGAAGATTTCAAAGACGCGCTTTGATTCGCGGCGATACCGTGCCATGTCACCCGGTATAACGATCAGATCGGGGCACCGTTTGCGAGCCTCAACAGTAGGCATAGCAGAACGCACCCCAAAAGGTCGCGCTTCGTAACTTGCCGCTGACACCACACCGCGCGGGCCGATTCCTCCAACAGCTATTGGTCGACCCCGGTATTCTGGCGTATCACGCTGTTCAATCGATGCGTAAAACGCATCCATGTCTGCATGCAATATCATGTTAAGTCAGGCATTGCGCGAGTGTATTCATTGTCAAACGGGATTGACGTCCGTAGGGTCACTAACTGTGATGCTTAACCCAACAGAAGACGCGAGACGGGCAAGCGCCTACAATTGCCGTTTAACGCCCTATCATTAAAAGTTAATCTTATGACCAATTCCGTCGCTATGGAGCTTGCGCCCACCGGCACTTTACGCGCC
>JAKUQS010000028.1 GCA_022451485.1 Gammaproteobacteria bacterium
AGCCACATATCGCAACTAGCAGTGTATTCAGTAAGCCAACCAGTCCAGCCTGAAGGTGTCTAGACTGATTCGTGTATTCAATAAACGGTGAGAAGCCAATGTCGTAGGCCGCGGGCCACGTCAGGAAACCGAAGCTGAATTCCTTCCCTACCTCAGCAAGATTGATCACGACGTTTCGGGCGATTAATGCTATCACCGCAAATAGCACCGCCATCGTGATAACTTGAATAATGACGCCGCGTGAAGCTTCGTTGCGCCACAGACGCAACAGTGGGTTAGAAGTGCTGGGGGAAGCTTTTTCCATTACTGCGCGGGCCTAGTGAATCCTAGCCTGTTTAACCAGTCGGGTTGAAAAGAAGCTGGCGCTGGGGGTTCAGAGGAACCCCCAGCGCCAGTCTACAGCTATTGCAACTAGTAACTAGCGACTAGCGGAACGGGGGCGAGTAGATCAAGCCACCATCTGTCCAAAGCGCGTTAAGACCGCGAGCGATGCCAAGCGGAGTGTTGACGCCGATGTTACGTTCAAAGATTTCTCCATAGTTCCCGATCTGCTTGATGATCTGGTATGCCCAGTCATTAGACAGGCCAAGTTCCGAGCCCTGACTTCCGTCCACACCCAGAAGGCGTCGGACTTCAGGATTATTGGAGCTTTTCTGTTGATCCACGTTGGCGCTGGTGACACCCAACTCTTCGGCCGTGATTGTGGCATTCAGAACCCAAGTAATGATGTCAGACCACTGGTCGTCACCGTGACGAGTGGCGGGGCCTAAGGGTTCTTTGGAGATAATCTCAGGAAGCACCATGTGTGCGTCAGGATTAGGCAGGGCAGATCGAGTGGACGCAAGGCCAGAGGCATCAGTGGTATAGACGTCGCAACGGTTCGCTTCGTAGTTCTGACGCGCCTCATCGTTGGTCTCAATGGTGACAGGCTCATACTTCATTCCGTTAGAGGAGAAGTAGTCGGCCAGGTTGAGTTCGGTGGTCGTGCCAGTCTGTATGCAGACCGATGCGCCATCAAGTTCCTTTGCGCTACTGATGCCAAGGCTCTTGTTAACCATGAAACCCTGACCGTCGTAGTAGTTGACGCCGTGAAAACGCAGCTTGACGCCTACGTCACGCGAGAAAGTAATCGTCGTATTGCGCCAGAGAACGTCGCCTTCGCCAGCGTTCAGTTTTGTGAAACGGGTTTTGCCAGTAGAGGTCACTGCCTCAATCTTGCTGGCATCACCGAGCACTGCCGCTGCGGTTGCGCGGCAGAAATCGATATCGAATCCGCCCCACACACCGTTGGCATCTGGCTGGGCAAAACCAGCAATACCGGTGCTGACTACACAACGAAGCGTCCCGCGGCTTTGAACGTCTTCTAAGGTGCCCGCCTGGGCCCCGCTGACTACGCCCATCGCTATCACGGCGGCTGACGCAATCAAAGTTGATTTAAGTCTCATGACTTTTCCTCTCATTGGTGTGAATTATAGAAATTGTCTCGGAACGGCAAAAAAACCATAAGAAAAGAGCGCTATTCCGCGTAACTAGCAGATAGTACCCCCAACGGTGGGCGAATTGCCACCATTCAAAGGGAACGAGGCGCTGGTTCTGTGGGTAATACGCTGTCCGCCTGCTGGTCGGCATGGTATGAGGACCGAACCAGTGGGCCGGAAGCGACCTGCTCGAATCCGAGCGCTTCCGCTCGATCCTTGAGTAGGGAGAATTCTTTTGGAGTCGCGTAACGTTCTACAGGGAGGTGGTGAACAGTGGGTTGTAGGTATTGGCCTAGCGTTAGCATGCGCACTCCGTGATTTCGCAGGTCACGCATGACCGCTTCCACTTCTTCAAGGGTTTCCCCGAGCCCCAGCATCAGACCGGATTTGGTGGGTACGTTGGGACAGACCTCGGAAAAGCGTGCGAGCAACTGCAACGAGTGACGGTAATCTGCGCCGGGACGCACGCGTCGGTAGAGACGGGGAACGGTTTCTAGATTGTGATTGAGGACATCTGGTGGGCAGGTAGATAACACGGAAACAGCTGTGTCCAGTCGACCCCTGAAATCTGGAGTTAGTGTTTCGATTCGAATGCCCGGGCTTTTTTCGCGCACGGCGCTGATGCAGTCACTAAAGTGGCCAGCTCCCCCATCACGAAGATCATCCCGGTCAACGGAAGTGATGACCACATAGCGAAGTTGCATCTGCGCAATGGTGTTAGCCAAATTGTCAGGTTCACTCGAGTCGATCGCTTGTGGGCGTCCGTGAGCCACATCACAGAACGGACACCGACGGGTGCAGATATCGCCGAGAATCATAAATGTTGCTGTACCTTGCCCAAAGCACTCACCAAGGTTGGGGCAGCTGGCTTCTTCGCAAACGGTGTGCAGATTATTTTCCCGTAGGATGTGTTTAAGTCGCGCGACTTCCGGGCCGCCAGGAAATTTGGCGCGAATCCAGGAGGGCTTGCGCGTCCGGGTTGTGGAGGTGGTCACCGGGAAACGGACCGGCACGCGGGCCATTTTTTCGGCCGCAGTCTGTTTGACGCCCGGCGTTAACTTGGTTGGTGGATTCATGTTGGGTGACCGCTGACTGATCTAGGTCAGGCGGCGTCGTCGATGTACGCGTCGATCGGTGGACAGGTGCACACTAGATGGCGATCGCCGTGGACATTATCGACTCGACCGACCGGTGGCCAGTACTTGTCTCGGCGAGTTGCTGCCGAGGGAAAGAACGCACGATCACGGCCATAGTCAAAGGGCCACGATTCATCCGTTAGCAGGTGATAGCCATGCGGCGCGTTTCTGAGGACGCTTTGTTCAACGCTCACTGTGCCTGACTGAATTTCTCGTATTTCATCACGGATTGACAGCATAGCATCGCAAAAGCGATCAAGTTCCTCCTTGGATTCGCTTTCTGTCGGCTCGATCATGAAGGTGTCGGGAACTGGCCAGGACATCGTCGGGGCATGAAAGCCGTAGTCAATCAGTCGCTTAGCGATGTCTTCCGCCGTAATGCCCGTTTCTTGGCGGATATCAGCCAGATTAACGATGCATTCGTGAGCGACCAATCCATTGTTGCCCGTGTAAACGACGGGGTAATCCTGCCCCAATCGTTTGGCTACATAATTCGCGTTCAAGATGGCAACTTGTGTAGCCCGGCGAAGGCCGGCCGGACCCAGCATCGAAATATAAGCCCATGAGATGGGTAGGATACTGGCGGAACCCCACGGCGCGGCGGAAACAGGCCCGATGCTGGATTTCCCGCCCCCGGCCGGGTTGACGCCCTCAACCAGTGGATGACCCGGGAGAAATGGGGCCAGATGAGAGAGTACGCCGATAGGGCCCATGCCAGGCCCGCCACCGCCGTGCGGAATGGCAAAGGTTTTATGCAGATTAAGGTGGGCGACATCGGCTCCAATCTCGCCCGGACGGCACAGACCCACCATGGCATTCAGGTTGGCGCCATCCATATAGACCTGCCCGCCGTGTTCATGGACCACAGTGCAGATATCTCGAATGCCCTCCTCAAACACCCCATGAGTTGAAGGGTAGGTGATCATCAGGGCCGCTAGGCGATCACTGTGTTGTTCGGCTTTTTGGGTAAGGTCAACGAGGTCGACGTTACCGTTGTCATCACAGCCAACGATGACAACAGCGAAGCCGGCCATAATGGCGCTCGCTGGATTGGTTCCATGTGCCGAAGATGGAATAAGGCAGATATCACGATGTGCTTGATCGTTTTCTTGGTGGTATTGGCGAATGCACAGAAGACCTGCATATTCGCCTTGTGAACCGGCGTTTGGCTGTAGCGAAATCGCGTTAAAGCCCGTGATCTCACATAACATGGCTTCGAGTTCTTCAAATAGTTGCTGATAGCCTTGTGTTTGGTCCAGTGGCGCAAAAGGATGAAGATTTGCGAAATCCCGAATAGAGACCGGCAATAGTTCAGACGTGGCGTTCAGTTTCATGGTGCAAGAACCCAACGGAATCATTGAGCGACCAAGACTTACATCTTTTCCTGCAGTGCGTCGCAGGTAACGCATCATCTCTGTTTCCGAATGGTAGCGGTGAAAACTTTCGTGTTCGAGTACAGGGGAGTCGCGGCGTAACGAGGGCGGAATGTTTTCGGTTACAGATTGATCGAGGTCCTCAATAGCCATTCGCATGCCCGCATGCGGCTGGAATACCTGCCATAGTGCTTCGATATTTTCGCGTTTGGTGGTTTCATCAAGTGCAATGCCAAGGTGGTCGGAATCTATCAGGCGAAGATTGATCCGTGATTCGCGCGCGCGCGCCGCGATTTTTCCGGCGACGCCAGGGGTATAAATCTTTAAGGTGTCGAAGTAGACTTCATCGACGACGGTGTAGCCAAGTGCCGCAAGGCTTGATGCGAGAATCTGACTGAATCGGTGAACCCGCTGAGCGATCGTCTTAAGGCCTTGGGGGCCGTGATACATAGCGTAGAGTGCCGCGATGTTGGCCAACAATACCTGTGCTGTGCAGATGTTACTGGTCGCCTTCTCACGCCGAATGTGTTGCTCCCTGGTCTGGAGCGCCATGCGAAGTGCCGGGCGCTTTTGGGCATCTACAGAAACTCCGATGATTCGGCCTGGCATCGATCGTTTGTAGGTGTCACGGGTCGCAAAAAATGCCGCGTGGGGCCCGCCATAACCCATGGGGACGCCGAATCGTTGAGCACTGCCGATGACAATGTCTGCGCCGAATTGTGCTGGAGCTTTCAGCAACAACAGTGCTAACGGATCTGTGGTCACGGTCACTAACGCCCCGTGTTGGTGAGCAGATTCAATGGGCGAGGTGAGGTCATAGATGGCGCCAGTACTGGCGGGGTAGGCGAGGAGCAAACCAAAGTAATCCTGTCCGCTGAATTCCGTCCACGGATCACCGACCACTATCTCATAGCCCGCTGATGTCGCACGGGTTTGCACAACAGCCAATGTTTGAGGATGTACGTTGTGATCGACGAAATACCGATTTGATTCGGTCTTGGCAATGCGCTTAGACATGGCGAGCGCTTCGGCTGCGGCGGTCGCCTCATCAAGTAACGACGCATTAGCGATATCCATGCCGGTGAGATCGATAATTAACTGTTGAAATGCCAGTAACACCTCCAGCCGGCCCTGGCTGACTTCAGCCTGATAGGGGGTATAAGCGGTATACCAGTCGGGATTTTCGAACACGTTGCGTTTAATCACGGGGGGCATCACCGTTCCATGGTATCCACAGCCGATCATTGAGGTGAATACCTGGTTTCGATGGCGCATGTGGCGAAGGTAGGTGCCGGTCGCCCGTTCGCCGCGCGCGGGGGCTAAGTCAAGCGGTCGTTTGCTCAGAATCGACGCCGGAACTGTTTTATTCACCAAGTCATCCAGCGAGCTAAGGTTCAGGGCCG
The DNA here is from genome assembly GCA_022451485.1 of Gammaproteobacteria bacterium. Taxonomy (GTDB): domain Bacteria; phylum Pseudomonadota; class Gammaproteobacteria; order Arenicellales; family UBA868; genus UBA11791. The sequence continues at coordinate 5,391 of JAKUQS010000028.1, forward strand.
CCAGCATCTGTTGAAGGCTTTGTTCATCAGGCCCGATGTGCCGTCGAACGAAATCTTCGTGCATTTCAAGTTGCTCTAAAGACGGTTTCGGATCACTCATGATGATTTCCAAGTTTTAAGTCAGTGCATTGATTACTCGAGACCGGCCAGTAGGTTGTCATAGGCAGTTTCATCGAGGAGGTCATCCATCTCGGCAGGGTCTGCAGGCGCGACCTTGTAAAACCAGCCTTCGCCGGCAGGATCTTGATTAACCATTTCGGGATGGTCCACTAATGTTTCATTAACCTCTGCAATGCTGCCGGTGACGGGTGATTTCACATCGCCAGCGGCTTTGACTGATTCGATCACGGCAGCTTCCTGACCTTGCTCGACGGTGCTGCCGACATTGGGAAGTTCGACAAAAACAATGTCACCCAGTTGCTCCTGTGCATAGTTTGTGATGCCGACTACGATCAGCTCGCCTTCGAGCCTAGCCCATTCATGGTCATCGGTGAACCTAGTTTCACTCATAAGTTACTCCTTGTGTTATTGCCGTCGGTGGTAGTTGTGTGCAACAAATGGCAGGTCCACCACGGTGAGGATGATTGGGTTACCGCGTACTTTGGTGTGGTGACGCGTGCCGAGGGCCGATAAGTCGCGCTTGACGTAGCCCATTGCAATGGGTCCTTCGACCGAGGGTCCAAAACTGCCGCTGGTTACCAGACCGCTTTCAACACCTGTTTCGGTAAACAGTGCGGCTGGCGGGCGCACCGCGATTTTCCCCTCAGGGCGCAGGCCCACTCGGCATTGAATGGGGGGGCTTTTCATTTCCTTGAGAATTCTGGCGTCACCGGGGAACTTTCCGGGGCGTTTTCCATTGACTCGTCGATCGGGGGATATTGCCCATAGCAGATTGGCTTCGAGTGGGCTTGTTTCTTCATTTATATCGTTACCATGTAGACACAGTCCAGCCTCGAGGCGCAGAGAATCGCGACAGCCGAGACCTGCCGCTTCGACCTCGGGGTGAGCGAGCAGGTTCTGTGCCAGGGCTATCGCATGCGAGTTCGAAACTGAAATTTCAAATCCGTCCTCGCCGGTGTAGCCGCTGCGTGATACCGAGCACGGGATACCGTTGATTTCGAATTGTCCATGGTGCATGAAAGGTAGCGATGCAGTTTGGGGCGAGTGTCGGGAAAGTATTGTGCTGGCTGCGGGACCTTGCAAGGCAATCAACGCAGCGTCGTGCTGGTAGTCAACAGTCGTTCGCGAACCGCAGGCGGAGGTGATTAACTCAAGGTCTTTCATTTTGTTGGCAGCGTTGACAATGAGTTGCCAGTAATCGTCAAATCTTGAGATCATCAGATCATCAACAATGCCGCCGTTACTATTGGTGAGGAAGTTGTAACGCTGTTGTCCGGGTTCCACAGTGGATAGATCAATCGGCATCAGCGATTCGAGTGTTTCAATGGCTCCCGCACCATGGATGCGGATTTGTCCCATGTGCGAGACGTCAAACAGACTCGCTGACGTTCGAGTATGTCGGTGTTCTTTGATAATGCCAGGAGGATAATTGAGCGGCATGTGGTAACCGGCAAAGGGCACTATCCGGGCCCCCAAAGACTGATGCAATTCGTAAAGAGCGGTTTGTTGTAAATGCGCTGCTGGGTCGTCCAATGGGAGACGCCTCCGGTTGCCAACGATGCTGACGATAAGTTGATAATACCGGTAGGCTGGGATTGGGGCCAACGACAGGAAAAAGAGGGTATTCGTCATGCAGTACACACACAACCCGATACTGGTAACGTTGACTCGTGGCGCAATAACCGAATCAGTTCATCGCGGTGCGTTCGCCTTGGTTGATGACAGTGGTAAAACACGCCTAGCCGTTGGTGATGTGCTGCGGCCTATTTATCCTCGTTCAGCAGTTAAGCCGTTGCAGGCACTGCCCTTGGTGGAATCGGGAGCAGCGGATCACTGGCATCTAGGTGACGCTGAATTGGCGGTGGCGTGTGGCTCACACAGCGGTGAAATGCGCCACCTCAAGGTGATCCGTGAGTGGCTGGCAAAAGTAGGGCTTAACGAAGAGCATCTGGAGTGCGGACCACATCTTCCGATTTCTGATATTGCGACGTCGCGGTTGCGCGAGGATGCGGCATCACCGCGACGCATTCACAATAACTGTTCTGGAAAGCATGCTGGCCTGTTATCGACAGCGGTGTATCGTGCGGAGGTGACGCGTGGTTACCTTCATCGAGAGCACCCTGTGCAGCGGCGGGTTAGCCAGGTGCTTTCACAGGTGAGTGGCGCGGAGCTTGTTAAGGCACCCGTTGGTGTGGACGGCTGCGGGATCCCGGTGATCGGATTACCGCTAAACGCGTTGGCCTTGGGTATGGCACGTTTTGGAACGGGTGCCAGCTTGGGAGCGGCAAGATCACGGAGCGCCCGACGCCTTTACCAGGCGATGGTGCGTGAACCTTTTATGTTGGCAGGGACGGGACGCTGGTCTACGACTGCTATCGAAATCGGAGAGGGCCAATTCGTGGTGAAGACGGGTGCGGAGGGCGTATGCTGTGCCATCGTGCCCTCGTTAGGTCTTGGGATTGCGCTAAAAATTGACGACGGCGCTGCGCGGGCGGCGGAGGCGGTGATGTCAGAATTATTGGCCCGTTTCGCGGGCCTCAAAGAACACACAATCGAGAAATTGCTGACCCTGGGTCAGCCGATACTTTACAACGCTGCCGGCGAAGCCATTGGTTTGACCTGTGTCACCGGGTTTTAGAGTGCGTTACCGGCAGTAAGCCTGTCAGAGTTCCTCTGGGGTATAAGCGTTGATGCTGAGCGCATGGATATCGGTCTGCATCGCTTGCCCCAGTGCCTGGTACACCAGTCGATGGCGGGCCAATAGATTGAGGCCTTGGAAATGTGAGGAAACGACAGTTACTGCGTAGTGGCCGCCGCCGGAACGGGCGCCGGCGTGACCCACATGAAGATGGCTTTGATCCTCAACATCGACACTGTCAGCCGCCAGTTCAGATCGCAGGCGTTGGTCGATCATTTGTTCGCACGATATTGGCGTTTCAGTCATTGCTGTCACCATCACCGTTACTGTTGTCAGTAACAATGTAGCGCGCGACCAGCATCATCTGAATCACGGCAAAGGCCAGAGTGAGACCCATTAACCCAAAGACCTTGAAATTGACCCAAAGATCGGTACGTAACTGAGGATCGAGTTCGGTTCGAAATACGAAGGCGAGCGGATCGAGTTCGGTTCGAAATACGAAGGCGAAATAATAATTGAGTGCGCCTGCCACTAAAAAGAAAAGACCCCAGGCGAGGTTGACTTTGCGCCAAATGGTGACCGGCAGATGAATTTTCTTGCCGAGAAGGAATTCGAGCACGGTCCGTCGTTGTCCTATGAGGCTGGCAAGGACGATCGCGGCAAAGAGCCAGTTGACGATGGTCGGCTTCCACTTAATAAACGTGTCGTCTCGAAAAATCAGAGTCAGCCCACCAAAGACGACAATGACGCCGAGGGTGGTCAAGTGGGCCGTCTCGAAACGGCGATTTCGTAGCCAGTGCACACTTACTTGAATGATGGACGCGGCGATGGCAACGCCGGTAGCGACGAAAATCCCGTACCACTTATAGGCGGCAAAAAAGAGGATCAGGGGAAAGAAATCGAACAGTAGTTGCACGAAAGTTGACTGTTTTCAATAATTTAAGGCCCGCTGATTATACAAGGTTCACACGCTTATCGTTCAGGCACGGGATGCGACAGGTAGGGGTATTGCGCCTGATGTTAAATCCCAAACAAGCGATAATGCTCATGACTGACAGCGACGGAAAATCGAAAGCCAATATGAGGCGGAGTGATGGATGAGATTTTAGTGTGCGCGGCTCACGCTGCATGGCGTTCCAGAGCGGAGCGTTGGGCGGTGTTGTGTGGGTTTCGTAAAACCCGATTGTTGATCTGCCTCGGTGGGATTTCATTCGTGTGGTCTGTAATGCTGTTCATCGCGTCGATGGAGTTGAGCGTTGCGGGTGAACAATCCGAAGGGTGCGGTACGACCGTTGTTTGCCAGACGCTTGGAGGGGGCGATGAAGCAACAAGCGGACAGAAAAATGCCGGCGCGGTTACCCCCAGCGGGAACAAGAAGGATGACAAAGGCAAAGAAAGAGCGCTTGCCGCAGACTCCGCAGAGGGACGATTTTATGTTTATGCCGATGGAAAAGTGTGCGGCGGAATTTACGAGGGGCGGCAATACAAGGGAGAGTGTGGCGCAGGTAAGTGGTATTCCAAAGTGAAAGTCGCTATGGATGGCGCAGCTTATGAGGGCATAGTGCGCAACGCCCATTTTGAGGGATTTGGCACCATACGGTTTGATAGCGGAGCGCTTTACGTTGGGCAATTTAAAATGGATCGCTATCACGGAAAAGGCACCTATACCTGGCCGGATAAGTCTCAATATAAGGGTCAGTTTCAAAAGGGTAAGCGCCATGGCCAGGGTCGGTTCCAATGGGCCGATGGGGCGGTGTATGAAGGATCATGGAAGCAAGAGGAAATTCAGGGTAACGGCAAGCTGACGAATCCCGATGGGGGCGTGTATGTCGGAGGATTCAAGAATGGAGTTTTTTCAGGCAAAGGTTCATTTACCTGGCCGAACGGGAACTCACATAAGGGTAATTACAGCCAAGGAATCGCCCAAGGTTTTGGCAGTCACGTCTACCGTGATAACAATAAGTTAATTGGCAAGTACGTCGGTAATTTTGTTGATGGACAGCGGGCGGGGTCCGGTACATTTACCTGGGCGGATGGCAGTTCGTTTGAAGGGGAGTTTAAGGCTGGACAGCCTTGGTCAGGAACACGACGGAATCGTGTTAGAAAACTTGTGTCCACTTATAAAGCGGGAAAAGAACACGTTAAGTAGTTCTCTTTTAGACTGGTCGTGCACAGGAGGGTTGATGGACGTTCAAGAATGGGAGATTTCCTTTGAAGTTTGTTTGCTCATCGAAGGCGTTGAAACTGCGGTACGCGGTAGTGTTTTCCGTTGGACACCGACAGAAGAAGAGGCGAGCGAGTTATTTGTTGCCCAATGGAAAAGAACTTTTCGAAAGAATAAGGATTGGTTTGCCGATCTTGTGTGTGAGGCAACGGGTATCGAAGCGGAGAATGTTCCGAATCTTAAGCCAAGTGGTACCAGTCCCTACTTGGAAATCATCGGCGTGAAGCCATCGAAAGCCTAGTGATTTGATCTACCATGGCACCATTTGGTTTAGATGGAGTCCCTTTCGTAATGATCGGCGAGGTTAACCGGTTTCGCAGTCAGGTGTGGCCAGGATCATTGATCTTATGACTTGTAACACGCTTCTTCTATTGACGGTCTAAAACGTGAGCCTGGTTTCGGAACCGATCTCTTTTTCATCTGTGTCGCCTAATGCCATTGCCAGTTATCAGCGCAACGGAGTCGTGTGCCTACGTGGCCTGGTCGCACCGAAGTGGATAGAGAAGGCGCGGTGTGGTGTGCTCCGAAATCTGTCCCAGCCGGGTCGATTTTTTAGAGACCACACGCCCCCCGGGTCACCGGGTCGCTATGTGTTTGATTATTGGACGTGGCCTGATATTCCAGAGTTTCGCGAGGTGATCTTTGATTCACCGTTGGCAGGAATCTCGAGTCAGTTGATGGGCTCGCGCTACGTTAATCTCGTTATGGATAATTGGTTCATGCGCGAAATCGGAGCGACTACGGCAGCCCCTTGGCATCATGATGAGCCGTATTTTGATTTTACCGGGCGATTGTGTGTCGTTTGGTTGCCCCTTGAGGCGGCGCCTAAATCAGAAGGGTTGACCTTTGTCAGGGGCTCGCACCGTTGGGATCAGTTGTTTGTTGCACCTGAATTCAGCGCGAATGTACCGTTCGTCTGTTCCGGTGATGCTTATAGCCCGGTGCCGGATATCGACGCCGAACCGAATTCGTATGAATTGCTTTCCTGGGCAGTGGGGTTGGGTGATTGCTTGGTATTCGATTTTCGTACTCTGCATTCGATTACTGGGAGATCGTCCCCGGCGTCATCCACGCAGCGACGATTGTCACTTCGCTTTGGCTCGGAGACAGCGATTTTTAAGCCTCGGGGGAGATGGACTGAGGAGACTTCCACGTATGTAATCAATCAGGGACAGAAAGTGGATGCGCCGATTGATTGTCCTTTGATGCCAAGGATATGGATGAACTCATAACATGACAGGTCTGCTCGAAGTCGGCATAGCGCGGTGTTCGTGAATGTGGCTCGAGTAACGGGAGCGATCCGCTGAGGCTGGGCTGAGTAGAAGAGCGCTCGTTAGATTCAAAAGAGACGGGGTCGAGGGGAATACGCACGAAACGTGGTGAGGAAGGATTAGAGGTAGAATGTTAGTGATTGAATGGTTTGATCATTGCCCGAGTGATGAAACTGGTAGACGTGCTGGATTCAAAATCCAGTGGGGGCAACCCCGTGTCGGTTCGACTCCGACCTCGGGCACCATCACCCTTTGTTACCACCGCGTCTTTAAAAACCCCTTACGTTTTAAAACGTTCTTGTGTATTCAGGCATATCTCGGTGTATCGCCCGAAAGGCACCCTAGTTTGGCATCAGGCAATGCATGAGAATAGACGACTAACTTACTGATAATAAATTTAATTCCTTTCCCCGTAGGTTGAATTTCTGGTGGTGACTACACGCCACGATGGGGTTTTTTCAGATCGGTAAAACGAGCGGAGGTCAGGCGGGCCAGGTCATCTGCCGCCAGTTCAATTTCAAGGCCGCGTCTACCGGCGCTGACAAAAACCGTATTGAAAGACTGTGCCGACGCATCGATCAGCAGTGGTAGCTGACGCTTGTGTCCAAGTGGGCTGATACCTCCAATGGGGTACCCGCTGATGCGCATCGCTTCTGCCGGGTCCGCCATCCAAGCTTTTTTTACCCCGATGATCCTGGCGCAGGCCTTGAGGTCAAGCTCGTGGGTTACAGGCAATGCGGCAACCGCAAACCCGTCCTGAGGCATTTCGAAAATTAGCGTCTTGAATACACGGGCTGGATCTAGGGAAAGTTTTTCCACTGCTTCAAGTCCGTAGGCAGGCGCCGTAGTGTCGTGTTCGTACTGCATTAGCCGGAACGCGATTTTTGCCTTTGTTGCGATTATGATGGCCGGCGTCATCGGTCTGGAAACCCTGCTGTCATGATGAGGACTACTATAGCCATTTCCGGTAATGCAGATACCGGCCCCGTTATTACCCGAGTCGAGACTTTCTCGAAAGAGTTTTTATCGTTTGTTCGAGTGGTTGCAGAGGATGGTAGCGAAGGGTGGGGCCAGGTTGCGCCTTACCATGCTGACATTACCGCCCAAATATTGCATCGCCAGATAGCGCCTTGGGTGTTGGGGCGCGATGCCAATGATATTCACGGCCTGGTCGAGATAATTCCCGAGCGGGAGCATAAGTTTCCCGGCTCGTATCTCCGTCGGGCGCTAGCCGGTGTGGAGACGGCACTATGGGATCGCAGAGGGAAAGTGCAAGAGAAGAGTGTGTGCGAGTTGCTGGGAGGCCGTCCTGGCCCGCTTCGGACCTATGCATCCAGTATGCGTCGTGACATACAGCCTGAGGATGAGGCGGCGCGACTGATGCGTTTGCGGGATCGTTTCGGATTTGATGCATTCAAGTTTCGAGTCGGCGCCGAGTGTGGTCACGATGTTGATGAATGGCCGGGGAGAACGGAGGCGATTGTGCCGACGGTTCGCCGGTTATTGGGTGCAGAGGTTGACCTGTTGGTTGATGGGAATAGCGGGTTTTCACCGGAACGAGCCATCACCGTTGGTCATATGTTGGAAGACGAGGGTGTCATCCATTTCGAGGAGCCCTGCCTATACTGGGAGTTAGAGCAGACCCGCCAAGTTACTGAGGCCCTGTCGCTCGATGTCGCCGGTGGAGAGCAGGATTGTGATCTCTCGACTTGGCAACGGATTATCGAGCGAAGGGTAGTGAACATAGTGCAGCCCGATGTTTGTTATCTAGGCGGTATGTTGCGCTCCCTGCAGGTGGCTGAACTGGCCGCTGAATCTGACATACCGTGCACGCCTCATAGCGCTAATCTATCGATGGTAACGCTATTCACTATGCACCTGTTACGCGCGGTCGATCATCCTGGAAAATATCTCGAGTTCTCGATTGAGGGAGCAGATTACTATCCCTGGCAAGAGAATCTGTTCGTAGAAAGTCCCTATGCGATAGATGACGGCAAAGTGGCTGTCTCTGATCTGCCTGGATGGGGGGTTGATATTCATCCAGACTGGTTCGTTGGATCGATTCAGCAGGTCACCACACAAGCCGACGTGACCTAGAGCGCGTCGGTGTCACTCACTTTGCCGAAGATGTTTACGGATGATTTCAGATCGGAGCCTTATTGGTGGACCGGAACTCCCCGTTTGATTGCTGATGACGCCGCATTGCCTCGTCGGGTGGATGTGTTGGTCATCGGATCGGGCTACACGGGGCTATGTGCCGCTCTGCAGACGGTGCGCGGCGGGCGTTCAACGGTAGTCATTGATGCAGAGGATATTGGTTGGGGCTGCAGTTCCCGCAACGGTGGGCAGGTCAGTACTGGGATTAAGCCGGATTTCGTCGCTTTGTCAAAACGCTATGGGGAAACTAAAGCGCGGGCGGTGCTGGGCGAGGGTGCGCGTGCCCTCCGGTGGATGGGGCAGTTTGTAAGAGAAGAACATCTGAATTGTGACTTTGTTGAGTGTGGTCGATTTCACGGTGCGCACAGCAGCCGGCAGTTTGACCAGATGCGGCGTCGACTGGAGCGGCAGCCTGCTGATGTTCGTCCGGAGGCTCATATTGTTTCGCGCGCGGAACAATCAAGTGAGATTAATACTGATTACTATCATGGTGGTGTCGTCTTTGAGCGCCATGGTGCTTTGGATCCGGGCGCTTACCATCAAGGACTGCTGGAACGGGTAAAGGCCAGTGGTGTTCACGTCGTCGGATGTTGCGCTGCGCTCTCGATCGAGAAACAGCGGGGGTCATCAAAGTTTATCGTACTAACGGCCCGTGGCGTGATTGAGGCTAATGATGTGATCATCGCGACTGGCGGCTACACGGGTGCTTTAACACCGTGGCAACAACGGCGGGTAATACCTATTGGTAGCTACATCATCGCAACGGAAGATCTAGGCAGTTGCGCGAATGAACTCATTCCGAAAAATCGAGTGATTACCGACACCCGTCGCGTGGTGGTTTATTACCGCTTGTCGCCTGATGGTCGGCGCTTACTATTTGGTGGGCGTGTTTCATTAAACGAACAGAATCCACGCCGCTGCGCACCACGGCTTTATCAGCAGATGTTAACGATTTTTCCACAATTGCGTTCCGTGAGGATCAGTCATGCCTGGATGGGATTTGTAGGTTGGACTTTTGAGCATTTGCCGCATCTGGGGCGACACGAGGGGTTATGGTATTCACTGGGTTATTGTGGTTCGGGTGTGGCCACCGCAAGTTATTTTGGTACCCGTCTGGGTCAGCAGGTGCTCGGATTCGATGAAGGAAAAACTGCACTTGATGATCTGCCTTTTAACACGCGCCCATTTTATTACGGGGCACCCTGGTTTTTGGGTGCGTCCGTATGGTGGTATCGCCAACTGGATCGAACAGGCATATGACAATAAAGAGAATTGCAATTTGTGGTTTTAACCTGGAATCCAATCGCTTCGCTCCGACGTGCACTCGTCGCGACTTTGAGGAGAGCATGTATCTGCGCGGCGATGAAATCAGTATAGAAGCTCGGGCCGAGTATCCCCGCTTGCATCTCGGTGTTAGTGGGTTTTACCAGATGATGGATGATTGTTTTAACGGTGCGAAGGGGTGGTGTCCTGTTCCGACGGTGTTGGTGGGTTCAACCCCTGCCGGAGCAGTTGAAGAGTCATTTTTTCTAGAATTTCTTGAGGAATTACGTGATGGACTTGCCAAGGCCGGCCCGCTCGATGGTGTCTATGTGTGTCAGCATGGTGCGGCGATTGCGACGCATACGCATGATCCAGACGGGGATATGTTTCGTTTGATCAGGGAGGTGGTTGGGTCTGATGTGCCAGTGGTCGCTACGCTTGACTTACACGCGAATGTGTCTGAGGAGATGGTGGAGGCAACCGATTTGCTGGTGGCTTATCGCACGAATCCCCACGTCGATGTTTATGAGCGTGGTCAGGAGGCAGCTGCCGGTCTGTTAGAGATATTTGATGGCATGCGGCCAAAAAGTTTTCGTGTGCGCCTGCCACTGGTGGCCCCATCGGTAACGCAATTAACCGCCGATGGATATCCTTATGGTGATTTGATTCGTCTGGGCCAGTCAAGAATCGATGATGTCGTAATGAACGTGAGTATCTTGGGGGGATTCGCATTTGGCGATACACCGAAAAATGGCATGACGATTGTGGTGACCACTCGAAATAATTCTGATCGTGCACGCCAGCTTGCTTTGGAGCTGGCCTCAGCCGCGTGGAATGATCGGCATCGTTATCGGCCCAAGATGATTTCCTTGGATGCAGCCGTTGCGCGGGCTCAGGAAGTCAGTTCCGATCATAGTCAGCCGGCCGTATTGTTTGCCGATCCGGCGGACAATCCGGGTGGCGGCGGGCGCGGTAATACCACCCATATTCTTCGCGCATTTTTGGCGGCCGAAGTCAGCGGTTGCGCTCTTGCCGTATTCTATGATCGGGCAGCGGTGGCGGCCGCATTTGCGGCAGGCGTGGGAGCGAAACTGTCGATCACATTGAATAGCCAGGAAGCCAGTTCATTTTCTGACCGCCTCGATGTGGAGGTAACTGTTGAGCGATTGTCAGATGGTGTTTTTGTCGGTGAGTACGGAATGGTCGCAGGTAAGACGGTTACCACAGGCCCCACAGCGGTTCTTGTTGTCGGTGGCATTCGTGTGGTGGTTATCTCTAATCGACAGCAGTGTCTGTCTACCGATTACCTGCAGGCGTTTGGCATCGAAGCCGCGGAATGCCGCTCTATTGTGGTCAAAAGCCGTGGTCATTTTCGTGCCGGATTCCTGCATCTTTTCGAGCCCAAGCAGGTTCTTGAGATTGATGTTCCCGGGCTCACCTCACCAAACTTGGCCGGTTTCGATTGGTCCTACTTGCCGCGGCCCGTCTTTCCCTTGGATGAGGACGCACAATGGTCGCCAGATGGGATTTAGTCTTCAGCCGAGGATCCATAATCCCACATAATTCGTGCTACATTGGCCGAGCTAAATAACTCGTTATTTTCACGGAGGAGCAAACAACTAATGAACAAACTTAGCCATATTTGTTTTGCTGCACTCACGACGGCGGTGGTATCGACCACTGTGTCGGCGGAGACCGCGACGATTGGAATTAGATCGGAGCCTTCGTCGATTGATCCCTACTTTCATAACCTGGGTCCCAATAATGCGATGCTGGGCCAAATCTTTGGTCGTTTGGTTGATTGGACTCCAGAGATGGATCAGATGATCCCGAGGCTTGCCAGTTCGTGGCGGGCATTAGACGACACCACCTGGGAATTTAAATTGCGTAAGGGAATTAAGTTCCACGACGGGTCTGATTTTGACGCAGATGACGTTATTTTTTCATTTAATCGGGCCGATGGTTATACCGGAGGTAATTCTTCATTCCGGACATACACGAAAGGAAAGTCGCTTAAGAAAGTTGATTCTCATACGATTCACATAACGACAAAAGCGGCCTATCCTCTGATGCCCAACGACATGACGACGATTCTGATTATGTCCAGTGATGCCAAAGGTTCTGGTGGCAGCGAAAACTTTGGGATCAAAGCGAAGGACTTTAATAAAGGCACGGCCGCTATTGGTACGGGCCCATACAAATTCGTAAAGTGGAAAAAGGGTGATCGTTTGGTGCTTGAGAAGTACGACGGTTACCAGGGGCCATTGGCGCAGCCCTGGAGTAAGATGGTTTTTAGATTCATCAAGTCAGAACCAGCACGGACTGCTGCGTTGCTCGCAGGCGATGTCGATATGATCGATAACGTGCCTACCACCGACATTGCGAAACTCAAATCCAGTGCGGAGTTATCGCTGAGTCAGGGCATATCAAACCGTGTTATTTATCTGCACATGGATCAACAGCGCGATCAATCCCCTTTTGTTACTGATAAGAAGGGTAATCCGCTGTCGAAAAATCCGCTTAAGGATGCGCGGGTTCGTATTGCTATTTCTAAGATGATTGATCGCGATGAGATCGTTGATAAGGTGATGGAAGGTGTGGCGGTAAAGGCCGGACAGTTGCTGCCTGAGGGGTTTTTCGGGCGTTCATCAAAACTCAAACCAGAGGCCTATGATCCTGCTGGCGCCAAGAAGTTGCTGGCAGAAGCGGGATGGGGAGATGGTTTTGGGCTGACGATCCACGGTCCGAACGATCGCTATATTAATGATGCGAAAATCTGTGAGGCGATAGCTCAGATGTTGACGCGCAACGGCATTCCTACCAAGGTGGAAACCATGCCTAAGAACGTTTATTTCAAGCGGGCTTCAAAAGGTGGTCCGGATAAGACACCGGAGTTTAGTTTCATCCTGGTCGGTTGGGGCGCAGGAACGGGCGAACCATCGTCGCCATTGAAATCGCTGCTAATGACACATGACAAGTCGAAAGGGCATGGGGCTTCAAATCGTGGCCGACATTCAAACGCTCAAGTCGATGCATTAGTGACTAAAGCGTTGGCGACGGTAGACGATGCTGCTCGGGCCAAGATACTGGCGGAGGCGACCGAGGTTGCGATTGGTGCGAGACAAGGGATCATCCCATTGCACTACCAGGTGAATACCTGGGCGACCCGTAAAGGTCTTAAGTACAACGCGCGGGCGGATGAGCGCACTGTTGGACTTGATCTGATTCAGGCGCAGTAAGCCGAGTTAAAAAAGGGGCCCGTGTTAGCGGGCCCCTTTCTTTTATAAACGACGGTCAGTTTAGCGGCGACGGATGACGGTTTTCATTATTCGGCGGCTAATGCAGGCGGGGGTCGTCGTGCTGCTGATGTCGTTCCTTGTTTTTTCGGGTGTGTTTCTGGTCGGTGATCCGGTAGATATTCTGATCAGCGATGAGGCGGACGAGGAAGACCGTGAACGGGCGATAGCCGGCCTTGGGTTGGATAAGCCGTTCCATATGCAATATCTGCTTTTTCTTCGAGGCGCTTTAAGGGGTGATCTCGGGGAGTCTTTTATCTTCGAAGAGCCGGCGTTGCTGCTAATAGTGGAGCGCATGCCCGCGACGATGGAGCTAGCGCTATTTGCTCTATTAATCGCGGTGGTGATCGGGATTCCCCTTGGAATGCTGGCGGGTTTTCGCCCTGAATCGATTGCCGCCAAGACCATCATGAGTGGATCTATTCTGGGATTCAGCCTGCCGTCCTTCTGGGTAGGCATCATGATGATGGTTCTCTTTGCTGTGCATCTTGGATGGTTGCCCTCTACGGGTCGTGGGCCCACCAGCGAATGGTTTGGTATAGAGGTCAGCTTCACATCATGGAAGGGTATTAGCTATCTGTTAATGCCAGCGATTAATTTGTCATTGTTTAAGTTGGCGCTGGTCATACGACTTGCCCGCGCTGGAACGCGGGAGGTTGTCCATCAGGATTACATCAAGTTCGCCCGAGCTAAAGGCCTTAGTGGTAGGCGCATTGTTTTGCTGCATGTCCTCAAAAACATCATGATTCCGGTGGTCACTGTGCTCGGCCTTGAATTCGGTGGGCTGGTTGCCTTTTCCATTGTGACCGAGACGGTATTTGCTTGGCCGGGAATGGGCAAGTTATTGATCGATTCTATCGGCATGCTTGATCGTCCCGTCATTGTTGCGTATCTAATGATCATCGTCTTTTTGTTTGTGATCATCAATCTGGTTGTCGATATCCTTTATTCGATTCTCGACCCCCGGGTTCGTCTGGGTGAAATTCGGTCGTGAGTTCGAGCAACGAGTCCATTGGTGCCGTGCCAAATCCTACGGATCTTGGAGAAAAAGTGCAGATGCCGTTGCAGCGCTTCTTGTCGGATTACCGTGAAAGTTCAGTGGCTGTCGTGAGTGTGTTTGTCGTGCTAAGTATCGCCATCATTGCGATATTTGCACCGTTGTTGGCGCCAACTGACCCTTATGATCTCGCGGTCGTGACGGTGGCTGACAAGACTTTGGCGCCGGGCGTCGTCATGAGTTCGGGACAGACGGCCTACCTCGGTACCGACGGGTCTGGCCGGGATTTATTGAGCGGAATTTTTTATGGTCTCAGGATTAGCCTCGGAGTCGGGATTGGTAGCGGGGTGATCGCGCTGGCAATTGGAGTGGTCGTGGGTTTGATCGCTGCTTATTTCGGCGGTCGAATCGATTCGTTGATCATGCGGTTGGTCGACATTCAGTTAAGTTTTCCAGCAATTCTGATTGCGTTGGTACTGCTAGTGACGCTGGGAAAGGGGGTCGACAAAACACTGATTGCGCTGATCGTTGTGCAGTGGGCTTATTACGCTCGTACGGTGCGTGGTTCGGCGCTAGTCGAGCGTGGCAAAGAATACATAGAATCGGCTCACTGTCTGGCGTTGTCAAAGCGGCGCATTCTGATGAATCATCTGTTTCCGAACGTTGTTGCACCGATCATTGTGGTTGGCACAATGCAAACCGCGCACGCTATTGCGTTGGAAGCGACCTTGTCCTTTCTGGGATTGGGTATGGAACAGACTGAGCCGTCGCTTGGAAGTCTGATTGCGAATGGTTTCGACTATATCCACTCAGGCCATTATTGGATTACCATTTTCCCGGGTGTGGCGCTTCTGGTGACGATCGTTTCGATTAATCTTGTGGGTGATCGGCTTCGCGATGTGTTGAATCCTCGGCTGCAGCGTTAGCATTGCGCGTATGAATGCGGAGTAATTGATGGCAACGCTTGAGGTGCGAAATTTACAGACGTCTTTTTTTACTAAGGCGGGTGAAGTGAAAGCGGTAGATGATGTCAGTTTTACCGTGGACCGAGGACAGGTGTTGGGTTTGGTCGGTGAGTCAGGTTCCGGTAAGACGGTGACGGGCTTTTCCATTATGGGATTGGTTGATGCCCCCGGTCGTGTAGTGGGGGGCCAGATCCAGTTTCAGGGTGAGGATCTGGTAGGCGTTTCCCCCAAGCGTTGGCAGAAACTGCGCGGGAATCAGATTTCTATGATTTTCCAAGATCCGATGATGACGCTGAATCCAGTGCTTCGCATCGATACGCAGATGATCGAGGCGATACGGGCGCACCAGCGCGTCAGCAAGGACCAAGCTCGAGTGATGGCGCGAGACGCCCTGGGGCAAGTGGGTATCCCGTCAGCTGACGAGCGCCTCAAGGCTTATCCCCACCAGTTTTCCGGTGGAATGCGTCAGAGGGTCTCGATTGCTATTGCACTGCTTAATCGACCTGACTTAATCGTTGCGGATGAGCCCACGACAGCACTTGATGTCACCATCCAGGGACAGATTCTTTACGAGGTGCAAAAACTTTGTCGTGACACCGGTACTGCCTTGATCTGGATTACCCACGACCTGTCCGTGATTGCGGGTCTTGCGGATATTGTTGCGGTGATGTACGCAGGTCGTATTGTCGAATTTGGTGAAATTGATGAGGTGCTGGATCGGCCGGCGCACCCGTATACCAGCGGTTTGATCGGATCGATTCCCTCGCGAAATCAGCGGGGTCAGCGGTTACAACAGATCCCCGGCATGACGCCGTCACTTCTCAATCTACCGGCAGGCTGTGCTTTTCGAAGTCGATGCACGTATGCGCAAGAGGTATGTGCTGTTGCACCGGAGGTTGGTGGTGGAGATGATGGTCGTCGCAGGTTTCGGTGTCATCGGCCCTTACTGGGCAGTGGGTTGTCGCAGGAGTCAGTATGACAAAGGCGCTCGTCAACGAAGATTATGCGCCAATATTGGATCTGCGTGACGTTTCAAAACGTTTTGTTAAGAGGTTGGATCTTGCAGCGAAGTTAGCGAATTATCTTGGTGCGAATGTCAAAGAGGAAGTAGTTCACGCTGTGGATCAGGTGTCGTTGTCGATAGGTCATGGTGAGGTCGTGGGCTTGGTCGGTGAATCAGGTTGTGGAAAATCGACGTTGGGCCGCATTGTTGCCGGGGTACACCAGCCGTCGAATGGTGAGGTTCGTTACCGCGGTGAGTCAATGGCTGACATGACAGGGCAGAGGGTAAGAGAGGCAGCGTTGTCCATCCAGATGATTTTTCAAGACCCTATGAGTTCGCTTAATCCTCGCCTGCGTGTTTTTGACATTGTTGGCGAAGCGCCGTTGTTTCACCGCGTTGTCGATCGTAATGGTCTTGAGGATTATGTGAGGGAGGTCATGTTGCGGGTCGGTTTGGATCCGGAGTTTATGCGCCGTTATCCCCACCAGTTTTCAGGAGGTCAACGTCAACGTATCGGTATAGCACGGGCGTTGGCGGTGAAGCCTGAATTCCTGGTGTGTGATGAATCGGTGGCTGCACTGGATGTGTCAATTCAGGCACAGGTGCTAAATCTGTTTATGGATCTGCGCGCAGAGTTAAGTTTGACCTATCTTTTTATCAGTCATGATCTGGGTGTCGTGGAACACCTGAGTGATCGGGTTGTCATTATGTATTTGGGCCGTGTGGTGGAGATTGCAACCACTGATGCATTGTTCGAAGAACCGGCGCATCCGTATACCCAGGCATTGTTGGCAGAAGTGCCAAGGATTGAATCGCGCCGTCGTCGTTTCGAGCCAGTCCGGGGCGAGATTCCCTCTCCCTTGGAGCCTCCGAGGGGTTGCCATTTTCACCCACGATGCCCGCACGCCATGAAACGTTGTGCGGAAGAGGTGCCGGTTTTAAAAATGACAAACAGTGGCCGTCACGTTGCCTGCCACCTGAATGAGGCCTGATATCACTTTGTGCGTTGGTGTTGCGGTGCTGTCTTGACGCCGGAAAGTTATGGGGAAATAGGATGCGCTAGGCGAACCGCGGTTTTGCCTGGATGGAGTCGTTTTGAGGGCATAATGAGTACGGTGGTGTCGAACGGAGCGGTGATTAAGCGGGATCCGTCACGCCCAATCAGCGTATCTTTGGGCAGGTGTTCGAAACCTTCCCAGGGCTGATCGAAGATAAACGCATCGGATTCGACCGTCACAGTCTCACCGACTTCATAGAACGCTTGCACTGGTGCTTGGGGAATTGTCTTCAGTAGGTCCTGCCCGAAATCATCCTCGACGATGTTGCTGGCGCGCAGAAACCGCACCATGGTGGCTTTGGCTACGTTTCCCGTCGAACGTTCCCAATGTTGACCACACTCGATCAGGAGGGCATTGCGAGCGCTGTCGGGGTCCCGAAAAGCCGCGTAGTCCCGCATACGCATGCCTTCTGTGTGACCCGAATCGGTAATCACGGCACTTGGGATCCCGACTTGGGCGGCGAGGTGGCGACCTTTGGCGACCATGCCGGCCATCATTAAGGGTACGCAGGGTTGTTGCATCGAATGAATGTCGAGCAACAGATCCACTGTGTCTAGAAATGGCTGAACGGAGCGCGCTCGTCGGACCTCGCTAGTGACTGTGCGCTTGGGGTCAGCGAGAACGCCGGGTCCCCATAAGCGATTAAAGTCTTCATCGACCCAGCGCGAGCGATTGGGATGATCGGCGTCATAACTCAGATAAGCCTCGACGTTCATGAAGCCCACACTCAAACGGCCTGCCACGGGTTTGACGGCTTGTCGCAGTAACCAGTCTGCCGCGATGGCCCCACACAATTCGTTGCCATGAACCACCGCAGAGATCAGGACATGGGGTCCGGGTTTGCCCGAGTCCATAGTGTGGATATATTCCACTCCGCTGTTGCTCTCACGGTATTCTCTGATGTCTGGTGCGGAGAGCTCGACCGGTAGGTCGTTGTGGTAATCCAGCAGGGGATCAGTCACGCGGTAGCTCGATTATGGATTAGCCGTTGATCGACGGTAGAGACGATATGGTTGATGATGGGGTGATGGAGTTGTTGTTGAGCGGCGACGGTCTGGACCAGTTGATCGACGCGTTCGATATAAGGGACACCGGCATCAATAGCACGGGCCGCCGAGGAAGGGCTTTGCAGTGATAAGGCGGCATTGGCATATTTATCAAAAGGTACCAGGTCATCGCGTTGAGCCCCAAGCGACAGACAAAGGCTCACTACCCACTCGTAGATGGCCTGGCTGGCACTCAGGTCGCCGTGCACCGCTTCTTTAATCGAGCGAATGGATTGGGGCTCAATACAACGGTAATTGCCCGCCAGCAGCATGCTCCACTTCGCCAGTGGCACAAATACTGAATCATGCACCTTGAGCTTGACGGGTAACTCAAGCTCACCGTCTGACGTCGCAAAGCGTGCCGCCTCAATGTCAGCCGCTAAGCCTCGCAGCATCGCGGTGTGAGCATCATCGACAAAGGCTGCCGCCTTGAAGTTGGTTGGTAATCGGACCTGCAGCACATTAAGGGCTTCCTCTGGCGGACGAAACGCCTGCGGATCGGGGCTGCATAACGTCACCAGGTCCGGATCAAACGCATCCCATACACTGGCGTCGGTATAACAGTCACGACAACCCTTAGCATCGAGTCCGGGAATCCTTGCCAGGTACGGTAATGGGGGCATGTTCATGATCGACAGACACGGCACTCGGGCCTTGGCAATCGCTTCTAACAATTGACGTACTTCGGGCACGCGGTACTGTGGCTCCTGCATGGCTAATGCCACCAGGTCATATTCTGAGGGATCCACCTCGCCCGGCGACCCTGCCGATAACTCCCCAGGTAAGTCCTGCGATCGAATCTCTACCAGACCCTCTCGTCCCTTCACCGGTATCCGTAATACCGTCCCCTCTCGATTGATTAATTGGGCTTCTGGCGGTAGGCACACTAAATGGAGTCGATGGCCTTTAAACTGCAGTTTGGTCGCCAGCAAAGAACCGTATGATGCGCCCAGGATGAGAATGTTATGTCTGTTCATGAGGATATGGGTTGGTTTTGTTGGTTAAGAATTCTAGATATAAATAGAAACACTATAACCATTAGAGTCATATATGAAAGGATTAATCAATAAAACCCACACCAGAACCGATTTTACGTCGCCGGGCTGCGGGGCGCGGCTTCTGAAACAGGAACGATGCGGGGAATACCTGCACATTGGCAACCGTCCTGTTCTACGGGACTCGACTGAACAGGACTGGCATTAACACGTGGATCCTAATAACTTCGATTTTCATCTCCCGCATGATCGGATAGCGCAATCACCTTTGTCGGAACGCACTGCCTGCCGGCTCCTGCAGATGCCACGTGTGGGGGGGCTGATAGATGGGCAGTTCGCTGATATTAAGCATTTATTGCGCTCAGGCGATGTTCTGGTGCTTAACAACACCCAAGTTCTCCCAGCTAGGTTATATGGTCGCAAAGCGACAACAGGCGGTCGAATCGAAATTCTTTTTGAACGGAACATGGAGCTGGATACCTTCCTTGGACAGGTCAAGGCGAGTAAGCCCCTCCGAGTGGGAACGAGTATGGTTACAGACGGTGGAGTGGTCATTACCGTTGAAGGGAGAGAGGGGGCTTTTTATAAACTGCGTGTGAGTGACGCTCAGTCCGTACGTTCCGTCTTACAGGCTGAAGGACATCTTCCGTTACCTCCTTACATACATCGTCAGCCATCCGGCTTAGACGATGTGCATTATCAGACAGTGTTTTCGACTTGCCCCGGCGCAGTTGCTGCACCCACTGCCGGACTGCACTTTGACCGATCGATGATGAGCGAATTGGAAAGCGCAGGTATAACCATCGCTATGATTACGTTGCACGTAGGCGCAGGAACTTTTCAGCCGATTAGAGATTCTCACGTGGCGGCGCATCGTATGCACTGCGAGTGGTATTCGGTGCCCCGGTCGGTCACGGAATCGATTGAGAAGGCGCAACGCTGCGGCGGGCGCATTATTGCGGTCGGCACCACCGTAGTACGGGCGTTAGAGAGTGCCGCTTCCGGAGGACAGCTGGCCCCGTTTAAAGGTTATACAGATCTGTTTATTTACCCAGGTTACGCATTTCGAGTAGTCGACTGCCTGATCACAAATTTCCATCTCCCCCGGTCCACTTTGTTAATGATGGTTAGTGCCTTTGCGGGAAGTGAGCGAGTGATGGCGGCATACCGGCATGCGATTGATGCTGATTATCGGTTTTTTAGTTACGGTGATGCCATGTGGCTTGAAAAGGTGACTGAATGAGTCTGCAATTTCACATCGAAACTCAGGACGATGCGGCGCGGTGCGGCTGGGTGAAACTGGTCCGTGGAGAAATTCAGACACCCGCGTTTATGCCCGTCGGCACGTCGGCTGCGGTCAAGACGGTGACAGTAGAGGAAGTACGGTCCAGTGGTAGCCAAATTATCTTGGGCAATACGTTCCATCTCAGCCTGCGTCCGGGTATCGACATCATTAATCGACATGGGGGCTTGCATGAGTTTATGCGGTGGTCAGGGCCGATCCTGACGGACTCCGGTGGGTTCCAGGTGTGGAGTCTTGCCAAGCCGCGTGATATTACTGAGCAAGGAGTGACATTTCGCTCTCCGTTTAATGGCGCGGCAGTTTTTATGGGCCCAGAAGAGTCGATCGCTATTCAGAATGCACTAGGTTCTGATATCGCGATGGTGTTTGATGAGTGCACTCGTTATCCCGCGGCCCGGGAGGAGGCGCGAGCTTCTATGTTGCGGTCACTTCGCTGGGCAAAGCGCTGCCGTGAGGTTCACGCCAATAATACCCAGGCATTGTTTGGCATTGCGCAAGGCGGGTTTTACGAAGATCTTCGACGGGAGTCACTCGATGCGTTGGTAGGGATGGAATTTGATGGTTATGCATTGGGGGGATTGTCGGTAGGAGAGCCGACGGCGGATATGTACCAGATGCTCACGGAGATCGTGCCTCATATGCCGACTGAAAAGCCGCGGTATCTGATGGGGGTTGGCAAGCCCGAAGATTTGCTGGCGGGCGTGGCAGCGGGGATCGATCTATTTGACTGTGTGTTGCCAACCCGCAATGCGCGCAATGGCTGGCTATATACCGATCGAGGCATTGTTAAATTGCGGAACGCTGTTCACCGTTTGGATACCAATCCGGTAGAAGTACAGTGTCTCTGTCCCACCTGCCGCCAATATAGTCGAAGTTATTTGCGCCACCTTTACACCACTGGTGAAATGTTAGGCCCGCGTCTGGGCACCATTCATAACCTCCATTTTTTCCAACGGCTGATGGCTTCTGTCCGAAAAGAAATAAAAAGCAAGAGTTTTACGGCATTTCACCTTGATTTTCTTGCACAATTCCAGTCGGGCAACCCGCCTGTGGCATAATCACGCGCCTTTGCGCACACTAATAGACGATACACGAGCTATGAATTTCTTTATTTCCGATGCTTGGGCCCAGGCCGGTGGTGGCGGTGGTGGCGGTTTACTCGGTATGGCGCCACTGGTCATTATCTTTGTTTTATTTTATTTCCTACTCATTCGACCACAACAAAAGAAAGCCAAACAACACAAGGAAATGATCGCTGCGATGGCAAAGGGCGATGAAGTGGTAACGAATGGCGGACTCCTCGGCACGATCATCGATCTTGATGAAAACTTCGCATCGCTTGAGGTGGCCCGCGACACGATCGTTCGTGTCCAGCGTCATGCGGTGGCACAGATGATGCCAAAAGGGACAGCGGCCGACAGTGGCGCTGGCACCAAGAAGTTGAAGGAATAGGCGCGGCACGCCCAGCGAAAGTTGAGCAACGTTAGCGTCTGATGAACGACTCCAGATAATCCTATGTTGAACCTGTACGGGGGGTGGCAGTGGCTGATTATCGTGGGGGTGATTGTGCCAGGCATCTTTTTTGCTTTGCCTAATTTATTTGGCGACGACCCGGGCATACAGGTGCGCGGGTCGCGTGGCACCGACTTGAGTAGCGCCGATTTTGAC
Organism: Gammaproteobacteria bacterium; assembly: GCA_022451485.1. Classification (GTDB taxonomy): domain Bacteria; phylum Pseudomonadota; class Gammaproteobacteria; order Arenicellales; family UBA868; genus UBA11791. The sequence continues at coordinate 27,395 of JAKUQS010000028.1, forward strand.
CGATTAAAAGCCCTGGTGGCGCAACCCGGAGCAGGGTTGATTCGAGGGTCACTCGATGTGAAGGGCGCCAGTTTTCGATTTGCGACTCCAGAGGCGCAGCTAAAAGCCCGTGATCTATTCGAAGACGAATTTGAAGATCGCTACACCATTGCTTTGACATTGCTCCCTGCCGCACCAGCATGGTTTGAGTCGATGTCAGCGCGACCAATGTATCTTGGGCTTGACCTTCGTGGCGGCGTTCATTTTCTAATGGAAGTGGATATGGATGGTGCGATTCGGCGCATGGAAGAACGTTACGTTGCGGACCTTAGAAGCGCCCTGCGGACGGCGAAGGTACGTCATCGAGGCGTCCGACGGAAAAGCGAAGGGGGAATCGACATCACTCTTCGAAACGTCAGCGATCAGGATAAGGCGCGTGAGACTATTTTGCGGGAATTACCGGACCTCGAGCTAACCGATGTTGAGGGGGATACGCCGGATAGAGTGCTTGCGCATTTGAGCCAACGTGCGAAGGACGAGTTATCAGAGTTTGCGTTGGAACAAAATATTACAGCGCTTCGGAATCGAATCGATGAATTGGGCGTTGCCGAGCCAGTGGTCCAGCGACAGGGGGACCGACGCATCGTGGTTCAGTTGCCAGGCGTTCAAGACACCGCGCGAGCCAAAAGAATCTTAGGCCGAACGGCAACTCTAGAGATGATGCTCGTCGATGAAGAACACAACGTTGATTCAGCGGTTAGCGGGTCGCCTCCGCCCGGATCGCGAATATTTCATATGCGAGATGGGCGACCGATCCTACTGAAGAATCGCGTGATTTATTCCGGTGACAATATCGTTGATGCGGCGGCCAGTATCGATACCCAGACGGGTGGGCCTATTGTGAGTATTACGCTGGATGCTGCAGGTGCTCGTATCAACCAACGGGTGACAGGAAAGAATATTGGGAAACGGATGGCGGTGCTTTATATCGAGACGCGTTCGAAGATCAAGACCGATGCGCAAGGCAGGCCCAAGAAAGGGCCGCAGGGAAGGGTATTGCGTACGAGTCAACGTGTTGAAGACGTAATCACAGCACCGGTTATTCGAGATCAATTGGGAAAGCGATTTCAGATCGAAGGGCTTGATAGCGTGACTGAAGGGCAGGATCTCGCGTTGATGCTCCGTGCCGGTTCATTGGCCGCACCTGTTGAAATCATAGAAGAGCGCACCGTGGGCCCGAGTCTTGGTCAGGCCAATATCAGTCAGGGCTTTCGGTCGGTGGTGATTGGTTTCGCACTGGTTTTGATTTTCATGCTCATTTATTACCGGACATTTGGTCTCTTCGCCAACGCAGCGTTAGCGCTGAATCTGGTACTGATGGTCGCCGTTTTATCTGTGTTTCAGGCGACACTAACCCTCCCGGGCGTTGCTGGCATCGTGCTGACCGTGGGTATGGCAGTAGATGCCAACGTTTTAATATTTGAGCGCATTCGTGAAGAACTTCGCAATGGCAATTCTCCTCAGGCCAGCATTCACATGGGTTATAACCGAGCACTGTCAACTATCGTTGATGCCAACATTACGACGCTCATTGCGGCGTTGGTGCTGTTTAATTTTGGTACAGGGCCCATCAAAGGATTTGCGGTAACGCTCAGTATCGGCATTCTGACCTCTATGTTCACGGCCATCGTATTGACTCGTGGGTTGGTTAATTTTTTCTATGGCGGAAGGCGCGTTGAGAAACTCGCTATCTAACTTGACGTATGTATTTTCTTAAACGCGAACCACGCATAGATTTTCTGAGCCGCCGGCGTTTCGCCGGCATTGTGTCAGCTGTACTGATTGTTATTGGCATAGTATCTCTTGGCGTGCGTGGTCTTTCTTTCGGGATCGATTTTACGGGGGGTACGCTGGTTGAAGTGTCTTATGAAGAGACGGTGGAGGCGAGTTCGGTCCGAGATTTAATCGCTGAGGCGGGGTTTGAGTCGGCGTTGGTTCAATATTTTGGAACGTCGAAGGATATTTTAGTGCGGCTCCCGGCGAGTGCGATTGAAGACGCAGCGCAGGTCAGCAGTCGGATCATGGTGGCGTTGCGCTTGCCCTATAAAGAAACGTTGGCGACGAACCCCACCGGTGATCTGCAGCAGTGTGTTTCCGATGATAGTGGTGCCAGTGGTCCGTGTGCCGTGCAGATGCGACGAGTAGAGTTCGTAGGCCCACAGGTTGGAGAAGAACTGACCGAGAAAGGTGGGCTCGCCATGCTTTACGCGCTGCTGGGGATTCTAATTTATGTATCGTGGCGGTTTGAGTGGCGTTTTGCGATCGGTGCGGTCGCGGCGCTTGTTCACGATGTGCTAATTACCGTTGGTGTATTTTCTGTTCTTGGTCTTGAGTTTTCCCTGCCGGTGCTTGCTGCAATTCTTGCGGTCATCGGATATTCCTTGAATGACACGATCGTTGTTTTTGATCGGGTGAGAGAGAACTTTCGAAAAATGCGACGCGGCACACCCGTTGAAATCATGAATGTTGCGGTCAATCAGACATTGTCGAGGACATTATTAACCTCGACGACCACCCTGCTCGTGGTGTTGACTTTGCTGATCATCGGGGGCGAGATTATTAACGGATTTGCTACAGCGCTTCTGGTCGGTGTGTTGGTCGGGACCTATTCTTCCATTTTTATCGCCAATCCCGCGGTACTTGTTCTCGGTATTTCTCGTGATGACATGTTGCCGGTTAAAAAGGAAGGGGCTGAAGCGGACCCTTTGCCGTAAGGCAAAGGCCGTCCCACCCTAACTGGGGCTATGCGGTGCCCAGTCTGTGCTCATGATGACACGCGAGTCATCGACTCGCGGCTTTCGAATAGTGGTGACACGGTGCGTCGTCGTCGTGAGTGTCAGTCTTGCCAAGCTCGATTTAATACGTTGGAACGTTTGGCACTCGAACCGCCGAGGGTGGCGAAACGCGATGGCAGTCACGAAGCCTTTAATGAAGATAAACTCCGGCGTGGCCTCGAACGGGCGCTGGAGAAACGGCCTGTGGATGCGCGAATGTTAGAGGCTATGGTGGCGGATCTGTGTCGAAAATTGAGTGTCATGGGAGTGCGTGAGATTGAATCAAGGCAGATCGGAGAAGCAGTGATGGACACGCTTATTCACGTAGACGAAGTAGCGTATGTTCGCTATGCCTCCGTTTATCGTCAGTTTCAGGATACCGCGGCGTTTGCAGAGGAAATTCGGCAACTGGGGGCCTCGCGCGGTGAAACAACAGGGGCTGGACAACTCTCTTTGACTCTAACAGTGTCTGATGCGAATGACGAATAATGGTTTAATGGATCACGCGCATATGACGCGTGCGTTGGAGATAGCAGAGCGGGGACGATTTACAACTAAACCTAACCCGGTAGTTGGTTGTTTGATTGTGAAGGGATCCGAAGTTATCGCAGAAGGCTGGCATGAACGGGCGGGAGATGCACACGCGGAAGTTAATGCGTTACAGGCCGCGGGTGAGGCCGCCCGCGATGCGCAGGCGATTGTCACGCTTGAGCCGTGCAGTCACATAGGGCGAACGGGCCCTTGTGTGGAGGCATTGATCAGTGCTGGGATCGTGCGGGTTGCGGCCGCGATGCAAGATCCAAACCCAGCGGTCGCTGGCAGGGGGTTTCAGCGTTTACGCGATGCAGGCATGGAAGTGGTTATTGGTATAGAGGGCAAGCGAGCGGCGGCATTGAATCCAGGATTTATTCGGCGAATGCAGACGGGTCGACCGAGGGTTCGGGTCAAACTGGCCGCATCGATGGATGGTCGAACAGCTGCCAGTGATGGGAGTAGTCAGTGGATCAGTAGCGAAGCTTCAAGGGAAGATGTTCACCGCCTGCGTGCCGGCAGTTGCGCCGTGGTGACTGGCATGGGTACGGTGAACGCTGATAATCCACGACTTAACGCACGACTAACAGAGCCCATTGTTCAGCCGCTGCGGGTTATCATCGATAGCACAGGCCAACTCAGCACGAAAGCGGCCCTTTTTGATGTCGATGGTTCTGTGCTGGTGGCAAGTGCCAAGCCGCGACGTGACAAGGGCGACGCCTTTGATTCACGCACGGAAACCATCACGTTGCCCGATGGATCAGGCCGGGTGGATCTCGCGGCGTTAATCGATGAATTGGGTCGTCGTCGATGTAATGAGGTTTTGGTTGAAGCGGGTGCGGGCGTTGCTGGTGCATTTGCCGCAGCCGGATTAATCGACGAATTGCTGATTTATCTAGCGCCTGATCTGTTGGGCTTAGCAGGTCGCGGCATGTTTGCTCTGCCGGAAGTGGTTAATCTAGAAAACCGACTCAGATTTGAGATCAGCCAAGTTAAACAGTTAGGACGCGATCTGCGAATCAACCTGCGACCGGGGCGCCGGGAGACTTAATGTTTACCGGTATTGTCCAGATGCAAGGCACGGTGACCGGACTCACCGGGACCATGCGTGAACGTGTGCTGGTGCTTCGGCCGCAGGGAGAATGGTCTCCACTAGTCAGGCTCGGTGACAGCATTGCAGTTAACGGCGTGTGTTTGACTGTCAGTCGACTGGACTTGGGAGTGCTTGAATTTGATGTGTCCAATGAGACCCTTACTCGCACGAATCTGGGGCAAAAAAAACCTGGAAGTCGGGTCAATCTTGAGGCGTCCATGTCAGCCGAGTCGCTGTTCGGCGGACACTTGATGGTGGGTCACGTTGATGGTCTCGCCACCCTCATGAGCGTGAAGGAAGTAATGCGCTCACGATGGATGGAATTCAGGGTCGCGCCTTCGTTGGCGCCGTTTCTCGCAGAAAAGGGATCGCTCGCACTGGACGGTGTTAGCTTGACCATTAATCAGGTTCGCGATGAGAAAGATGGGGTTTGGGTGAGTATTAACGTTATTCCCCATACGCTCCAGATGACAACCCTTGGGCGACTGATAAGCGGCGATGATGTCAATGTGGAGGTTGATCTGGTCGCGCGTTACCTTGAGCGAGCACGGCAGGTCGACCAAACTTATGCGTCAACAAATAACCACGATACACCGACAGGTAACGATACGCTGTGACAGTTCCACAAAATTCCATGCCGTTGTCGAAGGAAGTCAGCTTGATTGAGGATGTGCTTGCCGACTATCGGGGCGGCAAGATGGTGATTTTGGTCGATGACGAAAATCGTGAGAACGAAGGCGATCTTGTTATCGCGGCGGAATTTGTCAGTGCAGATGACATTAATTTCATGGCTGCGCATGGACGGGGACTGATTTGCCTTGCCTTAACGGAAGATCGCTGTAGGCAATTGAATTTGTCTTTGATGGTTAATCAGAATAATTCGCGATATAGCACTAATTTTACAGTTTCAATAGAAGCCGCGGATGGCGTGACCACGGGAATTTCGGCTGCCGATCGGGCGAGAACCATACAAACGGCAGTAGGGGAGAAAGCGAGCGCAAAAGATATTGTGACGCCCGGCCATGTGTTTCCAATCATGGGGCAGCCTGGTGGCGTCCTGACTCGGGCGGGACATACCGAGGCAGGGATAGATTTGGCACGACTCAGTGGGCTCGTCCCGGCTAGCGTGATCTGTGAAATTCTTAACCCCGATGGGACTATGGCGCGCCTGCCTGATCTAATGACCTTCGCCGCTACTCACGACCTGCGAATTGGAACCATTGCCGATTTAATTCGTTACCGGTTGGAGTCAGAACCGACTGTCTGGCGAGTCTCAGAACATCCGATCGCCACGCGCTATGGTGATTTTAGAGGGATTATTTATGAAGACAGCGAACTTCGCTCGACACACCTCGCGATTGTCCGGGGCGTGATTGATGGAACCGCCGAGGTGATGGTTCGAGTGCAAAGTCATCGCGGGGTGTTTGATCTTCTCGGTGAGGCGCGAGGTGCAGTGCGTTGGACCGTCGATCAGGCATTGCAGCGATTGTCCGAAGAAGAACAGGGAGTCCTGATTCTTCTCGAATACAGTGAAAATGCAGCCGGTTTGGAACGGCGTTTGCGTGACGAGAGCGCCGTGGGTGCTGTACAAGAAGAGGATGGGCATGACCTTCGAATGCTGGGGGCAGGGAGCCAGATTCTGGCGAATCTCGGAGTGCGCCAAGTACGGGTATTGGGTACGCCGAGACGAACCCATGCTTTGTCAGGGTATGGTCTAGAGGTCACCGGGTATATTGAGGAGCCGGGGGCGGGTTAATGAGCGGAGGAGGGCGCCATATGGCGCGACGCCGCGCGGTCCAGGCACTGTATCAAGGAGAAATAATGGACCAGAGTGTCAACGAGATTAAACTGAATTTTCTCGAAGACTCCAAACAAGCGGAAGTGGACCATGCTTATTTTTATCACTTGTTGGAGGAAGTCTCGAACCATCGAGATTCAATAGATGAGCGACTGACCAGCTGTCTCGATCGTGATTTGGCGATGGTGGATCCTGTCGAACGGGCCGTTCTACGTTTAGGCGCGTATGAGTTGGAGTATCAGACGGATATGCCAACGCGGGTGGTGCTGGATGAATCTATTGAGATGAGTCGAATCTTTGGTGCGGAAGAGGCGTATCGATTCGTGAACGGCGTATTGGATCGCCTGGCTACGGTACTGGGGCGGAAATAAAGTTCTGACGGCTAGCGTTGTTTCGAGTGTCGGGGAGTCCAGTGAGGGAATTCGATCTGATTCAGCGGTTTTTCGATAGACCGACAAAGCAGCGGCAGGTCTGCTTGGGTGTCGGTGATGATGGTGCGGTCCTGCAGGTACCGGAGGCGCATGAGTTGGTCGTGGTGACCGATACCTTAGTTGAAGGTGTTCATTTCCGTGCGACGGACGGGGCCGGTGATCTGGGTTACAAAGCCCTTGCCGTTAATCTTAGCGATCTCGCAGCGATGGGGGCGGTGCCGGTTTGGGCATTACTGAATTTGACTTTACCCGAAGCCAATGAGCAATGGCTTAGGCAATTCAGTGATGGTTTCTTCCGTCTAGCCATGCAACACGATGTGGCTTTGGTGGGCGGTGACACGACGCGTGGACCCCTGTGTATCAGCGTAACCGCGGGTGGCTGGGTTTCTGTCGGCCAGGCTTTAACGCGATCAGGGGCTGCAGTGAATGATCGGGTCTGGATAACAGGTACGGTCGGTGATGCTGCGCTGGCGCTGGCGGAACGCCCCGTCGCTGATATCGATAGCGAAACCAGATGGCTACTCAATCGGTTGCATCGCCCGACGCCTCGAGTAGGCATTGGCCTGGCGCTGTATGGCCTGGCTTCCGCAGTGATCGATATTTCAGATGGTTTGTTAGCCGATTTGGGACAGATTGTCCGAGCGAGTGGTCAGGCAGGGGCAGTGATAGAAACGACATCGTTACCACTGTCGCCTGCCGGAAAATCTTATCCTTTGGAGGATCGCTTGACCGCAGCGTTGACAGGTGGAGATGACTACGAGCTTTGTCTGACCGTTCCACCATCGGAGAGTGACCGGATGCGTATGCTTAGCCGGGAAGCAGGGGTTCTCCTGACCGACGTCGGGTGCATCACCGCTCACGCTGGCATTACGTTGACTCAATCAGGCGTGCCGGTTGCGGGGCCGAGGCGGGATGGTTATGAGCACGTTTGGCCGGTTGCCAGGGAGAGGGATTCTTGAACGGACCCGTGCGCATGGGTCGTAGTCCGGCCCGTTGGGTTGCGTTTGGGTTGGGTTCGGGTTTGTTGCCTGTTGCTCCGGGCACTTTTGGCACGCTCTTAGCGATACCTCTGGTGTTGTTATTATCTTTCTTGGATGCTTGGCTTTATGCGATCGTGTGTGTTGCGTTCGTGGGACTGGCAATAATGGTTGCGGATCGTGTCGAGCATCAACTTGGCCAAGAGGATCCGGGAGTTATCGTCATCGATGAAGTTGTCGGCTTTATGGTGGCCATGGCATTTTTACCGGTCAAGCTATGGGTGGTTGTGATTGCTTTTGTCATTTTTCGTCTTCTCGATATTTTAAAACCGCCACCCGTCGATTGGATTGAGCAGCGCTTTAAAGGTGGGGTTGCGATTGTGGCGGACGATGTCGTGGCTGGATTACTGAGCAACGCGGTAGTGCATTTGTTAGTGCTGTTGGTAGCTTCTTCGTAGTCGCTGTACTCGTTGTACGTAGGCGCGAGTTTCGGCGTAAGGTGGTATGCCGCCGTGGCGTTTAACGGCTGTTTCGCCGGCGTTATAGGCCGCTAGTGCCAGTGTCT
>JAKUQS010000029.1 GCA_022451485.1 Gammaproteobacteria bacterium
ACAGATCAGACTGGGGTAGGCACCGTCCTGAATCGAAGTGCGGCGTGTTAGGTCTTCCTGCATTAGTTCACGGTAGATACCGAGGCTTTTTGACTCGGTGAGCATGCCTTGCGAGAGATCCAACCCGTCAATACAGGTGTACCCACGCCGATTGAGTTCGCGTCCGACAAGACCCGTGCCACAAGCGAGATCAATGACCGGTTGCGTTTTATCCTGCACCAGTGGTTCGAAGGCGTCGGCTGCGATGCGCGGCGCAATGTAACCGTATTCGTTCAGGAGATCGTCATCATAGGCGGTGGCCCAAGTGTCGTAGTGACCTTCAACGTCAAAGTCAGGGCCGTGGTCGGTTCCGGTTACGGCAGCGAGTGCGCCTTGGGCTTTCTTTTTCATACGAGTGACTATCGGCTAGAAACCAAGCGAAAAAGGGTCAGTTATATTACCTCAAGCGGTAAGGGGCATTGCCTCGCTGACAGAGCCCGAGTTACTGACGGGAATCTAAACGGGATAACCGTCAACGTCAGGTACCTCGATCGCGGCCCCTGGTTCCTCATCAACTACCTCCACCTCAGATGCGGTAACCGCAGTGTCCGAATCGTCCTTAGAAGAAATGTCGGTCACTGAGGTCTCAGTATCATTCGTTAACCTCTCAACCCCAGTCGATGGCTCAATCGCTTCGATGATCTCAGCAATACTCGTCGGACGGAGTTCATCCAGCGCCAGAGTCTCTGATGTTTCGACAAGGCCAGCAGTCGCAGTACCGGAATCCCCATCCACTACGAACGCCGTCTCAATACTCTCATCGCTCGTTATCACTGTACGGAGAACGCCACCCAGGCTAAAAGTAGTGGCGCCACCGTCTACGATGAAAGTCACTCCTCAGTAGTAACCTCCAACTTTGCCAATGATTGGCATCCTTATAGGGTGGCCTGCATGTCCTGTTTGACTCGCCGACACAGCTCTAAATGCTTCTTAAAAAAATCCCCAAGTCTTTATATTTATAACTATTGATTATGTTTTTCACCACACTAAGCTATTGGGCGAAACATCTCATCTTTACAGTGATGTTAGGGGCTGGTCGGCTCGTTTTTCGACTACCAGCTCAGCCGTTTGCTGGCAGGGGTTAGTTTTTTATAGACCTGTGCGGTATCAGAGAAATAATAAGCCTCAATGACGTTGACGGCCGGCATAGCCTTAAACAGACTGATGTCCAAGTATTTGAGAAGGGCTGGTTTTTGGCATTCCATTACCCAGGTGGTCATGACGTCGATTCGGTGATCGCCTTCTTCGTCCTCGCTGGATCTAGTTTCGGCTTCGGCGCTAACGACTTTGCACTGCGCCCGTGAGGGCGTGTTTGCTGGGCGCATTTTGCGTAATTCTTCGGTGATATCTTTGGCCATGTCCAGTGCCGTGGCACCCTCTAGCTTGCCTTCGCTGGCCCCAACCATGGCCGCGATTGACGCCTGGAAGCCAATAAAGACCAAAGGGCCCCGGTCGGTTACATTTAGGCTCGGAGGCCTCGGCGCCGGTGACTCGTCCGCGCCGTTCGCTGGGGTGAGCGCGACTGTTGATAGCGGCACCAGCAACAGCATCGCGAAATGCTTTGTATTCATGGTATTGATTATCCCGATTTGGTCATTTAACGTCTTATTGGTAAAGCCACAGTAAGGATAACCTATTCATTTTGTTAGATGGCGTCAGTGATCAAGATCACATTGGCGCTACGATAATTAGAACCGCCTAGGTTTGGCATGGTCGATGACTTAATACGCCTCAAACCCCCTGAAATGGCCACTTGTTGGCTCAACATTTGTTGCAACCTAGCCAGTTCAGAACCCCCTGGGGTGGATATACTTTTGATATGCACCACAGAGGACTCAACGACATTGCGCGATCAGATCAGGTTCCACAGCTCGGCATGGAGGCCGTCGCGCCTACAGCGTTGGATTAGTCATGGTCATTAAAATGCGGCCGCTAAGTCCAGCTTTGGGCGCTGAAGTGGCGGGTGTGGATCTGAACAAGGGTTTGGATCACGACACCTTTGCGGCCATCTACCAGGCATTTCTTGATTATCAGGTATTGGTTTTTCGCGGTCAGAACCTAAACCCTGGTGCACATGTCACCGTTGCCCGCCGTTTTGGCCAGGTGCAGGTGCATGTCTTGAATCAGTATCACGCGGATAGTCACCCAGAACTTTTTGTTCTTTCTAATCTTGACGAGAACGGTCAGCCAAATGGGCGCCATCCTGATCTGGGCACGCTTGAGTGGCACACCGACGGTTCGTGGCAACGTATGACCGGACAGGCAACGATGATCTACGCCATTGAGGTTCCTGTGACGGGTGGTGAGACCGAGATCTGTGACATGTATGGGGCTTACCGCGAATTGGACGAGGCAACGCGTCATTATTATGAGCAACTTCGCGTGATCCACAACCTTGACTACTCGCGTTCCCGTTATCCAGCACACGAGCCCCTCAACGCTGCTCAACGAGATGCTGTGCCGCCGGTTGACCATCCGCTTGTGCGAACTCACCCAGAAACTGGCCGGCGTTGTCTATACCTGGGCGATCACGCAGAGACCATCGTCGGTATGGACTACCTTGCCGGTCGCAACTTGGTCGATCGTATCAATCGGGAGGTTATCAATCGGGCGCGCGTCTATTGCCACCACTGGCAGCCTGATGACGTCATGATCTGGGATAACCGCTGTGTCATGCATCGAGCGCGGCCATTTGATATGGCCAATGACAGACGGGTAGTGCGCCGCTGTACCGTGATTGGCGACGCACCTTATTGAAACGACCTGCCCAGGGGTTAGGTCACGTGCGGTTAGGTACATACCAACAGTACAATGACGCGCAAGTTACCCCCTTAGGTGAACTCGATGAGTACCGAACGAGAAATCAGTGAGTTTGAACAGGCTGCACAGAAGATGGTGGAACTCGGTAATCGCCTGTTGGATGACGATGAAGAGGCAGACAGCTGGGAGGTGGCCTCTGGCCTACTGGCCGGTGCAGTGCACTTCTGGTTGTACTCGCGCCAGCCCACGGGAGATCTGGCCAATGATTCAGATGACGAAATCGATACCGCAGAACTGCGCATGAAAAAACTTATCGTCGAAGTACAGCAGTTCTCCGAAGACAGCGAGTATTACCATACGCCGTTTGACTCCAACAGTGGTTCGGCCTGAGAACTTCGGAGTTTTCTGTGGTCGACTTCACCTGAAACCGCGTATGGCTCGTTCGGCGCTGGCAAATTTGCACAGTTCCGGGAAGAAAAGACCGAAGTCAGCGTCATAGTCTGTGTAGTGGTGCTGAAGTTCTTCGCCGGCTTGATCCATGTGGGAGATGAACCTTGTGCGTTCGGCCATGCGGGCGAGCACCTTGTCAATGCCGCTCACGTTGGCGTACGACACCAATACATTGTTAGCCACCATATAGCGGTAGAAGCGGCGGGAGCGTTCGGGAAAGATGTCGACATGCTTGCCGAGCAGGGCGGCCATGGAAGTGGCGTAATCACTAAGCGGTTGATCATGGTAATGGCTGAAATCACGGGCGAGAAAGTGGTCGTAAAACACATCCGCGACAACTGTGGCGTAGCGTCCAAAGCGCTGGCGCATACGTGCCACTGAACTACGGACTACGGGATGGTGATCGGTAAAGCGATCGATTGCTCGATGTAGGAGAACGCCGTCTTGTATCGTTGGTGGTAGTTGCTGAAGTACGTCGCCTCGGACGGAGTCGCCGATAAAGCCACCCGTGATCAGGTCGGTCGACGGGCCAGCGAGGTAGAGATGAGCAAGATAGTTCACTCCGTTTTACTCTAGCATGCCCGTGTGCGGGCACTGGGCACTAATCGTTCGTGTACACTCAAAGCGCCCGCCGTTAACTGAAACGGACCGCATTGTGTCGGTCACGATGCTCGCTTTTGGCAGGGGAGACGTGCAGGGCCGGGCCGGCCTGTTGGATCGCCTAACCGATTGCCTTGGCGCATAGATGGCCGTTCAAATTTTTTGTCCTAAGGAGACGATCAGTGACAACCGCTATGACCCACATGGTGCTGGGAGAAGATTTTCCTGAGATTCGTGAGGCAGTGGGGCGCATTTGTAAAAATTTCCCCGGCGAATACTGGCGTGAACTTGATGCTGAGCGCGCTTATCCTTCGGCTTTTGTTAACGCTCTAACCGAAGCGGGCTTTCTCGGTTGCTTGATTCCCGAGGAATATGGTGGCACCGGTTTGTCGCTACGCGCAGCAGCGGTCATTTTAGAGACTGTGCACGCAAGCGGCGGCAGCGCTGCCGCCTGTCACGCTCAGATGTACACCATGGGTACCGTGCTGCGCCACGGTAGCGAGGCGCAGAAACAAGCTTATTTACCCGGTATTGCGAGCGGCGAACTCCGGTTACAGGCTTTTGGGGTGACTGAGCCTGCGTCAGGTACCGATACGACTCGACTGCGCACCCGTGCCGTACGCGACGGGGATCACTACCGGGTCAATGGGCAGAAGATCTGGACCAGTCGGGCGCTGCATTCTGATTTGATGCTGTTGCTGGCTCGGACCACCGCGCGTGAGGATGTGAAAAAGCCAAGTGATGGGCTGTCGGTGTTTTTGATTGATCTTCGCGAACTCAAGGACAATGGTGTGGAGATTCGTCCTATAGAGACGATGATCAATCACAATACTACCGAGGTATTTTTCGACGATGCGCTGATCCCTGCGGACAGTCTGGTTGGTGATGAGGGTCGAGGGTTTCGATACATCCTCGATGGTATGAATGCAGAGCGCATTCTGATTGCCGGGGAAAGCACGGGTGATGCGCGGTATTTCCTGCGGCGGGCGACGGACTATGCTCGTGAACGGGAAGTGTTTGGAGCGCCGATCGGGACTAATCAAGGCATCCAGTTTCCCTTGGCCCGTGCTTATGCTGAGACTGAGGCGGCGGAATTGGTTGCCCGCAAGGCGGCCGCGCTTTTCGAGGCCGGTGTCCCGTGTGGTGCCGAGGCCAATATGGCGAAACTGCTATGCGCCGAGGCCGGTTGGCATGCGGCTGAGGCGTGTATGCAGACCTTTGGCGGTTTTGCATTTGCCCGCGAATACGATATCGAGCGTAAGTGGCGCGAGGCCAGGCTCTACCTGACTGCACCAATATCGACGAACTTGGTGCTGGCCTATTTGGGCCAACATGTTTTAGGATTATCAAAATCTTATTAACTTAAGTTCATATAATTTAATAAACGAAAGTAAGAAAATAATAAAACAATTAAAAACGATAAAAAGGATATTCAATCATAATAAAATACGATATCACTTAGATAATTACATAAAGAAATAAGTATATTATTATAAAAAGGTAGTCTTAAATAATTGATAGAACAGAGGAAATAGGCAGGCAACTACCCTTGTTGTGGTTGAAATGCACGGGGTGGGTCCCCATGTCTTGGATTAGAAACGGGACGGAACACAGACAGTTCGCCGTAAAAAATTCACGACCGGGAGATTTTAATCATGAGCACAAGCATTCGATACCCCAATCGGTACGCTACTTTCTGGGGCGCCGCTTCTAACGCCATGGCACCTGCTTTTCGAGCCACTGACTCGCGGGCCAGCGGGAATACTCGCGCACCCGCTCTCAATATCCGAGAGAGTGACACTGACTATGTTGTTGAAGCCGAGCTGCCGGGCATCGACAAAAGCACTTTGGACATCACTGTGGACGAGGGAGTCTTGCGCATTGCTGCCGACACTAATGCTGCGGCACCTACTCCAGGGGCCGATCGTTTATTGCGCCAGGAGCGCATCATGGGTCGCTTTGTCCGGGAGTTGCGCCTAGGGACGGGCATCGTTGAGGCGAACATCTCGGCAGAATATCGTGACGGGATCGTGTTGCTGACGTTGCCAAAGACCGCTGAGGTTCAGCCAAAGAAGGTAGACGTTAAGATTCACTGATGGGGGCGCATCAGGCAAATAAGAAAGGGTCGGGCATCCGGCCCATTCTTATTTATCCCTGCAATCTCTGCGCCTAGGCACGGCGGTATACTTCGTTACCCATTCCGCACCCTTCTCATTTTTGGCCATGAGTACACTTGAAAACGTTTCGCTCGACGCTGCGACGGTAGTGGCAGAGGCGTTGCCGTATATCCAGCGTTACCACGGCAAGACGATTGTCATTAAGTACGGTGGCCACGCTATGGCAGATGAGGCACTTAAACGGAGTTTCGCCAGTGACGTGGTGCTGATGAAGTTGGTGGGTATGAACCCGGTGATTGTCCACGGTGGCGGACCGCAAATCGGTCAGTTGCTTGAGCGGATTGGCAAGAAAAGTGAGTTTGTCGAGGGGTTGCGGGTGACTGACCGCGAGACCATTGATGTGGTCGAGATGGTTCTCGGCGGCCTGGTTAACAAGGAAATTGTTGCTCTGATCAACTCCCAAGGAGGCCGTGCGGTTGGCCATTCTGGAAAGGCCGGCGACATGATCCGTGCACGGCAACTTCTGCTGCGTCAGGGGGAGACTGATACAGACCCCGGCGAAACCATCGACATAGGGCACGTAGGGGAGATTGAATCAATCAACCCGGAAGTGGTCGATGTCCTCTACCAGGGCGACTTTATACCCGTGATCGCCCCGATCGGAGTGGACGAGGATGGTAATACCTATAACATTAATGCCGACACGGTGGCCGGGCGCTTAGCCGCGACCTTGGCCGCTGAGAAATTGATCCTACTGACTGACACGCCCGGGGTATTGGATGCGGCAGGTCAATTACTGACCGGTCTTTCCAGACAGGATGTAGAGGCATTGATCAAGAACGAGGTGATCGTTGGTGGTATGTTGCCAAAGGTGCGGTGTGCATTGGAGGCGGTAAGCGGTGGAGTCGCAGGAGTGACTATCAGCGACGGGCGTGTCCCTCACTCAATTTTGCTCGAGACGCTGACCGATGGTGGTGTTGGCACATTGATTCATACCTAGGTTGAATCCTCGTGCCGGTTTTGTGCTGGGCACTGTAGATTTTCAATGAATGACTTCAGTAACGCGATAGCGGTTGCTTGGGAGCTCGTGATCGGCCTCGATGCCGACCTCGTTGAGATTGTCGTTTTATCACTCGAAATCAGTCTGTCTGCTGTGCTCATCGCCACATTGGTGGCATTGCCGCTCGGCGCCGCGGTTGCGGTGTTTCGTTTTCCTGGGCGTGGTGCATGTATCGTGTTGCTAAATGCCTTGATGGGGTTGCCCCCGGTGGCGGTGGGGCTCTTCATCTATCTCCTGCTGTCGCGTGCTGGCCCGCTTGGCGAGCATGGCTTGCTCTATACGCCCGCGGCCATGGTGATTGCCCAGACTGTGCTTGTGGTCCCCATCATCGCCGCACTGGCGCAACAGATTCTGTCGGAACTCTACGGTGAGTACGAAGAACAGTTACGTTCACTCGGTGTGAGTTCTGTGCGTGCGATTCCGACGTTGCTGTGGGATGGACGTTTTAGCCTCCTGATCGCCGTGCTCGCTGGTTTCGGGCGCGCCAGCGCAGAGGTGGGTGCCGTGATCATCGTCGGCGGCAACATTAATCACCTCACTCGGGTGATGACAACGACCATCACGTTGGAGACCAGCAAAGGCAACCTGGCGATGGCGCTGGGTCTGGGCTTGATACTGGTTTTGATCGTGATCTTGGTGAATGCTTTGACTGTCGCTGTGCGGTCAGGTGCATCACGGTTGCAGGGGTGGCGATGAACGATCATCTTGACCGCATTGATGTGGCGCAGCGCACTTGGCCCGAGCCAGATATCTTGCCGCTGGAAGTCGCTGGTCTCGGGTTCGAAGCGGGCGGTCGTCACCTATTGTCTGGTGTGCGGTTGCGCTTCGAAGCGGGAGTAAGGACTTTTGTCATTGGGCCTAACGGGGCCGGCAAGAGCTTGTTGCTTAGACTGTGTCACGGCCTGCTCGCACCAAGTGCGGGGACGATTATCTGGAACGGCAATCCAGGCGCCCAACACCGTCGGCGTCAGGGCATGGTATTCCAGCACCCTATGCTGCTTCGGCGCAGCGTGCTGGCTAACGTGACGTATGCGCTGAAGGTGCACGGTATTCGAGGTCGTGCTAATCGAGAACGTGCGTTTGAAATGCTGCGTGAAACCGGCCTGGAGGCGCTGGCGCATAGTCCGGCCCGAGTGCTTTCTGGTGGGGAACAGCGGCGCCTTGCACTCGCCAGGGCTTGGTCGCTGGAGCCCCGGGTGTTGTTTCTTGATGAGCCCACGGCTTCTTTGGATCCCGCTGGCACCGTTGCGGTCGAGGACATCATGCTCCGTATTAGTGAGAGTGGCACCAAATTGGTGGTGGCGTCACACGATCTGCCGCAGGTGCGGCGTTTGGCCGATGAGGTGGTCTTTCTGCACCAGGGCCGGTTACTGGAACAATCCCCCAAGGCGCGGTTTTTTGCCGCGCCGGCCTCTGCGGAAGGGATGGCTTTTATCGAGGGAAGGTTATCTTGGTAGGGAGCCGGATGAGTGGACTAGCCAGCGGTTGATCGCCTCGGTGAAGCCGTTGTCATCGTGGTGGGATACGGGTGTGAATTGATCCCGAAGATCCTCAGGGGCATTGCCAACGACGTAACTGTAAGCACCCCACTCAAGCAGATCGATGTCGTTGTAATCGTTGCCGATAGTAGCTATTTGCCGTGTGTCGAGATTTAATTCCCCACACAGCCAGCGGGCAGTTTTTGATTTAGACACGTTGCCTGGAAAAATCTCTAACCAGGTGCTGTGATGGTCTAACGGTGAAGTGGTCCGAATAACGGTCAGTTTTGGCAATCTGGTTTGCAGTGTGCGTTGTAGTCGCTCGCCAGCGTGGGCGGAACTAATCGCAAGCAGTTGCGTCGCGGGGGTTGGATCATTCAACGGTAAAACTAGGGGCCGCTGATGGGCATCGTATAGTGCTAGGCGCCTCTCAAAGTCGGGGTTTGGCTGACCGTTAGCATGCCAGGCAAAGCAATGGTTATGAGGAACGGGGTCTTGGATCATGAAGTCAAGCGCCAGTTCGAGCAGTGTTGCGACACTCTCTTGCACTTCGTCTGACGTCATCGCTACGGTACGCAACAGTCGCGATTGCGGGAAAGTGGACACACTGGCCCCTGTCGAACTGATCAGGTAATCAATCGGAAACTCATCATCCAGCACGCGCTGGGCGGAATACAACGATCGTCCGGTGGCGACGATACGACAGATACCCGCTTTCCCAAGGCTAATCAGGGTTTGCCGGTTAATGTCACTCAACCGTTGGTTGGAATTCAGCAGTGTGCCATCCAGGTCGGTAAACACCGCTAAGCGAGTCATCAGTGAGGTTTCGTCCTTACAGCAGTGACTCGATGGCTTGGACGAGTTCAACGTTGTCCGGTCGCACGGTGCTGCCGAAGCTGGACACAACCTCTCCGTTGCGATTAAGCAGGTACTTGTGGAAGTTCCAGCGCGGAAATTCTCCGGCCTGACCGGCGAGCGCCTGGTACAGAGGACCGGCACCATTGCGAGAGACCCGTGTTTTCTCGAACATCGGGAATTCGATGCTGTAGGTTAAACGGCAGAACTCCTGCACTTTCTTTTCTGCTCGGGGTTCTTGCAGAAAATCGTTGGATGGGAACCCCAATACCACCAGCCCTTGGTCACGATAGCGATCGTAGAGTTTTTCAAGCCCGTCGTACTGATTAGTAAAACCGCAGTAGCTGGCCGTGTTAACAATCAACAGGACCTTGCCGGTAAAAACATCACACAGGCGCACTTTTTCCTCGCTGGCGAGATAGCGCTTGGTGACAGCCAGCGTATCAGGACACTCGCTGGCCGCCGCACCGGCTACCCAACTGGCGCTGAGTAGGACAAAACATAACACGCGAAACGCTTGCATGAGATAAGTACCTTTCGTTGATCCTCTATTTTGTGCGTCAGCATGTGAAGGGTGAATGATGAGCAAGCCGGTGGATGATGTAACGGACAGGCACAGCCAAGGTCAAGCGTCACGGACTATGGCCGGTGATCAATTAGGTGATCTCATAGCCGGGACTTGATCAAGATAGTTGTTAAGTTCAGGGCACGGCGGTGATGTCAGCAGTGCCGAGAGTAGACCACGTGCTTTGATTTGGCCCTGGTGAAGGAAGAGGGCGCTTGCTTCACTGTAGCGGGTTTCTTGCGGGTTGTGGCTCACCAGAAGGATAGTGAGGCCACGCTCTTGCCGAAGGCCATCAATCAGCTCAAACATTTCGGCTCGTCGGGCGGGGTCGAGTCCGGTGAACGGTTCGTCCAGCAATAGCAGTGCGCGTTCTTGGCATAAACACCGAGCCAGTGCAGCGCGTTGTGCCTGGCCGCCCGAGACCTCGCCGGGGCGCCGTTGGGCAATATTCTCTAGGCCAACGCGGGCAATGGCCTGGTCAACCTGATGCCAATCGTCGATAGTCAATTTTAAGCCCGGATGACGCGCCAGCGCGATATTGTCTTTCAACGAGAGGTGGGCAAACAGATTGTGATCCTGAAAGAGTGTTGTGATTGAACGTAATGACGGGGGTTGTTGAGTGACGTCTATTCCGTTAAGCACAATGCGACCCGCGGTGGCTTGTTCGAATCCCGCGATCAGCGCCAGCAGCGTAGATTTTCCAGCGCCGCTTGCACCGATAACAACCGTCAGTGAGTGGCGTTCGATCTTAAAGTCAGCGGCGAGTTGCCACTCACCCTGTCCGAATCGGAGTTGGTCAACGTTCAGGAGCGCCATTGACCCACCAGGTGTTCTACAACAATAAACACCAGTGCACATAAAACAATCAGCACTAGCGCGGTGACCGCTGCTTCGTTAAAGCGGTACGCTCCGAGTTGATGGTAGAGCATCACCGGCAGGGTCAGCATGCCGGTGGTGTCAAACAGTGCTGCGACACCCATGTCGCCAAAGGATAGCGTTGCCGCCAGTGCCACCGCGAAGCCGAGTGGTTTACGCAGCAGTGGCCAATCGATTAGCCGGAAGCGTTGCCAGCCGCTCATGCCCAGCTGCAGGCAGAGTCGCTGATAACGTGCGCCTGAGTTCATCAGCGCAGGGCCGATTGTGCGTACGAGATACGGCAGTATCAGTGTGGCATTGACGATTGCGATCAGGGCGGTGGCAATGTCGAAGGTGAGCCCAAGGGGTAAGAGCAGCAGGAACAGCCCGCTGCCGATCACCATTGGTGGCACGGCGAGCGTCATAGAGCCAGCCAGCAGCATGCCATCTGCTGTTCGTTGCCGGTGCCTTGTGCTGAGTCGGCGGGCGCTGAGAGTCAGGCCGAGTGCCAGCGCCAACGCCAAAGTGGTCGCCATTGTGGAAATCAATGCGCTGCGCCCAGCGGCGGACCATAAGGCAGAATCTGACAGAACCCGCGCGAGAGGACCGTTCAGACCAAGCCAGATCACCGCAGCGAGTGGCAGCGCAACAAAGCCGCACACCGCAGTCAATAGGATGCCGTCAAACCAGCGTTGGTTCGCGCTGTCAAATCCAAGCGCCCGCAGTTGCCCAGTTTTCAATCCGCGTGACACCGGCGGTGCGCGCAGCCATCGATGTAGGGCAACAACCAGGATAAGGCAAATGCCGAGTTGACCAAGCGCAAGCCAGGCAGCGAGCCCTGGCTCGAAGTCAAAACGCAGCGCTTGGTAGATGGCCACCTCGATAGTGGTCGCGCGCGGGCCACCGCCAAGTACTAGCACCACTGCAAAACTCGTGAAGCAAAGAAGAAAGACCACTGATATGGTGCCAGGGAGAACGCCTACCAACGCGGGCCACTCGACTTGGCGAAATCGTTGGCCGGCGGTCATGCCCAGTTGTGCTGCCAAGCGCCAATTCTCACCGGGAATGCGTTCCCATGCCGGTAACAGCATGCGTATCGACAATGGTAAGTTGAAGAAAACGTGGGCTAAAAGGATGCCCGTGAGTCCGTAGAAATGGCCGCGCCAGGACAGCCCGATCGGTTCTAGGTAGCGGTTCAGCAAACCGGATTCACCGTAGACGGCAACGATGCCGAGGACTGCCACAATCACCGGTGTCACGATTGGTAATCCCATCAGTCGTAGTAAAGCGCCCCGCCCTGGAAACTGGTCGCGTCGCGCGAAGGCCCGTGCGGTGGGGATGGCAAGGAACACGCTAAGCAAGGTCGACAGACTGGCTTGCCACACGGTAAAGCCCACCACTCGATAAAGATAGGGGTCCGCAAGTTGCGTTGACAGTACCGCCGCAGGTGAGGCGGTGAGTAAAACGAGTAGTGTGCCGCCGACAAGGCCGATCAGTAGGATAATGGCGACGACACCGAACCAGCCGGCGTCGCGCACCAACAGGCTAAACGGGTTCAGTCCGAGAGAGCGTCCAGCCACTCGCGTATCCATATTTTTCGCTGGCGGGCAACCACGCTCGCATCGAACAACAGAGTCGCTTTTGGGCTTACCAGGCTGTCGAAAGCGGCTGGCAAAGCGGTGTGAGAACGAGTGGCTGGATACATCCAGTTGGTTGTCGGGATGATGTTCTGGAACCCAGGTGAGAGCATGAAGGCAAGGAATTGATCAGCCAAGGCCTGATGGGGCGAGTGCGCTACTTTGGCCGCTACTTCGATCTGCGCATAGTGGCCTTCGCTGAAAGCCGCGGCGCGGTAGCGCTCGGTTTTTTCGACGTGCCGGTGATAGGCCGGCGAGGTGGTGTAACTTAGCACCATCAATGCCTCTTCTTCGAGAAATAGGCCGTAGGCTTCGCTCCAGCCCTTAGTCACCGTCAGGATGCGTGGCGCCAGCTTCTTCCAGGCTTCGGACGTGTCATTGCCAAATACCTGGCGCATCCATAGTAAGAATCCTAACCCCGGCGTGCTGGTCCGTGGGTCTTGGATGATAATGTTCGGGCCGCCCGCATCGTTGACTAGAGCGCGTAGACTGGTGGGCGGTGCAGTCAGTCGGTCGCTGTCATAGACAAAGGCAAAGTGGCCGTAGTCATAGGGCAGAAAGACCTTATCCGACCAGTCAATGGCAAGATCCACTTGGTTTAGCTCGACCCCATGTGGGGCCAGCAAACCGGTTGCGGTGGCCTCGCCGGTCAAACTGGTATCAAGACCGAGAATCACATCGGCACGCGACTGCTTGCCTTCCATCTTGAGACGACTGAGCAGCGCCGCGCCGTCCTCGACGCCGACCAGTTTCAGTTGGCAGCCACAGATCGCTTCAAACGCTTTGGTAATGATAGGCCCCGGCCCCCAATCGGAAACAAACGAGTCATAGGTGTAGACGGTGAGTGCAGGTTTGTCGGCCCATGCGCTCGCGCTGGCCAGTGCTATGCCAGTCGCTGCTAGCAAATGGTGGATCCACTTCATTTGACGTTCCTTCAGAATTGAAGGGCGGAGGAGGGCCGTTTGGCCATCATCCGGATTCCTCCGCCGGCATTAACCGGTTCAGGTTCAACGGGTTACCTTCTCAGCCTGGCTAATCCAGGCGCCCCGTCGGATGACATGGATCAATTTAGAGTGAAACCTTTCAGTGGTCAATCAATTTGGATAATGTCGCTTGAGTGCGGCACGGGCGTTGGCCAGACGGCTTGCGCCTATGCCGCGAACGACTTCAACGCAGCAGCCTTCCTCTTTGAGCAAAATCCTGAATGCGGCTGAGAGTGCCGCCCGGTCTTGCGAACTGCTTTTGCTGCGTTGCAGGGGTTCGTTCTGCCACGGTAGATCGGTATCGCAAAGCAGATAGAGGTGGGCCCGTCGGTCCCGGGCGCTAGCCAGCACCCCGGTTGCTTTGTTGCCGAAGTAATGTCGAGCGTAGATCACGGTCGAAAAGAGATCAGTGTCGTGCAGTACAAGCACCGTACCCATTTCGATCACAGCGTCTTCGAGTGCGCGCTGATGAGCGGCGATCACTGCAAGGTCTGGTTCAACTATCTCGCGCCCATTTTCCGTGACAAAAAGTCGGGCAGCTTCGTCGGAATAAGGCGCCAGTCGTTCGGCCGATAGGGCACGGACAAGCGCACTTTTTCCGGTGCATTCGCTACCGGTAATAACGACGCGATACGGCGCACTCCGTGTATTCATAGAAAAATCCTGAAATGGCGTGTATTGGCAGAGTGTGACGCTCCAGCGGCCATGCGTCCATGCGGCTAAACATGCGCCGTGATTGTCAGTCTTACCAGCACGCGACTAGACTCTTGTGCTTCCAGGTATCGACGGAGCGGCAGCAAGTGGTAAAGACAATGTGGGGGGGATGTGTGAGCGCGTTGTTAGCAACCATTGTTGTCGCGAGTGAAGACAGGGTTGCCGCAGACAGTATCTATCGTCTGCAGCAGGAGGGGTGGGTGATTACACAGAAGGCTGATCGAGTAGAGTCGCGCGCGGGGTTGCCGCCCTATCAGCATCTGGTGCGTAGGGTGGCTATCTCGACCTATCGGCTTGGACGTGGTGACAGGGCCCTTACCTGCGAGATTATTTACGACAGTCAGCGCGATCGCCAACAAGAAGTCTGCGGACCGATCGTATCGCGCGAAACGAATTGAACGCCGTCCTGCGCGTGCGATAGTAATCTCTATAATAGAAGTCGACAGTGGAATGTGGACGAGTTTCCGAGGCGGATTGGCATGATTGAAGGGCTCCAGCGGTTCTTTAACACCTATCTGGTGTCGCCCACCGAAAGTGATGAAACGAAAGCGCCAATGCGGCTCAACTTAGCGGCCGCGGCGCTATTGTTTGAGGTCGCGCGGTCTGATTATGACCTCGGTTCTGAAGAGCAATCATTAATTGAATCGTTGGTTAACCAACAGTTTGGTCTCGATAAGAGCAGTGCATCGGCCCTACTAGAGCTTGCTGAGAGCGCGGCGCGTGAAGCCACTGATCTGCACGGCTTTACGGCCTTAATCAATGCCAATTGGTCTCTCGATGAGCGGGAAAAGTTGGTCGAGTGGATGTGGCGCGTGGTCTATGCTGACGGACGCCTCGATGACCATGAGGTACATCTGATGCGTAAGATTCAACGGCTCCTGCACATCCCTCACCGACGTTTTATTGCGACCAAGCTGCGTCATAAGCCGGTCGATGCGACGACGCTAGATGATTAATGCGCAATGAATAAAAATGTTGAGTGCAGGTATTAGGCTAGGTCCTTTCTGATGATGAGCATGTGTGTATTGATAAAAATTAGAGTAGGAACGCGAAAGCATAGTCGTGCATCCGTTTCTTGAACACGACGGGGTGCTTGCTTTCGCGCATCGCGGTGACCACTCGGCCGGTCCGGAAAATACCCTTGTCGCGTTCGAGGGTGCGCTGCGGCTCGGCTTTCGTTATCTAGAGACAGATGTTCATGTTACGCGCGACAACGTGCTTCTCGCGTTCCATGATGCCAGCCTCGACCGTGTGACCGATCAGCGCGGTGTGATCGCGGAGCTGAACTATGATCAGGTGCGCTGTGCCCGAGTCGGTGGGTGTGAGCCGGTTCCCCTGCTCGAAGATTTACTTGGCGCATTTCCTCACGCGCGGATCAATATCGATCCAAAATCAGACGCTGCCGTTGGCCCGCTGATTGATGTCATCCGTCGCACACGCGCCGAAGCGCGTGTCTGCATAGGCTCATTTAACGGCAACCGTTTAGAACAGGTGCGACAGGCTTTACCCGGTATCTGTACCTCGATGGCACGGGCTGAGTCTGCCCGTGCGCGGTTTGCCAGCCTGGGGTTGCCGTGGCGTGGCGGTGGCGCCGCCTGTGCACAGGTGCCGGTTTGGTGGAACGGTATCCTGGTGGTCGATCGGCGCTTCATTGGTGCAATGCATGCACGCGCTATACCGGTCCACGTGTGGACTGTTAACGAAGAGAGCGAAATGAACCGGCTGCTTGATCTCGGTGTCGATGGGCTCATGACTGACTACCCGGCACGGCTGAAGGCTGTTCTCGAAGCGCGCGGGCTGTGGTGTTCGGCACCTTAATGTGGACGCGGTTCCTCGACTCGCTTGAAAAATATCAGAGCAAGTGCGAACAGGATTAGGATAGAGGCGATACCCATGCGTGGGCTGCCGCTTGTCAGGGTGACGAAGCCCACCAAGATAGGGCCGATCACAGCAGCGGCTTTGCCGACCACGTTGTAGAAGCCGAAGAACTCAGCGTTCTTGTCTTGTGGGATCAACAGGCTGAAGAGTGAGCGGCTGAGAGACTGGATTCCACCTTGGACCAAGCCGATGATGGCGGCGAGGACTAACAGCTCAACAGGCGACGTCATGATGCAGGCGTAAGCGGTGACACCCATGTAGGTGACAATCGCGATCCAGATACCGCGCTTGGGGCCGTAGCGTTCACCAAGGCGTCCAAAGACGAGAGCGGCAGGAAACGCGATGAACTGGATCATCAGGATGGCGCCGATCAGTATTGTCGTTTCGAAACCAAGTTTCTTACCGTAGTCCGCTGCCATCACGACGATGGTGTCCACGCCATCGATGTATAGCCAGTACGCAAACAGGAATGCCCATGCGGCGCGGTACTCACTAAGGTGCCGGAAAGTGTGACTGAGTGAAGCAAAGGTGCGGGCAATGTCAACCCGCCGACGTTTTCCCGACGGCAATGGTTCGTCGACCCACAAAAAAAGTGGCAGTGAGAACACCAGCCACCAGACACCCACGGTGAGGAACGACCAGCGGACCGCACTCGCTGCATCGGCGAGACCAAACCAGGCTGGTTTCAACGTCATTGCTACATTGATCAGGAACAGTATCCCGCCGCCAAGGTAGCCGAGCGCGAATCCGAGCGCAGACACACGGTGTCGAATCGATGCTGGCGCCACAAGGACGAGTAGTGCATCGTAGAAGACGTTACCGCTTCTAAAACCGACCGAGGCAATACCGTAGAGCAGAATGGCAATCGGCCACATGCCTTGTTCGACCAGGAAGAGCCCGGCGGTAGCGACTGTACCGATACAGGCAAACGCGGCCAGCATGCGTTTGCGAAGGCCACCCGCGTCTGCCATGGCACCGAAGATCGGGGCCAGAATCACTGACACCAGGCTGGCAATCGAGTTGCCCGCACCCAGCCAGAAGGTGCTCTCTTCAGGGCTGAGGTCGCCACTCCAATAGTCTGACCAGAAGATCGGGAAGAAGGCGGCCATTACGGTGGTGGCAAAGGCCGAATTGGCCCAGTCATAGAGCGCCCAGGAATAGTGGTTTCTGGGGTTATTCATGATTATCTGGTGTACGTTGCGTATTATGGGGAGCGACGAATGAGAGCATATCAGGGTGTCCGTTGCGGGCGCCTGCTTCTATCGGATAGCGGCTGGGCCACTGTAACCAAAATCCCCTAGAATGGGCGCTTGGCCCTAAGATTCGAGTCGCTCGCGTGATCCATTACAGCGTTTGTCCGCATGATTGCCCTTCCACCTGCGCGTTGGAGGTTGAGACCGCTAACGGCGGCACCATTACTCGTGTCAGAGGGGCTCGGGAAAATACTTACACGTCCGGCGTCATTTGCTCCAAGGTGGCCCGTTACCGCGAGCGCCTTTATCACCCCGAACGATTGACTCAGCCACTGCGCCGCCGCGGCGACAAGGGTACTGGAAGCTTCGAGCCGATTGGTTGGGACGATGCATTGGACGAGGTGGCCGAGGCGTTACTTCGAGCTGAGCAGACGCATGGTGCCGAAGCGGTGTGGCCGTATTTTTATGCCGGCACCATGGGTTTTGTGATGCGTGATGGCATCAACCGATTACGTCATGCCAAGGGGTATTCAGGGCAGTACTCGACGATTTGCACCACACTGTCCTTCAACGGGTTTATCGCCGGCACGGGTCGCCTTGCGGGCAGTGATCCGCGTGAGATGGCGCGTTCCGATCTAGTGGTGATCTGGGGATCCAACGCGGCCAGTACGCAGATCAACGTCATGACACATGTGTTAAAGGCGCGTCGTGATCGGGGCGCTAAGATTGTGGTTATCGACACCTACCGTAACGGAACCGCGAAGCAGGCAGACCTGTTCGTGTGTGTTCGACCGGGTACTGATGGTGCGCTCGCCTGCGGTGTGATGCATATTTTGTTTCGTGATGGCCATGCCGATCGTGACTATCTCGCTGAATACACTGATTGCCCGGATGCGCTCGAGGCACATCTGCAGTCAAAGACGCCTGCGTGGGCGTCGGCCATTACTGGAGTACCGGTCGAGACCATCGAAGAATTGGCACGCATGATCGGCACCACTGCGCGGACATTCCTGCGCCTTGGCTACGGGTTTACGCGCCAACGTAACGGTGCGTTCAACATGCATGCTGTTTTATCGGTAGCGGCGGTGACAGGCGCCTGGCGCCACGAAGGCGGCGGCGCGTTCCACAACAACGGCGATATTTATCACTGGGATCGAACCATGATCGAGGGGCTGGATGTGCGCGATCGTAACGTGCGCATTCTCGACCAATCGCGTATCGGTGCGGTGCTGACAGGGGATGCGAGTGATCTCGGTGACGGACCGCCCATCACAGCCCTATTTATTCAGAACACCAACCCGATGTCCGTGGCACCGGACCTTAATCGAGTGCATGCGGGCTTCGCGCGCAAAGATCTTTTCGTTTGCGTGCACGAGCAGTTTATGACGGAGACCGCCGAGGTCGCTGATATTGTTCTTCCAGCCACTATGTTTCTCGAGCATGATGACCTTTATCAGGGCGGTGGTCACCAGCATGTTTTGTTGGGTCCTAAGATCGTCGAGCCACCAGAAGGTTGCCGTAACAACCACGAAGTGGTTTGCGCGCTCGCGCGTCGGGTTGGTGCTGAGCACCCGGGTTTTGCTATGAGCGAGCGCGAGTTGATTGATCAGACGCTGCGTGATTCAGGTTGGGGCGATCTCGAAACCTTGGCACGTGAGCGTTGGATTGACTGCCAGCCACCGTTTCGCGAGGCCCACTATCTTGATGGGTTTGCTCATGCCGATGGCAAGTATCACTTTTCTCCAGACTGGTCAGCCCTCAAGCCGCATGGTTTTGGGCCAGCCGATACCGTGTTACCCAGCCTCCCGGATTACTGGCCGAGTATCGAAGAAGCGAACGCAGAAATGCCCTATCGGCTAGTGACAGCGCCAAGCCGTCATTACCTCAATTCCACGTTTAACGAAACACCGACCTCTATTCGGCGTGAGCAGCGACCCAGCGCCATGATGCACCCGAAAGATGCGCACGAATTGGGCGTAACCGATGGTGCCATGATTCGACTTGGCAACCCGCGGGGTGAATTAAAGATCAGTACCCAGGTATTCGATGGTGTTCAGCGTGGCGTCGTGATTGTAGAGAGCATCTGGCCTAATAGTGCATTTGAAGATGGTAAAGGGATCAATGTGTTAACCGGCGCTGACCGGGTGGCTCCGGTGGGGGGAGCGCCCTTTCACGACAATCGAATCTGGATTCGTCCAGTCTAAAGAGTGGGTGAGCGCTCGGAGCGGGCCTGAAAGGGTTTTGCATTTTCTGCGCCGGCAAACAACATTTTTGCCTGCACGTCGCACATGTGCTCGTGATAAGCGAGCGCCTCGGCGTCAAGCTCATCTTTCGGACGTGGCTCGAGTTCCCAGAAATCGTTGACAACATTGCCTCGGACGAGGGTCGCAAAATCTCGTGGCCCCAATGACTGGCGAACTGTCGCGGCGATATAACGGATAGCAAAACCAACGCGGCGCGTCGTTGTTGGGTTGGGGTTAGATCCGTGGATGATACGCACGTGATGAAGCGACATCTGGCCCGGTGACAGTTCCAGGTCAACGGCATCTTTCTCATCGACTTCGGCATTGATTTCCTGACCACGGCTTAGCAGGTTGTCTTTGTGAAAGGTGTCGGTATGGGTTAGTTGCTTACCGTGACTACCGCTTGCCACACGCATGCATCCATTGGCCCGGGTGCTGGGTGTCAATGCGATCCAGGCGGTGCAAACGTCAGGTTGATCCAATCCCCAGTAGGTGGCGTCCTGGTGCCATGAGACGTACCCGGGATCCTCGGGTTCCTTGATGAAAAAACTTGACCCCCAACACAGAATATTTGGGCCCAGTACGTCCTCGACGGCATCAAGCACCCGCGGGTGACTGATAAGGTCGTGTAACCAAGGAAACAACAAATGGGGTTTGTGGCGGTACTTGCCATCGATCGGTTGGCCTATCTTTGACTCATAACGTTCTAAGTGAGCAAGGCAGACCGTGGCCTCTTCACGTGTTAAGGCATCAATCGGGTGGTAATAACCTTTCTCTACGTATTGTTCTGTTGACGATGGCTTGAGTAGTTTTCCCATTGGCTTATTTCCATATGGCCTACAAGGTTGACGGGGTTCCAAACACTCTGATTAAGTAGCCTAACTGATATCTCAATGAGAGATCAAAGGTAACGGTGCACGGATATAGTTCAGCACCCTTTATTCCTGTAGGCGCGGTGATATACAAAGGAGGAAGTGATGAGAGACAGTTTAAAGAAAACAATCACCACTGCTGTTGTCGGTGTGGCGGTAGCCCTCGCGGGGGTTAGTGCTCAAGCAGCCGAGTGGACTTGGAAAGCGCAGTCACTGTGGCAAGACGGAACGGTTAATCAAAAAGCGTTTGTACGTTTTGCCGCCAACGTTAATAAGATGACCAACGGGCGGTTGGAGATCAAGACACTGCCAGTGCATTCGGTAGTAAAGCACACCGAGACATTAGAGGCGGTGGGTGCTGGTATTCTGGATGCACAGCACACCGGTGGCGCTTATTTTGCGGGTAAAGAGCCTGGTCTACAGGTCTGTACCGAACTGAACGGTGCATTTGAAAATACTTACCAGGCGCAGCTGTGGTTTGAATATGGGGGCGGCACCGAACTGTGCCGGGAAGCCTATGGAAAATTTGGTGTTTATTACGTAGGCCCGGTTTGGTTTGGGCAAGAATCCATGCCGTTTAACAAGCCGCTGAACTCGATCGATGACTTCAAAAAGAAGGGCATCAAGATGCGGGCACCAGAGGGCATGGGTGCTGCAATCTGGCGTCGTATCGGCGCGGGCGTTGTCACTTTGCCCGGTAGTGAAGTGTTTACAGCGCTTGAGCGTGGTGTGATCGATGGTACTGATTGGGGCACGCTCAGCATGAACCAGGATTTGGGTTATCACAAGATTGCACCTTATCCACTGTATCCGGGTTTTCATTCAGCGCCGGCGGCTGATTTTGCAGTCAACATGAAGAAGTGGAATGCACTGCCCGACGACGTCAAAGCCATTGTTGAGACAGCCACTAAGGAATTTGCACGCGACATGGTGCAGAGCATCATCATGGGTGATATTGCTGCGGCTGATGCCGCGATGTCACAAGGGGTGACCCTGATAAACTGGTCAACTGAAGAACGGACGCGCTTTCGTAAGGTGGCTATGATCGAGTGGGATGAGTTTGGCAAGAAAAGTCCCTTGGCAAGAAAGCTGGTCGACAGCCAAGTTGCTTTCTTAAAGAAGCTACATTTACTCGACTAAGCAGTCGAATTGCTTGCAACAAATGGTCTGGCAGGCGGGACGCAGTGTCCCGCCTGCTTTCTTTTTATAGGTGTAACGGTTATCCATGTGATCATGCATGAATAGTTAATGTCGAATCTAAACTTCATTGATCGAATGTCACTGGGACTCGGAGAAAAACTGAGCTATGTTTTTCTTATCAGCGTCATCATCACCTGTTATGAAGTTGTGATGCGATATGTGTTTAATGCCCCAACGACCTGGGTGCATGATGGCGCCACCGCGCTGTCGGCCACTGGGTTCCTGATGGCTGGATGCTATTGTCTGCAGGCGCGACGTCATATTGCAATTACAGTGATCTATGACGCTGTCCCGCAGAAGGTCAGGAACGTGCTTGCGTTGACCAACGCATTGTTAATCGTGGTCTTTCTAGGCCTTTTGACGTGGGCGGCGATGAAAGTCGCTATGCCTGCGGTGGCCTGGCAGGCTTGGGATTGTCGAGTGCAGTTTTGTGGACTGGAGACGAGTGCCCATGCTTGGGACGTGCCCATACCGGCTTATCTTAAGAGTGTTTTGTTTTTGGCTTCTGTCGCCATGCTACTGCAGTCGCTAATCCAGTTTTGGCAAGCCCTAGTTACATTTGCTGGGAAAGGCACCCCATGAGTATTGAAATCCTTACGCTGATTATGCTGGGCTCGATGGTCCTGCTGCTCGTGATTGGGCTTCCACTCGCTTTTGTGACCGGGCTTATTGCATTCGGTTTTGCTTTGGCACTCTACGGGCCAATGGCGTTGCCGCTGATTGCGAGTCGAGTCTATGGATTTGTGAGTGTTTACGCGCTAATCGCGGTACCCATGTTTGTCTTAATGGCCTCGGTTCTTGAGCGATCAGGTATCGCACGTGATCTGTTCGGTGCGATGCACGTGTTGGCGGGGAATCTTAAGGGTGGGCTGGCGATTCAAACCATGGCGGTTGCTGTTTTGATGGCGGCAATGACCGGTATCATCGGCGGGGAAATCGTGTTGCTAGGACTGGTTGCGTTACCACAGATGTTAGCGCGGAACTATGATCGCAATTTGGCGATCGGCACAGTTTGTGCGGGTGGAGGATTGGGTACGATGATCCCGCCTAGTATCGTGCTGATTTTCTATGGCTTGACGGCAGAGGTATCTATTGGTGACTTGTTTCTTGCCACGATCATCCCTGGATTAATACTGGCGGCGATTTACATTGCTTACATATTAATTCGTTGCTACATAAATCCCGAACTCGGTCCGCCCGCGCCACCTCGGGAACACCCGTTGACGACTCGGGACAGACTATTGATGGTGCGTGATATTTTATTGCCAGTGATGGTCGTGGGTATGGTGTTAGGGACCATCTATGGTGGAATCGCGTCGGTCAGTGAGGCCGCCGGTATGGGCGTCGTCGGGGTCTTGATCTGTACCTGGATTCGTAAAGAACTGACTTGGACGTTGATTCGAGAATCGTTGCATCAAACAATGATGACCTGTGGCGTGATTCTGTGGCTGGTGTTTGGTGCGAGCGCCTTGATTGGCGTTTATAACTTGATGGGTGGTATCGATTTCGTCAAAGATTTGATGACGGGACTCCCTTTTGCACCGATCGTCATCCTACTTATCATGATGGCTATTCTGCTGGTGCTCGGATTCTTCATCGACTGGGTTGGTATCATGTTGTTGACCATGCCGATTTTTGTGCCGATTGTGCGGGATCTGGCGCCCGAATTTGGCCTCGATCCTCAATGGGCTGCTATTTGGTTTGGCATCCTTTTTTGCATGAACATGCAGATTTCTTACTTGTCTCCGCCGTTTGGACCCGCTGCCTTTTATCTTAAGGGCGTGGCCCCACCAGAAATCACGCTGCAGGATATCTATAATTCCCTGTGGCCTTTCATGGGTTTGCAAATACTGGCGCTTGCCCTTGTGATGAAGTTTCCACAGTTGGCCCTGTGGCTTCCCATGTTGCAGAGTGTGAATTGACTTTGACGTCTGTGAGCGGCGTGGTAGCTTGATTGCACTATGTAAGAAGTGGGCAGTGGTTTAGATCAGGCTGACGCAGTACTCTCATTTTCCCGCTATCAACAAAGGAAACGCGTGTGACCCATCAATTTAGTGGCCGTTGTCTGTGCGGTGCGGTTGAGTACGCGTGCGCGAGTGAGCCGATGTTCCAGGCTAACTGTCACTGCGATGACTGCCGGCGTTCAGGGGGTGGTGTCTATGCGAGTTTTGTCTTTGTCAGTGAAAGCGCGTTGACGGTTAACTCGGGCGAGTTGCATTCTTTTTCGCACGAGACCGCTCGTGGCAACACGGCGACCAAGTACTTCTGCCCCAGGTGTGGTTCTCAAGTGTTTACCCGCAATAGTGCCAATCCTGGTCGGCAGGGTATCCGCGTCGGTACGATCACCGACGCCAGCTGGTTTCAGCCAAGCGCCAATGTGTATGCCGGTCGCAGGCTACCTTCAACACCGATCGATAACGACATCAAGGCGTTCGAAAAAATGCCGGGATGACTTGGCGCCGGCTGCCTGATACAGGCGGTTACTGGTGAGGCAGATGTGCGTTGGATTGTTTCAACACGATGTTAAAAGAGATCGAAATCCGCGGCTTCTGGGACAGATTGGGATGCACTAGGTGATGCAGGAATGCGGGCCACAGAAGGATCATGCCGGGCAGCCGGCTGCACGCGATGCTCTGGATCAACCTGTGGATCGTGTCGGATCGCGGTCATGTTGGCTTGAGGCCGGGGGTGAAAAAAAGAGATTGCTCCAGGGGTGCGGTCACTGCGCCCTGGTAACGGTTCGGTCTCGCTAAGTACAGCAACATAGTAGGTGCCCGATAACCAGGCGCGTGGGTGGTTGTGCAGGTTGTGGTAGTCGCCAAAGCGATTGATATTGGGCCAACCTTGGAGATGCCATTCAAGCGGATAGTCCACAGCGGTCTGTTTGAGGTAGCGAATCACGGCCTGATTGATGCACTCGCGTAGCCAGCCGATGGCAGGCTGCTCGGATTCAAAGAAGTTGTGATTACGATAAGTGGTTGTCATGTTGCTCTCGGCTGCATCTCGCTGTTCGATCTCTTCTACCAAAAGCCGGTTCGGCGTTTGAGCGTCAGGCAATTGATCATTCATCAGCAGCGTAGGCCAGAGGTTGAGAAATTTGGCTGGAGGTGAGCGGTTGTCCATGGTGTCACCCTAACCAGAAGCAATCCGGGTCGTCCAGTTGGCAGTGTATGCGCGACTGATTGTTACACTGGCGAGCAGCGGGTTGTTGGAATAGGATGGCCTAGACAGGAGATCATATGACTGAAATACATGAACTGGGTGTTGCCGAGTCGGCTAAGCAAATTCGTGAGGGCGCGTTATCCGCTGTGAAATTGGCCGAGGTTTTACTGACACGAATCGAGGCCCACAGCGAGCTCAAAGCGTGGGTTTACCTGGATCGGGATGCGGTTCTTGCAGCAGCCCAAACCTGTGACGCAGCGCAGCGGAAGGGGGAGGGCAAAGGGGCACTGCATGGAGTGCCCGTTGGGCTCAAGGACATTTACTGTACTGCGGGCATCCCAACCACCGCGTGTTCTAAGGTGTATGCTAACCACGTACCGGATGAGGACGCGACCACCGTGGTGCGACTTAAAGCCGCCGGTGCCATTATTCTCGGCAAGACGGTGACCACCGAGTTTGCGTGCAGTGACCCCTCACCGACAATTAATCCCTGGAATGCGGCGCACACACCGGGCGGATCCAGTAGCGGTTCGGCGGTGGCAGTGGCCGCGCGACATTGTGCGGTGGCGTTTGGTTCACAGACCCGCGGCTCCGTACTAAGACCCGCTGCTTACAATGGTGTCGTGGGTCTTAAGCCTACTTTCGGCCGAGTCAGCCGACGTGGCGTGATTCCTGTCAGCTGGTCTTTGGATCACGTGGGTTGGATGACGCGCTCGGTCGAAGATGCGGCCCTCGTGCTGCAGGTGATGGCTGGTGCCGATCGCGGTGATCCGGTTTGTGTGACTGACCCCGTGCCGGATTACCTGACCGAGCTGGACCAAGGTAGCCCGCCGCGCATCGGACTGTTGAAAGACTTCTTTTTTGATAATGCCGACGTGGAGACACGCGAGCATATCGAGTCGGTGTCCGAAGTGCTCGCGAGTGCCGGTGCGGAGTTGGTGACGCTGTCGTTACCAGGGAGTTTTGCCGCATCGATGGAGGATCAGGTCGTGATCATGGCAGTAGAGGCGGCGACTTTTCACGAGCCAATGTACCGGCAGCGGGCCAACGATTACGGTCCGATGCTGCGCGATCTCATTGAACGAGGCCTCGCGACTGATGGTTTGACTTACAGCCGTGCGTTGGAGCGCCGGCTCGCTTTTACAGCCGATGCGCGGCGCCTGGCAGCGGCGGTCGACGTGCTGATGACCCCGTCGACACCGACTCCGGCTTTGGCCGATGTGACTAATACGGGGGATACGCTTTTCCAGGGCCCCTGGACGGCCTGTGGTCTACCCACCATCACACTACCTACGGGCCTTGCGGCATCTGGCCTGCCCCTTGGTATCCAACTCGCCGCCGATTCGTTTGACGAGAGCGGGTTGTTACAGCACGCACATTGGTGCGAGCGTCAACTCAACAACCGGTTGTTACCACCAGGCATCTGATCTCATGTCAAACGATGCCGATGTGTTAATCATTGGGGGAGGCGTGATCGGTAGCGCGATTGCCTATTTCCTGTGTTCATCATCTGATTTCGATGGCAAGGTGGTGGTGTTGGAGCAGGACCCGAGCTATCAGTTCGCCTCCACCCCGCGCTCATTGGGTGGCATTCGCCTGCAATATTCGGTGCCTGAGAACATTGCCATTGCAAAGTTTGGCCTCGAGTTTTATGCGAGTGCGGCTGAGAGACTGGCAGTGGACGGGGAGGGACCGGTGCTCGGATTCCGAGAGGCGGGTTATCTCATTCTGGCTTCGGCATCCGGTCAGGCGCTGTTGGATGAGAATCTTACGGTGCAACGTGACGAAGGGGTCGACACTTTGCGTCTCGATCAAGCGGCGCTGGCTGCACGCTTTCCCTGGCTGAATGTGTCAGATCTAGCGGTGGGTGCTTTTGGTGCACGAAACGAAGGCTGGATTGACCCTTACGCTTTGTTGCAGGGGTTCCGACGCAAGGCAGTCAGCCTGGGGGCAGATTATCGAGAAGCCCGAGTGGTCGGTTTGCAACGAGCCGGTGCACGGATTATCTCAGTCGAACTGGAGGGCGGGGATGTAGTGAACTGTGACACAGTGGTCAATGCGGCAGGCGCACGCGCGCATCAGATTGCACAAATGGCGGGCACTGATCTCCCCGTGCGCCCGCGAAAGCGGCAAATTGTTCGCTTCGAGTGCCGGGCGACGATACCTGATTGTCCGCTGGTGTTTGATCCGACCGGTCTTTACTTTCGCCCAGAAGGCGCGGGTTTTATCTGTGGCATGTCACCCAAGCCGGAGAATGATCCCGATTGTCTCGATTTTGAGATGGATCACGATTTGTTCGAGCGAGATCTTTGGCCAATGCTGGCTCATCGCGTGCCGGCGTTTGAGGCGATCAAGGCGAACGGTGGATGGACCGGGCATTATGCGTTTAATGTGCTTGACCAGAACGCATTGCTGGGTTACCACGATGCTTACGATAATCTGGTGTTGGCGAATGGCTTTTCAGGACATGGGGTCCAACAGAGTCCAGCGGTCGGTCGCGCCATCTCTGAACTACTGATCTACGGTCACTATCGCACGCTTGACCTGACGCGTCTGGGTTACCAGCGGGTGGCGCAGCACCAACCCCTGGTGGAGCGAAACATCTACTGAGGCGTACCCGCGTGGCTCGATCAGGCCAGCGGCGATAGAGAAAGACTCGGGCCGGTGGGTTTTTATCAGACAAAGAGAAAGGGGACTGTTGCCAGTCCCCTTTCTTAATACCTACTGTACTACCTAGAACTAACGAGATTGTCTGTTAAATGTCCAAGCAATGATACCGAGAGCAACTAAACCAACGAGCCCTTCGGCGCCCAGTGCTTTAACTAAGCCAACCACACTGCCGATAATATCGACTGGCAGGAATGGTACTGCACCACTACTACTACCGAACAAGATTTGCAGTATTACACCCAGTGCTATGAGGACCAGACCAAGATCGGTCAGGGCCCCAACCCAACGACGCAGCGTCTCAATGAAGTGCACGATTGTCACCTCCCGTATTGCCTAGCTAGGCGGAATCATTAATATATTAGGATTTAATTGATTAGTCAATTACGAGGAAAACTGAACTGGTTGGGCAATGCAGATATAACTACTTGTTTTAAATCATTATTTATGATCATAAGGTTGGTGTTTGATCGTTTGCAGAGCGTCGATTGTCGCGCTGTTGGCATGCCAGAGGCTCCCGGTGTGGGCACTTAATGGCCCGTCTCACCCTCGCCCAGTGCCTCGAGAACAGCCGGCTCGAGGTCGTTCGGGTCCTTCTGCGAGCCATACCGTTTTTGCACTTGACCGTCGCGTGAGACCAGGAACTTGGTGAAATTCCATTTTATGTCTTGGCTTCCGAGCAGTCCGGGTTTGGCAGACTTCAGCTGCTGGTAGAGTGGATGAGTATCTGGCCCGTTAACGTCAATTTTGGCGAATAGCGGAAAGGTGACGGAGAACTTTTTCTCACAAAAGTCTTGAATTTCATCAGCGGTGCCGGGCTCCTGGCTACCGAATTGGTTACACGGAAAGCCGAGCACCGAAAACCCCTGATCTTTGAAACGTTGGTAGAGTGCTTGGAGGCCCCGATATTGCGGGGTATAACCACACGCGCTGGCTGTATTCACAATGAGCAGTACCTGGCCGGAGTAAGCCGAAAGGTCGGTTTCAGTTCCGTCGATTTGAGTCACTTGGGTCGTGTAATTGATTTGCATCTTTTTGTCCTCTAGAACACGGGTTGTTCAGCCTTGACTGTGAGTGACAGCCCGACTGGGTATTACGCCACTATACAACGCGGCTGTATCGGTTATGGCGCTACAATGCAGCCAGCCCGTTGGTAATGCATCGATCGATGACGGGGGAGACGCCGTGCGACCGAGCGGCTTTACGAGGTTTCTTTTGCTTTCCTACGCCACGTTTTGAACTAATGCCAGTTACCCATCATGTCACTGCTGCCGCGGGCATGCTCACTGATGTGGTGCCGGCCCCACTCGCCTGGAAGGCAACGGATCTCAGTGTTGAGGATTGGTCGGTCGCCCTGTCACCGGAGTCGATTGCCGAGATTGGGGAGATGGCAAAGCGGTTTGGTACCAGTCCAGGGCCTTATCTCTTGCGCACAGCGAGTGCACAAGACGCACCCCATCTGGCTCAATGCATGGTTGAGGTACGCGATCGGCTGGATACGGGTTGCGGCTTTTGTGTTATCGATGGCCTACCGATGGACCAATACCCAGTGCCGGATTTGGTCGCGTGTTTCTGGGTGATCGGCCAGTGGTTGGGTCGGCCTGTAGCCCAGACCTGGCAGGGAGATATGTTGTACGAAGTGACTGACACAGGCGAGGCATACCGTTACGGCGTGCGCGGATCGCGGACGCGGGTCGAACTCTTCTTCCATACTGACAATGCCTTTGGCCGGAGTCCACCGCATTACGTCGGTCTGTTCTGTCGCCAGCCTGCGCTGGAGGGCGGTATTAGTCGATTTTGCAGCCTTTACACCTTGCATA
This sequence comes from Gammaproteobacteria bacterium, assembly GCA_022451485.1. Classification (GTDB taxonomy): domain Bacteria; phylum Pseudomonadota; class Gammaproteobacteria; order Arenicellales; family UBA868; genus UBA11791. Next base: position 29,149 of record JAKUQS010000029.1, read on the forward strand.
ACCGTTTATTGGAACGCTATCCCGAACTATTGGCCCGGTTATATCAACCGCTGCTGTTTGATCGCCAGGGTGAACACGCCGAAGGTGCGGCCCCCACTGCAGAAATGCCGTTCTTCGCATACGACGGTAAGCGCTTGCAGGCTCGCGTTAATGTTTCTCTAGTGCGCAAGGGTTATGACGTCGCGGGTCGTGACATCCCCAAAGAGCTCGATGACGCACTCGACGCGGTGCAAGAAGTCCTTTCTGCAGCGGACATGTGGGTAGAGGCACCCCTTGAGCGGGGCCAATTACAGTACTTGAATAACCTTGACATCGGACACTATCGCAGTGGATTTACTGATTCAGCTTCGCCTCAATCAAGGCGCCATCTTTATCGCACGTGGCACCGAGACGTCGGGCAGCAGACCTACGATGGTTGATTTGATCTTCTGATACGAGCGAGACTTCCGATTCTTTCGCCAACGTTCCTTGCCTTGGCCTCGGCCTTCCTGTTTGCTGTCAGCGTGCAGTTTCAGAACCTGGGTTTACGTTATGCGGACAGCCGCACTGGGACACTAATCCAGATTCTGGCGGCTTCGATGTTGTATTGGCTGATGGCCCCCTGGTTTCTGCACAAGGCTTACTGGTTAACCTCCGCGGTGGTTGTTTTTGCTGCCATCGGGTTGTTTCGACCTTTTCTCTCGGCCAATCTGGCACTCGCCGGTGTGCGGCATCTGGGCCCGACGTTAACGACAACGCTTGCCTCGACAGCCCCGCTCTTCGCGGCACTGTTTGCCGTTACTCTGCTGGGAGAGTCGTTCACCCCACCTGTGTTGGTCGGCACCCTCGTGATTGTATTTGCGATTGCGCTTTTGACCCGTCCGGGAAAGACCAAAACAGTTTGGCCGCTGTGGGCATTGTTATTACCGCTTGGCGCCGCCGCGTTTCGTGCGCTGGGGCATGCGTTTACCAAGTATGGTCTTGATGAGGTCCCTGAGCCGTTGTTCGCTGGTCTGGTGGGTTACACGGTGTCATTAGCCATCTCGGCCACAACAACAGCCAATCGGGCGCGCCGCCACGCGACCATGATTCGCTGGCGCCCGGGATTATTGTGGTTCTTTGCCGGTGGGATGATTAATGGTGTTTCGATCTGGTCCCTGAACACAGCGCTTGGCATAGGCAGCGTTGTCAGCGTAGTACCCATCGTCTCTTTATCGCCTATTTTCAGTTTTTTCCTGGGTCTGCTGGTATTTCGCCGAGAGACCTTCACGGTCAGGATCATGGTGTCGATTTTGCTGGTTGTGCCCGGCGTTATTCTGGTTTCCATAGGGACCTGAACAGGACATCCGTTATGGTTACGCGCCCCGTTCCGCTGTTAGTGACACTGTGTCTTGCTTTGGTTTTATCGATGGTGGGGTTCGCTAATTTCGCCGTTCTGCTGCCCGAATTTAGTGCGTTGTGGCATCTCACCAGTACTCAGGCGGGATGGATTGGCGGTATCTACTTTGTGGGTTACGTGGCGGCGGTACCGCTGCTGGTTGGGTTAACCGATACCGTGGATGCCAGGAAAATTTATGTTTGTGGCACGCTCGTCGGTATCGTGAGTTCGTTCGGCTTTGCTTGGTTCGCCGATGGGTTTTGGAGCGCAATGGTGTTTCGCTTCCTTGCCGGGGTGTCGCTGGCCGGAACTTATATGCCGGGTCTGCAAATCCTCAGCGCTCGCCTAGACGAAGGGTGGCGGCAACGTGCGGTCCCCTGGTATACCTCGGCCTTTGGCGTCGGGTCGGGTTTTTCTTACTATTATTCAGGTCAACTCGCCGAACGCGTCGAATGGTCGGCCATTTTTCACATCGCGGCCTTCATGCAGATTAGCTGTCTGATCCTGGTCCTTGTTGCCATCGCGTCTCGACAGCCTGCGCGAACGGTTAACGAGCGCCACCCACTGGATTTCCGGCCCGTGTTCAGCAATAGGTCAGCGATGGCCTATGTCCTTGGATATGTTGGGCACAGCTATGAACTGTTTGCATTTAGAGCGTGGATCGTCGCTTTCCTTGTTTTTGCCGCCGCTGCGGTGGGCACCGACACCAGTCGTTCCGAGATCACGCTCTATGTGACTATCTACAGCCTGGTGGGTATGCCCGCCAGCATCATTGGCGCCTATCTTGCCGAATCGGGTCGCCGCCCAACCGTTCTATCGAGCATCACGGCAATGTCGTTCTTGATCGGGGCAGGTTATGGTTTCCTCGTCGGTCAGCCGCTGATCTGGGTCCTTTTGGTCGGTGGCCTCTATTCTGCGATCATTATGGCCGACTCAGCCGCATTTACCGCAGGTACGGTCAAAATGGCTCGTCGAGGTGAGCGAGGCGCAACCCTGGCCGTGCACTCCGTTTGCGGGTTCTCTGGCGGGTTTCTTGGGCCGCTCGCTGTTGGCGCGGTGCTCGATGTTACCGGTGGCCAGGGAAGTTCATTTGCCTGGACTCTGGGGTGTTTTACCATAGCGCTGGGATCGCTTGCAGCGCTGGTCGGGATTCGCTTCATGCTTTATCTTGCGGGTGTGCCTGATAAGAAAAAACCTGCTGTTGACTATAAGGAAGATTGATCATGCCCACTGATGTGCCATTGCAGCTATTGATTCTTGAGGGTGACGGAATCAGTCACGAAATCATGGCGGTGGCGCGACAGGCCTTGGATGTGGTTAACCAGGCTTATTCGCTTAATCTTTCCATTGAAAGTGAAGCCATTGGCTTAGCGTCGATCGCACAGTTCGGCACTGCGATTACGGATGAGGCAATCGAACGCGCTCGAATGGCTGACGGTGTCGTGCTGGGGCCAGTCTCCACTTATGACTACCCACCGGCGGAGGCCGGCGGCATTAATCCATCGGCTGTGCTGCGCATTGCATTAGATCTGTATGCCAACATTCGTCCGAGCGAAATACGTCAGGGCGTTAACAGCGTGGCGAGGGAGCTCGATCTGGTTGTCGTGCGAGAAAACACCGAAGGCTTTTATGCTGATCGGAATATGGCAGTGGGTAGCGGAGAGTTTCAGCCAAGCGATGACATGGCGTTGGCGGTGCGTAAGATTACTCGGCAAGCCTGTCGGCGTATTGCCATGACCGCCTTCGAATTGGCTCGCCAGCGGCGACGCCAGGTAACGATGGTACATAAGGCCAATGTACTCAAACTCACGGATGGGCTCTTTGTTAATGAGGTGCGCGAAGTGAGTCAGGCCTATACGGACATTGCGTTGAACGAGATGATTATTGATGCCATGGCAGCAAAATTGGTACTCAGGCCCGAGACTTTTGATGTCATCGTAACAACTAACATGTATGGGGACATTTTGTCAGATGAAGCGGCCGCACTGAGCGGTGGGCTTGGGCTGGCGGGCGCCCTCAATGTGGGCGATGAACATGCAATGGCTCAAGCAGTGCATGGTTCAGCGCCAGACATTGCCGGCCGCGGGATTGCCAACCCCAGCTCGATCTTGTTGTCGTGTGCCATGCTGCTTGACTGGTTGTCACATCGGAAACAGCAGCCACTCCTCGGTGAAGCGGCAGTCGCAATAAACCGAGCCGTCAATGCGGTGCTCGCGAATCGTGTCTGTCACACGCCGGATCTTGGTGGCAGCGCGAGCACACTGAGTTTCTCGAGTGCGGTGTTGAATGCGTTGCACGCAGAGGTGGCATAACGGATAGTGCGTGCCCGCGCAACCGATCCTAAGCCAAGCGATTGGGTACATATGAAGTTCGGTCCAGCTACTGATCTTCAATCAGTCGCAATTCCTCTGCGCAGTCGATCATGATCTGGTTTGGCCCCGATACCCATGTGCCGCGTATTGCACGTTTTTGTCAGGCGAAGCGGTGCGTCTGGCCGCTAGCCATCGCGCTGACAATGCGCAGTGCATTGAGGGCAGGCTGGACGTTGGCACGGTTGGTCCCGACGATATCGAATGCGGTTCCGTGGGCTGGGGTCGCTATCGGTATCGGCAATCCACCCAGCACGGATACCCCCTGGTCGAAACCGAGCAACTTGATCGCAATCTGTCCTTGGTCGTGATACATGCTGAGCGCGCAGTCATAGTGTCCATCACGCACCTTGAGATAGAGGGTGTCGCTGGGGAAGGGGCCGGCGACATTGACCTGATGCTGTTTGGCTTCGCTAACGGCGGGCTGGATGATGTCGATTTCTTCTCGCCCGATAGCACCGCCATCGCCGGCGTGTGGGTTTAGCGCCGCCACCGCAATGCGCGGGTTGGCATAGCCTGCCTTTTTCAAAGTTTGATCTGCCAGTAGGATCGCTTCGACAATGTGTTGGATGCTGAGTCGATCGGCAACATCTTTGAGCGGAATGTGAGATGTCACTCGAGCATTCCACATACCCTCTATTACGTTAAATTCACTGGCCCGACTGGTAATACCAAGTCGCTGTTTAGCCCACGTTAATTCATCCTCAGTGCCAATGCCGGCCATGTGCATGGCACCTTTATTGAAAGGCATGAAGCAGATTCCATCAAGTGTGCCGGCCTTGGCCAGATCGAGTGCTAACCCAAAGGTTTTCAACACCGCTCGCCCGGCCTCGATTGAGACTTCTCCGGGCGTGACGTGTTGCGGGTCCAGGCATGGCGTATCGAGAAGCTGTGGATGACCTGGGGAGAAATAGATATCCGCTGCAGCCGATATGACTTTGATATTCGCTTTGATTTTGGATACAGCGCTTCCTGCATCGAAGACGCGTTTATCAGAAATCACCAGTAGTTGGGCTTGTTCGTGTATTGCCTCGTGTCCAAGTAGTTTGGACAGAAGTTCGGGGCCGATGCCGCAGGCGTCGCCCTGGACTATGCCAATATGGGGTAGCGGTCGCGTAGCGTTCATCGTTTCACTAAAACAAGTTGCCCATTTAGGACCGGCGACGGGAAAACCAGTTTGCGATAGGACTGCTGAACAGTCCCAACAACGCGAGCAAGAGGAACAATGCTGCTAGCGGTTGCGTCAGAATCTGCCACCACGCTCCCTCGAACATTTTCAGTGAATTCTGAAAGTTGGTCTCGACCATCTCGCCGAGGATCAGCCCGACAGCGATGGGTGCAACGGCGAAGCCATGGCGCCGCGCTAAGAAACCGATGACTCCAAATATCAGTGCAATCCAAACGTCGAGGAGTGAAGAACTGAGTGCATAGGCGCCGATTGTCGCGAGCGCAAAGACAACCGGCCACAGCAGTTGGAGGGGAACCAGGGAAATACGGGCAAACAGCTTCGCAGCATAGAGTCCCATGGCCATAAACAGCAGATTGGCCAGTAGCATGGCCCCGAAGATCTGATAGACCGTATCGACTTGTTCGGTAAACAGGTAGGGGCCGGGCCGCAGACCATGCACCATTAGACCGACCAGGATGACTGCCGTTGTCCCACTACCTGGAATGCCGAGCACCATCGTCGGCACCATGGCGCCTCCCGTCGCGGCATTGTTTGCCGCCTCGGCGCCAGCGATTCCTTCGATGGCTCCCTTGCCAAACTCATCCTTGTTTTTTGACCATCTGCGTGCCTCGGCATAACCGATCATGGACGCGACAGTCGCTCCTTCGGCCGGAAGAATGCCGATGAATGTGCCGATGCCGCAGGAGCGGAGTACAGTTTTCCAGATACGCCGGTAGTCCTCTCGCGAGGGTAATTTGACCGCCTTCATGGTGATTTTGTCTGCCAGCTGATTCACCCGATTTGATTGAATCAGTAATTCGCACATTGCAAAAAGACCGATGAATCCCCGCACGAAGGCCAACCCCTCAAAGAGTTCGTAATTGCCGAACATGAACCGCTCGATTCCGGTGGTGGGTTCAGCGCCGATGGTTGCTAGCCAGACCCCGAAGACCCCGCCGATCAGATTTCTCACTGTGCCCCCGGCACTGATCGAGGCGAGCATCGAGAGCCCGAACAGGGCGAGGGCAAAATATTCGGGGGGACGAAACTCATACGCGACTCGTGCCAGCATGGGTGCCGCGATG